>JBQDDG010000041.1:0-6642 GCA_052093225.1 Actinomycetaceae bacterium
GCACGGGCGAAGAGGTTCTCGTCGGCGACTGGGACGGCAACGGCACCGACACCCTTGGTATCCGCCGCTGATCCCACCCACTCGTGAGGAGTCCTCTCCTCACGAGTGAGGGGCAACTTCCACGAATGAGGGGTTCCTTCCACGAATGAGGGGCATTTTCCTCACGAGTGAGGAGTAGGTCCCGCACACAGGTCGGGCCCGGATGCGCATTCCGTCGGACGACTCGGGGGAGCCACACCCTGTTGCCCGCGCCGACGAACTGGTTGGATCGACGAACGACCCGGACGGTGGTCCGATTCCGCCGCCGGCGCACGACACGGCGCGACCGCGGTGGGCCGGGAGCTGCGCAGCCGCAGCTGCCGGCGCCGGTGAGATCCCGTGCTGGACGCGCGAGGCACGTCAGGTGTGCGACTTCGAGGAGGAATCGTGACCAGGAGATCACCAGGCAGCAGATTGCCGTCGCGTGCGGTGGGTGCTGCGCTGACAAGCGCTCTCGTCCTGCCGCTGATGCTCGGCGCGGCTGGGGCCGCGGCAGACGAGACCGAGGCCGGGCCGCTGCCCGCTTGCGCGGACCCGGATCCCGACATATCCGCGAACGACGAGTTCGACGGCACGGCCATCGACACGTGCCGGTGGGAGGTCATCGACTACGACCCTGAGCTGGCCGAGGTCGCCGACGGCGCCTACCACGTCACCACCACCGACGCGGACATCTTTGGGGTAGACAACTTCGTCGTGCCGAACATCCTGCGCAACCGAGTGCTCACCGGTGACGAGTGGACGGTGGAGACCATGTTCACCGCCGACCTGGAGAGCTCGTATCAGCAGGGCGGCCTCATGGTCTACGCGGACGCGGACAACTACGTGAAGATCGAACCGATGTTCTACGGAGGTTTCGCACCGCTTGTCGTCGAGCTGGTCAGCGAGGTGGACGGCGACTTGTCTCGCTCGGACGACCTGACCTCTCTCCCGCTTGCCGATGAGTACTACGTCCGGCTGACCCGTGACGGTGACACCTTCACAGGCGCCTACTCCACCGACGGGGAGACATGGCAGGAGATGCCGGAGGCGGTGACCAACGACCAGCTGGAGGACTCGGGCCCGGGGATCTACGCGCTCGGCGCCCGGCAGCTCGAGCCGACCACGGTGAGTTTCGACTACTTCCGTGACGTCAACGACCACCCAGAACCACCGACCTGCCAGCCCGTCGAGGTCGAGGAGGGCTACACGCCTCTCTTCGACGGCACACAGGCGAGCCTGGACACCTGGAACCAGGCCGGCCCGGGCAGCTTCGAGCTGCAGGAGGACTGCACCGCACGGACGACGGGTGGCATGGGGCTGCTCTGGTTCCCTCAGGAGTTCGACGCCTACAGCCTCCGGCTCGACTGGATGATGTCCGGGGACGACAACTCGGGAGTCTTCGTCGGCTTCCCGGACCCGGGCGACGACCCATGGATCGCCGTCGACCAGGGGTACGAGATCCAGATCGATGCGACCGACGAGCCCGACCGCACCACCGGCGCGATCTACACGTTCCAAGGTGCCGACGAAGAGGCTCGTGACGAGGCGCTCAACCCGCCGGGGGAGTGGAACTCGTACGAGATCGTCGTCGACGACCCGATGATCGAGATCTACCTCAACGACGTCCTCATCAACTCCTTCGAGTCCACCGATCCGGACCGCGACCTCAGCTCCGGCTACATCGGCCTCCAGAACCACGGGGACGATGACGATGTGGTCTTCCGCAACGTGCGCATCGACGAGCTGGACGACGACCAGGAGGAACCGGTGCCGCCGACGCCGGGTCGTGGCTTCTACCTGAACGACGGGTGGGACGCGAACGCCGACCACGAGTTCTCGTTCGGCCGGGTCGGTGACGAGGTCCTGGTCGGCGACTGGGACGGCGACGGGTCCGACACGCTGGCCGTGCGTCGCAGCAACGCCTACTTCCTGTCCAACGACCTCTACGGCGGCGACGCCGCGGTCGAGCTGACCTACGGCCGTGCGGACGACGTCGTGCTCGTGGGTGACTGGGACGGCGACGGCACGGACACCCTCGCGGTGCGTCGTGGGAACAGCTACTTCCTCTCCAACACCCTCGAGAGCGGGGACGCGGAGACGGAGCTGGACTACGGCCAGGCCTCCGATCACGTGCTGGTGGGTGACTACGACGGCGACGCCGCAGACACCTTCACGGTGCGCCGTGGGAACACCTACTTCATCTCCAACACCCTGACCTCCGGGTGGGCCGACTCCGAGCTCGACTACGGCCGGGCGAGCGATGAGGTCTATGTGGGTGACTGGGACGGCGACGAGACGGACAGCTTCGCGGTCCGCCGTGGCATCACGTTCTTCGTGTCGAACTCGCTGACCTCGACGCGTGCGGAGATCGAGCAGGACTACGGCCGCACCGGCGATGAGGTCCTCGTGGGTGACTGGGACGGCGACGGCACCGACGCCCTCGGCATCCGCCGCTGAACCCCACGTGTGAGGAGCCCCCTCCTGACGAGTGAGGGGCTCCTTCCACGAGTGAGGGGCTTGTTCCCTTCTGAGCCGTGCTCGAGCGGCGACAGTCCAGGCACATCGGGCTCGTGGCGTGATGCTCCGAGGGGCGTCGATGCATGCACGAGGGACTCTACCGTCGCCGTGGACTTTTTTTCTTGATGAGCCAAACCCCTTCTTTTCGTGGCGAACCAATGATTAGATCGTTGTAGCTGCAGGAGCAGGGCCAGGTCGCCCCCGTCGTCGAGGACAACGGCCCCGCGCCCGCAGCACCCTGCGGGCCGTGAGGCGGAGCAGCCGCCGCCCGCAGGAACGCGCGACGTCCCTAGCCGCGCGTCAGGTGTGCGACTTCAAGGAGGAATCGTGACCAGACGATCAACCGGTAGCCGATGGCTGCCACGCACCGCGGGCGCGCTGCTCGCCAGTGCGCTGGTGATGCCGCTGGCACTCAGCGGCGCCAGCGCCGAGCCTGCCGACGAACCGGCGCCGGCACCCGCTGCCGAGCCGATCCATGTGCCGGCGGAGCAGGTGTCGATCCAGATGTTCTCGCTCACCCCGTGGGTGGGGGATGCCGGTCTGGAGCCGGTGCTGGGACGTCTCGCCGAGATCGGCTTCCAGAACATCGAGCCGTTCGGTAGCAACTTCGGCGGCTACACGGCCGAGGAGTTCCGTGCGATGACCGATGGTCTGGGTCTGAGCGTGCCGTCCTCGCACTACAACGTCGACGAGGACACGTTCGACGAGACGTTGGAGTACGTGGCGACTCTGGGCCAGGAGTACGTCGGCTCGGGCGGCTTCGCGGCCCCAGGTGTCGACACGTACGAGAACACGCTCGCCACGGCCGCCACGCTCAACCGTCTCGGTGAGCGCGCGGTCGATGCCGGTGTCGGACCGATCGTGGGTCACAACCACGACGGTGAATTCAACGCCGTCTACGAGCACGAGGGTGAGGAGCTCTCGGCCTGGGAGATCCTGGCCGCCGAGACGAACCCGGAGTACGTCACGTTCGAGCTCGACGTCGCCTGGGCCGCCCACGCCGGCGTCGACGTGCCTGCTCTGATCGAGGAGTACGGCGACCGCATCGAGCTCCTGCACATCAAGGACGCGACCAACGTCGGTGGCGAGGGTCGTCCGACCTTCACCAACCTCGGCGAGGGCGAGGTCCCGCTGCAGGAGATCCTGGCCGCAGCCCAGGAGAACGCCACCATCTCCTACTACGTCCTTGAGTACGACCGCGCGGCTGACGGCGAATCGTTCGTCACGACCGGTTTCGAGTACCTCACCGGTGAGCCCGCGGGCGAGCCTGTGCCGCCCGAGCCGATCCACGTGCCGGCGGAGCAGGTGTCGATCCAGATGTTCTCGCTGATCCCCTGGGTCGGGAGTGAAGGCCTCGAGCCGGTCCTGGGACGCCTCGCCGAGATCGGCTTCCAGAACATCGAGCCCTTCGGTGGCAACTTCGGCGACTACACCGCCGAGGAGTTCCGTGCGATGACCGACGGGCTCGGGCTGAGCGTGCCGTCCTCGCACTACAACGTGGACGAGGACTCGTTCGACGAGACCCTCGAGTACGTCGCGACGCTGGGCCAGGAGTACGTCGGCTCGGGCGGCTTCGCAGCACCGGGTATCGACACCTACGAGAACACCCTCGCCACGGCCGAGACGCTCAACCGTCTCGGTGAGCGCGCCGTCGACGCCGGTGTCGGACCGATCGTGGGGCACAACCACGACAGCGAGTTCACCACCGTCTACGAGCACGACGGCGAGGAGCTCTCGGCCTGGGAGATCCTGGCCGCCGAGACGAACCCGGAGTACGTGACCTTCGAGCTCGACGTCGCCTGGGCCGCCCACGCGGGTGTCGACGTTCCCGCTCTGATCGAAGAGTACGGAGACCGGATCGAGCTCCTGCACATCAAGGACGCGACCGGTCTGGGTGCCGACGACGGGCCGACCTTCACCAACCTGGGTGAGGGCGAGGTCGCGCTGCAGGAGATTCTTGCTGCGGCCCAGGAGCACGCCACCATCGCCTACTACGTCCTCGAGTACGACATGGCCGCTGACGGCGAATCGTTCGTCACGACCGGCTTCGAGTACCTCACCGGTGAGCCCGCGGGCGAGCCTGTGCCGCCCGAGCCGATTCATGTGCCGGTGGACCAGGTGTCGATCCAGATGTTCTCGCTGATCCCGTGGGTGGGCGATGCGGGTCTGGAGCCGGTGCTGGAGCGTCTGTCGTCGATCGGGTTCGTCAACATCGAGCCCTTCGGTGGCAACTTCTCGGACTACACGGCCGAGGAGTTCCGTGCGATGACCGATGGTCTGGGTCTGAGCGTGCCGTCCTCGCACTACAACGTCGACGAGGACACGTTCGACGAGACGTTGGAGTACGTGGCGACTCTGGGCCAGGAGTACGTCGGCTCGGGCGGCTTCGCGGCCCCAGGTGTCGACACGTACGAGAACACGCTCGCCACGGCCGCCACGCTCAACCGTCTCGGTGAGCGCGCGGTCGATGCCGGTGTCGGACCGATCGTGGGTCACAACCACGACGGTGAATTCAACGCCGTCTACGAGCACGAGGGTGAGGAGCTCTCGGCCTGGGAGATCCTGGCCGCCGAGACGAACCCGGAGTACGTGACCTTCGAACTGGACGTCGCGTGGGCCGCCCACGCCGGCGTCGACGTGCCTGCTCTGATCGAGGAGTACGGGGACCGGATCGAGCTCCTGCACATCAAGGACGCCACGAATGTCGGTGGCGAGGGTCGTCCGACCTTCACCAACCTGGGTGAGGGCGAGGTTGCGCTGCAGGAGATTCTTGCTGCGGCCCAGGAGCACGCCACCATCGCGTACTACGTCCTCGAGTACGACATGGCCCCCGAGGGCGAGGACTTCGTGACCACCGGGTTCGAGTACCTCACCGGCCAGGAGGCCGGCGAGCCGGAGGTTCCCGAGGAGCCGACGCCTGCCGAGCCTGCGCCGGGTGTCGGGTTCTACCTGAACAACGGGTGGGACGCGAACGCGGAGCACGAGTTCTCCTACGGCCGCGAGGGTGACGAGGTGCTGGTGGGTGACTGGGACGGTGATGGTCAGGACACCCTGGCCGTGCGTCGCGGCAACGCCTACTACCTGACCAACCACCTGTACGGCGGGAACGCCGACGTCGAGCTGACCTACGGTCAGGCCGGCGACGTCGTCCTCGTGGGTGACTGGGACGGTGACGGCGTCGACTCGTTCGCGGTGCGTCGTGGGAACAGCTACTTCATCTCCAACACCCTGCAGTCCGGGGACGCGGAGACGGAGCTCGACTACGGTCGCGCCTCGGACGACGTTCTGGTGGGTGACTACGACGGTGACGGCGTGGACACCTTCACCGTGCGTCGTGGCAACACCTACTTCATCTCCAACACCCTGCAGTCCGGGTGGGCGGACTCCGAGCTCGACTACGGTCGTGCCTCGGACGACGTCTACGTCGGTGACTGGGACGGGGACGAGACGGACAGCTTCGCGGTCCGTCGTGGCATCACGTTCCTCGTCTCCAACTCGCTCACCTCGACGTGGGCGGAGATCGAGCAGGACTACGGCCGCTCCGGCGAAGAGGTCTTCGTCGGCGACTGGGACGGCAACGGCAGTGACACCCTCGGTATCCGCCGCTGACCATCACGCATGATCCGCTCTCGATGAGAGCGGACGGAGAGCCCTCGCACCGCACGGTGCGGGGGCTCTCCGCCGTGCAGCCACGGCCACAACCCGGCGAGAGCGCTCGAAACGCAGGGGAGTGGTCGACGCCACATCGGAGCGCACGCTGAGAGTGGGAGGCCGTGATCGACGGTGAGACACGGCCGCTCGATTCGTGGACGACACACCAAGTGGTGTCGAGAACTCACGGCTGTCGGGTGTCGGGTGTTGGCCAAGAGATCCTGAGACGAGCTGGACCGCAAGTCGATCGTGGTGCGGAACGACGTCGGCGCCGGCAGTCACGCAGCCTCGGCGATCCCAAGTCCGACGAATGACGGACCATCATCCGAGCACGAGCACGAGCACGAGCACGAGCACGACGCGGGACGCGGGACGCGGAGGTCTGATCGACTCGTATCGACGCAGTGACGCAGTGACGCAGTGACGCAGTGACGCAGTGACGCAGTGACGCAG
>JBQDDG010000041.1:6742-21685 GCA_052093225.1 Actinomycetaceae bacterium
GACGCAGTGACGCAGTGACGCAGTGACGCAGTGACGCAGTGACGCAGTGACGCAGACGAACAGGTAGGGCTCAACTCCCGGGAACCGCCCGATCGTGGCCCGATCCGATAATGTACATTATGTCATTCTGTTGGGAGCAGGGCACGAACGCCTCTCCCCTTGACCTTCTTGACGCCTGTGCCCGGCCGGCCGCTCATCGCGGTTCTGTCCTCGGTGACGGACCACCGCCGCCCCCGTCGACGCGCGAGCGACTGTGCGCCGAGCCGGTCGAGCCGTTCAACCGGCGAGGACCAGCCACGCCCCGCCACACGACGGCTCAGTCCGCCGCGTCGCACACGTACTCGGCGGGCGTCGCACCGCCCTCGAGCTCCTCCTCGCCCGTGGTCTCGGGCCCGCCGGGATACTCGCCCTCGAACTCGAGGATCTGCACCACCGTCTCCGTCCCGTTGACCGGGTTCATCCCGATCTGGACCAGTCCGTGCTCGCTGCTGTCGGCGGAGTAGGTCACCGTGACGGTGAGCTCGGCGTCGGACCCCTCGGCGAACGTCACCGAGTCGGTGTCACCGTCGGAACCGACCTGGCGGTCGACCTCGACCGAGTCCTCCTCGGTCTCTTCTCCCGCCTCGTACGTCACGTCGCACCGGATCGTCTCCGGTACCGCGGAATCGTCGTCGGAGGACGTGCACCCGGCCAGCACCAACGCACCTGCGGCCAGTACTATGCGCCGGAACGTGGTAGCCATCACAAAACGTTATCGGCGCCGGCGCCGCCCGGCAACCGCTCGGCCGTCATTCCTGGCGATGTCCGGTTCACGCCCAGGAGCACCGCTCCCCCGTTTGTCGTCCTGAGGGTCCCGCCTGCCTCAGATCGCCGAGACGATGAGCAGCGTCCCGGCGAAGACGATCCCGGACATGACGAGCGTGATCGTCGTGTAGCCGAGGATGTCGCGCATCTTCAGACCGGCGATCGCGAGCAGCGGCAGCGCCCAGAACGGCTGGATCATGTTCGTCCACTGGTCGCCGTAGGACACCGCCATGATGGCGATCTCCGGGTCCACCCCGATGTCGCGCGACGCCTGGAGCATGATCGGCGCCTGCACGGCGAACTGGCCGCCACCGGAGGGGACGAAGAAGTTGACGATGCCGGCGGAGATGAGCGCGAACAGGCCGAACGTGTATTCGTTGGAGATCGACACGAGCGCGTCCGAGAGCACCGTGATGAGCCCGGTGCCGGCCATGATCCCCATGATCCCGGCGTAGAGCGGGAACTGGAGCAGGATCTCCCCCACGTTGGACGCCGCGTTCTTCGTCAGTGTGATGAGCTCGAACGGGCTGCGCACCAGCAGCATGATGAGGCAGAGGAAGCTCCAGTTGACGATGTCGAGCGTGAGCGTGCCGCCGTCCATGAAGTGGAAGATCAGGTAGGCGATCAGCATGACACCGACCAGGAGCGTCGGGATCCGGGAGGCGTCGACCCGGTCGGCCGGGGTCTCGACGGCGTCGTCGACCTCGACGTCGGCCTCACGCGCGTCCACCTCGAGGACCTTGATCGCGGACCGGTTGCGTGGTGCGACGAGCCAGAGCCCGAGCGCGACGAAGAGGATCGTCACGACGGCGGCGATGATGTTCCAGGTGCTGAAGACGGTCTCGGTGATCGCCAGCGGCTCTCCCAGCTGCTCGGCCACGAAGGAGTCCGGCGTCGCCGCGAGCAGCGGGCCCGAGGCCGAGTAGCCCATGTGCCACACGACGAAGCCGGAGAAGGCCGCGGCCACGAGCATCGGGAAGTGCACCGGCACGTCGCGGCGCCGGTACTCGTACGCCACCTGCCGGGCGAGCAGCGCTCCCGCGACGAGGCCGAGACCCCAGGTGATGAGCGAGCCGATCGCCGCGACGACGAACACGAAGAGGTAGGCCTGGACGGGTGTCTTCGGCACCCGCGCGAGCGCCCGGAGCAGGCGAGTCACCGGCCCGGTGCTCGCGAGGATGTGGCCGAGCAACAGGATGAGCGCCATCTGCGTCATGAAGGCGAGCAGCCCGGACAGGCCGTTCCCCCACTCGACGATGACCACGCGAGGTCCGGCGTCGGTGAAGATCAGCGCGAGGATCGCGACGACGAACGTCAACGCGATGGCGAACAGCAGCGCCGAGGGGACGAATCGTTCGACGACGGTGTTGAGGGGCCGCATCAGGCCGCCGAGTACGGCGCCGTTGCCCTTCGGCGCGCGGGTCGAGGTCGTCGAGCCAGGACTCCGGGCGTCGGAGCGGCGGTCATCGTGGTCGGTCGACATGGTGCCTCCTTGCACATGCGCACGGGCCGCCGCGGGGAACGACGGGATCGCCCCATCTAAGTGACAGAGGCAACATTGGACAAGGAGGCGCGACGGCGTGTCGCCCCCGCCACTCCCCCGTTCCGCGTGGGTGCGCGACGGGGCGCGTGGGCACCCAAGATCTCAGCGACGCCCGGTGGGTGCCCGGGACCACGGCCGGCCGGACCGATCCCGTCCGACGTCGCCTCGCTCGCTACCGCAGCCGAGGTGAGTGACCGTCGTCGTCCCTCACACGGGAACCCTCTCCCCCGCGAAGAAGGGATTTTCGTCCATCCCATGGATCTGCACGGGGACGCCGTCGGGCCACGGTCCGATCGCCGACCGGCCCGTGACGGCGAAGGTGCCACGACGGAGGACGTCGTCCTCGACGATCTCCCCGAAGCGGGCGAAGCCCTCCTCGATCCCGGAAAACGTGCGGCCGTCGAAGAGATCCGGAGTGACGACGGAACGTCGCCCGCCCGCGGCCAGCTTGTCGTCGAGCTCCCGCACCCCGTCGGCGGGTCCCTGCACGTGCTGGAGAACGACGACCTCGGCCGTACCGCCGGCCCCGCCTCGTCGCCGATCGTCGCCGATCGTCGTCGGCTCGCCACGGTACTCCCAGCAGACCCACCTCAGCCGGCCTGGAGCAATAACGAGAGAATCATTGCCCGATGTCAGTTCTGCACGCTATGGTCGGAACTGCCATGGAAAGCGCTTACCAACGAAGGAGCGTGACGATGAGGTCAACACGGCAGACCCACGGACGACGGATGGCGGTGACGGCGGGCCTGGCCATGGCCGCCACCGTGCTCGTCGCCCCGGCGGTGCAGGGGGACGAGCCGACACCCGGCGACGAAGCCCTGCTCAACCCGCTACCGGACCCCACCCTGTCGAGCCTCGGGATCGAGGTGGAGGAGCTCGTGCAGCTGCCCGAGTCCTCCCCCACCCCGGAACCGACCGACGATCGGCTGATCCGGCACAACCGGATCACCCACCTGGACGAGATCCCCGACGACTCGGGGCGCCTCATGGTGGTCGACATGAACGAGTCGCTGTACACGGTCGATCGCGAGACCGGCGAGTACGTCGACTACCTCAACGTCCGCGACCAGTTCGCGGACAACTTCCACAACCACGCCGGTCTCGGCACGGGGTTCGGCTTCGCCGAGTTCCACCCCGACTTCGCCGAGAACGGGATCTTCTACACCGTCCACACCGAGGGCGGGAGCGCTCTCACCGAGGACGAACCCGACTTCGACGAGTACGGCGGCACGAGCTTCCACAGCGTGATCACCGAGTGGACCGCCGAGGACCCCGCGGCCGAGACCTTCGAGGGCACGAGCCGCGAGATCATGCGCGTCCCCTTCAACGGACGCGTCCACACGGTCCAGCAGATCGCCTTCAACCCCACCGTCGAGGCGGGCGATCCCGACCACGGCATGCTGTACATCCTCATCGGCGACGGCGGCAACGGCGTCGACAACGGCAACCCGCGGGACCTCGCCACCCCGCACGGCACGATCTTCCGCATCGACCCGCTCGGTGACAGCTCCGCCAACGGTGAGTACGGCATCCCCGCCGACAACCCGTTCGTGGACACGGAGGGCGCCCTCGGCGAGATCTACGCCGTCGGCATGCGGGACCCCCACCGCATCAGCTGGGACACCGCGGGAGACCACGCCCTCTACCTCGGCCACATCGGTGAGTGGCAGGTCGAGTCCATCTACGAGGTCGAGGCGGGCGACGACTTCGGCTGGTCCGAGCGCGAGGGCCCGTTCCTCGCGAGCGAGCGGCAGATCTACCCCCTGCCCGAGGACGACGCGGGCTACACCTACCCGGTCGCCGCGTACGACCACAACCGGGACCCGGGCCAGACCGGCGACGCCGGGGTCGCGGTCAACGGCGGCTTCGTCTACCGCGGCACCATCCCCGAGCTGCAGGGTCTCTACCTGTTCACGGACCTCGTCCGCGGCTGGGTCCTCGCCACCGACTCCGAGCAGATGGAGCGCAACGACGGGGACCTGGAGGACCTCGCCCCCATCGAGGAGCTCCGCGTCTTCGAGGACGGCGTCGAGACCACGTTTGCCGAGCTCGCCGGAGACTCCCGCGTGGACCTGCGCTTCGGCCAGGACGCCGACGGCGAGCTTTACCTCATCTCCAAGGCCGACGGCCGGATCTGGCGCGTGACAGGCGCCCACGAGGCGGAGCCGAGCACCGTCATCCCCGAGCTCGCCCGCAACGTGGTGGCGCACTACGACTTCGACCACCCGGTCGAGGCCGACGCGACGCTGGAGGACGACCAGGGACGCTCGGGAACCGACATCTCGCTCGTCAACGGGGGCGCACTGCAGCGGGTGGCCGACGCGGCCTATCCGGGGGCCGGCCGGGCCCTGCAGACCCAGCAGCTGAGCCCGACCGAGCAGTCCGACGACGACTGGAAGGCCGGGATCTACGACGCCGAGGGGGTCGAGACGCTGGACGCGTTCGCCGACGCACCACAGATCACCGTCATGGGCTGGTTCAAGCCCACGGGCGACCATCCGGCGCCCAACTCGGAGTCCACCGACCCCGACGACGTGTTCAACGCGATCGGCCTGGCCGGCGTGCTGTCGGGCGACTCCGACGGACACGGCGTTCGAGCACTCCTCGAGGTCATCAACGTCGACGGCGAGCTGCGGCTCGTCGCGCTCGGCCGGCGCGCCGACGACGGCAGCTCGTGGACGTTCGCGGCCGACCAGCCGTGGGACGAGATCCTTCAGCGCAACGAGTGGGTGCACCTGACCGCGACCTTCGACTACGAGGCCGGGGCGATGCAGCTCTTCGTCAACGGTGAGGAGATCGAGGGCACGTACACGGCCGAGAACCCGTGGGGTGCCGGAAACACGTCGGACACCCTCCCGGCAGGCATCAAGATCGGCGGCAGCTACCCGCAGAACGACCGGGAGCAGAACCCGTTCCACGGCCGGATGGACGACCTCATGTTCCTCGACACGGTGCCGACGCCGGAGCAGGTCGCCGCGCAGTACGCCGCCTACGGAGCCGTGCCGAGCGACCCGCCGTCGGCACCGGAGTGCAGCTTCGACGCCACCGCCACCGATCTGATGGCGGAGGAGAACTGGGAGCCGCGCACGCCGGAGCTGTGGGACTTCCCGGGCGACCAGATCGTCCTCACCGAGCCGGGGACCAACCCGGACGACGGCATCCGCCGGCCGTTCGAGTACGCCCTGCTCGACACCCAGGAGTACGGCTCGGTGCAGGTCGAGGCCGAGGTCCGGCTCGACGCCCCGTCCTCGGTGAACAACAGGGACATCATCATCGTGTTCGGTCACCGTTCGGACACCGAGTACTACTACGCGCACATTTCGCAGGACAACACGATCTACGCGCACAACGGGATCTTCCGCGTGGACGACGCGGACCGGGAGCGTATCGACGACCAGTGGGACCCCGAGCTCGAGATCGGCGCACCGCCGTCGATCACGGACGAGGAGTGGCACGACGTACGCGTCGTCCACTGCGCCGACACCGGGGAGATCGCGGTGTGGGTCGACGGTCTCGACGAGCCGATCATGACGGCCACAGACACGACCTTCGACTCGGGTCGCGTCGGGTTCGGTTCGTTCGACAACACCGGAAGCATGCGGGACCTCGTCGTATCCTACCAGGACGCCGAGGAGCCGGAGGAGCCGGGCGATCCGGAGCCGGTCCCGCCGACGCCGGGTCGCGGGTTCTATCTGAACGACGGGTGGGACGCGGACGCGGACCACGAGTTCTCCTACGGCCGCGTCGGTGACGAGGTCCTGGTCGGTGACTGGGACGGCGACGGGTCAGACACGCTCGCGGTCCGTCGCGGGAACGCCTACTTCCTCACCAATGGTCTGTATGGCGGGGATGCCGACGTCGAGCTGACCTACGGCCGCGACGGCGACACGGTGCTCGTGGGGGACTGGGACGCCGACGGCAGCGACTCGTTCGCCGTGCGCCGGGGGAACAGCTACTTCATCTCCAACACCCTGCAGTCCGGGGATGCGGAGACGGAGCTGGACTACGGCCAGGCCTCCGATGACGTGCTGGTGGGTGACTACGACGGCGACGGCGCAGACACCTTCACCGTCCGCCGTGGGAACACCTACTTCATCTCCAACACCCTGCAGTCCGGCTGGGCGGAGTCCGAGCTGGACTACGGCCGCGCAAGCGATGAGGTCTACGTCGGTGACTGGGACGGCAACGGCACGGACACCTTCGCGGTGCGTCGTGGCATCACGTTCTTCGTCAACAACAGCCTCACGGGAACGTGGGCGGACATCGAGCAGGACTACGGCCGCCAGGGCGAGGAAGTGTTCGTCGGCGACTGGAACGGCGACGGCACCGACACCCTCGGCATTCGCCGCTAGAGGGTTTCTCGTCGAGATTGCGGTGGGGCCTCACCGAGATTGCGGTTGGCGCCTCACGAATGAGGGGTTCCTTCCACCAGTGAGGGGCGCCTTCCACGAGTGAGGGGTTCCTTCCACGAGTGAGGGGCGTTTTCCCCACGAGCGAGGGGCGTTTTCCCCACGAGCGAGGGGTAGGTCCCGCACACAGGTCGGGCACGAACGCTTCTCCGACTGCGCGGGACCGCGCCCGACCGCCATCTCCAGGCGCGGACGCTCCTGCGACCATCCACCCCGCACGCATGCCCGCGCACCGGCGGACGCGCGTGCGGGCAGGTCGGCCACGCGTGCGGGACCTGACGCCGCGAGTGACCTACCGTGGAGGTGTGCGCCCCGCGCGGCGACGAACCTCCGGCGCGCGGCTCGATCGAGGAGGACTCAGATGTGGCCGTTCAGCCGCCGTCCGGACGACGAGCGCCGATCGACGCCACGCGCCCCGCGCCCCGGTGACCGCACCGCTGTGGGCCCCCGCGCGTCGTCGGCGGCCGCGAGCGGCCCCACACGCACCGACGCGCCCTCTCCGATCGACCTGCCGGACGATGCCACGGTCGCCCAGCAGCTCGCCTCCCTGCAGGGCATAGGTCTGCACCTGCGCCGCGGGGCCGACCACGAAGACCTCCAGCTCCGGCACGCCGCCGCCTCCCCGCGGCCCGAGAACTTCCAGCTCCTGCTCCTCGGTGCGGGCACATCGCTCGACCGGCCGATGAGGGAGCTCGTCGTCGGTCCGGCCCGTCCACCGCACGGAGGCCCTTGGTCCGCCGACACCCTCGCCACCGCGGTGCGGGATACCCTCGCCACCGCCGAGGAGGCGCTGGGATCGAGCGGCCACGTGGAGAACGTCGAGGCCGACCACGATGCCGACGCGGGCACCGGAGCCGTCCGGGTCACCCTCGGCGGCGCCCGCCTCCAGGTACCGCTCGAGGACGAGGACCTCTCCCCCGTGCTCGACGCGCTGCTCGCCCAGCTCGTCCCACCGGTCATGGTCGCGGTGCCGCTCGTGCGTCTGGGTGACGACGGGGCGCGCTACCGCCGCCTGCTCGTGCCGAAGGAGCACGCCCAGGTGGCCCGCGCGATCGCGGTCGGCCTGTCCCGCGCTCCGACGGTCGAGCTCGGAGACCTCGGGGATCAGCCCGCGTCCGCACCGACGACGACGGGACGCGACGGCGGCACCGACGCACCCGACCCACCCGACGGGACGGCGGACGCCGACACAACGGGCGTCGTCGTCGACCGACAGGTGCCCGACGACATCGGCGATCTGGCACCGGCCGACTCCGACGACCATTCGACGAACGACGCCGAGACAGGCACGGCCGCACCCCTGACCGGCCCGACGACGACCGACCAGGCGACGACCGGCCCGACGACGACCGACCCCACTGCTACCACCCCGACGCACACGCCCGAGACCCGCCGCCGGGTCGCGGCGCTGGTGGAGGCAGGGCTCCGGCTCGACCCGCGCCTGTCTGTGGACGACGTGGCGGACGCCGTCGAGCCCGTTGCGGACCCGGCCGACTGGGACCCCTTCCTCGACGCCGTCGTCACCGATCCTGTCCGCGGCCGGATCCCGGCCTGGTCGAACGTCTACCGGTTCCCGCCCGAGGACACGATGGCGGACTCCTCCGACGACTGGATCGCCGTCGTCGGGGACGTCGCACGCGCCTCGGGCTCCTGGGACCGGCTCAGCCACGCCGAGGTCGTCTACGAGCAGGAGGGCGACCTCCCCGCGGGGCTCGGTCTCACCCTCGGTGGCCAGCGCATCCGGGTCGAGGCCGACGTGTGGGGCGCCCTCGTCGACCTCGTCGCGGTGGCTCGCCTGTGCGAGGCGCTGACCCCGAAGGGTCGCTCCACCGTCCACCTGCCGAACCACGCGGCGTGGGTGACCCCGCGCCTCGCCCGTCCTCTGTCCGAGCTCATCGGCGAGTACTGAGCCCACGGGGCACGGCCGCCCCGACCTCCGCACGTACCCGCGCGGACCCGGCCCGAGATCACCCTCGCGGCCATGCACGCGGCCACCCGCGCGGACCCGGCCCACGATCACGCGCACGCCTCCCCCGCCGCCCGCGAGCACCGGCGCGGCGCCCCCCGGTCCCCGCTAGCCTCGGGGCATGCAGCTCGGGGTCGACCTCGGAACCACCCGCACCGTCGTCGCCGGCGCGGACCGCGGCAACTACCCCGTCGTCTCCTTCCCCGACACCGACGGCGACCGGCACGACCACGTCCCCTCCGTCACCGCGCTCGCGGACGACCGCCTGGTCCACGGTTTCGCCGCGCTCGAGGCCGCGCGGGACGGTGCACCGACGCTGCGCTCGGTCAAGCGCGTGCTCGCCCGCCCGGGAGTCGCCGCGGACACGCCGCTGGTGCTCGGCGGTCGGACGTTCACCGTGCTCGACGTCCTCACCTCGTTCCTGTACGCGGTGCGCGTCGAGCTCGTGGAGCGCTCCTCGATCGCCGCGGACCTCCGGGGCGGTGAGGCGGCCGGCGCTCCGCTCGGCGTCGCAGTGGGCGTCCCTGCGCACGCCCACACCGCGCAGCGGTTTCTCACGCTCGAGGCGTTCCGGCGCGCGGGTTTCGATGTGCGCACGCTCGTCAACGAGCCCTCCGCCGCGGGCTTCGAGTACACGCACCGGCAGAGCCGGACGATCTCGAGCCGCCGCTCCCGAGTGCTGGTCTACGACCTCGGCGGGGGGACGTTCGACGTCTCGTTGGTGAGCGTGGACGGGACCAGCCACGAGGTCCTCGCCTCGGCCGGCCTGAACGATGTCGGGGGCGACGATCTCGATCGCATCCTCGCCGACCTGGCCACCGAGGCAGCAGGCCGGGCGCACCCCGACCCCGCTACGGGCGGCCCCGTACCCCTCGACCCGTACGCGGAGTCAGAGCTCCCCGAGCAGGCGCGGGCGGCGAAGGAGTCCGTCAACCCTCAGACCCGGCGCCTCGTCCTCGAGGTCGCGGGCCGCCCCGTCGACGTCCCGGTGGACGGCTTCTACGACGCCGCGGCACCCCTCCTGGCCCGCACCGTGGCGACGATGTCCCCTCTCCTGGGCGGCACCGACGCGCAGGCGCCGGGACTCACCGAGATCGCGGGCATCTACCTGGTCGGCGGCGTCACCGGCCTACCGGTGGTCCCCCGCCTGCTGCGCCGGTACTTCGGGCGCCGCGTGCACCGCTCCCCCTACCCCTCGGCCTCCACCGCGATCGGGCTCGCGATCGCCGCGGACCCCGGGTCCGGCTACTCGCTGACGGACCGGCTCTCCCGCGGCTTCGGCGTGTTCCGGGAGTCGGACCACGGTCGCACCACGGTGCTCGACCCGGTGCTGGGCCCCGACGACGTCCTGCCGGCGGGCGGCGGCGGCGTCGCGCGGCGGTCCTACCGCGCGGTCCACGACGTCGGCTCGTTCCGGTTCGTCGAGTACTCGAGCCTCGACGCCGACGGGCACCCGCGCGGGGACCTCGTGCCCTTCGCCCGGGTCACCTTCCCGTTCGCGCCCGACCTCGCCGGCACGGACGAGGCGGAGCTCGAGGACCACCCGGTCCGGCGGACCGCGGACGGCCCGCGGATCTCGGAGGAGTACCGGGTGGACGAGCACGGGCTCGTCGAGGTGGTCCTCACGAACGAGGACGCCGGACTGACCCGTACCTACTCGCTGGGCCTGCCGGCGCTCCGCTGAACAGCCTCCGTCGCCCGCGAGGCGGGTGGGTTCGGCAGGGGCGACCGGCGTCAGCCAGCCTGGTAGATCAGCGAGGTCGAACCACCGCGGTCCATGAACGTGCTGACCACGGCGAGGGAGGGGCCCTCGAAGTAGACGTCGACGAAGGAGTCCAGCCACTCCATGTTCGCGGCGAGCTCCGGCGGGGCCGACGAGCTGCCGTCGTCGTTGTACTCGGCGTCCGAACCGTCCGACGGGAACACGACCAGCTGGGGGTCCGTCCCGTCGGTCGTCTCGGTGCGCAGCGCTCCTGATCCGGGCACCTCGACCATGACGAGATCGTTCGGCGGGACCGACACCGGCATCGGCGTCCCGTCGGCGGCGGTGCCCGTGAGGCCCGTGCGGTAGGCGAACGGGACCTGACCGCCCGAGCCGGCCCAGTCGGTGACCGTGAGCGTGTAGGTCCCGGGCTCGAGGACGAGTCCGACGGCGGCGTCGAGCCCCGAGTCACCACCGATGGCGCTGAGGTCGTTCGCACCCTGGCCGATGTCGTCGACCTCGACGTCGATGCCGTTCCCGCTGATCGACATCACCGGGTCGGCGCCGGATCTGGCCGCGAGCGCGAGGAAGCCCGTGCGCTCGTTCACCGTGAGGGTCGCGGTCCAGGAGCCTCCCGCGGGGATGTCGACCGTGCCGTCGGCCGGCACCTCGGCGCCGGTGGCGTCGGTGAGCCCGGCGGCCCCTGCGGGCGCCGGGGCGGGCTCGCCGCCCTGGCTCGAACCGCCGCCGGGACCGGTGGGTTCCGCGGTGTCGTCACCGGAGAAGAAGAGGAAGTAGGAGCCGACGCCGAGGATCGCCACGACGACGACGCCGATGAGCGCGAGCACCGCCGGCGACATGGCGGACCGCTTCTGCGGCCCGCCGTAGCCGCTGCCCTGGTAGGCGGGGACGCCAGGCCCTCCGGGACCGCCGAACCCCCCGGCGCCGTCGGGCGAGCCGGCCCAGGCCTGGCCAGGTCCCTGGACGTAGGCGGCCGTCCCGCCGGAGGCGTAGCCGCCCGCGCCTGCCGCCGGGTAGTCACCGTACGTGCCGGTGGCGAAGGGGGCGGTCTGTCCCGAGCCCGCGACGGGGCCCGTCGAACCCGGGGAACCGGCGCCGGGGAGGCTGTAGAAGCCGGGTCCCGTCTGCGCCGCCCAGCCCGGCTCGGCGGAGGAGCCTGCGGACCACCCGCTCGCCGCGGTGTGACCGCTGCCGCCGTACTGGCCGGCGTGCTGGGACGGCGCACCCGTCGGGCCGCCGGGTCCGTATCCGGGCGCCGAGGGGGCCGACGGCGGCACCTGCCCGAAGCCTGGACCGTACCCGGGCGCCGAGGGCGCCGACGGCGGCACCTGCCCGTAGCCCGGACCGTAGCCCGGTGCGGAGGGGGCCGAGGGCGGCATCTGCCCCGGCACCTGGCCGTGACCCTGGCCGTAGCCGGGCGCCGAGGGCGCCGACGGGGGCACCTGGGTCTCGAGGCCGGGAACCGGGTCCTGGGCCGGGGCCACGGTCTCCGCCGCGTGTGCCTGGCCCGACTGCAGCACCGAGGACGGGGCCACCGTGTGGTCGACCGGAGGTGCCGGGTCCTCGGAGCCGTGGACGTCGTACTCGGAGTCCTCGGCGTCGTACTGCTCGTCGGTCCAGGTGACGCCGTCCCAGAACCGGATCTTGCCGTCCTCCCAGGGGTCCGAGTACCAACCTGCTTCGACGGTGCTCAACTGATCCTCCGGGTACGACCTGTCGACGACGCGGGGGTCGCGCCGTCCTCCGCTTTCGAGGGTAGCCATGACGACGTCCCCGACCGGTCAGGTGGGCAGGGTAGACCACCCCAAGGGGTCGAGAATCACATGGCGGGGCGTGCTTCTTCAGCCGACGTCGACCGAGAGGGTCGCCGTCCCTCCCTGGCCCGCGTAGGTCGTCGCGACGACGACGTACGCGGCGCCGTCCTCGCCCGCGCCCGTGCCGGCGACGGTCAGCGCGGCGTCGAGGGAGCTCGGCGGATCCTCGCCGGTGTAGCCGGGCGAGCTGCTCCAGTCGTCGTTCTGGTAGACCGCGCCGTCCGGCCGGGCGATGTACAGCATCGGGTCCGAGCTCTCCCCCACGAGCGTGCCGGTCAGGCCCTGCCCCTCCCCGCCGGGCACGAGGAACAGTTCGGCACCCCCGGGCTCGACGTCGACGTCGGTCTCGTCGCCGGGTGCGAGCTCGCTGGAGCCGGACAGCACCACAAGCTCGAACGCGCTCGCCGCGCCGCGCTCCTCGGTGACGACCATCTCGTAGTCCCCCGGTTCGAGCACGAGCGCGCCCCCCGGGTCCGAGGTCGACGCGTAGCCGCTGAAGTCGATGAACGAGAAGTCCACGTCCGAGTCGGTGAGCTCGACGTCTCCGTCCGGGGTGGAGATCGTCACCTCGAGGTTGTTGAGGTCGGGTGAGTACGCGGCGACGACGACGGCGCTGCGCTCGCTCACGTGCAGCGTCGACGTGTACCGGCCGTCCTGCGGGAAGGCTCCCTCGAGGACGGCGCCGAGCTCGTTGCCCGCCGCGTCCACGACGTAGGCGGGCGAGTCGACGTCGCCGTCTCCGCCCGCCGAACCCTCGCCCCCCGGCACCGGCGGGGCGCTGCTCGGCGGTCCGGTGGGCGCCGGCGACGGCGCGGGCGCGGCCGGGGTCTCCTCCGGCCCTGCGGTCTCGTCGTCGCCGAACAGACGGCCGAGGCCCAGCGCCGCGAGCAGGACGACGACGAGCGCGACGACCACGCCGACGACGACGACCGGGGCTTTGCTCGGACCTCGGCGTCCGCCGCCGGGGCCGTGCGGGCCCGCGACGCCGGCGCCACTGCCACCGCGCCCCTGCCCGGCTCCCGGGTCCTGCGTTCCGGCGTACCCGTAGCTCCCGGGGCGGCCGCCGACGCCGGGGATCGGGGCCCCGTGGCTCGCCGCGCCGCCGTGGGCGGGGGCCGCGGGGAACGGGTCCGCGATCTGCCCCTGGTACGGATCGACGCCCCCCGAGCGGTACTGGCCCGCCCCGACCGCGGCGTAGCCGTCGTACCCGCCGTCGGGTGCCTGGACCGCGTAGGTCCCCGTGGTGGTCTCGACCGAGGACTCGACGTCGTCGGTCGACCACGAGCCGGCCACCACGTGCTCGCCCGTCGGTACCGGGCTGGTCGAGCCCGGATAGCTCACGCCCTCGTCGCTGCCGTAGCCCGGGTCCGCGCCGGTGTCCGCCCCGCCGCGCGGACCGCCCGGCAGGGGGCGGAACGGCCGCCGGACCGTCTCGCCGACGTCGTCCTCCGGCTCCGGTGCCGGGTCGCGGTCGTTCCGCTCGTCCATGCAGCGACCGGGTCAGCGGGGTGCGATGTGCACGACGGCGTCGGTCGGGTTGTCGCCCCAGTAGGTGCTCGCCACGATCACACTGTCCCCGACGGGCATGCTGTCGATGTCGACCGAGGCGTCGTGCCAGTTGCGGGCGTCGTGGTCGATCGGCGCGTCGTCGTTCTGGTAGACGTACAGCTCCGGGTCGACGACGTGGATGACGGTGTCCTCGTCACCGTGGATGCCTGCGCGCAGCGGGGTCTCCTCGCCGACCTGGAGGATGAACACCGACGGGCGGCCCTCCTCGATCGTCACCGGGGTGTCCGAGGGGACGCCGACCACGAGCGAGCCCGAGTGGACCTCCATGACGATCTGCGAGGCGTCACCGCCGTACTCGGACATCGTGAACTCGTACTCGCCCGGGTCCATCACCCACGCCGTCGCCGGGTCGTAGTAGCCCTGCTCGAAGCCGAAGACGTCCATCAGCTCGTAGGAGTCGTCGCCGGTGTAGTCGTGGTCGGCGTTGCGCACGGCGAACCGGAGGTCCTCGCCCTCGGGCGAGTGTCCGCCGAGGATGACGGCCGAGCGCTCGTCGATGCGCAGCGTGAGGCGCAGGACGTCGTCGTCGGCGATCGCCGACTCGAACCGCGTCCCCAGCTCCTCACCGTCCGGACCGATGAACATCGCCGGCGCGGTCTCGCCGTTGCCGACGAACTCTCCGGGGGCCAGGGTCGGCTCCTCGGTGGTGGGCTCCTCGGTGGTCGGTTCCTCCGTGGTGGGGTCCTCGGTGGGGACCTCCGTCGGCTCCTCGGTGGTCGGCTGCTCCTCCGGCGGCGGCAGCGTGGGGTCGGTGCCCGTCGTCGGGGGGGCGGTCTCGCCGCCGGGCGTCGTGGCCGGGGGCGGCGTGGTCTCCGCGGTGGTGTCGTCCTCGCCCGCCGTCGCGTCGTAGATGACGTACCCGCCGACGCCGACGATCGCGACGCCGAGGAGGACAAGGAGCGCGACGAGCGCGGGGTTGCGCTTCTTCTCCGGTCCGCCGCCCTGAGCGCCGGGTCCCCCCGGACCACCGGGTCCACCCGCGCCGCCGTAGCCACCGGCTGCGCCGAAGGCGCCCTGGCCGGGACCGCCCTGCGGGGCGCCGTACCCGGGGCCGGCCTGCGGCGAACCGTAGCCGGGCCCGCCCTGGGGGGCGCCGTAGCCCGGTCCACCCTGGG
>JBQDDG010000041.1:21785-28144 GCA_052093225.1 Actinomycetaceae bacterium
GCCCGGTCCACCCTGGGAGGCACCGAACCCGGCGGCCGCACCGTACGCGCCGGGCGACCCGGCGACGGGCGGGCTGCCGGCGGCGGAGCCACCCGGCCCGTAGGGGCCGCCCTGCTGGGGCTGTCCGAACTGATCGCTCTGCTGGGGGCCGCCGTGGGCGGGCAGCTGCGAGGTGGCCGCGGCCCCGGACGTCTCAGCCGCCGACGGCGCGTGCTCGGGGGTGGAGCCGTACAGCGAGCCGGTGGCGGCACCCGTCCCGGACTGCGCCTGCTCGCCGCTCGAGGGCTGCCCACCGCTCTGCTCCTGCGCGGGCAGCACCCCCGTCGGCGCCTCCGCGCCAGGCATCGAGCCCCGGGGAGCGGACTGCTCGGTCCAGGTGCCACCGTCCCAGAACCGGATCCTGGAATCGTCGTACGGGTCGGTGTACCAGCCGGGCTCAACGCTCATGAGGGGCACTGTAGTGCGGTGGTCGCCGCGCGACCGTCACGCCGCGTCCGCGTGCGTGGGCAGATCTGCCCGGGGCGTCCCGGGCCGTGCCCCGGGGGCGCTCTCGCTCCTCCTGGGAGGCGGGTTCAGCCGACCTGGCGCCTACGTGCCTCACGGCGACGCGCGAGCTCGTCCGGCACGTCGTCCGTCTCGGCGCGCTCGGTCGGCAGCTCGGCGAGGCTGCCCTCCACCTCGCGCCACACGCGGCTCACGGCGATGCCGAAGACGCCCTGGCCACCCTGCACGAGGTCGATGACCTCGTCGTCCGAGGTGCACTCGTAGACCGAGGCTCCGTCGGACATCAGCGTGATGCCCGCGAGGTCCTCGACGCCGCGCTCCTTGAGGTGCCCGATGGCCACCCGGATCTGCGGCAGGGAGACGCCCGAGTCGAGCAGGCGCTTGACCACCTTGAGCACGAGGATGTCGCGGAAGCTGTACAGGCGCTGGCTGCCGGAGCCCTTCGCACCGCGGACGGAAGGCTCGACCAGACCGGTACGTGCCCAGTAGTCCAGCTGACGGTAGGTGATGCCGGCGGCCCCGGAGGCGGTGGGACCGCGGTAGCCGGTGTCCTCGTCGATGTCGGGGAGGGTCTCACCGAACAGCATGCCCTGGGCGAGCTGCGGTCCGCGCGCGTGGGCGCCGGTCGCTTCCGTGGGGCTCACGGTGGGCTCCGTTTCTCGTGGCGGGACCGGGCGACGTGCTCCCCGGGGGTGATGACGTCAAACTATGGCCCGACGTCGGCCCGGTCAACGAGGACGGTCGGCGGGTCGCGGACGAGTTTACGCCTCGGTGCGTTCGTCGCCGAAGTCGTCCGGCCCGAGGTCCTCGAGCTCCTTGCGCAGCTCCGCCACCGCGTGCTCGATGACCGTGCCGCGGGAGGCCGCCGATCCCGCTGCGGGACCACCCGTCCCCTCCGCCGGGTCCTCCTCGCGCAGCAGCTCCGGCGCGCACCTGATCGCGGCGCCGGCACGCAGGGCGAGGGCGACGCCGTCGGAGGGGCGGCAGTCGATGCGCTCGCCACCGGCGAGCACCAGCTCCGCGAAGAAGACCCCGCCCGACTGCTCGGTGATGACCACCTCGGTCACCCGCGAGCCGAGGGTGCTGATCGTGGTGAGCATGAGGTCGTGCGTCAGCGGGCGCGGCGGCACGAGACCCGCCTGCACGGAGGCGATCGCCGCACCCTCGCGGGCGCCGACGACGATGGGCAGCACCTGGCCGGACTCGAGGTCGCGCAGCACGAGCACGACTCGTCCCCCGTCGAGTGTCACCTCGACCCCGTAGACCTCCAGATCACGCACGGCCCCAGCCTATTCGACGCCGCGCTGGGTAGGTGGCTCCCCGGGTCTCAGGTTTCGGAGATCGCCCGGCGCAGCAGCTCGGTGTGCAGCTGGGCGTAGAGCTCGCCCATCTCTCGCGCCCGCGCATGGGCCCGCTCGAGGTCCGCACCGGAACGGCCGGCCCGCAGGGGCGCGAGGACGGCGGCGACCGTGCCCGCCTCGCGCTCGGCCGCCTGCCTGACGGTACGCAGGTGCCGCGCATCGACTCCGAGCCGGCCGAGCGCCGTCGCCGCGACGACTGCCGGCACGCAGGAACCGGGGTGCCGGCCGCGGGAGTCGGCCGGGACGATCCCGGCCTCGACCAGCGCGGCGATGTCGCTGAGGCTCGCGCCGGTGGCGTCGGCGAGCTCCGTCGATGTCAGGCGCGCCGTCGAGCTGGGGGCCACCATCTGGCCGTCGCGGGCGACGAGCCTCGCCAGGGTCGGGTCCTGCACGCCGCGCCCGGCGTCGAGGTCGTCGAGCTGGTTGCGGATCACCCGCAGCGGGAGGAAGGCGTCGCGCTGCGCCGCGAGTGCGAACCGGAGCCGTTCGACGTCGGCGCGGGAGTATTTTCGGTAGCCCGACGGCGACCGTTCGGGACGGACGAGGTCCTGCTCCTCGAGGTAGCGGAGCTTGGACAGCGTCATCGCCGGGAACTCCTCCTGGAGCACCGCCACGACCTGCCCGATCGTCATCACCGGGGTCCGGCTGACGTCGGGGGGCCAGCTCGATGACCCGGCCTCCGGCCCGGCGCCGACCTCCGCCCCGGTGCCGTCGCCCTGAGCGTCCGCCGTGCTCACCGCGGGCGCCGCCTCCGGGTGGGACGCCCGGGAACGCGCGGCGCTCACGCCTCCTGCGGCTCCTCGCCGCGCGCCTGGCTCGGGTGGTAGGTCAGGCGGTACTTGCCGACCTGGACCTCGTCCCCCGCGCGCAGCCGCACGGAATCGATCCGGGTGCGGTTGACGTAGGTGCCGTTGAGCGAGCCGATGTCCCTGACGTCGAACCCCCCGTCACGGCGGATGAACTCGCAGTGGTTCCGGGACACCGTGACGTCGTCGAGGAAGATGTCGGACCGCGGGTGGCGGCCCACCGACGTGGAGGTCGCGTCCAGCAGGAAGCGCGCACCGGAGTTCGGCCCGTGCTGGACGATCATCAGCGCGCTGCCCGGTGGCAGTGCGGCGACCGCCTTGGACTCCTCGGGCGACAGACCGGGCAGCGCCGGGTCGGCGGACTGCTCGTCGATGACACCGAACCGCGCGGTGGAGTCGGCGCTGCCGCCGTCGTCGTCGAGGTGGAGCCGGGGGTCGTCCCAGGGCTCGGGTGCGGGAGGCGGAGGGGTGGACATCGCGATGCCTCCTTCGGCGGTGGAGAGGTTGCTGCGTCCGCACGGTCCGGGCGCTTCCCACCATCGTAGTCTCTTCGTGACCTTCCGTGTCACAGCCGTCACAGGGCCAGGTCGCAGGGGTGCCGGAGCAACCGGACGCGCCGTCCGGGAGTGCTCCCACGGTGCCGGAGCGACCCGGGCGACGGGCCCTGCTCGCGGCGCCGGGCGGCCCGGCTCAGTCCTCGACGAGGCGCGCGTGGTCCAGCTCCCGGGGTTCGGCCACCGACCAGATCTCGAGCCGTTCGGCCTCGGTGAGGGTGACGGCCGCGCCGAGCCCCCGGGCCGAGGACAGTGCGCCGCCGGGGATCTCGAGGGCCGTGCTCATCGTCGAGGGATCACCGATCGCCCGCAGCACGTACGGGGAGGCGATCGTGTGCCCGTCCACCGCCAGCCCCGCGGTGCCCCGCACCACGTAGGAGGTGGCGTTGAGCCTGATCCCGTTGATCTCGATGGCCTCGGCACCGGCGTTGCGCAGCTCCTGGACCATCGTCACCACGGTCTGCGCCCGCAGGGAGTCGTTCGGGTCGGTGACGGAGATCTCGACGCCGGGACCGCCCGCGGGGACCGTGCCCGCGAGCACGCCCTGGGTCTCCGCCAGCTCCTGGGCCGCCTCGGCCGCCGCCTGGGAGGAGTCTGCGGCCGTGCGTAGGCCGTCGAGCTCGGTCTGGAGCCGGTCCTGCTCGTCGACGAGGTCGATGTTGCGGCGGTCGAGCTCGTCGAGGAGCCGCACGAGGTCGTCCTGCCGCAGCGCCGCGAGCGGGTCGTCGTGCGTGTGCCGGACCTGGGCGACGAGCGCGATCCCGAGCAGCGCGCAGAGCACCACGACGAGCAGGTCCGAGGCCCGCTCCTGCCACCACGGGCGGCGGCGCGCCGGGCGCGCGTCGTCGTCCGCAGCCGTGTCCCCCACCGCAGCATCCTCCGGACCTTCCGGGTCTCTCGCAGCGGCCTCGCCGTCCCTGTCGTCCGGGCCGCTCCCACCCTCGGGGTCCTCGTGGTGGTGCTGCCCCTCCTGGTCCTCGTCGCCGGCCGACATCGTCACGCCTTGAAGATGTGGCGCCGGATGGCGGCCACGTTGGAGAAGATGCGGATGCCGAGGACGACGACGATCGCGGTCGTCATCTGCCCGCCGACGCCGAGCTGGTCACCCACGTAGACGAGGAATGCGGCGACGACGGTGTTGAAGAGGAACGAGGTGATGAAGACCTGGTCGTCGAAGACCCGCTGCAGGCGTGCACGCAGGCCACCGAGGAGGGCGTCCATCGCGGCGACGACGGCGATCGGGAGGTACGGCACGAGCCACACCGGCACCGTGGGGTCGAGCAGCACACCGGCCACCACGCCGATCGCGAGTCCGATGAGTGCGAGCACTAGCCCTCCTCCGTCCGCGCCGGTCCGTCGCTCGGACCGTCGGCCTCCTGCTCGAGCGGTACCGCGAAGCTCGTCGACCGCGGTCCCACGCCGTCGAGCGTGACGTCGTCCTGCTCCTCGTAGGACACGCCGACGTCGTAGCGCTCCGCGAGGAGGTCGAGATGGTCGCCTGCGGTCGTGCCGTCGAGCGCGTCGCGCAGCTCGCCCGGGTCCCCGATCGCCACGATGCTGTAGGGCGAGCTCGTGGCCTCGAGGTTGACGAGGATCGCCCGGCCCGCGGCGCGGACCGCCGTCGTCGAGGCGAGCCGACGGCCGTCCACCGCGATCGCCTCGGCCCCCGCGGCCCACAGTCCGTTGACCACCGTCTGGATGTCGGTGTCCCGCACCCGCCCGTCGTCCGCGCCCTCGACCCCGGCCGCGGCGTCGGCGGAGTCCGCGAGCACGATCTCGAGCCCGGGGCCGGCCACCGCGTTCTGGGAGGCCCCGGCGATGGCGAGCCTGGCCGCCTCGCCGAGCTCCGAGGGTGCGTCGCCGACGACCGTGTCGCGCAGCGTCCCGACCTCGTCGGCCAGCTCGGCGTTGCCCGCCGTCAGCGCATCCGCGGCGTCCTGCGCGCCGATGATCTGCGAGGACAGCTCGGCCCGGACCGGGTCGCGTCCCTCGGCGGGTGCGGCCAGCTCACGGGCGGCGACGGCGAGGCCGAGGCCCACGACCAGGATCGTCACCCAGGTGGTGGTGCGCAGCACCGGGTTCGGGTTCTTCCCCTCCCTGGCGCGACGTTCGGCGGCGGCCGCGTACCCGGCGTCGAGGGGGTGGTCGATGAGGGCGCGCAGCGGCGACTCCCACGAGCGAGGCCGGGGCTCCTGCCGGCGCCCCTCGCCACCCTTGTCCGTCACCGGGCCACTGTATGGCTGCTCCCCACGCGTCCCGGCGCACCGCGCCGTCGCGGGCGTGGCTCGGGCCGGCGGTCCGGAGCGCGGCTCGGCCGTCGGTCCCCTGTGTGCCGACCGCACGTAGCGCCGGTCGCCGACGGCGCGTGCCCCGGAGTGCCGACGGACGGACACGGTGGGAGTCTGTGCGGGTGCTGGAGATCCTCGCCGGCTCGGGCCTCGCGCTGGCGTCCGGGCTCAACGCCTACATCCCGCTGCTCGCGCTCGGGGTGCTCGGCCGTTCCGGCGTGCTCTCCCTGCCCGACGGGTGGGCGTGGCTCGAGTCGTGGCCCGCGCTCGTCGTCGTGCTCCTCCTGCTCGTCGTCGAGGAGGTCGCGGACAAGATCCCCGCCGTCGACTCCGTCAACGACGTCCTCCAGACCGCGGTACGCCCGACGTCGGGCGGCATCGCCTTCGCCGCCGGCGCGGGGAGCGGGAGCCCGGCGATCGAGGACCCCGCGCAGCTCTTCGAGGGCGGAGCATGGATCCCCGTCGTTCTCGGGGTCGTGCTCGCCCTGGTCACGCACTCCGGCAAGTCCCTCTCGAGGCCCCTGCTCAACCTCGGTACCGCCGGCGCGGCGGCACCCGTCGCCTCGACCGCGGAGGACACCACGGCGCTCGCGCTCGTCGCCTCGGCGGTGCTGCTGCCCGTGCTCGTCGGCGTCCTCGCCGTCGTCGTCGCCGTGCTCGCCGTGCTCGCGGTCCGTCGTCACGGGCGCCGACGTCGGCCCCGCGCCGGCGCCATCGACGTCGATCCGGACCGCGTGGTGGACGTTCCTCCCGAGCCGCACTGACCGGCGCGGTGGGCTGGCCGCGATAGGGGCTCATCCGAATCCAGGGTGTAGGCGGGGTCTGAATCCGCAGGCCTCCAGGAGT
>JBQDDG010000042.1:0-5555 GCA_052093225.1 Actinomycetaceae bacterium
CGGCCGGCCCGCTGCCGGACCGCCCGCGGGGGCGCCGCTCGCCGGCGACCCCGCCGAGCCGGGCGAGCCCGCGCCGTCGGGGGCGGCGGACGCGGAGGACCGGCGGCCCGAGCGACGCCCACCGATCCCGGGCTCCTCGCTGACCTCGCTCTCGGCGGTCTCCACCTCGGCGCGTGCGGCGCGCAGGGCCTCCTGCGGGTCCTGCAGGCTCGGGGTGTCGAACGCCGTCGACGGCGGGGCGGACCGGCGGGTCTCGCCGTCGTCGGACCGGGGTGCGCGCGGCGGGCGGGGTGCCCTCGGGGCGCCACCGCTCCCGCCGGCGTCGGGGCCGAACGCGCTGGCGAGGGACTGCATCGCGCCCGTCACCTCGGCCGGGATGAACCACATCTTGTTCGACTGGGTCTTCGCGATCTCCGGCAGCGTCTGCAGATACTGGTAGGACAGCACCTTGTCGTCGGCGTCGGCGGAGTGGACGGCCTCGAAGACCTCGTGGATCGCGCGGGACTCACCCTGCGCCTTGAGGACCGCGGCCTGCGCCAGACCCTCGGCGCGGAGGATGGAGGACTGCTTCTCACCCTCGGCCGTGAGGATCGCGGACTGCTTGACACCCTCGGCCGTGAGGATCGCGGCGCGGCGGTCGCGCTCGGCGCGCATCTGCTGCTCCATCGCGCCCTGGACGGACTGGGGCGGGTCGATCGCCTTGAGCTCGACGCGGTTGACGCGGATGCCCCAGCGACCCGTGGCCTCGTCGAGGACGCCGCGCAGCTGGCCGTTGATCTGGTCGCGCGAGGTGAGCGTCTGCTCGAGGTCCATCGAACCGATGACGTTGCGCAGCGTGGTCACGGTGAGCTGCTCGATACCGGTGATGTAGTTGGCGATCTCGTAGACCGCGGCGCCCGGCTCGGTGACCTGGAAGTAGATGACGGTGTCGATCGAGACGACGAGGTTGTCCGACGTGATCACCGGCTGCGGCGCGAAGGAGACGACCTGCTCGCGCAGGTCGACGCGTGCGCGC
The DNA here is from genome assembly GCA_052093225.1 of Actinomycetaceae bacterium. GTDB lineage: Bacteria > Actinomycetota > Actinomycetes > Actinomycetales > Actinomycetaceae > JB111. The sequence continues at coordinate 1,016 of JBQDDG010000042.1, forward strand.
ACCTTGTCGAAGAACGGGATGAGCACGTGGAAGCCGGCGAACATCGTGGAGTGGTACTTGCCCAGCCGCTCGACGATGAGGGCGCCCGCCTGCGGGACGATGACCACAGCCTTGCTGAGGATCACCACCACCGCGACGACGATGACGCCGAGGATGATCCACTCGGTGATGCTGTCCAAGATGAGCTCCAGGTTCTGGGGTCGTGCGGGCCGCGTCGCGCCCCGCGGGTCCTAGCGGGAAGGGTGGCCCGGCGCGCCGGGCGCGTACGGGGGCGGCACGGGGCCGCCGGGGCCCGGCGGCGCCTGGCCCCAGGTCGGTGCGGACGGGGACCAGGTCTGCGACGACGGCGGCGCCGTGCCGTAGGGGTCGCCGACCACGTCGAGCGGGGCGACGACGGCGGTCGCTCCGTCGATCTCGACGACGCGCACGTCCTCGCCCTCGGGGCGGGGCAGCACGTCGACGGCGGTGCGCGCCGACCACACCTCTCCGGCGAGCTTGACGCGGCCGTCGCGGTCGGTGACCTCGCTCAGGGTCTGCGCGACCTGCCCGACCAGCCCGCGGACGTTCATCGGGGTGTCCGGCGTGGAGCGCGCGAGCATCTCCTTGACCCACGGGCGCACGACGGCGAGCAGCGCGATCGCGACGAGGGCCGCGATCAGGCCCTGCACCCAGATGGGTGCCCCGGTCAGCGCCACGAGCGCACCGGCGGTCGCGCCGCCGGCGAGCATGAGGAAGATGAGGTCGACGGTGAGCATCTCGACGATCCCGAGCACGATCGCCGTGACCAGCCATATCCACCACATGATCTGGTCTCCTCCCTGTGGGTGACCCTCAGTCTACCGGCGGGGTGGCCTCTGCCCTACGGGAGTGGTACCTCCCCTCCTCGACCGCGAGAGTGAGCGGCATGCGGTAGAGGGAGGAGATCGCCTCGGCGGTGAGCACCTCGTCGATCGGGCCGGCGGCGACCGCCCGGCCCTCGTCCATGAGCATCGCGTGGGTGAAGCCGGGCGGGATCTCCTCGAGGTGGTGGGTCACGAGCACCATCACCGGTCCGCGCGGGTCGCGGGCGAGGCGCGCGAGCGAGGCGACGAGGTTCTCCCGGCCGCCGAGGTCCATGCCCGCGGCCGGCTCGTCGAGCACGAGCACCTCGGGGTCCGGCATGAGGGCGCGGGCGATCTGGACCCGCTTGCGCTCACCGGTGGACAGCGTCCCGAAGGTGCGGTCGCGCATGTCGAGCATGTCGACGTAGCTGAGGAGCGCCCGGGCGCGCCCGGTGTCGAGCATCTCGTAGCTCTCGCGCCACCGGCCCTGGATGCCGTAGGCGCCGGTGAGGACGACGTCGAGCACCGTCTCCGAGGGGTAGACGCGCAGCTCGGTCGCCGAGGAGGCGAAGCCGACGACCTGCCGGAGCTCGGCGACGTCGACCCGGCCGAGCCGCTCGCCGATGACGGTGACGCTGCCCGTCGTCGGGAAGACCTGGCCGACCAGCAGGGACGCCAGCGTGGTCTTGCCGGCGCCGTTGGGGCCGACGACCACCCACCGCTGTCCGTCGTCGACGGACCAGTCGACACCCTTGAGGATCTCGGTCGTGCCACGGCGCACGTGGACGTCGGACAGCTCGAGCACATCACCCATGGGGCCAGGGTATGTCGTGACTAGGCCCGGGCGAGGACGTGGTCGTAGACGGCGACGGTCCGCTCGGCGACGGCGGACCACGAGAAGTGGTCCTCGACCCGACGTCGGGCCGCGGCCCCCTGCTCGGCGACCCGTGCCGGGTCGGTGACCAGGCCGGTGAGCGCGCGGGCGAGGTCGACCTGGAAGGTCTCCGGGTCGGTCGGCGTGCCGGTGCCGTCCTGGACCTGGTCGATGGGGACGAGCGTGCCGGTGACGCCGTCGTCGATGACCTCCGGGATCCCGCCGGTGGCGGAGCCCACCACGGGCAGGCCGACCGCCATGGCCTCGAGGTTGACGATGCCGAGCGGCTCGTAGACCGACGGGCAGACGAAGACGTCGCAGGCGGCGAGCACGGCGACGAGCTCGGGACGCGGCAGCATCTCCTCGATCCAGATGATCCCGGAGCGCCGGGTCGCGAGCTCCGCGACGGCGCCGGAGACCTCGGCGGCGATCTCCTTGGTGTCCGGGGCGCCGGCGCACAGGACGACCTGGACCTCCTCGGGCAGGCGCTCGATCGCCCGGAGCAGGTGCGGGAGCCCCTTCTGCCGGGTGATCCGGCCGACGAACACGATCGCCGGCCGGTCCGGGTCGATGCCGAACCGCTCGCGCGCCGCGGCGATCTCGGCCTCCCCCTGCGCGCCCTCGGGCCGCTTCCACTCGTCGAGGTCGATGCCGTTGTGGACCACGTGGACCCGCTCGGGGTCGACGCCCGGGTAGGAGCGCAGGATGTCCTCGCGCATCCCGCCGGAGACGGCGATGACGCCGGCGGCCCCCTCGTAGGCGGTCCCCTCGGCCCAGCTGGACAGCGCGTAGCCGCCGCCGAGCTGCTCGGCCTTCCACGGACGCATCGGCTCGAGCGAGTGCGCTGACAGGACGTGCGGGACACCGTGCAGGAGCCCGCCCAGGTGGCCGGCGAGGTTCGCGTACCAGGTGTGGGAGTGGACGAGGTCGGTGCCGGCGAGCCGGTCGGCGACCTGGAGGTCCACGCCGAACGTGCGCAGCGCGGCGTTGGCACCCTCCAGCTGCGGCACCTCGGAGTAGCCGCTGACGGGGACACCACCGGGGCCGTCGGTCTCGCGCGGGCCGTCGAAGGCGTGCACCCGGACGTCGATGCTGCGGCGGAGCACGCGGGCGAGCTCGGCGACGTGCACGCCGGCTCCGCCGTACACGTGCGGCGGGTACTCACGGGTGACCAGGTCGACTCTCACGGCATGCCTCCTCGGCGCGGCACGCGCGGGCAGCGCGCGGCACCACTCTGCCGACAAGCGACCGCCTCGGCAATCCTGACCGCGTCCCGACGCCGGTACCCGGGTACCGGTCCCGGCCCCCGCGGGTCCCCCGCCGCACCGATCCGCCCGCCGGACGGCGTGCCGCGGATCACAGATCGGGCCTAGTCTGGGCACATGGCATCCCCACGCGTGCTCGCGATCATCCTGGCCGGTGGCGAGGGTAAGCGGCTCATGCCGCTCACCGCGGACCGCGCGAAGCCTGCCGTCCCCTTCGGGGGCACCTACCGGCTCATCGACTTCGCGCTGTCGAACATCGTCAACTCCGGGTACCTCAAGGTCGTGGTGCTCACCCAGTACAAGTCCCACTCCCTCGACCGGCACATCACCCAGACCTGGCGCATGTCCAACCTGCTCGGGAACTACGTGGCACCGGTGCCCGCCCAGCAGCGCAAGGGCAAGAACTGGTTCCTGGGCTCGGCGGACGCGATCTACCAGTCGCTCAACCTCATCGACGACGAGCGGGCGGACATCGTGGTGGTCGTCGGCGCCGACAACATCTACCGCATGGACTTCTCCCAGATGGTCGACCAGCACGTGGCCTCCGGGCTGCCGCTGACCGTCGCCGGCATCCGTCAGCCGCTGTCCCTGTCCGACCAGTTCGGCGTCATCCAGGCCTCGACGGAGGACCCGGGACGCATCGAGAGCTTCCTCGAGAAGCCGAAGGACGCCGCCGGGCTGCCGGACTCCCCCGGCGAGATCCTCGCGTCGATGGGCAACTACGTGATGGACGCGGACGCGCTGCGGGAGGCCGTCAACTCGGACGCCGAGGACGAGAGCTCGAACCACGACATGGGCGGGGACATCGTGCCGCGGTTCGTGCGCGAGGGCCGCGCGGGCCTGTACGACTTCACGTTCAACGAGGTGCCCGGCGAGAGCGCCCGGGCCAGCGCGTACTGGCGCGACGTCGGGACCGTCGACGCGTTCTACGACGCCAACATGGACCTCATCTCCGTCGTGCCGGAGTTCAGCCTCTACAACGACCGCTGGCCCCTGCACACCGGCTACGTCGGGCTGGCGCCGGCGAAGTTCGTCTACGGCCACCAGGAGCGGCTCGGCCACGCGCTCGACTCGATCATCTCCCCCGGCGTCATCATCTCCGGCGGCGAGGTCGTCGGCTCCGTCCTCTCCCCGCACGTGCGGGTCAACTCGTGGTCCTCCGTCCGCGACTCCGTGCTCTTCGACGGCGTCCAGGTCGGCCGGAACGCGACGGTCGCCCGCGCGATCCTCGACAAGAACGTCGTCGTCGAGGAGGGCGCCACCATCGGGGTCGACAAGGACCAGGACCGTGCGCGCGGCTTCACGGTCACCGAGGGCGGCATCACCGTGGTGCCCAAGGGCAAGATGGTCAGCAGGTGACCGCGGGCGCACCGGCGCCGAGCGGTCTGCGCCCCGAGCCCGCCGTCCCGGCCGGGCCGGGTACCGCCCTGCGCGTCACGCTCGTCTCGCCGCGACCCGTGCCAGGTTCCCTCGTGGCGCACGTCGGCGACCTGCTCGAGAGCCGCGGCGTCGAGGTGCTGGCGGCGCACGGCACGCTCGGCCCGCTGCGGACGGTCGGCTGGGCGTTGCGGCTGCCCGGC
>JBQDDG010000042.1:5655-8922 GCA_052093225.1 Actinomycetaceae bacterium
GCTCCCGGCGCTCCCGGCGCTCCCGGCGCTCCCGGCGCTCCCGGCGCTCCCGGCGCTCCCGGCGACGAGGATGCCGGCCTCACGCGGACGGCGCTGGCACTGCGCGACGAGGTCCGTGGACCGGCGACGGCCCTCGGCGTCGACGTCGCGGTCACCACCGGCGCCATGGCCGAGCTCGGGCCGGGGCTCGTCGTCACCGACGTGGACTCCACCCTGCTCACCGGTGAGGTCATCGAGCTCGTCGCCGCCCATGCCGGCGTCGAGGCCGAGGTGGCCGAGGTGACGGAGCGCGCGATGCGCGGCGAGCTCGACTTCACCGCGTCGCTCGAGGCTCGGGTCGCACTGCTGGCCGGCCTCGACGCCGACGGCGTCCTCGCCCGCGTCCGGACGGCGGTCGAGCTCTCCCCCGGCGCGCGCGAGATGTTCCTGCGCGCCCGGGACGCCGGCGTCGCCACGGGAGTCGTCTCGGGCGGCTTCCTCGAGGTCGTCGGGCCGACCGTCGAGCCGCTGGGCACTCGGTTCGTCGCGGCCAACCGGTTCGAGGTGGCGGGCGACGGCACGCTCACCGGAGCCACCGTCGGCCCGGTCGTCGACCGGCAGGCGAAGGCGGAGCACGTGCGGGCCTGGTGCGCCGAGCTCGGCATCGGCCCGGACCGCGTCCTCGCCGTCGGGGACGGGGCCAACGACCTCGACATGCTCGACCTCGCCGGGCTCGGCGTCGCCTACGGCGGCCGCGCCGTCGTCGTCGAGCAGGCGGCCGCGTTCATCACCGGCGACCGCCTCGACACCGCGCTCGCGCTCACCGGCGTCACCGACGTCGAGGCGACGACCAGCACCCCGGGGCCTGCCGACGACGCAGGGGCGGGCGACGACGCAGGGTCGGGCGACGACGCGGGGCCGGCCGGCGCCACCGGCTAGGTCCGGGCCGACCGCTCGCGAGGTGGACCTCCGGCCAGGACCGGGACCTCCGACCTGGCACGCGCACCCCGCCTGCGGCAGGCTGAAGAGACACACCTGAAGAGACACACCCGACCACGCGAAGGAGCACGTCATGGCCACAGTCGTCCTCGTGGGAACGCTGGACACGAAGCCCGACGAGCACACCTGGCTGCGCGACCGGCTGCAGGAGCTCGGCGTGGGCACGACCGTCGTGGACGTGGGTACGTTCTCCGACGGCGCCGGGATCGCGGACATCGGCGCCGCGGAGGTCGCGGCCGCCGGCGGCGCCGACCTCGACGCCCTGCGCGACGGCGACGACCGGGGCGCCGCGATGACCGCGCTGGCCGACGGCGCCGCCGCCGTCGTCGCCCGCCTCCTCGCCGCCGGCGACCTGCACGGCGTCCTCGGCATCGGCGGCTCGGGCGGCTCGTCCGTCGCCTCCCACGCGATGCAGGCGCTCCCCGTCGGGGTGCCGAAGCTCCTCGTGACGACGATGGCCGCCGGTGACGTCAGCCCCTACGTCGGCGCGACGGACGTGACGGTCATGCCGTCGGTCGTCGACGTCGCCGGGATCAACCGGATCTCGCGGGAGATCATGGCCAACGCCGCGGCCGCGATCGCCGCCATGGCGCTCGGGTACGAGGAGCGTGCAGCGACGCCCGGCACCGGCGACGAGGCACCGCTGGTCGGCGCCACGATGTTCGGGCTCACCACACCGGCGGTCGACGAGGCCCGGGAGAGGCTGACCGAGCTCGGCTACGAGGTGCTCGTGTTCCACGCGACGGGGGCCGGCGGGCGCGCGATGGAGACCCTCGTGCGCGACGGCTTCCTCGACGGGGTCCTCGACCTCACCACCACCGAGCTCGTCGACGACCTCCTCGGCGGCGTGCTCTCGGCGGGGCCCGACCGGCTCCAGGCCGCCGCTGCGGCGGGCCTCCCGCAGGTCGTCAGCGTCGGCGCGCTCGACATGTGCAACTTCGGTCCCGCCGCGTCGGTGCCCGAGCGCTACGCGGGCCGCAACCTCGTCGTCCACAACCCCACGGTCACGCTCATGCGCACGACGCCCGAGGAGATGGCCGAGCTCGGCCGGCGCATCGGCGCCGCGCTGTCCGCCGCCCGGGGGCCGGTCGAGCTCCACCTGCCGCTGCGGGGCGTGTCCGGGATCGACATCGAGGGCGCGCCGTTCCACGACCCCGCCGCCGACGCCGCCCTCTTCACGGCGCTCCGCGAGTCGCTGGACGCGAGCGACGTGGTGCTGCGCGAGGCCGACCTCGCCATCAACGATCCCGGTTTCGGCCACGCGGCGGCCGACGCCCTCGACGCCCTCGTCCGCGCGACTCGCTGACCCGCACACCTACCGAAGGAGCACCCACATGAAGCGCCAGGACGCACTCGACCGCCTCCGCGCCACCATCGACTCAGGACGACCCGTCATCGGTGGCGGCGCGGGCACCGGGCTGTCGGCGAAGTCCGCCGAGGCCGGCGGGATCGACCTCATCATCATCTACAACTCGGGGCGCTACCGGATGGCCGGCCGCGGCTCGCTCGCCGGGCTCATGGCTTACGGGGACGCGAACGCGATCGTCATGGACATGGCGCGCGAGGTGCTGCCCGTCGTCAAGGACACCCCGGTCCTCGCCGGCGTCAACGGCACCGACCCGTTCCGCCTCATGGGCCCGTTCCTCGACGACGTGGCCCGCGCCGGGTTCACCGGCGTGCAGAACTTCCCCACCGTGGGCCTCATCGACGGCGTCTTCCGGCAGAACCTCGAGGAGACGGGCATGGGCTACGGCCTCGAGGTGGACATGGTGGCCGCCGCCCGCGAGCGCGACCTGCTCACCACGCCCTACGTGTTCGACGCCGAGCAGGCGGCGGACATGGCGCGGGCCGGCGCGGACGTGCTCGTCCCTCACATGGGGCTGACGACGAAGGGCTCGATCGGCGCGACGACGGCGCTCAGCCTTGAGGAGTGCGCGACCCGGGTGCAGAAGATGCACGACGCCGCGAAGGACGTCAACCCCGACATCCTCGTGCTGTGCCACGGCGGCCCGATCGCCGAGCCGGAGGACGCCCAGTACATCCTCGACCACACCGAGGGGGTCGTCGGGTTCTTCGGCGCGTCGTCGATCGAGCGCCTGCCCACCGAGGTGGCCATCCGGCGTCAGACCGAGGACTTCAAGAACCTCACGTTCTGAGCGGTGCGGCGTGCCGGGCGGGCCCGGCACGCCGACCGGACCGCGCGGGGCAGTGTCAGGCGGAGGGCCGCACGAGCGCCCGCAGGTGGGCGTCGCCGCGGCCGAGCGCCGACCACTCGCCCGGTACGTCGAG
>JBQDDG010000042.1:9022-25480 GCA_052093225.1 Actinomycetaceae bacterium
CCCGCAGGTGGGCGTCGCCGCGGCCGAGCGCCGACCACTCGCCCGGTACGTCGAGGACGCAGGCGGTCGCCGTCGGGACGCCGAGGGAGACCTGGAGCGCGAGGGAGTCCGAGCCGTCGTCGTGCAGGGAGGCCGCGAGCGAGGAGATCGTCGGCTCGTGCCCCACGACGAGCAGCACCGACGGGTCCCCCGAGACGTCGTTGACGAGGTCGAGGAGGCCGCGGGCCGCGTACTGGTAGATCTCCGGGACGTCCCGGCGTTCGCGGATCTGGGCCCCCTCGCCGACCAGGGTCGCCGTCGAGGCCGCGCGTGCCGCGGTCGAGACGAGGGCGACGTCGACGACACCGACCTCCTCGGCGAGCAGCGGGCCGAGCGCGCGGGCCTGGCGCTCCCCGCGCCCCGAGAGCTCGCGCGAGGCGTCGCCGGCCCTGCCGATCTGGGCGGCCTTGGCGTGCCGGAGCAGGATGAGCGTCCGGGACATCACTGACCCATGGCGTGCACGCCGCCGTCCGCATGCACGATCTCGCCGGTGGTGGCGGGCAGCCAGTCCGAGCACAGCGCCACGACGGTGCGGGCGGTGGGCCCGGCGTCGGTGACGTCCCACCCGAGCGGGGCGCGGTCGTCCCAGGTGGACTCCATCTGGTCGAACCCGGGGATGGAGGTCGCGGCCGTGGTGCGCACGGGCCCGGCGGCCACGAGGTTGACGCGGATGCCGTCCGGCCCGAGGTCGCGGGCGAGGTAGCGGGCGGTCGACTCGAACGCGGCCTTGGCCACGCCCATCCAGTCGTAGACCGGCCAGGCGTACTTCGCGTCGAACGTGAGGCCGACGACGGCGGAGCCCTCGGACATCAGCGGCCTGGCCGCCACGGCGAGCGACTTCAGGGAGTAGGCGGAGACCTCGAGGGCGGTCGCCACGTCCGGCCACTCAGCGGTGAGGAAGTTGCCGCCCATCACCGACTGGGGAGCGAAGCCGATCGAGTGGACGACGGCGTCGAGGTGGTCGACGTGCTCGCGCACGCGGCTCTCCAGGTTCGCCAGGTCGTCGGCGTCGGTGACGTCGAGCTGGACCACGGGCGCCTCGGTGGGCAGACGCCGCGCGGTCACCTCGGTGAGCCGCATCTGGCGGCCGAACGAGGTGAGCACGACGGTGGCGCCCTGCTCCTGAGCCAGTCGTGCGACGTGGAAGGCGATGGAGTTGTTCTTCAGCACGCCGGTGACGAGCACCGTCCTGCCCTCCAGCAGTCCCATGGTTGTCCTCTTCTCGTTGGGGGGACCCGCCGTCGCCGGCGGGGTCAGACGTGTCAGTGGCCCATGCCGAGGCCGCCGTCGACGGGGATGACGGCGCCCGAGATGTAGCCGGCGGCCGGGGAGGCCAGGAACTCGACGACGCCGGCGACGTCCTCGATGTCCCCGAAGCGGCCCGCGGGGATCGCGCCGAGGTAGGTCTGCTGCTGCGCCTCGGGGAGCACCCTGGTCATCTCCGTGTCGATGAAGCCGGGGGCGACGACGTTCGCCGTGACCGACCGCTTGCCCAGCTCGCGGGTGATCGAGCGGGCCATGCCGACGAGGCCGGCCTTGGCCGCCGCGTAGTTGACCTGGCCCGGCCCGCCGTAGAGGCCGATGACGGAGGAGACGAGGACGATCCGGCCCCGGCGGAGCCGGATCATGCCCTTGGCTGCCCGGCGCGCGACCTTGAACGCGCCGCCGAGGTTGGTCTGCACCACGGTGTCGAAGTCCTCGTCGCTCATCCGCATGAGGAGCTGGTCGCGGGTGACGCCGGCGTTCGCGACGACGATCTCGACGGGGCCGTGCGCCTCCTCGGCCGCAGCGAAGGCGGCGTCGACGTCCTCGGTGCTCGCGACGTCCCCGGCCAGGGCGAGCGTGCCCTCGGGGCCGCGGCCCGACCGGGACAGCACCGCCACCTGGTCCCCGAGCCCGAGGAACCGCTTGGCGACGGCCTCACCGATACCCTGGGAGGCACCGGTGACGAGGACGCTGCGTGGTCCGTTCCCGCTGGTCCCGGTCACGTCATCTCCTCGATGCTTGGCGTACGCACGCGGGACACGCTATCCGATGACGGCGGCGGCCCGCCCCGACGACCGGGGACTGCTCGGGTGCACACCGCGGACCGGCGACGCCGTGCGTGCGGCGCCCGGCGGCGGGGCCGACATCGAGGGGCCCGCGGCGTAACCTGGGTCAATGACCAGGGTCCGGCACTCCCCCGCCGCTCCCGCCGCCCACACCTCGTCCCGGCTGCGCGGCGGGCGCCGGAACCGACCCGTGCCGATCACCTCCACCGCGCCGGGGCTCACCGAGGACCTCGGCGGGCGGATGCGCCGGTACTGGCTGTTCATGGGGATGCGTGTCGCCTGCATGGCGCTGCTGTTCGTCGTCCCGCGCCAGTGGTGGTGGCTGTGCATCGTCGGCGCGCTCGTCTCGCCGCTGCTCGCGGTGCTCGTCGCCAACGCCGGCCGCGAGGGCGGCGGACGGACGCCCGCCGAGCACGCGGGCCAGGACCTCGTCGTCCTCGACCGGTCGGCGCCGCCCGGCGCGGCAGGATCCGGCGCGCCTGGCTCCGGTGAGCCGGGGGCCGCCGACGCCGGGGCCCGCACGACGCCGCGGCGGGCGCCGACCTACCACGTCCGCCCCGGGGAGTTCCTCCGGTGACGGGCAGCGTCCCGCCCGCGGCGCGGGGTGCCGGCCGCTGGTCGTTCCTGCGCGAGCCCCGCTGGTTGGGGCTCATCGCTCTCAGCATCGTGGCGGCCCTGACGTGCGTGTGGCTCGGGAGCTGGCAGCTGGACCGGCACCAGGAGAAGGTCGAGCGGCGCGACGCCGTCGAGACCGCCGAGGCGACCGCGCCCGTGCCCGGCGAGGAGCTGATCGGCGACCTCCTCGTCGACGGCCCGGACACCTGGCGCCACGTCACTCTCACCGGCCGGTGGGTCGAGGGCACCACCCTCGGGCTGCGCAACCGGCCGGTCGAGGGCACACCCGCCGTCCACGTCGTCGACCTGTTCGCCACCGAGCTGGACGGGCGCGAGGCCGTGGTGCCGGTCGACCGAGGCTGGCTGGCCTCCGAGATCTCCATGACGCCCGCGGACCTCCCCCACCCGGCCGAGGGCGGGTCGACGATCATCGTCCGCCTGCGCCCCGCCGAAGGGCCGAGCGACCGCGAGCCCGCACCCGGATGGCTCTACTCGATCGAGGAGCAGACGATCCGCGACTCGCTGGCCCTCCTGCCCGACCCGCCGCCCGGGGCGACGGAGATCGCCGAGGGCGGTGGCGTCGTCGTCGGCGGGTACGGCGAGCTCATCGACGGGCAGCCGGCCGCCGGCGGCGCTCTGACGCCCATGTCGGCACCCGACGTCTCGCTGCGCAACCACCTCAGCTACGCGTTCCAGTGGTGGATCTTCGCGATCGGCGCCCTCCTCATCGTGCCGCTCCTCGCGCGCCGCGAGGTCGACGAGGCCGACGAGGAGCTCCTGGCCGGCACGCCCTACGCTCGCGGCGGCGAGCTCTCGGCGCGGCCGGGCCGGAAGGTCTCCGACGCCGAGGAGGAGGACGCCTGGCTCGACGCCACGGAGAGCGACGATCAGGCGAGCGTGACCAGCTCGAGGTAGTCGGCCGACCACAGGTCCTCGTCGCCGTCGGGCAGCAGGAGCACCCGCTCCGGGCTGAGCGACTCGACCGCACCCTCGTCGTGGGTGACGAGGACGACGGCACCCGTGAACGTCGACAGCGCGCCGAGGATCTCCTCGCGCGAGGCCGGGTCGAGGTTGTTCGTCGGCTCGTCGAGCAGCAGGACGTTGGCCGAGGAGACGACGAGCACCGCGAGCGCGAGCCGCGTCTTCTCGCCGCCGGACAGCACGCCGGCCGGCTTGTCGGCGTCGGCGCCCGAGAACAGGAACGAACCGAGCACCGAGCGGACCTGCGTGTCGGTGAGGTCCGGCGCCGAGCTGCGGAGGTTCTCGACCACGGTGCGCGAGGTGTCGAGGGTCTCGTGCTCCTGCGCGTAGTAGCCGATCTTCAGGCCGTGGCCGGGGACGACCTCACCGGTGTCCGGCTGCTCCACGCCGCCGAGGATCCGCAGCAGCGTGGTCTTGCCGGCGCCGTTGAGGCCGAGGATGACCACCTTGGAGCCCCGGTCGATCGCCAGGTCGACGCCCGCGAACACCTCGAGCGAGCCATAGGACTTCGACAGGTCGCGCGCGGTCAGCGGCGTCCGGCCGCAGGGCGCGGGGTCCGGGAACCGCAGCGCGGCCACGCGGTCCTTCTGGCGGGTCTCCTCGAGCCCCGCCGTGAGGCGCTCGGCGCGGCGGATCATGTTCTGCGCGGCGACGGCCTTCGTGGCCTTGGCCCGCATCTTGTCGGCCTGCGCCATGAGCGTCGAGGCCTTCTTCTCGGCGTTGGCGCGCTCGCGGCGGCGGCGCTTCTCGTCGACCTCGCGCTGGTTGACGTACGCGTCCCAGCCGAGGTTGTAGATGTCGAGCTCGCCCCGGTTGGCGTCGAGGTGCCAGACGGTGTTGACGGTCTCGCGCAGCAGCTCGACGTCGTGCGAGATGACGACGAACCCGCCCTGGTAGGTCCTCAGGTGCTCGCGCAGCCACACGATCGAGTCGTGGTCGAGGTGGTTCGTCGGCTCGTCGAGCAGGAGGGTGTCGGCGCCGGAGAAGAGGATGCGGGCGAGCTCGACCCGGCGGCGCTGTCCGCCGGAGAGCGTGTGGAGCGGCTGGTCGAGGACCCGGGTCGGCAGTGCGAGCGCCGAGGTCATCGCCGCGGCCTCGGACTCCGCGGCCCAACCGCCGAGGGACTCGAACTCGGCGTCGAGGCGGACGTAGCGGTCGATCGCCTTCGCGGCCTTGTCGGGATTGTCGAGGTCACCCATCTCGCGCTCCGCCTTGCGGAGCCGACCCAGCAGGGTGTCGATGCCGCGCGCAGAGAGCACCCGGTCCCGCGCGAGGACGTCGAGGTCACCCGTGCGCGGGTCCTGCGGGAGGTAGCCGACGGTGCCGGCCCTCGTGATGTCCCCGGTGTGGGCGACCGTCGAGCTCGTGGAGTCGGCCCCGGCGAGGAGCTTGGTCAGTGTGGTCTTGCCGGCGCCGTTGCGGCCGACGAGCCCGATCTTCATGCCGGTGTCGATCCGGAAGGTTGCCGAGTGGAGCAGCTCGCGGGCGCCGATGGACACCGAGATGTCGCGGGCGGTGATCATGGAGGCCTTTCGTGGTGCGGGCGCCGAGGGGGTGCCCCCGGACGCAGGGCCGCGGACCATCGTACGGGCGGGGCCGACCGAATATCCGGCCGTCCCCTGTTCCGTCGGGCACTCACGGGGTCCGTGCCGGCCCCCGGCTGCGGTTCAGGCGTGCTGCGCCGACACGCACGAACGCGCCCGGACGGCGGCGGTCTCGAGCTGGATCGTCGCGTGGTCGAGGGAGACCGGGAAGTGCTCCCGCAGGCACTCGTGGATGCTCTCGAGGATCTCCGGGGCGTGCCCGGAGGCGAAGCAGTGGTCATCGACCACCACGTGGGCGGAGACCACGGGCATGCCCGTCCCGATCTCGGAGGCGTGCAGGTCGTGGACCTCGCGGACGTGGTCGAGCCCGAGGAGGTGGGCGCGCACGGTGTCGAGGTCGACGCCCTCGGGCGTGTACTCCATGAGCACCCGCATGGTGGATCGCAGGATCCGGAACGCCCGCGGCACGATGAGCGCGGCGATGACGAGTCCGGCGATCGTGTCGGCGCGCTGGAACCCTGTGGTCCAGATGAGGACTGCGGCCACGACGACGGCGAGCGAGCCGAGGGCGTCGTTGAGCACCTCGAGGAATGCGGCGCGCATATTGAGATTGGCGTCCCGCCCTCCGGCGAGCACGGCGATCGCGGCGATGTTGGCCGCGAGCCCGACGAGACCGAAGACGAGCAGCTCGGCCGCCGGGACCACGCCCGGTTCGAACAGCCTGCGCACGCCCTCGACCGCGGCGTAGGCCCCGACGAGGAGCAGGAGGACCGCCTGCCCGAGTGCCGCCACGACCTCGATCCGGGCGAAGCCCCACGTCCGGGTGCTGGTCGCGGGGCGCTGCATCATCGTCGCCGCGACGGCGGCGACGGCGAGCCCGGCCGCGTCGGCGACCGCGTGCGCGGTGTCGGTGAGCAGCGCGAGGCTGCCGGTGACGATGCTGCCCACGAGCTGTGCCACCACGACGACGGCGGTGAGCGTGAGCGCGACGAGGAGGCGGCGGCGCATGGCCGGGTCGGCGGTCGCTGCCGCGGCGACACCGGCCGTGTGGTCGTGGGTGTGTTCGGGATCCGGGCGACGCGGCTCGCGTCGGCCGTGCTCACGGCGGTCCGGCTCGCGACTATCCGGATGACCCGTCACGGGGCCACCTCGCCCACCACGACGTCGTGATCGTGCGCCGCCGGTGAAGTACCCGACGCGAGCAGGTCGCCCGCGCTCGCCATGAGTGCGACCAGGCGCGCCGGGTCGGCGATGGAGAACCACGACGCGCGGCCCTCGCTGCGGCGGCCGACGAGCCCGCAGTCGAGCAGGCACGCGAGGTGCTTGCTCACGGTCGACTGCGCGAGGTGCATGTGCTCGACGAGGTCCCGCACGCGGTGCTCCCCGCTCGAGAGGTGGGTGAGCAGGGCGAGCCGCGTGGGCTCGGCTAGGGCGTGGAACACGGCGGCGTGCGCGCGGTGGTCCGCGTGCGGCGAGCCGGCCGCTCCCACCGCCACCGCCTCATTCATCGCCACATGACGATGATAGCGCCGAGTGACGATGCCGTCGATACCTCCGGGCGAGCCGACGGACGATGAGATCCAGGACGCGCTCGACGCCGCCTCCGCCGTCGGTCAGAACGCAGGTCGGACCGACGCCGAAGGGGAGCCCTGCTCGGCAGGTCGCCCCTTCGGCCGTCCGGGTCACGGGGCGGCCATCGAGCCGCGCACACGGAGGGCCGGCACCCGAAGGTGCCGGCCCGAACCGCACTCTCGACGAGTACGAACCGCACTCTCAACGAGAAGGGGGCTACATCAGACGTTGAAGCCGAGCGCCCGGAGCTGCTCCTGGCCCTCGCCCGTGATCTTGTCCGGGCCCCACGGCGGCAGCCACACCCAGTTGATGCGGTGCTCCGTGACGAGCCCCTCGAGCGCCATGGCGGTCTGGTCCTCGAGGACGTCGGTCAGCGGGCAGGCCGCCGACGTGAGCGTCATGTCGATGCTGGCGTGGTTCGACTGGTCCACGGTGATGCCGTAGACGAGGCCGAGGTCGACGACGTTGATCCCGAGCTCGGGGTCGATGACGTCGCGCATCGCCTCCTCGACGTCGGCGGCGAGCGTCGCGGTCGGTCCGGCCGGGGCCGGCGCCGCCATCTCACCCGTGTAGGTCTGCGCCTCCGGGGTACCCGGGGCGTTGGTGGTCTCGCTCATGCGTCCTCCTGGGTCAGTGCCTGGGCGAGCGCGTCCCGCAGGGCCATCCAGCCCAGCAGGGCGCACTTGATACGTGCGTGGAACTTGGCCACCCCGACGAACGCTGACGCATCGCCGAGCTGGTCGGACCGTTCGGGGTCGAGCTCCTCCCCCCGGTTGTGCATGAGCTCGCGGAACGTCTCGTGCAGCTCGTCCGCCGTCGCGACGTCCGTGCCCGTGACGAGGTCGGTGAGCACGGAGATCGACGCCTGCGAGATCGAGCATCCGTGCCCGTCCCACCCGATCTCCTCAACGACGGGGGCGGCGCCGTCATTCCCCAGGCGCACGCGCAGGTTGACCTGGTCGCCGCACGTCGGGTTGACCTGGAACGACTCGCCGTCGAAAGGATCGATGAGCCCGTCGCCGTGCCGCTCGCGCGCGTGGTCGAGGATCACCTGCTGGTAGAGCTGCTCCATCGGAGAGGACATGTCAGTCCGCCATCCCGAAGAAGGGACGCACCGTGGCGAGCGCGGCCGCGAAGGCCGCGACGTCGTCGGGCGTGGTGTACGGACCGGCGCTCGCGCGGGTCGAGGCGTGCACCCCGAGTCGGCGATGCAGCGGCTGCGCGCAGTGGTGCCCCACGCGGACGGCCACTCCCGAGGCGTCGAGGACCTGACCGACGTCGTGCGGGTGGACACCGTCGACGTCGAAGGCGACGGTCGCGAGCCGGTCCCGGGCCGAGTCCGGGCCGAGCAGACGGATCCCGGGCACGCCGCGGACGGCGTCGAGCAGGAGCGGGGCGATCTCGGCCTCGTGGTCGGCGACCGCCGACATACCGAGCCCGGTCAGGTAGTCGGCGGCCGCGGCCATGCCGATCGTCTGCGCGATCATCTGCGAGCCGGCCTCGAACCGCGCGGGCGGCGGCATGAACGTGGTCGACTCCATGGTGACGATCTCGACCATCGACCCGCCGGTGAGGAACGGCGGCAGGTCGGCGAGGAGCTCGCGCCGCCCGTACAGGGCGCCGACGCCGGTGGGGCCGAGCATCTTGTGGCCCGAGAACACGGCGAAGTCGACGCCGAGGGCGGCGAGGTCGACCGGGAGGTGTGGCACGGACTGGCAGGCGTCGAGCACCGTGAGGGCGCCGACCTCGCGGGCCCGCGCGAGGATCGGGTCGAGCGGGTTGATCACGCCGGTGACGTTCTGCGCGTGGCCGACCGCCACGACCTTCGTGCGATCGCCGATGACGTCGAGCGTGTCAAGGTCGAGCCGTCCGTCATCGGTCAGGCCGATCCAGCGCAGGCGGGCACCCGTGTGGGCGGCGACCTCCTGCCAGGGCACGAGGTTGGCATGATGCTCGGCCTCGGTGACGACGATCTCGTCGCCCTCGCCGAGTGCGAAGCGGCGCGCGGCCGCTCCCCCGCGTCCGACGGAGGCGTTGATCATCGAGTGCGCGAGGAGGTTGAGACCCTCGGTCGCGTTCTTCACCCACACGATCTCGTCGTCGCGCGCCCCCACGAAGCGCGCCACGGTCGCCCGCGCGGCCTCGTAGAGCTGGGTGGCCTCGTCGGCGAGCTGGTGGGCGCCGCGGTGCACGGCGGCATTCGCCCGCTCGTAGAACTCCAGCTCCGCGGCGATGACGGACCGCGGCTTCTGCGAGGTGGCCCCGGAGTCGAGGTAGACCAGCGGGCGGTCGTCGGCCAGCGTGCGCTCGAGGATCGGGAAGTCCGCACGGACGGCGGCGACGTCGAGGCCGCCGCCGGCGCGCGCGGCCCCGCCGGGAGCGGTGCTCCCGGCGGGGATGGCGGCGGTGGTCGAACTCATCGGCTGGTCAGGCTCCCACCGGGCTGTACTTGTCGTAGCCCTCGGCCTCGAGGCGGTCGGCGAGCTCGCGGCCGCCCTGCTCGGCGATGCGGCCGTCGACGAACACGTGGACGAAGTCGGGATCGATGTACTTGAGGATCCGCGTGTAGTGCGTGATCAGCATGACTCCCGAGCCCACGTCGGAGTGGACGGCGTTGACGCCCTCGGCCACGACGCGCAGGGCGTCGACGTCGAGGCCGGAGTCGGTCTCGTCGAGGACGGCGAACTGCGGGCGGAGCAGACCCATCTGCAGGATCTCGTGACGCTTCTTCTCGCCGCCGGAGAAGCCGTGGTTGACGTCGCGCTGGGCGAACGCCGGGTCCATGCGCAGGTCCGCCATCGCCGTGTTGACGTCGCGGACCCACGTGCGCAGGGCCGGGGCCTCGCCGTCGATCGCGGTCTTCGCGGTGCGCAGGAAGTTCGACACCGTGACGCCGGGGACCTCGACCGGGTACTGCATGGCGAGGAAGAGCCCGGCGCGGGCGCGCTCGTCGACGGACATCTCGAGGATGTTCTCGCCGTCGAGGAGGACCTCGCCGTCGGTGACCGTGTACTTCGGGTGACCGGCGATCGAGTAGGCCAGCGTGGACTTGCCGGAGCCGTTCGGACCCATGATGGCGTGGATCTCGCCGCTGTTGATGGTGAGGTCGACGCCGCGCAGGATCGGCTTCGGGCCGTCCGTCGTCTCGACGGACACGTGGAGGTTCTTGATCTCCAGGGTGGACATTGATGTTCCTTTACGTTCGGGCGCCGGTCAGGCGGCGTTGACGATGGTGTCGGGGTCGACCAGCACGTCCTCGCCGTCGAGCGAGACGGCGTAGACGGTGACCGGCACGGTGGCGGGCAGGGAGGTGGGGCGGCCGGTGCTCAGGTCGAAGGCCGATCCGTGCTTCCAGCACTCGAGCGCCCCGTCGAACACCTCGCCGTCGGACAGCGAGATCCGCTCGTGCGAGCAGGTGTCGTCCAGGGCGTGGAAGCTGCCGTCCTCGTCGCGGGCCACCGCGATGCGGCGGCGGCCCCCGTCGGCGGCGGTCAGCTCGGCCAGCGCGACGTCACCGGGGGCGATGTCGTCGGTGCCGGCCACGCGTGCGTAGGTCACGCGCTGCTCGCCATCGTGAGGTCGAGCTCGGCCTCGATCGCGGCGTTGAGCCCCTCCTCGACGCTCGGCACGCCGATCTGCTTGATGAGCTCCGCGAAGAAGCCCTGCACGACGAGCCGGCGCGCCTCGTCCTCGGTGATCCCGCGGGCGCGCAGGTAGAAGAGCTGCTCGTCGTCGAACCGGCCGGTCGCCGACGCGTGGCCCGCGCCCGCGATCTCGCCGGTCTCGATCTCGAGGTTCGGCACCGAGTCCGCCCGGGCGCCCTCGGTGAGGACGAGGTTCCGGTTGAGCTCGTAGGTGTCCGTGCCCTCGGCCGCCTTGCGGATGAGGACGTCACCCACCCACACGGCGTGCGCGCTCTCGCCCTGCAGGGCGCCCTTGTAGGTGGCGTTCGAGCGGCACTTCTCGACGGCGTGGTCGACGAAGAGGCGGTGCTCCTGGTGCTGGCCGGAGTCGGTGAAGTACAGACCGAGCAGCTCGAGGTCGCCGCCGGCGCCCTCGAAGCGGGCGGTCGTGGACACGCGGGCGATCTCGCCGCCGAGCGTGACGACGACGTGCTTGACCTTGGCGTCCTTCGCGACCTGGATCGCGTTCTCCGAGAGGTGGATCGCGTCGTCGGCCCACTCCTGCAGCGTGACGAACGTGACGTTCGCCCCCTCGCCCGCGTCGAGCGTGACGCGCTCGCCGTAGGTGGCGCTGCCGGTGTGTCGCAGGACGACGATCGCGCTCGCGTTCGCGCCGACCTCGACCAGGATGTTGCCCCAGACGACGTCGCCGACGGTGTTCCCACTCAGGCCCAGCATCACCGGCTCGGTGAGCTCGGTGTTCGGGGGGATGCTGACGAGCGCCGTGCCGCCGCCGTGCTCGACCGCGGCGGCCGCGGGGCGGTCACCGGGGGCGATGCGCATGCGGGCGCGGGCGTCCTCGGCCGAGATCTCGGTGAGGGAGACGCCGTCGGGCAGGGTCGTGTCCCACTCGAGGCGCTTGTCGCTCGGCTCGGCCGCGAGGAGCACCTGGAGGGCGTCCACGGGGGTGAAGCGCCACTCCTCCTCGGCGCCCGTGGGGACGGGCAGCTCGGCGAGGTCGAACGACGCGGCGCGAGCGGCGCGCGACGCCTCCGGGACGACGCCGTGGCTGTGCGCCTCGTCCGCGGTGGCGCGGGAGTGGTCGACGATCGGGGTGGGGGCGGCCATCAGCCGACACTTCCTTCCATCTGGAGCTCGATGAGGCGGTTGAGCTCCAGGGCGTACTCCATGGGCAGCTCACGCGCGATGGGCTCGATGAAGCCGCGGACGATCATCGCCATGGCCTCCGTCTCCTCCATGCCTCGGGACATGAGGTAGAACAGCTGGTCCTCGCTCACCTTGGAGACCGTGGCCTCGTGCCCCATCTCCACGTCGTCGACGCGGACGTCCACGTACGGGTAGGTGTCCGAACGGGAGACGGTGTCGACGAGCAGCGCGTCGCACAGGACGTTGGACTTGCTGTGCGCGGCACCCTCGAGGACCTGGACCAGCCCCCGGTAGGAGGCGCGGCCGCCGCCGCGGGCGACGGACTTCGAGACGATCGAGCTCGAGGTGTTCGGCGCCATGTGGACCATCTTCGAGCCGGTGTCCTGGTGCTGGTCCTCGCCGGCGAAGGCGATCGACAGGGTCTCGCCGCGGGCGTGCTCGCCCATGAGGTAGACCGCCGGGTACTTCATCGTCACCTTGGAGCCGATGTTGCCGTCGATCCACTCCATCGTGCCGCCCTGCTCCACGGTGGAGCGCTTGGTCACGAGGTTGTACACGTTGTTCGACCAGTTCTGGATCGTCGTGTACCGGACGCGGGCGTCCTTCTTGACGATGATCTCGACGACTGCGCTGTGCAGCGAGTCCGACTTGTAGATCGGCGCGGTGCAGCCCTCGACGTAGTGGACGTAGGAGCCCTCGTCCGCGATGATCAGCGTCCGCTCGAACTGGCCCATGTTCTCCGTGTTGATCCGGAAGTAGGCCTGCAGCGGGATCTCCACGTGGACGCCCTTGGGGACGTAGACGAAGGAGCCGCCCGACCACACGGCGGTGTTGAGCGAGGCGAACTTGTTGTCACCCGCCGGGATCACGGTGCCGAAGTACTCCTGGAACATCTCCGGGTGCTCCTTGAGCGCGGTGTCCGTGTCGAGGAAGAGGACGCCCTGCTGCTCGAGGTCCTCGCGGATCTGGTGGTAGACCACCTCGGACTCGTACTGGGCGGCCACGCCGGCGACGAGGCGCTGCTTCTCGGCCTCGGGGATGCCGAGGCGGTCGTACGTGACCTTGATGTCCTCCGGGAGGTCCTCCCAGTTCGTCACCTGGCCCTCGGTGGAGCGGACGAAGTACTTGATCCTGTCGAAGTCGATACCCGTCAGGTCCGCGCCCCAGGTCGGCATCGGCTTCCGGTCGAAGAGCCGAAGCGCCTTGAGCCGGTTCTTGAGCATCCACTCCGACTCGCTCTTCTTGTCCGAGATGTCGCGCACGACGTCCTCGGACAGGCCGCGGCGCGCGCTCGCGCCGGCCTCGTCCGAGTCGTGCCATCCGTAGCCGTACTGACCGATGGACGCGATCGTCTCTTCCTGGGTCAGCTGCTCCCGGGTGGGGGGCGTTGTGGTGGTCATCGATGTCCTTCCGTGCCGACCTGTGTCGGGTGGGTGGTGGAACGAGTGGGCAGTGCGAGAGGGACGTGCGTGGTGCACATGTAGCCGCCGCTCGCGAGGGTCGCGAGCCGCTGCACGTGCACACCGAGGAGGCGGGAGAACGCGCGCGTCTCCGCCTCGCACAGCTGCGGGTACGCCTCGGCCACGTCCTGGACCGGGCAGTGACCCTGGCAGAGCTGGACGGCGATCTCCTTGTCGCCGACGGCGCGCACGGTGGCGGCGTACCCGTCGGCGGTGAGCGCCCCGGCGAGGGCCTCGACCCGCTCCTGGGGCGTCGAGGCTCCCTCGAGCTGCGGGGCGTAGCGGCGCTCGAGCTCGCCGACACGCCGGTTCGCGAACTCGTCGGCGGCCTCCGGCCCGGCCTGCTCGACGAGGAAGTCGAGCGC
Organism: Actinomycetaceae bacterium; assembly: GCA_052093225.1. GTDB lineage: Bacteria > Actinomycetota > Actinomycetes > Actinomycetales > Actinomycetaceae > JB111. Next base: position 22,440 of record JBQDDG010000042.1, read on the forward strand.
CTGCCCGGCGAGGTCCGAGTAGGCGTCGGTGAACTCGGCGCGGCCGGCGTCGGTCGCCACGTAGTGCCGGGCGGGACGGCCGCGGCGCGGCGTCGTCGTGCCCGGGTTCTGGCGGACCTGGATGAGGCCCTGGCCCTCGAGGGCGCCGATGTGTCGGCGCACGGCGGCGGACGTGAGCTCGAGCTCCTCGGCCACGTCGGCCGCGCATACCGGCCCCTGCTCGAGCACGAGGGAGAGCACCCGGTCCCGGGTACTCGTCTCGTCGCCGAGGATGGAGCCTGGGTCGATCGGCGGGCTCGCGTGCGACATGAGCACCTCCCGTCCGTGTCGGTCGGGACGCCGTCCGGAACGGACGGGACCCGCTGCTGAGCGGCCACCCGCAGGCGCCGATCATTACGTAACAGTATGCGTTGCTAAATGAGCGCAGGCAAGCAAGGTTCGCCTTACCGGGACGTGATTCTCGCCGGCCCCGGCGAGTCTGTGACCAGACACACGGGCGGCTCCGCCGCATGTGACGACGGGCACTGTGGCTCTCGTGCGGCTGTGACACCAGCCACGGGGGCGAGGTGCGCAGGCACGGCGCCTCACGAGTATCCGAGCGCCCCCTTGGCCGCCGCGTGCTGCTCGGAGACCACCGGGGTGGACTCCGACCGGCCGAGCTCGGCGCGCAGCCGCCGTCCGGCCGCGCACTGGCCCTCCGCCGCGGCGACGTAATCTGGCGGGGTGCCACAGACATCGCCGGCGCTCGACGTGCGCGGGCTGCGGAAGTCCTACGGGGGCCGGGTCGCCGCCGACGGCATCGACCTCGCCGCCCACGCCGGCCGCGTCACCGCCGTCCTCGGCCCCAACGGCGCCGGCAAGACGACGACGATCGAGTGCTGCGTCGGCCTGCGCCGCCCCGACTCCGGGGCGATCCACGTGCTCGGACTCGACCGCGCCGCTCCCTCGTCCGCCGCTCCCCTGCGCGCCGCCGTCGGCGTCATGCTGCAGGACGGCGGACTGCCGATGTCCCCCCGCGCCGGGGACGTCCTCGACCACGTCACGCGGATGTACGACGCCCCGCGGGACGCCAGCGAGCTGCTCGACCGCCTCGATCTCGCCGCCTCCGCCCGGACCCCGGTGCGGCGGCTGTCCGGCGGGCAGCGGCAGCGGCTCGCGATGGCGTGCGCGGTCGTCGGACGGCCGAGCCTGGTCTTCCTCGACGAGCCGAGCGCGGGGCTCGATCCACGCTCGCGGCGCGAGGCCTGGGGCCTCGTGCGGGACCTGACGAACGACGGCGTCGCCGTCGTGCTGTCGACACACCTCATGGACGAGGCCGAGGAGCTCGCCGACGAGGTCGTCGTCATCGACTCCGGGCGGGTCGTCGCCGAGGGCGGGCCTGCCGAGCTCGCCGGGCACGCCGTCGTCGACGTCCACTCCCCCGCCGCCCGGGGCGACGCGGACGCGTGGGCGGTCGAGCTCGCCGCCGGGCTGTCCCGGACGGGCCGGGCAGACCTCGCCGGGTCGACGTCGGCACTCGCCGGCACGACGTCCGCGCTCGCCGGCGAGGGCGTCACGGCCCGCGTGCTCCTCCCCTCCGGGCTCCGCGGCGCACCGGCCCGCGACGTCGCGGCGGTCGCCTCCGCGGTCGCAGACGTGGACGGCGCCGAGGTCGTCGCCGGGCGCCGCACCCTGGAGGACGTCTTCCTCGAGCTCACCGGCCGCACACTCACCGACGACCCGCCGGCCGGCGACCGGGGCCGAGGGGACTCGTGGTGAGCCCCGCGCTGCGTCGCACCCTCGCGCAGGTGCGCTTCGACACGCGCAGCACGCTCCGCAACGGCGAGCAGCTCCTGCTCACCCTGCTCATGCCGATCGGTGCGCTCGTCGCGCTCGTCGTCACCGGACTCGTCGACCTGCCGGTCTCGGAGTCCGGTCAGGAGCACGGCGCCGCGCTCGCGTCGGCGCTCGCGCTCGCCATCTCTGCCGCCGGGCTGCCGTCGGTGGCGATCGCCCTGGCCTTCGACCGGCGCTGGGGCGTGCTCCGGCAGCTCTCGACGACGCCGCTCGGCCCGCGGGGGCTGCTCGCCGGCCGGGTCGGCGCGGTCCTCGCGCTCGTGGCGATCCAGGTGGCCCTGCTCGTCGTCGTCGCGCTCGTCGCCGGCTGGCGTCCCGACGTCTCGGCGTGGCCGGTGACCGTGCCGGTCGGACTGGTGGTCGTCCTGCTCGGCACGGCGGCGTTCACGGGGTTCGGCGTGATCGTCGGCGGGACGCTCCGGGCGGAGGCCGTCCTCGCGATCGCGAACACGCTGTGGGTGCTGCTCGCCGCCGGTGGCGGCGTCCTCGCCCCCGTGGCGACCTACCCCGCCTGGCTGGGTGCCCTCGCCGGACTGCTGCCCGCGGGAGCCCTCGGCGAGGCCCTCCGCTCACTCGCCACGCCCGGGGCACCAGACTGGCTCTCGATCGTCGTGCTGGTGGCGTGGGCAGTCGTCCTGCCCGTCGTCGCCGCGCGGGTCGTGCGCTGGGAGGAGTGACTCCGGTGCCGGCTGCCCCGCGCCGCCGCTGCCTTGGCACCTGCCTGCGGCGGCCGGCCCAGCACCCTCAGGCCGCGAGCAGCCTGTCCGTCGGCAGGTCCAGCGCGATCGTCCGCGAGAGGTCCAGCGCCTTCGCCACGTGCGCGGTCATGTCCTCCATGGCGCGCGCCACGACGACCGTGTCCCGGCGGAGCTCGGTGATGCGGACGGCCACCTCCTGCCCGTCCTCGAGGCGCAGGACCCAGGGCGCGGTGAGGAAGAGCAGCCCCGTCTCCTCGAGGATCGATTCGGCCTCCGTGAGATCCATCGGCACGCCGAGACGGCGGTGCAGCCGGTCGAAGGGCACGAACGTGCCGTCGTCGGTCATGCCCAGGTAGCCGACGTGCTCGCCGTCGTCCGGGCGCTTGTGGTCGAAGACGGTGAGGCCGGCCGGGAAGCCGGCTGCCGCTCCCGAGTGGTCCGTGTGCATGCCACGACGCTATCCGCGCTGCACGGGACCGCCACGGCTTTTCTGCGTGGTCGGTCGTC
>JBQDDG010000043.1:0-24378 GCA_052093225.1 Actinomycetaceae bacterium
GGTTAGGTCGTCGTCTTTTTTGGGGTGCGGCGCCCGCCCCCCCGCCCCCGCTCCCCGGCTCCCCCCTGGCGGGGCGCCCCGGCCCTGGGGCGCCGGGCCGCCCGTGAGCTCTGGTCCCGCCCCGAGGCGGGACGTTCAGTGCGTCGGTGTCAGCTGTACTGACCCGGCTGGTAGCCGCCGCCCTGCTGGCCGGGCTGCTGGCCGTAGCCACCCGGCTGGCCGGGCTGACCATAGCCACCCGGCTGGCCGGGCTGACCATAGCCACCCTGCTGGCCGGGCTGGCCGTAGCCACCCGGCTGGCCGGGCTGGCCGTAGCCTCCAGGCTGTCCGTAGCCGCCGGGCTGACCGTAACCACCCGCCTGCGGGCCGGGCTGACCGAACCCTCCCGGCTGACCGTAGCCCCCGGTCTGGCCACCTCCGGGCTGGCCGCCCTTGACGATGCCGAGGCCGGTCAGGACGATCCACGCGCCGACGCCAAGCGCTGCGAGTCCGAGGATGAGGGCAAGGATCGCGCCGAAGCCGATGCTCGCCGAGCCACCCCCGCCGAAGCTCTCGAGCATGTCGTTGGTGTCGCCGACGTCGCCAGCGGCGCTGATGAGGCCGATGAGCCCGAACAGGAACACGAGGACACCACCCGCGGCCGCGACGATCGATGCCCAGCCCGTGAAACGGCGAAGAGCGACACCGACGCCACCCGCAGCCGCGACCAGTGCGCCGATCGTGATCATCGCGGCGAGACCGCCGTACTCACCGAAGCCGTTCCCGCTGGAGGACTGGGCCTCCGAGAACGCGGTGGCGTCGGACGAGGCCGAGATCCACGGGAGGATGCAGGCGACGATGGCGAGCACGCCGATACCGAGCATCACCCACCCCGCGATCGTCGGTGGCGCGAGCTTGAGCGGCTGCACCGAGGAGTCGCCGGCAGGCGAAGCGGCACCGTAGCCACCCTGCTGGCCGTAGCCCGGAGCGCCGTAGCCGGCCGCCGCCCCGTACCCGGCCTGACCGGCCGAGGCTGCGGACTCCTGCGCGCCGGCCGGCGAGCCGTAGCCACCCTGCTGGGGCTGCCCGTAACCGGCCGCGGCCTGGTCCGGCGACTGCCCGTACGGCGACGGCTGCGCACCCTGCTGCGGCTGGCCATAACCACCCTGCTGCGGCTGCCCGTACCCGGCCGCGGCCTGGTCCGGCGACTGCCCGTACGGCGAGGGCTGCGCACCCTGCTGCGGCTGACCGTAGCCACCCTGCTGGGGCTGCCCGTATGCGCCCTGCTGAGGCTGGCCGTATGCGCCCTGCTGAGGCTGGCCGTAGCCACCCTGCTGCGGGGCGCCCGGCTGCTGCGGCGCGCCCTGCGGCGCACCGGGCTGCGGCTGCTGGCCGTAGGTGGGCATGGGACGACGCGCGAGCATGGTGGCCTCGACGTCGTCCTCCGCCCCGTCGGGCTGGTTGTCGTCGGGCTGCGGAGTTCCGGGGTACTCGGGCGAGCCAGAGTTCGGCGGGTTCGTCATGTCTTGATCTAATCACGTCGCAAGTACCGCGAGCGGGACATTCTGGACAGTCGGGGAGAACTACCCATGTCCGGTCCCTGCCCGCCCGGTAGGGCACCGCGGGTTCACCGGCTCATCGCTGCCTGCGTCGCGCCGTCGTCATGCGCAGGGAGGAACACCCTCCCTGGGCGTCACTCCGGTCCGGCCGACCGCTCCGCGCCGTCCGCTCCGCTGTCCGCCCCACCGGGCTCCCGGGTCGCGGAGCTTCCCGTGCCCGGGCCCGTCCCGCCCGTGCGCCCGAGGCGGCCATGCACGCCCTGCCTGTGCGTGGGCTGAGTGACAATGCCGGAGTCCTCGGCCTGCTCGCCGATGAAGGCGTCGAGCACCTCGGCGGCCAGGGTGTCGAGCTGGGTGCGCAGCGTCTTCGTCTGCGCCTTGCGGACCTTCGTGCTCATGGCGTCCAGGAGCGGGACGGCGGCCTCGATCTTCTCGAGGCGCCGGCGCCAGCCGCTCACGCGTGCGAGCTCGGCGTCGTCGTCGGCCGAGGCGACGAGGTAGTTGATCTGCTTGCGCACCACCTCGGCCTGCGAGGCGAGGTTCCCGGAGCCCGGCCGCATCGAGCCGGCGAGGCCCTTGACCGAGCCGGCGACCTTGTCGAACGCCTGCGGGTTCTTGTTGCGCAGGTCGATGAGCACCGGCCCGTAGCGGGAGACGATCTTCCAGATCGCGGGTCCGGCGACGATGGCGACGTTGAGCAGCTTGGTGAGCGGGATGCGAGCCATGAACTCCCTTTCTGAGCGCTGGGCCAAGCGTCTCACGACGCCGGTGGGGTCGCCGGTGCGGACGCAGCTGCCGGACGAGGCGGGAGCAGAGGGACGAGCAGCGCGGCGAGGGCGAGGATGACGAGCGAACCGACGACGGTGGCGTCCCAGCGACCGAGGTCCCAGGCGTAGCCGAGGAGCACGCCGCCCACGGACGAGCCCAGGTAGTAGAAGAGCGTGTATTGGCCGGAGCCGTCCGAGGGGCGCGGGTTGAGCCGGGCGGCGTTCGCCGAGGCGATGGCGTGCACGACGAAGAACCCGCCGGCCAGCAGGAAGAGCCCCGCCCAGATGAGGACCATCGGGGTGGCGAGCGTGGTGAGGATGCCGGCGACGCAGACCGCGAGGCCCAGCAGGACGCCGGAGCGGATGCCGAGGCGCCCCGCGACCCGGCCGGCGAACGTCGAGGTGAAGGTCCCGGCGATGTAGGAGAGGTAGAACATCGAGCCGAGCCCCGCGCCGAGGGAGTAGGGCGGCAGCGAGGTGCGGAAGCTGACGACGTTGTAGATGCCGACGAAGGTTGCCATCCCGAGAAAGGCGATCCCGTAGAGGGCGAGGCGGGCGCGTCTCGCCTCCGTGGAGTCGGGTCGCGCCGCGGTGCCCCGACGCCGGCCGGTGGCCCGCCGGGTGCGGGGCTCAGGCAGCAGGACGTGGGCGAGAAGGGTCATCACGGCCGCGAGTGCGCACACGACGACGACCGCCCAGCGCCAGCCGACGAGCTCGGACGCGAAGCCGGCGAGCACGCGCCCACCCATGCCACCCATCGAGGTGCCGGCGATGTAGAGACCGCCGACGCGGGTGATCGCGGAGGCGTCGATCTCCTCGGCGACCCAGGCGAGGGCGGCGGCCGGCACGCCCGCGAGTGCCGCGCCCTGGACCGCGCGCAGCACGAGCATGAGCAGGAAGCTCGGGGTCAGGGCGCTCGCCACACCCGCGACGGTGGCGACGGCGAGGCCCCCCAGGATGATGTTCTTGCGGCCGTAGTGCTCGGAGAGGCGGGCGAGCGGGAGGACGGCGACGGAGAGGGCGAACGTCGTCACGGTCATGAGCATCGTCGCGGAGGTTGCGGTCACCCCGAGGTCGGCCGCGGCGACGGCGAGCAGGGGCTGGACCGCGTAGATCATCGCGAAGGTCGCCAGGCCCATGGCGAACAGCGCGAGCAGCGCACGGCGGTACTGGGGCTCACCCGGCCGGTGGCCCCGGAAGTCGCCGCTCACCGCCTCACTGTATGACCGGGCGGTCGGCGTCCCGGCCGACGGTCGTCGACCGACCCCTCTCACCGGAAGTCGCGCGAGGTGGTAGAGACGCTGAGGCTGAGCGGCTCGATGCGGTCGGCGACGAGGTTCGTCACGCCGTCGACACTCTCGACGATGCCGCGGACGACGAGCGCCGCGGAGGTTCTCGCGACCTGCCGGTGGCGGGCCCACACCCCCGCGGAGCACACCACGTTGGCGAGCCCGGTCTCGTCCTCGAGGGAGAGGAAGGTGACGCCGCGGGCGGTGTGCGGGCACTGCCGGTGGGTGACGACGCCGGCCGCGCGGACCCGCCGCCCGTGCTCGGCGCGGGCGAGGTCGGCGAGGCGGAGCACCCCGGCGTCGTCGAGGTCCGCGCGCCGGTACTGCGTGGGGTACGTACCCGGGGAGACGCCGGTCGCCCACACGTCGGCGACGGCGGTCTCCACCTCGGTCATGCCCGGCAGCTCGGGCGCCTCGACGCCGGGGGTGGTGCCCGGGAGCGGCGGCTGGATCCAGCTCGTGCCCGACGGTGCGCGCCGCGTGGTGCCGTGCGCTCCCGCCAGGGCCCCGGCGGTCCACAGTGCCTGACGGCGGTCGCCGCCGAGGTCGAGCGCACCGGCGGTGGCGAGCGCCTCGAGCTGGGCGGTGGTGAGGTCGACGCGTCCGGCGAGGTCGGCGATGCTCGCGAACGGGCCGCCGTGGTCGCGCTCCTCGACTATGCGCCCCGCGGCCTCCTCCCCCACGCCGCGCACGGCGGCGAGACCGAGCCGGACGGCGAGCGCCGGGTCCGGGTGCACGAGCCGGGCCAGCTCGGGGACCTCGGTGATGCCGCCGGCCCCCGTGGGACCGGCGCCCGACGGTCCGGCGGACGGGCCGCCGTCGCGCTCACGGGCCGAACCGCCGTCGTGCGTCCCGGTCAGGTTGTCCGCCCGGTCGCGCGTCCCTGCCTGACCTGCTCCCGACCGCTCGCGCCAGCGGGCGGGGGCGACGTCGTCGGGCGGGGCGTCGACGACCATCGGCTGGACCCCTGAGGTGTTGATGCCCGCCCGCTCGACCCGCACGCCGTGGCGCCGCGCGTCGGCGACGAGGGTCTGCGGGCTGTAGAACCCCATGGGCTGTGCGCCGAGCAGTGCGGCGTAGAAGGCCTCGGGGTGGTGGACCTTGAGCCAGGCGCTCGCGTAGACGAGGTAGGCGAAGGAGAAGGAGTGGGACTCGGGGAAGCCGAAGTCCGCGAAGGCCTTGAGCTTGTCGAAGATCTGCTCCCCGACGTCGCGGGCGATGCCGTTGCCTGCCATCCCGTCGAGCAGTCGCGCGTGCAGCGCCTCCATCCGTTCCTCGGAGCGCTTGGCGCCCATGGCCTTGCGGAGCTGGTCGGCCTCGGCGGGGGTGAAAGACGCGGCGTCCATGGCGATCTGCATGAGCTGCTCCTGGAAGAGGGGGACGCCGAGCGTCTTCTCCAGCGCCGGCCTCAGCAGCGGGTGGAGGTAGGTGACCGGTTCCCGGCCGAGCCGGCGGTTGATGTACGGGTTGACGGAGTCGCCCTGGATGGGGCCGGGGCGGATGAGCGCGACCTCGACGACGAGGTCGTAGAACGTGCGCGGCCGCAGCCTGGGCAGGGTCGCCATCTGTGCGCGGGACTCGACCTGGAAGACGCCGACCGTGTCCGCGGCGCACAGCAGGTCGTAGACGGCCTCGTCGTCCTGCGGGAGGTTGTGGAGGCCGAGGGGGCGGTCGTCGGCACCGAGGGTGCCGCGGCCGGTGAGCTCGGTGAACGCCAGGCGCAGGGCGGTGAGCATGCCGAGGCCGAGGAGGTCGAACTTGACCAGGCCGGCGTCGGCGCAGTCGTCCTTGTCCCACTGCAGGACCGTGCGGCCGGGCATGGTGGCCCACTGGACGGGACAGACCTCGATGACGGGCCGCGAGCACAGGACGACGCCGCCGGAGTGGATGCCGAGGTGGCGGGGCAGGCGCAGGAGCTGTTCGGCGACGTCGACGACCTCGGCGGGGATGCCGGAGACGTCGTCGGCGCCGGGTGCGGGCACCGACGGCGGGAACGGCACCGACGGCGGGGAGACCTCGGGGGCGACCCCGCTGCGGCCGACCGTCTCGACCTCCCACCAGACGCGCTCGCCGGGGCCGGGTGGCGCGTCCGGGGCGACGCCGTCGCGGCCGCCCGGTGCGCCGCCGTCGCGGCCGGACGGCGCGTTCCCCTCCCGGGTGGGGGTGCCACCTGCGCCGTTCGCGCCCGGGACCTCGTCACCGGCGTCGGGGGTACGCAGGGACCCCCAGCGCTCGACGCTCTTGGCCCACGCGTCCTGCTGGCCGGTGCCGTGGCCGAGGGCGCGGGCGGCGTCGCGGACGGCGGAGCGCGGCCGGTAGGCGATGACGTTGGCGACCTGGGCGGCGTGCTCACGGCCGTAGCGCTCGTAGACGAACTGGATGACCTCCTCGCGGCGGCCGGACTCGATGTCGAGGTCGATGTCCGGCGGGCCGGAGCGCCCCGGGGACAGGAACCGCTCGAAGAGGAGGCGGTGGGTGACGGCGTCGACGGCGGTGATGCCGAGGGCGAAGCAGACGGCGGAGTTCGCGGCCGAGCCGCGTCCCTGGCACAGGATCCCGTTCTCGGCGCAGAAGTCGACGATCTCGTGGACGATGAGGAAGTAGCCGGGGAAGCCGAGCTCGTCGATGATCGCGAGCTCGTGGTCGATCATCTGCCAGGCGCCGGCGATGCGTTCGGCCCCGCGCGGCCCGTAGCGGCGCTCGGCCCCACGGTGGGTGAGCTCGCGCAGCCAGGTGGCCTCGGTGTGGCCGGGCGGCACCGGGTGGGGCGGCAGGTCGGGGGCGACGAGCCGCAGGTCGAACGCGAGGTCGGCTGCGAGGTCCGCCGCGGCGGACACGGCGTACGGGTGGTGGCGGTGGATGCTGAGCATCTCCTCGGCGGAGCGCAGGTGGGCCGGGGCGGCCGGCAGCCAGCCGTCGATCTCCTCGAGCGAGGCGCGGGCCCGGGTGGCGGCCATGACGTGGGCGAGCGCGACGTCCTGCGGCCGCGCGCAGTGGACGCCGCCGGTGGCGACGAGCGGGAGCCGGGTGTCCTCGGCGAGCTGGGCGAGGGCGGCGCCGCGCACCTGGTCGAGCGGGTCGCCGGTGTCGGTGACCTCCACGGCCACGTTGTCCCGGCCGAAGAGGTCGGCGAGGCGGGCCAGCTCGCGGGCGGCGGCCGCGGGGTCGAAGCGCCCACGCTCGGGCTCGAGCGCACGCCGCACGGCACCCTTGCGGCAGCCGGTGAGAACCATCCACTGCCCGCCGGCGGTGGTCGCGAGCTCCGCCAGGTCGTAGCGTGCGCGGCCCTTGACGCCGGTGGCGAGGTGCGCACGCGAGATCGCGGCGGAGAGCCGGGCGTAGCCCTCGCGGCCGCGGGCGAGGACGAGGAGGTGCTGGCCGTCCGGGTCCGCCGGCCCCCCGAGCCCGTGGGTGCCGCCGCCGACCGCCGCCGACGTCCGGCCGGTGGAGCCGATCCCGAGCTCGGCGCCGATGACGGTGGGCAGCCCGAGCGTGCGGGCGGCCTCGGCGAGCCGGACGACGCCGGGCAGTCCGTCGTGGTCCGTCAGCGCCAGTGCGTCCAGCCCCAGGCGGGCCGCCTCGGCGGCGAGGTCCTCGGGCAGGTTGGCGCCGTCGAGGAACGAGAAGGCCGAGTGCGCGTGCAGCTCGGCGTAGCGAGCACCCATGGAACCTCCCGGCTAGTATCGAACTCGTGTTCGAAATCTAGCCGGGGGGTCCGACACGCACGTCGCGCCGGCACGCATCATCTCGACACGGACGCGCTCCGCGGACCGGAGGAGGTCGTGGAACGCAGGCGTCAGGTCGGGTCGAAGGTCAGGAGCACAGCTGTGGGCGGCTCGGAGTCGAGGTCGGTGACGCGAAACGTGATGTCGCCAGTGTCGACCCAGCCGTTGCTGACACGCGTGATCCCCAGGTCGTCCGCCGTCACCCCGTCCTCGAAAGTGAAGATGAGGAACGGCGGATCCCAGTCGGCTGGTATGCCGTCGGAACTGCTTTCCGCGACGACGTAGGTTGCCTCCATGTCGTCCCCGTCGCGCTGGACGACCGTCACGTCGGCCAACGAGTAGACCTCCCCCTCCTCCACCTCTCCCGAGTAGCGCGGCGGAGCCGCGTCAGGTGACTGAGCCGCGGAGGGCGCATCGCTAGGCGAGCCTGACGTCGTCGCAGTGCCCCCCTGACCGCTCGACTCCACGGACGAAGAATCCTCCGGGCCGTGCGCGCCATTGCCGCACGCCACCAGCATTCCGCCCGCGAGGAGCATCACTCCACACCCTGGCAGGCGACTCAATGTTCGCATCGTCGTCACCTCGTATCGATGAGCAGCGACTGCCCGGCGGTCTGCTCGTAGTGCTTATGGATATATGAGATCGGAGTAAAGATTGAGTAGCCCCGAGTACTGTTGTTGCCATTCGACAGCGCAGGGCAACCATTTCGTCCTCCCCTGTGGACTCCGACTGCCACGTACTCGCCGTTCGCTGCGCCCCACTGATGCGTCCACGCTCCGCCCGAATCGCCACCGCAGGCGTCATAGTCGTCGACGCGGAAGAAACCATCGGGAGACCCCTGCGATATGGTCCCGCACATGTCGCCCGCGCGAGACGCGCGCGCAAAGAGGCAGACGGCGTCGCCGCGCTGCAGGCCTACCGAACCTGTTGTATACCAGTCCAACGGGATCATCCCATCGTTCAGCGTGATTCTGCCTGCATAAATGCTGTCTCGAGACTGACGGAACTGCGTCGGACTGGACAACCACCCTCGGGAACCCTGCAGCCAGTACGAGTTCTCAATTCGTACCCGAGTGAAGTCGAACTGTGGGGAGCCGGTCGTGCTGAGGAAGCTCTCTCGCACGCGGCCGATGTTCTGCTCGCCGTGCCACACCATGTGGTTCCGCATGTTCGTCGAACCACCACCGCCGATGTGCAGCGCAGTGAGAAGCCATCGACTGCCATCAGCCGCAGTCATCGTGTAGCCCGCCGAGGCACGAGTCTCATCCCCGCTGGTGTTGGTCGTCCTGATCTCGATACCGCTACGAAGCGGCTGACCACACGCCTCGGTGGTCGTGCACACCTCCGGCACCGCATCGGCATTCGGGTCCTCCTGGACGATCACAGTGCACGTCGGGCACGGATTACCGGTCGCGATCACAGTGTTAGAGCTGACCGCGTCGTCGATGGTCGGCTCCGCCGCGGTGGTCTGAACGTCCGCTGCGGACGACACGTAGACGAGCACGCTGTTCGACTCGAAGTCTATGTATGCGCCCGTGAAGGACGGCACCTCCGCCGGTGGGGAGGCATTCAGCGCATCGGCGAACTCCTCCAGCTCGCTGCCCGAGTGCTCGACGCGCTCGGTCATTACCTCGAACGGCACATCGACTGCCGCGGCCTCGACGTGCGTGTCGCACGCCTCGGTGGTCGTGAACACCGACATCACGCCGGTCGTCGCATCGTGGGAGAACCCGCCGATGCAGTCCGCGTGCGTTTCGTACAGGTCGTCCCGGAAGAACATCCGGTCCATCGTCTGATCAACGTGGACGACGGCGTCCTCTTCCGTCAGCCCCAGGTCCTCCATCGTGACAGTGACCTGCTCCGCCCACATCGGATCTGCGTCCGGCACTGTGTCCAGGGTCATCCGCTCCTCCAGCGAGGACACCACCGGCACACCCGACGTGTCACTCACTGGGGGGAATGCAGCCCCCACAGCAGCTGAACCGCTCACAGCCAGCAACGCTGCCGCGGCCGCCGCACCCGCTCGTCTCGTCCGTCCCATCCCCGCCTACCCCGATCGTCGTCGACCCAGATCATGCCTGCACCAGGCAGCCTGCCCCACATGATCAAAGGGAAGCACCGTCGTGATGACATCGATATCAACCGTTGGCCCGCCGGACACCTCGGACGGGGCACGGCAGCCAGGATCTGCCACCGTGGCCCCGCGCCCGTGGTCGAACGCCTCCTCGATGGCGAGGCGTGGCAGGCCCGTGGGCACGACGAGAGGGCGCTCGCTGACCGTGATCCGCATCTATTCGGGGCAGAGACCACCCTCTCGTGAGGTTGCGGGCGGCGGGGTCGGGCACGCGGACGGACGACGACCGCCGTCAGCTGCGTGAGGTGACGCCGACCGCCGTCGCCGCGCCGGCGGCGAGGCCGAGCAGGGTGTGCGGGGCGGGGATGCCGCGGGCACCGAGGAACTTCGCGCTCTGGTGGCCGAGGGAGTCGACGACGATCAGGCTCGCGAGCGCCGCACCGCCGTAGACGGCGACGCGGGTGATCTTCGCGGCGCGCGACTCGGGGTCCGGGGCGTGCGGGCGGGGGCGGTTGGCGCCGAACGGCACGAGGCCCTTGGGCAGCTTCGCCTTGTGGGCGCGGGTGCGGACCACGCCCCACGCGGTCACGCCGCCGAGGATGCCCAGCTTGAGCACGGCGCGTGCGCCGCGGCCGTGGAAGAGGTCCGGCAGCGCCATCCAGGTGGCGACCGCTCCCCCGGCGACGGCGGCGCCGGGCAGGTCGGAGAAGGCGTTGTTCGACGCCGCGGCGCGCACGTCCTCCGCGCGCATGGGCGTGGCGGCCGAGGCAGGGGCCCACGCCGAGTTGGGGTCGGCGAGCGGGCCGGGCAGGGTCGGGTGTCCGGCCGCGTCGGGCGAGGAGGCGTGCGGCAGACGTTCGCCACCGGGGCGGCCGACGACGGAGCCCGAGCGAGCGGTCGGGATCTGCTGGGTCATGACTCTCCTGGGTCGCGGCGGAAGTGGAGCACCATCGAGGTTATCCCTCCGCGGCGGCACGCGCCCGGCACGACCGGCCGCGCCGTCCCGTCAGTCGTGCGCGGCTCAGTCGTACACGGCGTCCAGCAGCCAGCCGTCGCTCGTACCGACGAGGAGCACTGCCTGCGGCTGGTCGCCGAGGAGCCGGGCCTGGACGTAGACGCGGTCGCGGTCGGCGATCTCCTCGGCCGCGGGCGCCTTCGTCCCCTCCGCGCGCGGAGCACCCGACGCGCCCCACTCCCCCGGCGCCGTCCGCGACCGTGCCCACCAGCGCTCGACGACGGGCCACGGGCCCGCCCAGCCGGCGATCTGCCGCGGCTCGGGCAGCAGCACACGCACGGGGTCGCCGCTGAGCAGCCCGCGCGCGCCGAGGCGGACGTCCCGCCCGGCGTCGTCGAGCACCCGGACGGGACGGGGCTCGGCGAGCACGGTCGCGGGCCACGGGTCCGGCGTCGACCCGGGCCAGGGGGCGTCGGGGCGGCGCAGCGGCGTGGCGTCGTCGCCCCAGGCGACGAGCCGGGTGGTCGAGCGCGGGTCGCGGCCGCCCTGGAGGACGGGGACCTGCACGGCCTCGGGCCCGAGCAGTCCCTGGACGCGCAGCGCCGCGCGCTCGGCCTGGAGCCGCCCCCGCCGGCCCGGCCCCCACAGCACGTCCTGCAGCGCACCGGCCGGGGTGACCTCCTGGGCGACGAGGACCAGCTGGGTCAGCGGCGCCGACGGCGTCCGACCCGATCGGCCGGACAGCCAGCCCTCGAGCTGCCAGCGCACCCGGTCGGTGAGCTCGGCGGCGGTCGGCGGGCCGTCGAGCCCCCACGTGCGCGCGAGCTCGCGGCCGTCCTCGGTGCGTGCCCGCACCTCGAGGCGCCGGCACACCACTCCGCGGCGCCGCATCCGCTCGGCGAGGTCCTCGGCGAGGGAGCGGGCGGCGAAGGCGGCGACGTCGCTGCGCTCGGCGGGCGGGTCGAGGACGGCGGACGCGGTGACGTCCTCGAGCGGGCGCCGTGCCGCGGCAGGGCGGGCGTCGAGGCCGCGGGCGAGGCGGTGCGCGGCGAGCCCGACGGGGCCGAAGCGCGCGGAGACGTCGGCGGTCTCGAGCCCGGCGAGCGCCCCGAGCGTGCGCAGGCCGAGGCGGCGCAGGACATCGACGAGCTCGGCGGTGGCCCGGGCGGCCGGCCTGCTCGTGGCCGCGTGCGACAGGACCCCGACGTCCTGGGCGGCGAGGAACTCGATGGTCGCGCGCTCACCGGGTGCGACGGCCACGCCGGCGCGGGCAGCCAGGGTGGCGGCGAGCGTGCCGTCGGCGAGGCCGACCTGGCACTCGGCCCCGGTCTCCTCGGCGACGGCGGTGACGAGCCGCTCGGCGAGCGCCTCCTCCCCGCCGGCGTGGCGGACGGGTCCGCGGGCGGGGAAGGTGACGAGCCCTGGGCGGAGCACCTCGACGAAGGCGACGACCCCCTCGATGGCCTGGGCGACGGGTTCGAAGGCACGGGCGTCGCGGACGGGGTCGGCGGCGAGCAGCGTGATCCCGGGGCAGGCCTGCTGGGCGCTGCGCCGGCGCATGCCGCGGCGGACGCCGGAGCGCCGGGCAGCGATCGAGGTGACGAGGACGGAGCGCTGGTCGTGGACGCCGACCGGCTCGCCGACCCCCACCAGGCCCTCGGCGACGGCGGCGGCCACCGGCCAGTCCGGCACCCACAGCACGACCCGGCGCACGGCCGGCGGGCCGGAGTGCTCAGGGACGTCCGCGGTTGCCGCGTCCTGCGCGGTGAGGTCCGGCGCCGCGCCGGTCGGCGCGGCGGTCCCGGCACTCATGCGCCCACCGCCCGGAGCGCGGGTGCGCCGCCCGGCGCCACTCGCTCACCGGGCCGCTCGTCGGCGACCACCGCACCGGGCCGACCGCCCGTCCCGGCGCCGTCCTGCCCGGGCAGTGCGGAGACGCCGTCGGCGCCGAGGAGCACGCGGAGCGACCCGCCCGCCGCGGCGCCGCGCCGGCCGTCGAGCGAGACCTCGACCTCCTGGGCGGTGAGCAGCCCGCGCCCGGGCGCTAGTCCCCGCCAGGACCGCCCGCGGACGGAGAGCACGGCGTCCGCCCCCTCCCAGTCGTGCGCGGTGAGGAGCACGGACCCGCGCAGCCTGAGCCGGGAGAGCAGGGAACGGCGGTCCCGGGGGGCCATCGCGGTGCAGCGACCGACGAGGAGCACCTCGACACCGTCGACGAGCGCTCCGAGCACGGCGGGCGCACCCGGTCCGGGGTCGGGCACGACGACCACCCGGTCGAGCGGCAGTCCGGCGGCCGCGGCGGCGCGCCACCCGACGTCGGGCATCGCCGTCAGCGCGGCCCACCCCTCCTCGCCGCAGGCGGCGCCGGCGAGCGCCAGCAGGAGGGCGGCCGAGCCGGTCACGCGGGTCACCGTGCCGCGGGGCAGCCCGGTGGGCAGCAGCGGGGCGAGCGCGGCGGGCACGGGCAGGTGCTCGGCATCGCCCGACGTTGCGCGCGGCTCTCCCCCGGCCGGTCCGGGCGCGGCGAGGCCGGACGCGGTGAGGCCGGTCGCGGCCGGCCGCGTCCCGCCGTCGAGCACCTCGGGCCGTGCTCCGCCGTCAGTCGGCTCCCCACCCTGGTGACCACCGCCGTCGGGCCGGTCACCGCCCGGGCGAGCGCCGCCGTCGGGACCGCCTCGGGAAGACCCCCCGCCGCCCGGGGCCGCCTCCCGGCCGGTCGCCTCGGAGCCGCCGACGACCCGCAGCCGCGTGCGCAGGCCGGTCGCCGCCTCGGCGCGCGCGAGCGCCGCCCGCGCCGCGACGAGCTTCTCCGCCTGCTCCTCGGCCACCGCACACCCCTTCCGCCTCTCGAACACTCGTTCGAACTCGATGGTAGGTCCGGCCACCGACACCACGCCAGGGGTGCGTCTCGCGTGCGCGTCGCTGGGCACGCACCGCCGCCATGCCCTCTAGGTTGGGGGTGCGCCTCGAGGCGCGGCCCCGGAGGGAAAGGACCGTCATGAACCTCGACCGACCGCTCGCCCAGCACCCCTACGACAAGCTGCCCGCAGTGCCCGACTTCACGGTCACGTCCACGGACGTCACCGACGGGCAGCCGATGGACGACCGGTTCTCCGGCGGCGGTGAGAACGTCTCGCCCCAGCTCACGTGGTCGGGCTTCCCCGCCGAGACCCGCAGCTTCCTCGTCAGCTGCTTCGACCCGGACGCGCCGACGCCGGCCGGCTTCTGGCACTGGACCGTCGTCGACCTCGACTCCTCGGTCACCGAGCTGCCCACGGGCACCGGCGAGTCCGACCTCATGCTGCCGGGGGCCGCGTTCCACGTCCGCAACGACGGCGGCGAGCAGTCCTACGCCGGCGCCGCACCTCCCCCGGGCGACCGTCCGCACCGCTACGTCTTCGCGGTGCACGCCCTCGACGTCGACACCCTCGAGGTCGAGGAGGACGCCACCCCGACGGCGGTCGCGTTCCAGGCCGTGTTCCACACGATCGCCCGCGGTCTGATCACGCCGACGTACCAGCGGTAGGGCGCAGCCGGCGGGTAGGGGCGGCACCGCCGGTCAGCAGGGGCAGCGCCACCGGCGGCGGGCGCTGCCGGGGCGCGGGTCCTGGCACGATGCACCGGTGCTGCACGTCGTCCTCGTCCATCCGCTCATCCCGCCGAACACGGGCAACGCCATCCGCATGACGGCCGGCGTCGGCGCCCGGCTCCACCTGGTCGAGCCGCTCGGCTTCGAGCTCACCGACGCGCATCTGCGCCGGGCGGGCCTGGACTACCACGACCTCGCCGACACCCACGTCCACGCCGACCTCGACGCGTGCCTCTCCGCGCTCGAGGACGCCGGGGTCGGCTCGGTGTGGGCGATGACCGGCAAGGGCGAGCTCGGCCTCGGCGAGGTGACGTTCGGCCCCGACGACGCGCTGATGTTCGGCACGGAGACCACCGGTTTGCCCGACGCCATGCTGACCGACCCGCGCGTGACCGGGCGGGTCCGCATCCCCATGCGGCCCGGGGTCAGGTCGATGAACCTGTCGAACTCGGCGGCGGTCGTCACCTACGAGGCGTGGCGCCAGCTGGGCTACCCCGGCGGGGTCTGACCCGCGGGCGACCCGGGCGGGGGCTGACCGCGGCACTCACGCCGACTGCAGGTCGCCCCACGAGAGCGTCCACCCGGGCATGCCCGTCACGGGATCGGTGCACGGCTCGCTCCCCGACGGCGGTGCGCTCCCGTCGAGGTCGTACCTCTCGAGCACCGAGCCCCACACCATCGAGCGCTCGTGATCGTGGCAGTAGTCGTGCTCACCCACGCCGAAGCCGTCGGCGACGAAGGCCGTCAGGGCGGTGATCACCACCCCCTCGGTGGCCACACCGGGGATGAATCCCCATCCGTGCAGGTACAGGCTGTCCGGGTGCGTGGCCGCTGCCCGCAGGGCCGTACGCAACGTGGGCGCACCGCCCTCGCTCGCATCGAGCTGCGAGTCCGGCAGCCGGTCGAGGAGGCGGGCCGCGCTCGAACCGTCGAGGAAGTAGAAGCGCTCGAACGGCATGACGAACGGGACGTCCGAGGAGAACGCCGCGCCCGGCCGCCATCCGATCGGGAGCAGCTCGCCGTCGTCGTCGAACCAGGGCGCCCGGCCCGCCGGCATGTACTCGCCCACGACCTCCCACACGCCGGCCTCGATCGACCATCCGCCCCTGCCGTGGATGGCGCTCCCGCCGCCCAGGACCTTCACCTCGGTCATCTCGTCCCCCTCCTCCGGGGCGCCCCACCCCGTGCAGGACGCCTGATGAGCAGCCTGACCGACCCGCCGTCGCACCGCGCAGCGAGCTGTGGACACGGGCGCGCCATGCCCGCATGTGCACATGTTCGGGGTCTGGCGACCGGTGCCGCCGGATGCGGGGGCCGGCTGCACTGGGCACGATGGACGTATGAGCCGCGACGTCGACCTCACGCTGTTCGGCGCGACCGGGTTCGTGGGACGGCTCCTCGCCGCCCATCTCGCCGCGCGCGCGCCGGACCACGTCCGGATCGCGCTCGCGGGCCGCTCCGAGGACCGGCTCCGCGCGCTGCGCGACGAGCTCGGGGGGCGGGCGGCGACCTGGCCGCTCGTCGTCGCCGACTCCGACGACGTCGCGGGCCTCACCGCGATGGCGGCACGATCGCACGTGGTCGTCTCGACCGTCGGGCCCTACCGGTCCCGCGGCCTGCCGCTGGTCCTGGCCTGCGCGGAGGCCGGGACCGACTACGCCGACCTCACCGGGGAGGCGCTGTTCGTGCGCGAGGCGATCGAGCGCGCGCACGGGACGTCCCGGTCGAGCGGCGCGCGCATCGTCGTCTCCTGCGGGTACGACTCGGTCCCCTCCGACCTCGGCGTCCACCTGCTCCACCGGGCGGCAGAGGCCGACGGCGCCGGGGGCCTCACCGACACGACGCTGTTCGCCCGGTCCAGGGGCGGACTCAGCGGCGGCACGATCGACTCGATGCGTACGCAGCTGCAGGAGGTGCGCGACGACCCGGCACTGCGGCGACTGATGGCCGACCCCGAGCTGCTCTCGGGCGGACTGCGCGGCGCCCCGGGACAGGAGGACGTCGGTCGCCCCTTCGTCGAGGCCGACAGCGCGCAGTGGGTGGTGCCGTTCTTCATGGGGCCGCACAACACCCGGATCGTGCGGCGTTCGCACGCGCTCACCGGGCGCGGCTACGGGACGAGGTTCCGCTACCGCGAGCTGATGGCGACCGGGCGCGACGCCGGCGGTGCGGTGCGGGCCACCGCCGTGACGGCAGGACTGGGGGCGCTCGCGGCCGGGGTGACCACGCCCGGCGTGCGCCGGCTGGTCGACCGGTTCCTTCCCACGCCGGGCGAGGGCCCGAGCGAGGAGCAGCGGGCCGGTGGCTGGTTCGAGATGCGTACGCGGACGACCACGGAGACCGGGGCGCAGTACACCGCGACCGTCGCCACGCAGGGTGACCCGGGGTACGCCGCCACCTCGGTGATGCTCGGCCGGTCGGCGCTCACCCTGCTGGACACGCGGCAGCGCGGGACCGCCGGCGAGGGCGGCGTGCTCACCCCGGCCGTGGCACTCGGGGACGACCTCGTCGAGGCGCTGCGCGCGCAGGGCTTCACGCTCGAGGTCGAGCGCCGAGGAGCGGACGCAGCGCCCTGAGCCTGCCGGTCGGCGACGCCCTCCGGGGCGACACGTCGGAGCCGAAGCGCGGTCAGCGTGTACGCGTCGCCCAGAACAGCACGGCCGAGCTCGCGGCCACGTTGAGCGAGTCGACGCCGCCGCTCATCGGGATGACAACCTCGACGTCGACCGCCCCGAGCGTCCGCGGCTTGAGCCCGTGCCCCTCGGAACCCAGGACGATCGCCAACCTGTCCGGCGGATCGGCGGAGAGCGCGTCGAGGGGGACGGACCGCTCGGACAGGGACGCGGCCGCCACGGTGTAGCCCGCGTCCTTGAGCGCCGCGACGCCGTCGGGCCCGTACGGCCAGGTGGCCAGCCGCGTCCACGGCACCTGGAAGATGGTCCCCATCGAGACGCGGACGGCGCGCCGGTAGAGCGGGTCCGCGCAGCTGGGGGTGACCAGCACGGCGTCGACGCAGAGAGCCGCGGCGCTGCGCACGATCGCCCCGACGTTGCAGTGGTGTCCAACTACGTTCCACCGCGGGGGAACCGCGCCTGACCAGGTTCAACGGTACAAGCGCGTATCGAATAGGCAATTGGATAGATCCCGCCGAACGGAGGGGCATTGAACATCAGCAGCCCGTTCAACACGAGCGCGTCCAACTTCGGCAATGCCGCGATGCAGGCGGCCAACGTCCCTTGGGACACTCCCGTGGAGATGCGACTGGGGGCCGACGGGCCGGGCGAGATCGGCGCGTACATCGAAGTCCGCGCCCCACGTGGGTTCGCCAAGCGGATCCCGATCGACGAGAAGCGCCTGACCAAGTGCCGACAAGAACTGGACGGCCCGGCCGGGATTGCTCTGTGCCAGCAGCTCATCGACGACCTGGCGACCCGGATCAGGACTGTCGTGAAAGAAGCACTGCGCGGTTGATCGGGCATCACGAGACCCTCGCTCAGGCCGCACCCTTGCGTGCCTGGCTGGATGCGCAGACTGTGGCGCGATAGCGGCTGCACCACCGGCCCTGTTCGTGCTCACCTCAGTTCCCAGGCTCTCCGCCTCCTGCGGCAAGTCCTCGAAACCGCTCAAAGAACCTGGAGAGCGCTTCGATAACCCGCTTCTTCTTGTCGCCGTGGTTAGACTCGCGGCTAAACCGTGATACGGGTGGCAGGATGCGGATGATCTCGATGCCCGTCGTGCGCAGCTGACCGTCGCGGAACGCCGCCTCGATGAGAGCTTGCGTCGATTCTGGTTTGAGTCCCTCCGCGTCGATGATCGCCTGGATCTCAGCATCACGTTTGGCTGCGACAAACGTTTCCCATTGCTCGTCGATACCGCCAAGCTGCGAGACTGACTCAACGAAGTCCTCGACGAGGTCGCGCTTGCTGCGCAGGCTCGGGCTCGCGTCGACGGCGCGGGTGATCTCGGCGCGGATCTCCTTGTCGTCGCCGTCGCCCTTCTCGGCGCGGAGCTTCTCGACGAGCATGAGGATGTAGTCGACGTTGATCTCGACCTGCTTGACGAGCTCGATCTCGAACACGACGTCGTCGTTGATGACTTCTCTGTCGCCGTCACGATCGCGCGTGAACTCATCGCGTAGCCGCAGGTAGATGCTGGTGTAGTCCTGCCGCTGTCGCTCGGTGAGCGGATCGTTGCCGTCGAAGTCGTCGAAGGACGTGAGGATGTTCTGCAGCCGCAGGATCGCGCCGAACAGCTGGATGAAGTCCTTCTGCGCCTGCTCCCCCACGATCTGCTGCCCGATCGGGAAGTGCGTGAGCAGTTCGGTGACCTTGTCGACGTACTCGCCGTAGTAGTCGCCGTACGGTTTCAACAGGACGACGCCGCGGGCATCCTTGTTGCCGAACAGCTCCAGCGCGGCGTTCGTCTCCTCCTCGAGATCGCGGAAGGCGACGATGTTGCCGTAGGTCTTCACCGAGTTGAGGATGCGGTTCGTGCGCGAGTACGCCTGGATCAGGCCGTGCGCGCGCAGGTTCTTGTCGACGAACAGCGTGTTCAGCGTCGTCGCGTCGAAACCGGTGAGGAACATGTTCACCACGATGACCAGGTCGATCTCGCGGTTCTTCATCCGCTGCGACAGGTCCTTGTAGTAGTTCTGGAACCGGTCCGCGCTCGTGTCGTAGCTGGTCCCGAACATGTCGTTGTAGTCCTGGATCGCGTCTTCCAGGAACGAGCGCGCGTCAAGGTCGAGCGCATCGGTGTCGAACGCTTCATCATCGAGGATGCCGTCGGCTTCGGCCTCGTTCGCGCCGTAGCTGAAGATCAGCCCGACCTTCAGGCGCTTGTCCGGTGGAAGCTCCGCCATCTGCGTCTGGAACTGGTTGTAGTAACGGCGCGCGGCATCGATCGACGCAGTCGCGAACAACGCGTTGAATCCGCGAACTCGCTTCCGCTCCTTGAATGCCTCCGCCTGACGCCGACCCCGCACCGAATCGGCGACGTTCGTCACGACTCCATGCTCGTAGCTCGATGACCGCTTCGTCTTCTGATCGAAGTGCTCCAGGATGTACGCCACAACGTCCCGGATCCGACGCACGTCCAGGAGAGCTCGCTCGCGGTCGATCGCAGAGACCTGTGAGTCGTCGGGGTTTCCGACCTTGATGGTGTTGATGTAGTCGATCCGGAACGGCAGCACGTTTTTGTCTGTGATGGCGTCGACGATCGTGTACGTGTGTAGCTTGTCGCCGAACGCCTGCTCGGTCGTTCGCAGCTGAGGATTTCCACCGCTGCCGGCGTTGGCGGCGAAGATCGGCGTGCCGGTGAACCCGAACAGGTTGTACCGTTTGAACGCGCGTGTGATGTCGGTGTGCATGTCGCCGAACTGCGACCGATGGCACTCATCGAAGATGATCACCGCGTGGCCCGAGAACACCTCGTGGCCCTTGTTCGCCTTGATGAACGTCGACAGCTTCTGGATCGTCGTGATGATGATCCGCGCACCGGGGTCCTCGAGCTGCTTCTTCAGAACCGACGTCGACGTGTTTGAGCTCGCCGCGCCCTTCTCGAAACGGTCGTACTCACGCATCGTCTGGTAGTCCAGATCCTTGCGGTCCACGACGAAAAGCACCTTGGCCACACTCCGCATCTTCGATGCGAGCTGCGCTGCCTTGAACGAGGTGAGCGTCTTGCCCGAACCCGTCGTATGCCACACGTACCCGCCGGCCTGCAATGTCCCGAGTGTCTTGTAGTTCGTCGAGATCTGGATCCTCTGCAGGATCCGCTCGGTTGCGACGATCTGGTACGGCCGCATCACGAGCAGGTCGCGATCTGCGGTCAGCACGCAGTACTTCGTCAGGATATTCAACAGAGCGTGCTTCGCGAAGAACGTCTTCACGAACGCCGTCAGTTCGGTGATCGGACTGTTGTTCGCGTCAGCCCACCAGCTGGTGAACTCGAACGAGTTGCTCGACTTCTTCCCCCTGCCCGCACCACTCGTCTTCTTTTGCTCGGCCAGGTGCCTGTTACGAGTGCTGTTGGAGTAGTACTTCGTGAGCGTGCCGTTGCTGATAACGAACAGTTGCACATACTCGAACAAGCCCGAGCCAGCCCAGAAGCTGTCTCGCTGATAGCGATTGATCTGGTCGAAGGCCTCCCGGATGTGAACGCCCCGGCGCTTCAGCTCGATGTGGACCATCGGAATGCCGTTGACGAGCACCGTCACGTCGTAGCGATTGGCGTACGTCGCGCCGCATTCCCCCTGACCGATCTCATACTGGTTGATGACCTGTAGCCGGTTGTTGTGGATGTTCTTCTTGTCGATCAGCGAGATGTTCTTCGTCGACCCATCGTCGCGCTTCAGGATCTGGACGTGGTCCTCCTGGATACGCACAGTCTTCTCGACGATGCCGTCGTTCTGGCCTGCGATCTTGGTCGTGAAGAACTTCTCCCACTCGGTGTCCGAGAACGTGATGCCATTGAGCGCTTCGAGCTGCGCACGCAAGTTCGCGACCAGCTGCGCTTCGGACGTGATGGCGAGGTAATCGTACGCCTGCGTTTCCAGCAGACGAATCATCTCACGCTCGAGCGCGGCCTCCGTCTGATACGCCTCAGCCTGCGACGAATCCTGGACGTACTCCGCGACGACCGTGCTCTCCGAAGAAATCGTGATCGGATCAAACTTGCGCGCCGCTGCTTCACTCATGACGCAACCGCCCACCCAAACGCCTTCAGGAACTCGTAAAACTCATCGATAAATGCCTCTTTGTATTCATCCGCGACCTTAGATGTTTCGATGTCGGCGAAGCGGTCATGACTGTATAGATTCAACACTCTCGTCAGCAGGGCGGCATTCGGCCCCACCAACAGGCCACTCCACCCACCTGTACGGCCCAGGAAGTTCGCCGTCTTCTCTAGCAGCGCCCGGAACTGATTGAAGTGCACTCGCTCAATTTCATCCTCCGCGATTGCCCTCTGGATACCTTCAATTATCTGGAGGTGGTAACTGAAAGGCGAATCGTTTGGCTGATTGGTAAGTGTCCATTCGGCGGAGGAATTGCGCGCAAGGACATACGGCCGAGTCCTATTCTTCTTTCGGCTCAGCGAATTAAAAAGAATATTAAAGAAGAGCGCATGGTGGGTAGAGATCACGAACTTGAAGTCCAACGCCGCGGCTCGCTCAACAAGTTCCACGAGCGCAAGTGCCACAGCCACAATGCGCACATCGTCCATCGACGAGACTGGATCATCGATAACGGCGATCGATAGTTGATCGTAGTCAGTCGTGGATCGCAGTTCGGGGTTATCGGCAAGAGTTTCTATTGCCTCATCTAGGACGGCCTGATAGACGCTCCAAACGAATATGCTTTCCTCAGCTCGTGAAATCTTAATGTTGTCCAGCGAATCATCACCTCCCGTTTGGACACCAAAGCTAACCTCGCCATTTATGAGGTCGAGTCGCGGTTCAATGCGCCCGCTAGTGTATGCTCGAAAGTTGTCGATGATCGCACCGTCAAGACCTTGCTCTATTACAGATTCGAATAGACCCGACCCCAAATCCACCTTGAGCACGAATCGCTCATTGTCCCAGGTGAATTCGTCTTCAATAAATGAGTTGTAGAGGACGACTCCCTCTGGATCGCGATCCTTAAGATGCTGCGCCAGCCGAGTTTTACCGACCGAGTTCGGGGCGTAAATTAGGGCGGTACGCGATTCAGCGATGTCTCGCAATACCTCCTCGGCTAAGCTCGCGACTGTTTCATGGGGAGCAACAGCCATCTACGCCGCCTCCTTGAAGGCGAGGAGACGGTCACGGTAGTAGTCGTACTGCTTGCGGCGAGCGGCGAGCTCGGCAGGAAGGCCGATGCTGATGTCGTTCACGAGAGCGTCAAACTTGTCGAGCACGCCAGCAATACGCTGTTGCCCGTCAACGTCTGGCAATGCAACCTTCAACGCCTTGATCAGCTTCCCGGTCACTAGCGGTTGACCGCCGCCTACCGCGTACTGATTCAAACGCATGTTCGTGAGCTGGTGGTACGCGTAGTGGACGTCCCAGGCCTCGGCGGGGGTGACGATCAGCGTGTTGTCGGACACGTCATATTCACCGTCAACTATGTTCACGCGGCCAGCGTTCGCACCGACGCGGGCGATGAGCAAAGCTGGTCCGGAGTACGCGGGTTCGTTTGTTGTCCCGATCTGACCAGTTGATCCGTACACCGGGTACGCGCCGCCATCTGATCGAGACTTATTCCGTCCGGACGAAACTCCGTGAACTATTTCGCCTACCGACGTCAGCGCTGCTCCGTTTGCTGAGGAGAGTACCCCGTGACGATAGTGCTCGTACTGGACGCGCCGGGCTTCCAGCTCCGCTTCCAGCTCCGCTTCCAGCTCCGCTTCCAGCTGGGTGAACTTATCCAGTACTCGCACGATCTCGAGCTGCACCTCGAGATGCGGCACCGGGATGCGCATACCCGAGACGCTCCGAGGGTAGACATGCGGAACACCGCCGCCACTCTTGAAAGAGTGCAGGAGCTCCTGCTGGGATTGGAGCCAGAAATAGAGATACCGCGCATTGACTCGATCGTCCTTCGGAACCACCGTGAAAGCGTCGGACACGTAGATCGGTTTGCTCCAGTAGCTCACGAATCCGGCGTATGCACCCGAGCCCGCAATCGCCACAGTTTCGCCAGTACGGTTGCTCTCATTGTGGAAGTATGCAGGAGTCCGCCCGCCAGCAATTACAGGAACTGGCCCGTCGACCACGCTTTTCTTGGTGATCGCCGTGCCTCGTTTCAGTACGGCGACCTCGTCAACGCGCGAATACTGCACGCCCGTAGGAGCAAGCTCCTGAATCAGGTCATCGATGCGGCTCATGCGAAGAAGTCCTCGTCGATCTCGACGACCTTGTAGGTCTCTTTCACTTGCACGCCGACGCCGTACCGGATCATGAGGCTGGTGAGGCGCTTGCCGTCGATCAGGATGATGCGAGTCGGCACGTTCTCGGCGTAGGTGCGTGCACCGTCGGAGAAGCCGCTGGTCGTGATGAAGACGCCGCTGTCGGCTTTACCGCTGAGTGCCCCAACGAACGCCTGGAGGTCGGGGCGTCCGACAGTGTTGCCGTCTTGGTAACGCTTGGCCTGGATGTAGACGCGGTTAAGGCCGAGGATGTCCTGGTCGATGACCCCGTCTATGCCTCCGTCGTTGCTGAGCTGGGTGACGCTGCCGGCCCCGGTGGTGCCGCCGTAGCCCATTGACAACAGGAGATCGACAACCGCCTGCTCGAAGAAGCCTGGTTCCTTGTCCTGCAGCCGGGCGAGCAGCTCGACCGCGATCTCGTCGTGGATTCGCTCGACGCCGCTCTGCACCTGCTCGATAGGAGTCATCGACGACTCTTCGGTCGGAGCGGTCGTTGCAGACTCGCTCGTCTTACGGGTCGTGGTCGCCACGTACTCGCGGATCGACGAGCTGGGATCCGCACCGAGCGCCTTGATGTCACGTTCCTTGGCACCATTCGGAAACAGCTCGATGACCTGCTTGCCGGCATCAGTGATCTGGTAGTGACCGCGCTTCGGACGCCTGAGCGCGCCGACGTTCGTCAAGAACGAGACACCCCAGCCGATGCGGTTCTCATACTTGAGCGCGCTCCCGGACGGAAGCATCTCCTTCCTCTGCTCATCGGTGAGCTGCGCCTGATCAGCTACGAGAGGCTGAAACTCGCGCCAGTGGCGGATGATGCCATCGCTCATCACCTTGAGCGTCGGGATCATGAAGCCTTCCCAGTTGGGCATGTCCGTCATGACCGCGCGCCCTCCAGATCCGCCACGATCTCGTCGATCGCCGTGCGGAGCTCAGCCTGGCGCGCCACGATGCGCGCGATCTCGGCGTTCAGCTCCGTGATGTCGACTTCCTCGCGAGTGTCCTCGGCCTCGACATACGACGACACCGCAATGTTGTAGTCGTTAGCGGCGATGTCCTCGTTGCTGACGACGGTGGTGAAGTAGTCTTCAGGCTCGCGCGCCGTGAACGCTCCGAGGATCCTCGCCTGGTGCTCCTCGAGCAGCTTGTTCTTGTTGCCGACGCGCTTGAACTCGGCTGACGCGTCAATGAACAGCACGTCGCTGGTCTTCTTCGACTTCTTCAGCACGAGGATGCAGGTCGCGATCGTCGTGCCGAAGAACAGGTCCGGCGGAAGCTGGATGACCGCGTCCACGTAGTTGTTGTCGACGAGGTACTGGCGGATTTTCTTCTCCGCCCCGCCGCGGTACAGCACGCCAGGAAACTCAACGATCGCCGCGGTGCCGTTGACGGCCAGCCAGCTGAGCATGTGCATCGTGAACGCGAGGTCGGCCTTCGACTTCGGCGCGAGGACACCGGCCGGTGCGAACCGTTCATCGTTGATGAGCAGTGGGTTGGCATCGCCCTCCCACTTGATCGAGTAGGGCGGGTTGGA
>JBQDDG010000044.1:0-7587 GCA_052093225.1 Actinomycetaceae bacterium
GGACTCGAACCCGGAACCCACTGATTAAGAGTCAGTTGCTCTACCATTGAGCTAGCGGTGCGCGGCTGCCCGAGGGACGTGCGTCCATCGGCGAACCGAGGAGCAACACTACCTCGAGACACGCGCCCTCCCCAGCCAGGAACGGCCTCCGGCGTCGTGAGGTCACGCACAGCCGTCCTACCCTGAGACCGTGACGACCCCGCCCGCTGCCGCCCCCCGTCGGCAGTGGGTGCTCTACGTGGGCGGGTTCATGGGCCCGTTCGGCGGCGGGATGGTCGCGACGATGCTGCCCGAGCTCGCCGACGGCCTGGGCACCGACATCCAGGGCGCGTCGCTGTCGATGACCTGGTACCTCGCGGCGTTCGCGGCCTTCCTCCTGGTCTCCGGGACGCTCGCGAGCCGGTGGGACCGGGCGAGCGTGGTCCGGGTCGGGTATGTGGTCTACGCGCTGGCCTCCCTCGCCTGCGCCGTCGCGCCCGACCTGCCGCTGTTCCTCGGCGCGCGCGCCGTCCAGGGGGCCGCCAACGCCTTCCTCACGCCCGTGCTCATCACCCTCGTCGTCTCAGCGGCGCCGCACAGACGCGCCGGCCGCGCGCTCGGGACATTCGCAGCCGCGCAGGCCGCCGGGCAGGCGCTCTCGCCGCTCGCGGGCGGCCTCGCCGCCGGGTTCGACTGGCGGATCGCCTTCTGGGCCACGGCCGGTGCCGCCCTCCTCCTCACCCTCGTCACGCCGTCGGGGTCGCGCTCGACGGCGCCGCGCGCCCCCGCACCCTGGCGCGCCCTCGCGAACACGCGGCTCGGAGCCACGACGGCGCTCGCCGCGGCCGCACAGCTCGCCGCCAACTTCGTGGTCCTTGCGTGCGCGCTCATCGCCACGGACCGGTTCGGGCTCAGTCCGGAGGGTCGCGGTCTGGTCGCGGTGGCGTTCGGCGTCGGCGGGTTCGCGACGGCGAGGTTCGCCGGGGACTGGGCCGACCGCATCGGGGTGCTCGCGATGGGCGGCGGCGCGGCGCTCGTCCTCGCCTCCGCGGCGTTCGCCACCCAGGTGTCCCCCACCCTGTGGTTCCTCGTGCTGGCCGTCGCGGTGACGGGCGCGTCCGCGACCTGCGTCCGCATCCTCTCCTCGAGCTTCGCGCTCGCCTCGACGCCGAGGAACGAGTCCGGGGCGACCTCCCTCGTGCAGGCCGCCCAGTTCGCGGGCGGGGCCGCGGCCCCGATGCTGCTGCCGCTGTTCGACCGTTCGCCGGCGCAGACCGGGGTCGTCCTCGCCGTCACGGTGGTGGTCGGTCTCGTCATCGTGTCCCTCCCTCGGGCACACCGGCGACGATCCTGAACGGGTGTCACCATAGGGACATGACTCAGCTCCAGACCGGTCAGACCGCCCCCGACTTCACCCTGCCGACCCACGACGGCTCGCAGGTGACCCTCTCCGAGCTCGCCAGGAACGGCAAGGGCGCGATCGTGTACTTCTACCCGAAGGCGGCCACCCCCGGCTGCACCACCGAGGCGTGCGACTTCCGGGACAACGAGGCGGCCCTGGCCGCCGCCGGCTACTCGCTGGTGGGCATCTCGGCGGACCCGCTCGCGGACCTCGAGGCGTTCGCGGCCGACAACAAGGTGACGTTCCCCTTCGCCTCCGACGAGGACCACGCCGTCGGGGACGCCTACGGCACGTGGGGCACGCACGAGACCCCGTTCGGCACGCAGACCGGCAACAAGCGCTCGACCTTCGTCGTCGACCAGGACCTCACGCTCACGCACGTCGAGTACGGCGTCGACCCGGCCGGCCACGTCGCCCGCCTGCGCGAGGTGCTCGGCGCGTGACCACCCCACAGGGGGCGCGGCTCTCCGTCGGGAGCGCCGCACCCGGTTTCTCCCTGCCCGCGCACGACGGCGAGGCACGCACCCTCGAGGAGCTGCTGAGCGTGGGCCCCACGGGGCTGATCGTCTACTTCTACCCGCAGGCGCTCACTCCCGCGTGCCGGCAGCAGGCGTGCGACGCCCGCGACCGGTACGAGGTGTTCACCGACGCCGGGTACGGGCTCGTCGGCCTCTCCCCGGACCCGGTCGAGCGGCTGGCGCGGGCCGTCGAGCAGGACGCCCTGCCGTTCCCGCTGCTCTCCGACGCGGACCACGCCGTCGCCGAGGAGTGGGGCGCGTGGGGCGAGAAGAAGAACTACGGACGGACCTACGAGGGGCTCATCCGCTCGACGGTCGTGCTGGACCCCGCCGGCGACGTCACGTGGGCGAGGTACAACGTGCGCGCCAAGGGACACATGGCGCTCCTCGCACGCGAGCTGGGGCTGACCGCGCCGGCGGCGTCGTAGGCTCGTCCTCCGCGGGCGCGAGCCCGCGAGCGCGAGTGGCGTAACTGGCAGCCGCGCCAGGTTTAGGTCCTGGTGCCTTCGGGCGTGCGGGTTCGAGTCCCGCCTCGCGCACCATCGACGACGTCGTCGTCAGTAACCGACAGCCGCAGCCCCGTACTCGGCCTGGGACTGGCTGAACCCCTCGTACAGCAGCTGGTCGATCAGCCCCTGGCGGGAGAAGGACGAGAAGCTGAGGTAGCTCTCCGCGGTCGACGCGGCCTGCTCATTCCAGTCGACCGAGAGCGAGTCCACGGCATAGGTCGCGTCCTCGGTCGAGAAGCCCTCGTAGAGGAGCTGGTCGATCAGCCCCTGACGGGAGAAGGACGAGAAGCTGAGGTAGCTCTCCGCGGACCCGACCGCGTTCTGCTGCCCGATCGACAGTCCCGACGGGGCGGGCTCGTCCGACGGAGGCGGCGCCGGCGACTCGACCTGAGGAGCGGGGACGTGGTCGTCGTCGGTCGCCACCGGTGTGGTGGTGTCGTCGGCGTCGGAGTCCGCCAGGGCGACCACGTCGTTCAGCTCGTCCACCTGGGCCTGGAGGGCGTCGACCTCGCCCTGGGTGTCGGCCAGCTCGTCGCGGGCATCCTGCGCGTCGCTCTCCGCCGTCTCACGCGCCTCGACCAGCGTGGGGTCGCTCGCCTGCGTCGTCCCGATGCCCACGCCCAGAAGCAGTCCTCCGACGGCGGTGGCCGCCACCGTCATCCATCGCCGGCTCTTCTTCTGCGCGGGGGCGGACGGCGCCTGGGGCGCCGGTGCCTGGTACATCGGCGGGCCGGACGGGAACGGCTGGTTCATCGGACTGTCCTTCGGGGGGAGGGAGACCCCGGCAACCACGGGTACGGGTACGGGTACGGGTACGGGTACGGGTACGGGTACGGGTACGGGTACGGGGCATGCTGATAGTAACTGTGTTCTCGCGTGCGTTGCACCGCTCCCGGTCGTGGGTCGCGTCTCCTTCGCCCCGAGACGTCAGACACCACGGCCGGTCCGGGCCGCCTGCTCCTTCGCCCCGTACGCCGCATCAGCGGTTCCGCACCGGCCGCGGTCCGCGTGGCAGGTCGCGCCCGGGTGGCCGGGCGATGTAGAAACGACGGGTGAGCGACATCGCGTCAGACGACATGGGGCCCTGGCTCTCGGAGGACGACCTCGAGCTCGTGCGCCGCAAGGTGCCCATGCTCTACGTCGACGTCCTGCCCGTGCGGGTCAGTGCGAACGGCACGCTCGAGAACGTCGGGCTGCTGCTGCGCGCACGGCCCGAGGGCACGATCACCCGCGAGCTGGTCTCCGGGCGCGTGCTGTTCCAGGAGACGATCCGCGAGGCGCTCATCCGGCACCTGGACAAGGACCTCGGGCCGCTCGCCCTTCCGCAGCTGCCCGTCTCGCCCGTGCCGTTCGCCGTCGGCCAGTATTTCCCGACGCCGGGCGACCACTACCTGGACCCGCGCCAGCACGCCGTCTCGCTCGCCTACGTGGTGCCGGTGGCCGGCGACTGCCAGCCGTCGAACGACACCCTCGAGCTCAGCTGGTTCACGCCGCGCGAGGCCGTCACCCCGGAGATCATCGGTGACATGTCCGAGGGGCACGCGGACCTCGTGCGCCGCGCGCTCGCGCACCTCGGGCGCCTGCCCCGATGACGGGGTCCGGCGCGACCGGGCCGGTGACGGCGACGACCGGCGCCACCGCCGGCCGCGGGCCGTCCTCCCGGCGTCGGCCCCTCGCCCCGTGGTGGGCCCTCCTGGCAGACGTCCTCGTCGTCGTGACGTTCACGTTCGGCGGGGCGGACGCCCACGAGCGGGGAGCCGGCGACCTGGTGCGCATCGGGTGGCCGTTCCTCGCCGCGCTAGCGATCACGTGGCTCGTCGCGCGCGTGTGGCGCGCTCCCGCCGCGCTGTGGCCGTCGGGCGTCCTGGTCTGGTTCGGCACGCTGGCGATCGGCATGGGCCTGCGCGCGGTCACCGGCGGCGGCACGGCGTGGACGTTCGTGCTCGTGGCGGCCGCGCTGTTCGCCGCAGGATTTCTCGGGTGGCGGCTCGTGGTGGCGCTCGTGCGGGTCGGCCTCCGTCGTTAAGTGCGCCCGGAGGGCGAGCCCCAGCTCAGGCCTTTGCCTTGAGGGCGTACGGCCAGTCTCCGCTCCGCAGCGCCGGGGCCTCGGCGATCTCGGTCAGAAGCGCGTCGAACGGGGTCGTGTCCTTGAGCTGGTTGGCCAGCTCGTGCAGGCCGACGACCGTCTTGATCATCATGACGATCGAGCCGACGAGCCCGATGATGCCGAGGACGGCAGAGATCCCGAGCGTCGTCGGACTGGCGAGAATTGCGACGACCGAAACCAGGAAGAGGACGACCTCTCCCACGAACCACAACCCGCCGTTACGGTGATCGTCGATCGCGTTGCCGTAGATCTCGAGCTCGGTGGCGATGCTGCGTGCGTGCTGCTCGATGAACGTCGCCGCATTGCTCTGCGGCGTCCGCGCGTTGGCGTAAGCGATCGCGCCGTCACCGGACCAGTCCTGCGGGCCGATCTCGGTGGCACCGATGTCGGAGATCGTCTCGAGCACCGAGTCCGCCCATGCGATCCAGTCGTCCTTCGCCTGCTGCACGGCAGCGTCGTCTCGAACAACCAGTTCGACACGGTCGGCGTCCCCGGCCGCGTCTCCGCAACTGTTGGCCAGGTCATTGGCCGGACCAGAGATCGCGCCGCTGATCGCCGATGGGACCTGGCTCGGCAGGTTGCGCAAGCCCCTTTCGGCATCACGGAGCTCTCCCGAGATCCGTCGTAGCTCGGATCTGACAAACTCGGCGCTCGACATCGTCTGTTCTCCTCGGCTCGTCTCTCGTTGTCATTCGTGCGGTCGTCGGTCGTCGGTCGACTGTCGTCAGACCCGGGTGTCGAACTCGTATTCGGACTCTTCGTCCGTCTCCTGGTAGTGGTCACAGGCCGCGGTGAGCGCGCCGGCCATGAGGTCCATCTCGTCACTGCCACCGCCCGCAACGCCTGCCATCGTTGTGCGAATCGAGTCGTACACGCCCCCGACCGATCCGTTCCACGAGCCGCTGTCGACGGTGAAGGACTCCGCGCGTCCTTTCAACCGGTTGTACTCTTCGGCAAGCGTCGTGTCCCACGTTGTCGCGGCACCACGCACGACGCTGTAGGTGATCTCGATGTCAGCCATCCGTCCTCCTTCGTCCATCATCGTCATCGGGTAGCGGAATGCTTCGAACCAGGTCGAGTCCGCGATCTATCGCCTTCTGCTGGCGGGCACCGAGACCAGGGAACTCAATCTCGATCCGTGCTTGTCGAGCCTCGTGTCGTTCAGCCAGCTCGTCGAGCAGCTCGAACAGCTGAACCGCCTGACGTTGCACGTCATACCGGTTGGACCAGCCGCGCGCAGCGCGCACTCCGGTGGGACGCCCCGCAAGCGAGGAGACGGACAGCAGGCCGTCGGACGACGTCACCTCGTCCGGCTGCGAGTAGATCTCCCGGATGAGCTCGGCGTGCGCAGCCCGGCGCTCAGGGTCGATGAGATCCTCGTTGTCGCTCGTGTTCCGGCCCCGCCACGGTGCGTCATCTCTCGCGTCACCCATGTGCGCTCGGACCTGCTCGGGCGACATCGAGGCCAAACTCCTGAGCCGCGCAGTCAATCCTGCAAGGTCGACCTGCTCCAACTGCGTCGTGTCACGTGCAGCAATGGCGGAGCCGTACGCCTCGACGACATGTGCCCCGAGCTCGTCTTCCGAGACGATCTGTGTCCAGTCCGAGGCAAGCTCCAGCCCGACCGTTCGCCCATCGTCATCGACAGCGACATGGACCGTCTCCTGAGAGTCCACCCCGTAGTGATGACTTGCGCTCTCCATCTCCGTGTCCATGAACGTGCAGTGACCCCTCGACTCGGTGGCATCGGCGTGCAGTGCGGTGTCCGATTGTTGCGTATGCGCCAGCATCGGGGGTCGCGACCGGCAGGGGAGGACTCCCCCGGCCCACCGCCCCGTTGCGCCTGTTCCCTGGAGCGACCAGTTGGGGAGATCGTGTCGGG
This sequence comes from Actinomycetaceae bacterium, assembly GCA_052093225.1. GTDB lineage: Bacteria > Actinomycetota > Actinomycetes > Actinomycetales > Actinomycetaceae > JB111. The sequence goes on from JBQDDG010000044.1 coordinate 6,398, forward strand.
TCCAGGGAGCAGGGGCGCCACGGTGGCGGCAAGCAACTGTCAGACGAATGCAAGAACCGGTCGAGACCGCGTCATACTGGACGGGCCCGATACCTGCTGCCTTGAGAAAGGAGAAGCTCATGCCTGGCGAGTTCTCATCCACCGAGCAGTTCGGGCCATCGGGCCAGTCACGGCATGCCGCCGAGGTTGTCACGTCCTCGCCGGGGCGCGTCCTCGGTCTGTTCGCCGGCACGGCACTCCTCTACTGGTTGCTCTTCGCACTCGGGGACGTCCCGCGGCCGCTCCTCGTCGGCGTCGGCGGCGCTGCGGTCTCGACCGCGCTCATCGCGTGGCTGGGCCGCAGGGCGGCACGCGAGTCCGCGGCCGGACTCGTCCTCGTGCTCTCCCCGGACGGGCTCGAGTACCGCGGCGACGCGTCGATCCGTCGGATGGCGTGGGACGACATCGGGTCCGTCGAGGTGGTCCCCGCGCTCGAGCCGATCGGGGGCGGCGGACCGACGGAGGGGTTCAACGCTGTGCGACCTGTCGGACCTGGCCTCGTCGGCAGTGGCACGACCTCAGTGACCGGGGGACCCTTCGCTGCGCGCACCTACGCCCAGGACCCCGGGCGCTACGGGCTCGACCCGGTCACCGGCGAGCCGCGTACGGCGATCCCGCTGGTGCAGTTCGCGACGGACTGGCCGCGGCACCGGATCGGTGCCTGGGTCGAGCACTACCGGCCGGACGTCGCGCGGCAGGCGAGGCAACATCCTGAGAGACGCGACCGCTGAGGACAGAGGCGGGCCGCTCGAGTTGTCCACAGGGCCGCATCTGCCGACGCGCGAGCGCGTGGCGCGGCGTAGCGTGGCGGCCATGACGAACTGGCCGGCGGGCGACTCACGGCGGGTGCAGCAGACGACGAACGACATCCACGCGCTGTACGAGCTCGTGTCGCTCACCGATGAACGCGTGGCACAGATGGCCACCACCATGGACGAGCGCTTCACCGGGGTCGACCAGCGATTCGACTCCATCGACGAGCGCTTCACCGGGGTCGACCAGCGGCTCGACGCCATCGACGAGCGCTTCACCACCGTCGACACACGATTCGACGCCATCGACGAGCGCTTCACGGGCGTAGACGCACGATTCGACGCCATCGACGAGCGCTTCACCACCGTCGACACACGGTTCGACTTTATCGACGAGCG
>JBQDDG010000044.1:7687-18641 GCA_052093225.1 Actinomycetaceae bacterium
CCATCGACGAGCGCTTCACCACCGTCGACACACGGTTCGACTTTATCGACGAGCGCTTCACGGTCGTAGACGCACGCTTCGACACCATGGATGAGCGCTTCACCGGCATCGACCAGCGTTTCGACTCCATGGACGAGCAGATGACCGGCGTCGACCGACGGCTGGATTCGCTGACGACCGAGGTGACGGATCTGCGCACCGACGTCCGCGAGATCCTCGGGATCCTCCGGAAGGACTAGCGACCGAGGACGGCCGCGACATCCGGTGCGAGCGCCCGGAACGCCCTGCCGCGGTGGCTGATCGCATGCTTCTCGGGCGCGCTCAGTTCGGCGGAGCTACGGGTCTCCCCGTCGGGGAGGAAGAGCGGGTCGTAGCCGAAGCCGCCGCTCCCCCGCGGCTCGAGCAGGAGCCGCCCCGCCATCTCGCCGCGCCGCACGACCTCGCCGCTGCCACCGCCGGGCACCACGAGCGCCGCCGCACACACGAAGCGCGCACCGCGGTGCTCCTCGGGAACGTCGGCGAGCTGACCGAGCAGGAGCGCGTTGTTGGCGTCGTCGTCACCGTGACGACCGGACCAGCGGGCGGAGAACACCCCGGGCGACCCGCCGAGCACGTCGACGGCCAGGCCGGAGTCGTCGGCGACGGACGGCAGACCGGACGCCTCCGCGATCGCCCGCGCCTTGAGTAGCGCGTTGTCCTCGAACGTCACGCCGTCCTCGACGGGCGCGGCGATGCCCAGGTCGCCCGGGGTGACGACCTCCTCGGGCGCGAGGCCCGGCACGAGCGGGGCGAGGATCTCGCGGAGCTCGGCCAGCTTGCCCGGGTTGTGGGTGGCAAGGACGAGCCGCGGCGTCGTCACGCGGAGGCCTCGAGGGTCTCGCGCTGGATCTCGGAGAGCCGCGTCGTGCCGGCGAGGGCCAGGTCGAGCAGCGCGTCGAGCTCGGTGCGGTCGAACGCCTCGCCCTCGGCGGTGCCCTGGATCTCGATGAACTTTCCGCCGCCGGTGACGACGACGTTCATGTCCGTGTCCGCGGCGACGTCCTCGACGTAGGGGAGGTCGAGCACGGCACGCCCGTCGACGACGCCCACGGACACGGCGGCGACGGAGTCCTTGAGCACGCCGGCGCCCTTGCGGACGTGCCCCTCGCGCTGTCCCCACGCGATGGCGTCAGCGAGCGCCACGTAGGCGCCCGTGATGGCGGCGGTGCGAGTCCCGCCGTCGGCCTGGAGGACGTCGCAGTCGAGGACGATGGAGTTCTCGCCGAGCGCGGACATGTCGACGACGGCGCGCAGCGAGCGACCGATGAGACGGCTGATCTCGTGCGTGCGACCGCCGATCTTGCCGCGCACCGACTCGCGCTGGGAGCGGTCGTTCGTCGCGCGCGGCAGCATCGCGTACTCCGCGGTCACCCAGCCGAGCCCGGAGTCCTTGCGCCACCGCGGCACGCCCGCCGTGAACGAGGCGACGCACAGCACGCGGGTGTCCCCGAACTCGACGAGCACGGACCCCTCGCCCGCCTTCTGCCATCCCCGGGTGATCCGTACGTCACGGAGCTGGTCGGGGGTGCGGCCGTCGGCGCGGGGCGTGGGTGTGCTCGTCGAGTCTGAGGTCATACGTCGAGGCTACCGGCGCGCGCCGACGCCGGGAGTCGGGTCCGCCCGCGGCCGGGCCCGCCCTGCTGCTGCGTCGAGAGCTGGTCCGGCCCGACATGTCCGCGCCCGGCCGCGCTCGCCACGGCGGTCCCCGCCGACCGCGGCGACCAACCGCAGTCTCGACGGGCACCAACCGCAATCTCGACGAGCAGGGGGGGCGGTCACCCGGTGTTCTGGAGGCCGGCGGCCGCTCCCTTGAGCGTGATGAGCAGCAGCTCGTGGACCGACTCGTCGACGTCCTCCTCGTCGCCGCGCAGCACGCGCAGGGCGCGCAGCTGGAGCAGCGAGAGGGCGTCGATGTACGGGTTGCGCAGGGCCACCGCGCGGCCGAGGACCCGGTGGGACTGCAGCAGCTTGTCCTGGCCCGTGACGGTGAGGACCCAGCGCGTGGTGAGCGCCAGCTCGTCGAGCACCATCGCGGTGAGGTCCTCGCGGTCGCCGAGGGCGAGGTAGCGGGCCGCGATGAGGTCGTCGGCCTTCGCGAGCGACATCTCGATGTTGTCGACCATCGCGGCGAACAGCGGCCACTCGCGGTACGCGGAGCGCAGCAGCTCGACGTCGCCGACCTCCTCGAGCGCGGTGCCGAGACCGAACCACCCGGTGAGGTTGGTCCGCGCCTGCGACCACGCGAAGTTCCACGGGATCGCGCGCAGGTCGTCGAGCGACTCCACGGACAGGCCGCGGCGCGCGGGGCGCGAGCCGATCGCGAGGTGACCGACCTCCTCCTGCGGCGTGACCTGGGCGAACCAGCCCGGGAAGCCCTCGGCCCCGACGAGCGCGTCGAACCGCTCCCGCGAGGTGACCGTCAGGCGCTCCGCGAGCACCGCGAACCGCTCGGCGGCCTCGGAGTTGCGGCGCTCGACGCTCGGCGCGGACGCCATGAGCGTCGCCGCGGCGACGGACTCGATGTGCCGGATACCGATGGCCTGGTTGAAGTAGCGCGCGGAGATGACCTCGCCCTGCTCGGTGACCTTGAACCGCAGGTCCACGCTGTGCGGGGGCTGGGCAAGGACGGCGCGGTGGGCCGGGCCGCCGCCGCGTCCGAGCGCACCGCCGCGCCCGTGGAACTGGGTGAGCGAGATGTCGTGCTCCTTCGCCCAGTCCGCGATCTGCTTCTGCGCGTCGTACAGGGCGATCGTGGCGGCGACCGGGCCGACGTCCTTCGCCGAGTCCGAGTAGCCGAGCGTGACCTCGACCTTGCGCCCGTTGGCGGCGAGCCGCTCCTGGACGTCGGGGATGTCGAGCATCTCGGTGAGGATGCGGGGCGCGTTGCGCAGGTCCTCGAAGGTCTCGAACAGGGGCACGACGTCGATGACCGGCGCGTGGCGCCCCTCGCCGGCCGCGAGGCGCGCGAGCCGGTAGACGTTGGCGATGTCCTCGCTCGACTGGGTGAACGAGACGAGGTAGCGGCCCGCGGCCCCCTCGCCGAGGCGGCGCTGGACGAGCGCCACCGCCCGCATCGTGTCGAGGACCTCCTCGACGGGGACGGCGGGCGGGTGCTCCTCGGGGTCCACCTCGCCGTCGAGGATCGCCAGCGCCTGACGGTGGACCTTCGAGTGCTGGCGCATCTCGATCTCGGCCCCGTGGAACCCGAAGGTGACGAGCTGCCGCTCGAGGTCGGCGAGGTCACCGTTCGCGGCGCGCCTCGCACCGGCGGCGAGCAGCGAGGTCCGCACGGTGCGCAGGTCCGCGAGCGCCTCCTCCGGGTCCCGGTAGCCGAGGTCGGCGTCGCGAGCACGGGTGGCGTCGAGCCGGGCGGCGACGAAGAGCAGGACCCGGCGGTGGGACTCGCCCGGGGAGGTCGCGGCGACGCGCTCCGCCACGTCCGGGCTCAGCTGACGCTGCATCTGCCACAGCGCGAGCACCGCGTCGTCCGGGGCGACGAGGGAGTCCGCGACCGTGAGGTGCATGGCGACGTGCCGGGTGCGCTCGGTGACGGTCTCCAGCGCGTGCTCGGACATGATCCGCGAGGCCTCGATCGTCACCGGCGAGACGACGTTGGGGTTGCCGTCCCGGTCGCCGCCGATCCAGCTGCCGAGCCGGACGAACGCCGGCGCGGCGGGCTCGGCGAGGCCGGCGCCGTCCGGGTCGAGGGCGTCGTCGAGCCGGCGGTAGACGGCGGGGACGATGTCGACCAGCGAGCTGTCGAAGGTCTGCATGAGGGTGCGGACCTCGTCGAGCGGGCCCGGGCTGTAGGGCCGCAGCTCGGCGGTCCGCCACAGGGTGTCGACGGACGCGACGAGGCGCCGGTCGATCTCGGCGAGCGCGAACGGGCCGAGGCGGTCGTCGTCGCGGGCGTCGATGAGGTCGCCGATCGCGCCGATGACGCGGGTGAGGGCCCGGCGCCGGGCCTCGGTCGGGTGCGCCGTGAAGACGGGGTGGAAGCGCAGGTCGTCCAGGCGGCGTCGGGCCTCGTCCTCGCCGACCTCCTCGGCGAGCGCGCGCACGGCGCCCGGCAGGGTCGACGGCGAGTCGAACCCACGCGTGCCGCCGCCCTCGGTCTCCCGGAGCACGCGGACGCGCTGCTGCTCCTCGGCGAGGTTCGCCAGGTGGAAGTAGCACGAGAAGGCGCGCGCCACCTCGATGGCGCGCTCGGGCGTGAAGCCGGCGACGACCTCCTCGGCCCGCGTGAGGGCGTCGGTGTCGTCCTCGCGGCGCGCGGTGATGACGAGCTCGCGCAGCGTCTCGACGTCGTCGTACAGGCCCGTCGACCCGGACTCCTTGAGGACGCGGCCCAGCATGTTGCCGAGCAGCCGGACGTCGGCGCGCATGGCGTCGGGGACGCCGGCGGCGGTCCCGCTCCCCGACGTCGTCGTGGCCGGACTCGGTGCGGTGGGCTCGGGCCGGTCGGTCGCCGCCTCCTGCGCGGCGGGGTCGAGCGGGTCGGACGCGCGGTCTCCTGGTGCGATCACACCTGCAGGCTAACGGGGACCCGGCCCCGGTTCCGCGGCCGACCACCGAGTGACCACGCTGCTCGGGGCAGCACTGCCGTCAGCGGCGTGCCGTGCCGTGGGCGGGGCCGGCCTGGGAGCGTCGACGCATGAGCGAGAACACACCACCCCCACGGTTCGACGCCGACGCGCGACGCACCCTGTACGACCAGCGCGTGCTCGTCCTCGACGGCCAGCTCGACGACGACAACGGCACCCTGCTGGCGACCCAGCTGATGACCCTCGCGGTCGACGACCCGGCCGCGGGGATCGCCCTGTGGATCCACTCCCCCGGCGGCTCGGTCCCGGCGATGCTCGCGATCCGCGACGTCATGCGGACCATCCCGTGCGAGGTGGCCACGCTGGCCCTCGGGATCGCCTACAGCGCCGGGCAGTTCCTGCTGTCCGCGGGCACACCTGGCCTGCGCCGGGCGATGCCGCACGCCCGGGTCCTCATGCACCAGGGCTCGGCCGGCATCGCCGGGAGCGCGGTCGACGTGGAGCTGCAGGCGGACGACCTGCGGCACACCCGGGACACCGTCCTCGAGCTCGTCGCGAAGGACACCGGGCGCCCGTTCGCCACCGTGCTCGAGGACTCGCTGCACGACCGCTGGTACACGGCCGAGGAGGCGAGGGACTACGGGTTCGTCGACGAGATCGTCACGGGCTTCGACGCCGTCGCGCCCCGGCGCACCCGCCGCATCCCGGCGCTCGGGGCGGACGGAGGGATCACCCGATGAGCACGTACACGATCCCGAACGTCGTCCAGCAGCACGCGCGCGGCGAGCGGGCGATGGACGTCTACTCCCACCTGCTCAGCGAGCGCATCGTCTACCTCGGCACCGGTATCGACCCCGGGGTGGCGGGCGCCCTCATCGCCCAGCTCATCTACCTCGAGTCGGACGACCCGGACGCCGACATCCACCTCTACATCACCTGCGAGGGTGGCGACCCCAGCGCGATGCTCGGGGTCTACGACACGATGCGGTACATCCGCCCCGACGTCGCCACGACGTGCGTGGGCCAGGCCGTCTCGGTCGGCGCCGTGCTGCTCGCCGCGGGTGCGCCCGGCAAGCGGGCCGTGCTGCCCCACTCCCGGGTGGTCCTCCACCAGCCCGCGGCGCAGGGTCGGGGTTCGATCCCGGACCTCATCCTCCAGGCCGACGAGCTCGTCCGCACCCGGGCCGAGATCGAGTCGATCATGTCCGAGCACACCGGGCAGAGCGTCGGTCGGCTGCGGGCGGACACCGACCGCGACCTGGTGCTCACCGCCCAGGGCGCCGTGGACTACGGGATCGCCGACCGGGTGCTGACGGGCCGGTGACGTTCCCGTACCGGCCGGCTCCACCGCCCGGTCAGGCAGCGAGGCTGAGCCCGGCACGGGGGCCGGCGCCTCCCGAGCTGCGCCCGGCCGGTCCGACGAGCTCGCGGGTCACGGCGACCGTGAGGTCGAGGAGGGTGACGCCGAGCGCTCCGGCGACGGCGGCGATCATCTCGCTCGAGGGGTCCTTGACGCCGCGCTCCATCTCGGAGAGGTACTGGGGCGAGACGCCGGCGCGGGCGGCCGTGTCGCCGAGCCGCTCACCGCGGGCGTGCCGCAGCTCGCGCAGGCGGGCGCCGAGCATGTGGCGCCACAGGGGGTCCGGCACGGAGCGGCCGGGACGAGGGCGGGTGGGGTCGAGCGGGACGGGTCCGGTGCGAGCCTTGGTCGATGGTAGGGCGCGCTGCAGAGCGCGGACGGCTCGATCCGCTCTCGGCAGATCCGGCCCGCGCCCGGCGCGGCCTCGGCGACCGCCGGTCTCAGAGCTCCCAGGTGGCCCCGGGCGCGGCGAGCTCGACCGGCCCGTCGTAGACGTCGCGCGCCTCGGCGAGCACCACCTGCTTGTCGGTCCACGGCTGGACGTGGGTGAGGACGAGCCTGCCCACGCCCCCGGTCCTGGCGAGCTCGCCCGCGCGGCGGCCGGTGAGGTGGATGCCGCGAGCGAGGTCGCGGCCCTCCTGGAAGGCCGCCTCGGCGAGCAGCAGGTCGAGCCCCTGCGCCATCGCGTCCTGTCCCGCGCAGGAGTCGGTGTCCCCCGTGTAGCCGAGCGTGACCGTGCCCCCGCCGTCCGCGGACGGCCCGGTGACGCGGATGCCGAACGCCGGCACGGGGTGGCGGGCCTCGAACACGTCGATCGTCATCGGCCCCACGTGCAGCGGCGCCGCCGGGCTGATCTCATGGAAGGCGAGCACGTTCCCGTAGTCCTCGTCCGCGCCGTCCCCGCCCACCCCGCGTGTGCGCGCGAGGGCGTCGGGCGGTCCGTGGACGTCGAGGACCGGCAGCATCCCGTCCGGGTGCCAGCGGCGGTAGACCTGCATCCCGATGAGGTCGACCATGTGGTCCGCGTGCAGGTGCGACAGGACGACGGCGTCGAGGTGGCGGGGGTCGACGTGGCGCAGCATCGCGCCCATGGCGCCCGGTCCGAGGTCGAGGACGACGGACCAGGTCCGGGCCGCGCCGTCGGGCCCGGGGCCCTCGGCCTGGACGAGGTAGCTGGATGCGGCGGAGTCGGGTCCGGACATGGAGCCCGCGCAGCCGATGACGGTGAGCCTCACAGTGCGACCGCCCCTCGTGCGGTGGGTTCGACGACGCCGACCTCCGGCCCGAGGAAGCGGCGCGCGAGCCGTCCGAACTCCTCCGGGTCGCCGGTCGAGAGGAAGCGGTGCTCGGGCGGTGCGGCGTCGGGGCTGCGCTCGATGCCGTGGGCGACGAGCGTGCGGTAGACGTCCTTGGCCGTCTCCTCCGCCGAGGAGACGAGGGTGACGTCCGGGCCCATGACGTAGCTGATCGCGCCGGTCAGCAGCGGGTAGTGGGTGCAGCCGAGGACGAGGGTGTCCACGCCGGCCTCCTTGGCGGGGCGCAGGTAGTCCTCGGCGACCTCGAGCACGTCCGGGCCCGCGGTGATGCCGGCCTCGACGAGCTCGACGAACCGCGGCGCGGGCGTGATCGTCAGGTCGAGGCGGGGCGCGGCGGCGAAGGCGTCCCGGTAGGCGCCGGAGTCGACGGTCGCGCGCGTGGCGATGACGCCGACCCTGCCGGTCGCGGTCGCCGAGACAGCGCGGCGCACGGCGGGGCGGATGACCTCGACGACGGGCACGCCCGCGTCGAGCGCGTACCGCTCGCGGGCGTCGGCGAGGACGGCGGAGGAGGCGGAGTTGCAGGCGATGACGAGCAGCTTGACGCCGGCGGTGACGAGCTCGTCCATCACCTCGAGCGCGAGCTGGCGGACCTCGCTGATGGGCCGGGGGCCGTACGGCGCGTTCGCCGTGTCCCCGATGTAGACGACCTGCTCCTGCGGCAGCTGGTCGATGACGGTGCGCGCCACCGTCAGTCCTCCGACGCCTGAGTCGAAGATGCCGATCGGCGCATCGTCCATGGCGACGACGCTAGTTCGGGCGCCGTCGGGTGTGTAGCGCGTTGATCAGTGACTCCTGCCACCAGGTCAAGGAGGTGTAAAGGATCGCCATGGCATCGAGCACCGCGTCCGGCCCGTCGGAGCCGCCCCGGCCGGCCGCCTGCGCGCGCTCGTGGAGCTCGTCGTCGCTGATGGCCTCGCCCACCCCGAGCCGGGTGGCAAGGACGAGCCGGACGTCGTTGACGGCGCGCAGCACGTCCGCCTCGTGGCCGTCGCGGACGAGGAACGTGCCGCGTGGGCCGGTGGGGTCCTCGAGCTCGTCGACGACGGCGAGCAGCCGGGCGATCTTCTCCACCCGCAGCGGGCCCTCGGTGAGCTCGCGCAGCTTGCCGGCTAGCGTCTCGTCGGTGGACATGTCCGGCAGGAGCCGGGCGAGGGCAGGGTCCGACGGCGTCCGGTCACCCGCGGGGCCGGCGTCGGTGGGGACGAAGTCGAGGGCGGCGAGGACGGCCTCGTCGCTGCTCGGCGGGAGGTCGCCACCCCGGAGATCCTCGTCGCCCGACGGACCGCCACCGCCCGTGCGGTCGTCGCCCGGCGCCCGCGCGCCCGACGTCACCCCCGTCCCGGGTCCGCCCCCGGGCCCGGTCGCCGTCTCCGACGCGAGGTCCGACGGCGGCTCGCGGTGGCCGAGAAGGGCGGCGACGTCCGCGAACGGCCGGCCGAGGAAGAGGCGTTCGTGGACGTCGAGGAAGGAGGCCACTCCCCCGCGGACGCGCCGGAACGGGTCCATGTCAGTCCTCGCCCTCCTCGATCGTGGCCCACAGGCCGTACCCGTGCATGGCGGAGGCGTCCGCCTCCACCGACTCGCGCGAGCCGGTCGACACGATCGCGCGGCCGTCGTGGTGGACCTGCAGCATGAGCCCGCGCGCGCGGTCCTCGGAGTACCCGAAGTAGCTCTGGAAGACCCACGTCACGTAGGTCATGAGATTGACCGGGTCGTCGTGGACGACGCACCGCCACGACGGCGCGCGCCGCGGCGCCGCGAGCGCGGCCTCCTCCGCCTGCTCGGCGGCGGCCGGTGCGGTGGGGGCCGCCGGCGCGGCCGGTGCCGCAGGTTGTGACATGGCCTCCACGATAACCGGCGCGCCGCGCACGGCGGACGGACGCCCGGACGCGACTACCCTCGCCCCATGAGCCCGCAGGCCTCCACGGCGCTGAAGACCGACATGTACGAGCTGACGATGGTCGAGGCCGCGCTGCGCTCGGGCACCGCCCATCGCAAGAGCGTGTTCGAGGTCTTCGCCCGGCGTCTGCCGACGAGGCGCCGCTACGGCGTGGTCGCGGGCACCGGCCGGCTGCTCGACGCGCTCGCGGACTTCACGTTCGGGCCGAGCGAGATCGACTACCTCCACCGGGCGAAGATCCTCTCCGACGACACGCTCGACCTGCTGCGCGACTACCGCTTCACCGGCAACGTCGTCGGCTACCCCGAGGGTGAGGTGTTCTTCCCCGGGTCGCCGATCCTCGTGGTCGAGGGCACGTTCGCGGAGGCTGTCGTCCTCGAGACGCTCGCCCTGTCGATCCTCAACCACGACAGCGCGGTCGCGGCCGCCGCCTCCCGCATGTCCACGGCGGCGCACGGCCGCCCCCTGCTGGAGATGGGGGCCCGGCGCACGCACGAGGAGTCGGCGATCGCGGCGGCGCGCGCGGCGGTGGTCGGCGGGTTCTCCGCGACCTCGGTCCTCGAGGCCGGGCGCCGCTACGACATCCGGGCGATCGGCACCGCGGCGCACTCGTTCACGCTCCTGCACGACTCCGAGGAGGAGGCGTTCGCCGCGCAGGTGGCCGCCCTAGGGCCGGGGACGACGCTGCTCGTCGACACCTACGACGTCGAGCGCGGCGTCGAGCGGGCGGTGGCCGCGGCGCGGACGGCGGGCGGCGAGCTCGGCGCCGTACGGCTCGACTCGGGCGACCTCGTGGCCCAGGCCTTCACGGTGCGCGCGCAGCTCGACGCGCTCGGTGCGCGGACCACGCGCATCACGGTGACCTCCGACCTCGACGAGTACGCGATCGCGGCGCTCAACGCGGCCCCCGTCGACTCCTACGGGGTGGGTACCCGGCTCGTCACCGGGTCCGGGCACCCGACGGCGGAGCTCGTCTACAAGCTCGTCTCCCGCGAGGGCCCCGACGGCCGGCTCCACGAGGTGGCGAAGAGGTCGACGTCGAAGAAGTCGGTCGGCGGGCTCAAGCGGGCCGGCCGGATCCTCGACGCCGACGGCCGGGCCGCCGAGGAGCTCGTCGTGTCCGGCACGTCGGCGGACCAGGTGTGGGCCGAGATCGACCGTGCGGGCGCCCGGCGGCTCATGGTCGACCTCGTGGTCGGCGGAGAGCCCGTCCCGGAGCATCACGTGCCGGGCGCGCTCGAGGCCGCGAAGGAACGGCACGCCACCGCGCGGGAGGCCCTGCCCTACCCGGCCTGGCGCCTGTCCGAGGGCGAGCCGGCGATCCCCACCCGGCACGTCGACGTCGACCCGAGCGACGACATGGCCGAGGACGCCGCCGACCGCGGCTGAGCCTCAGCCGAAGAACTGCGGGTCCGACGTCCGGCGGTCGCTGCCCGGCCGGCGGACGTTCGACGCCCGCCCCGGCTTCCGGCGCGGGTCACCCGGCCGGACGATCGCGATGACGAGGCCGAGGGCGACGAGCCCGACGCCGATCCACTGCAGCCAGCCGAACGGGTACTCGAAGACCCCGGTGAGGATCGCGAGCGCCCCCAGTCCGAGCGGAACCACCCACCAGGCCATCTCTTCCCTCTCCACGTCGCGGACGCACAGGTTCGCACGCGCACCGGCCGTTCCGCGACCACGCGGGCGGGCCGGTCTGCCCGGGCCGCGCGCGATCGCCCCACGCCCGGCCGGTCAGCCGTCAACCACGAAGGGCCGGCCACCAGCCACCAGCCACCAGCCACCAGCCACC
>JBQDDG010000044.1:18741-21326 GCA_052093225.1 Actinomycetaceae bacterium
GCCACCAGCCACCAGCCACCAGCCACCAGCCACCGAGGGTCGGCGGTCAGCGGCCGCCGACGAACCACCTGCGGACGAGCGCGATGCGCTGCTCGATCTGCTCGGTGGACGCGGTGGCGACCTCCGGGCCGCCGCACGTGCGGCGCAGCTCGGTGTGGACGACGCCGTGCGGCGTGCCCTCGCGGCGCGCCCAGGCGGAGACCAGCGAGGACAGCTCCTTGCGTGCCTGGGCCCGCTTGCGGTGCTCATCCACGCCGGCGTTGGCCGCGCGTCTGCGCGCGGCGGCGGCCTGGTCCTTCTGCGCGGCGGCCTGCTTGGCCTGCCGTTCGCGCAGGAGCGTCGTCACCTGCTCGGGCTCGAGGAGACCGGGGATACCGAGGTACTCCTGCTCCTCGGGCGAGCCGACGTCGGCCTCCGTGCCCCAGTGGCCACCGTCGAAGAGGACCCGGTCGAACGTGGCCTGCGAGCCGATCGCGGCGAAGCCCGGCAGGGCGAGCTCGTCGGAGGCCTGCTCCGAGCGGTTCGCCTCGGCCATCAGCTGGTCCTCGGGGACGACGAACTCCCCCTCGCGCACGGGCCGGTCGAGCGCGTGGTCGCGCTCGGCCTCGAGCTCGCCCGCCAGGTCGAGCAGCGGCGCGACCGAGGGGAGGAACAGCGAGGCGGTCTCGCCGCGGCGCCGGGCCCGGACGAACCGTCCGACGGCCTGCGCGAAGTACAGCGGCGTCGCCGTGGTCGTGGCGTAGACGCCGACCGAGAGGCGCGGCACGTCCACGCCCTCGGAGACCATCCGCACCGCCACCATCCAGCGCTGGGTGCCCGCGGAGAAGTCGGAGATGCGGTCCGAGGAGCCGGCGTCGTCGGACAGGACGACGACGGGCTCCTGACCGGAGATGTCCGCGAGGCGCCGTGCGTAGGCGCGGGCGGCCGCCTGATCCGTGGCGATGACGAGGCCCCCGGCGTCGGGGACGGTGCGACGCACCTCGGTGAGGCGTGCGTCGGCGGCGGCGAGGACCGAGGGGACCCACTCGCCGTCGGGGTCGAGGGCCGTGCGCAGGGCCTGGGCCGTCTGGTCCTTGGTCAGCGGCTCGCCGAGGGAGGCCGCCATCTCGTCGCCGGTGCGGGTGCGCCACCGCATGAGCCCGGAGTAGGCGAGGAAGATGACGGGGCGGACGACGCCGTCCTCGAGGGCCTGCCCGTACCCGTAGGAGACGTCGGCGCGCGAGCGGCGGATGCCGTCGGCGCCCGCGACGTAGTCGACGAACGGGATCGCCGCGGTGTCGGAGCGGAAGGGGGTCCCGGTGAGGGCGAGGCGTCGCCGCGCGGGCTCGAAGGCCTCCCGCACCGCGTCGCCCCAGGACAGGGCGTCGCCGCCGTGGTGGATCTCGTCGAGGATGACCAGGGTCGGCTCGGCCTCGGTGCGGGCGCGGTGCAGCATCGGGTTCGCGGCGACCTGCGCGTAGGTGAGCGCCACGCCGTCGAAGTGCGCGGCGTGCCGCCCCTGCGCGTTGGTGAAGGAGGGGTCCAGCGAGATACCGACGCGCTCGGCGGCGGAGGCCCACTGGGACTTGAGGTGCTCCGTCGGGCAGATCACCGTCACCCGCCGGACGGCGCCGCTCGCGAGGAGCTCGGTGGCCACGCGCAGCGCGAACGTCGTCTTTCCGGCCCCGGGGGTGGCCACGGCGAGGAAGTCACGTGCGCCCGCCTCGCGGAACCGCTCGAGCGCCTCGGCCTGCCAGGCGCGCAGCGGCGCGGCGGTACCCCAGGCGGCGCGTTGCGGGAAGGCGGGCGAGAGCTGCTCGGCCGCCGAGGTCGACGGCGCCTGCGGCGCAGGTGTGCCCTGCGCGTGGGGGGTCGGCTCCGACCGGGGCTGGTGCTGGGCGGTCACTCCCCGCGGCCCCGGCCGAACGGCCAGCCGCGCCGTCCGCCGCCGTTGCCGTCCCCGCCGCCGAGACCCTCGAAGATCTCCTTGCACGTGGGACACACGGGGTACTTCTTCGGGTCCCGACCAGGCGTCCAGACCTTGCCGCACAGCGCGACGACGGGCCGGCCGGCCTCGACCTTGTCCTTGCGGACGTAGTGCGCGTACCGCTCGGCGTCACCCGCGTCGAGCTGCTCCTCGGTGGCCTCCTCGGTGCGCTCGAGGACGTCCGTCGACGTCGCCGGGCCCGCGGGCGCGGCGTGCGGCTGGTTCTCGTCGGGGATCGAGGTCATGGCGTCCATCCTAGGTCGCGCCACCGACGCCGGGCAGTCCCGGTCGGGGTCGGGTCCGCCACGCGTACCGGTGCGGCGGGCTGCGTCATCGCCGTCATGGTCATCGTCGTCGTGGTCATCGCCGCCGGGGACTCACCCCGGACAGAACGACGGGCGGGGGGCGGCCCTCGCCCGGACCCCCCCGGCGAGGTGCCCCGGGGGGACAAGTCGGGGCCGGCGGCCGTGGGAGTGGGGGCCGGCGGGCGGCCCCGCGCGCGGCGCCCCCCCCCGCCGCCCCCCCGCCGGCCCCGCGCTCGCCCCCCGGGCCGCCCCCCCCCCCCCCCGCCCCCCCCCCCCCCCGCCGCAGCGCGCCCCCCCCCCCCGCCATCGTGCCC
>JBQDDG010000045.1:0-20297 GCA_052093225.1 Actinomycetaceae bacterium
CGACGCTATCCGCGCTGCACGGGACCGCCACGGCTTTTCTGCGTGGTCGGTCGTCGGACGTACCCTGGAGGGGTGAGCGCAGCGCCCCCCACCGACCAGTCCACCACCGTCCCCGGGGCACCCGGCTCGACGACGACCGGCCGCCGAGGGCTCGTCTCCCCCCTCACCTGGGCGCTCGCGATCGCCAACCTGGTGGCGCAGATCGGCATCATCGTCACCGGCGGACTCGTCCGCGTCACGGGCTCGGGACTGGGCTGCTCCACGTGGCCGATGTGCGAGCCGGGCGAGTTCACGCCCGCCTTCCACGAGGAGACGAGCTACCACGCCTACATCGAGTTCGGGAACCGTACGCTCACCGGCGTGCTCGGGGTCGTCGCCCTCGCACTCGTCGTCGCCGTGTGGCGCGCCGAGCCCACGCGCAGCCGTCCCGCCGTCCTCAAGAAGCTGGCCGTCATCCCGCTGATCGGCGTCGCGGTCCAGGGGGTCATCGGCGGCATGACGGTGCTGCTCGACCTGCACCCGGCCGTGGTCGGCCTGCACATGTACGTCTCCCTCGGCCTCGTCGCGTTCTCGACGTACCTGCTCGTCCGACTCGCCTCGCCGGACCACGAGCCACGGCAGCTCCTCGACCGGACCGGGCGGCGGCTGGTCGCCGTCCTCATCGCTCTCGCTGCCCTCATGACCGTGCTCGGCACCGTCGTCACGGGGGCCGGCCCGCACTCCGGCGACGACACCCATCCCTACCGGTGGGCGCTCGACCCGATCGGGATCACGCGCGCGCACGCCTGGACCGTGTACGCCTTCGTCGCCGTCCTGGTGGTCGTCACCGTGCTCCTCATGCGCCGTCGCCGGACCGAGCCGGCGCTCGGCTCGGCGGTGCGGGCCTCGTGGACGCTCGTCGCGCTGTCCGTCGCGGCCGCCGTCACGGGGATCGTCCAGCACGCCACCGGGCTCCCGGGCGCCCTCGTCGTCGTACACATGCTGCTCGCGGCCCTCGTCGTCGCGGCGACCACCTGGTTGTGGGCATCGATGGTCGTCCGGGGCGGCGCGGGCCCGGGTGCGGCCGGCGGGGAGTCCGCCCCCGGGAGGCCGGACGGCGACCTCGCCGCGGCTCGTTAGTCTTCCCGCATGACGATCGTGCACGAGACGTTCCGCGGCGGCGACGGCAGTGCGGGCGTGCTCCTGCGGGCCGACTCGGCGAGCGGCACGCGCTTCCTCACCTGTTTCGTCGAGCCGGACGACACGCTGTACCGCGTGGCCATCCGGGTCGTGCACCCGGGGCTGCCCGGCGCGTGGACGTCGCTCGAGATGGCCGATCACGTCGGCGGGACCATCGCGACGCTCGGTGCGCGGGAGGTCGCACCCGGCTCGATCCCCAGCTACGCCGACGTCCTCGTCGTCGAGGAGATGATCGCCGGCGGGCAGGACACCTTCACGTGGCAGCGGCTCGACGAGTCGACCCTCGGCGCCGTGCACGCATCCGTCGAACGGGGCGCGGAGTCGACCGTCGAGGGCCTCGACGGGCACCCGCTGACCGCGGCGCCCTACGTCCTCTCCCTCGAGGGCCACCCGACCTACACGTTCTGGGTCGCGGGCGGCGCGGTGGTCGTCACCGACTGGGCGGGTGCGCTCAGCTACCGGGTGGCCGACCTGCCCACCGCGCTCGAGGGCACGAGCCGGGACGTCGCCACGCACGCCGAGGCGTGGGTGCGGGGCCCCGGCAGCCGCTGACGGTCAGGACCCGTCGATCTCAGCGGGCAACGCTCGCCCGGGGTCGGCGACGACGAGCCCGCGGGTCGTGCACGTCGGCGACGGTCAGACGTGCCCGGGGTCGTCGCCGACGAGGTGGCGCTCCCGCAGCTCGGCCGTCCACGCAGCGAGCTGCTCGGGACCGCCGTCCTGGACGAACCCGGGACGGTGGTCGGCGGTGCTCGGGTCGAGCGCCATCCCGAACCTCGCCAGCTCCACCATGAGCGGCAGGGTCGCGATGCCGAGCTCGGTCAGCGAGTAGCGTCCGCGGCCTCCCCGCGGACCGGGCGACTTCCGGAGCAGGCCGGCATCCGTGAGGTCGGCCAGCCGTCTGGACAGCACAGGCGCGCTGATGCCCTCCTCGTTGGCGGTGAGCAGCTCGCGGAAGCCGCGCCGGTCGTGGGCCGCGACGTCCCGGAGGATGACGAGGCTCCACCGGTCCCCCAGCACCTCGAGACCGCGGTTGACCGGGCAGCCCGACCGTGGCGACGTGATCATCCGACCTCCTCTGGTTGCCATCTGTTACTACTTGGGCCTAGCGTCACTGGTAACACTTTGCCACCACTTGTGGCTCGCAGCCGACCACGTCAGGCAGGACACGTGAAAGCCTTCGTTCTCGAGAAGTACTCCGGCCCCATGCGCGAGACGGAGATGCCCGTTCCGGCACCAGGCCCCGACGAGGTCCTCGTGCGGGTGTCCGCCGCGGGTGTCAACCACGCCGACGAGCGGGTCCGGTCGGGCGAGTTCCGGCAGATCTTTCCCGTCGAGCTGCCCATGGTGATGGGCAGCGAGCTCTCCGGCGTGGTGGTCGACCGGGGTGCCGGTGTCGACGACCTTGCGCCGGGCACGCCGGTGTTCGGATATGCCGATCAGGCCCGGATGGGCGCCTACGCCGAGCTCGTCACCGTTCCTCGGGAGAACCTCGCCCGGGCACCCGGATCCGTCACGATGACCGAGGCTGCCTCGCTCCCCCTGGCGTGGCTGACCGCCTGGCAGGCGCTCGTCGAGATGGGGGACCTGCAGCCCGGGCAGACCGTGCTGATCCACGGCGGGTCCGGCGGCGTGGGCACCGTGGCGGTGCAGCTGACCAAGCACCTGGGCGCCTCCGTCGCGACGACGGTCAGCGCCCACAACGCCGACCTCGTCCGCGAGCTCGGGGCGGACACCGTCATCGACCACACCCGCGAGGACTTCACACGGAAGCTGTCCGAGGTGGACCTCGTCCTCGACACGCAGGGCGGCGACACGCTGCGCAGGTCTCTCGACGTCGTGCGTCCAGGGGGACTCGTCATCGGGATCAGCGGCCCGCCGGACCCTGCCTTCGCCGACCGGGTCGGGGTCGGCCCCGGCGTACGGCTCGCGATCCGCGGGCTCAGTGCGAAGGTGCGCCGCCATGCCCGCCGGCGCGGGGTCGGCTACCGGTTCCTCTTCGTGCGCCCGGTGCAGGAGCACCTGCGCCGAGGTGCCGAGCTCGTCGACTCGGGCGTGATCCGCCCCCAGGTCGGCGCCGTCCTCCCCTTCGCCCGGACGAAGGAGGCGCTCGAGGTGGCTCTGGCGGGCGGCAACCGCGGCAAGGTCGTCGTGCGCCGCGAGGACGACGAGGACCGTGCGGACGGGGCGGGTGACCGGGCGGACGAGGCAGGTGATCCGACGGACGACGCGGGTGAACCCACGGACGGCACGGGTGACCGGGCGACGACGTGGAACGCCGCTGCGACCCGGCGGATCGACGCCGCCGGGGCGTCCTTGGTGTACCGCGATCTCGGCCCCGGGGGCGGTACCCCCCTGGTGCTGCTGACCCACCTGGCCGCCACGTTGGACGAGTGGGACCCCGCCGTCGTCGACGCGCTCGCGGAGCGGCACAGGGTCATCACCGTCGGCCTGCCCGGCGTGGGTGGGTCGACCGGGACGGTCCTCCCGACGGTCAAGGGGATGGCCGACGCCGCGGTCGACCTCATCAGGGCGAAGGGTCTCACCCGGGTCGACCTCCTGGGATTCTCCCTCGGCGGCTTCGTCGCTCAGCAGGTGGCCCTCGACCATCCGGGCCTCGTCCGCAGGCAGGTCCTTGCCGGCACCGGCCCGGCCGGCGGCCAGGGGATCGACCGGCCCACGGGCGCCGCCTACATCTACGGCGACATGCTCCGCGGCGCCCTTGCACGCACCGACGCCAAGGAGTTCCTCTTCTTCCGTCGGGACGAGAACGGGAAGCAGGCTGCGCGGGACTACCTCGCACGGATCGCCGAACGGGTGATGGACCGGGACGAGCCGATCACCACGCGGGCCCTCCGGACCCAGATCGCCGCTATCAAGGAGTGGGGCCGTGCAGCGCCGCAGGATCTCTCGGGCATCGTCGCGCCGACGTTGATCGCCAACGGCGACGCGGACCGGATGGTCCCCTCGGCCCTGTCCGAGGACCTCCACCGCCGCATCCCGGGAAGCACGCTCGAGATCTACCCGGGCGCCGGGCACGGTGGCGTCTTTCAGCACCGCGAAGCGTTCACGTCGGCGGTCCTGAGGCACCTGGCCTAACGATCCCCCGGCGCCTGGCATGGTCGACGTCGCGACGCAGGCCAAGTTGTGGGTGCGCGGGCCCGGGAGCCGGCGAGCAGCCGGACCGAACCCGTCAGAACCCGTCGATCTCCGCGGGGACGGGCCGCCCGCCGGCAGCGACGACGGCCAGGAGGTCGGGCACTCGTCGCTCGAGGTCCCGGGGGCTGAAGATCGCCCCGTTGCGCGCGGCCTCGCCGATCTCGGCGGCCGACCACCAGCGCATGTCGATGATGCCCTCCGCGGCGGCCTCGGGCCCCGGCACGGGGTCGAAGCGTGGCACGCGCACGAGGTAGACCTCGTTGCGGACGCCGGCGAAACCTCGCTCCTGCATCGCGGTCACGGGAGCGGTCTGGACCCACGCGAGGTCCCGCACCACGCCGTCCGCCAGCCGGAGGCCGGTCTCCTCGACGAGCTCGCGCATGAGCGCCTCCTCGACGCTCTCGTCCCCCTCGACCGCACCTCCCGGCGCGGTCCACACGGTGCCGCTCTCGATGCGGTGCTCGGCGAGGAGGATCCGGTCCGTGCCGTCGACGAGGAGCGCGCGGCACGACCGTCTGTACGGGAGCTCGACCTGCATCCCACGATCATCACCGACGAGGTGGGGATCGCGCATCCTCCTGAAGGATCTTCCCACCGTGGGTGCGCGGATGCTCACGCGCTCGTCGCCCCCGGGCCGCCCGGAACGGGGGCACCCGGAACCGATCCGGCCGGAACGGGGCACCCGGGACCGAGCCGCCCGGGACCGAGCCGCCCGGGACCGAGGTGCCCGGAACCGGGGCGCCGGGGCGGTCAGTCCGCCGGGCGGTGCTCCGGGGGCAGGCCGGTGAGGGCACCGTCGGTCGAGCCGTCGGTGGAGCGGTAGCGGCGCAGGGTCCACGGCGCGTCGGCGGGGCGCAGCCCGGCCCAGCCGCGCGCGCGGGACGTCTCGGCGGCGAGCAGCCCGATCGACGTCGCACCGTTGTGGATCCGGCCGTCGAGCACGGCGTCGACGGCGTCGCGCAGCGGAAGCCAGGTGGCGACCATCTCCGACTCCTCGTCCTCGCGCTCGTGCCGCTCGGCGGCGGGCACCTCGGCGAGGTCGCGCGCGAGGAGGACCCGCACGCACTCGTTGGTGGCGCCTGGCGAGAGCAGGACGTCGGCGAGGACGTGCCAGCTTGCGGCGCGCAGGTCGGCCTCCTCGGCGAGCTCCCGGCGGCCGGCCTCGACCGGGTCCTCGCCGGGGACGTCGAGCAGACCGGCGGGGATCTCGTGCAGGAGCGCGCGCGAGGCGTGCCGGTACTGGGTCACCAGGAGCACCTCGGGGGCGTCGTCGGGCCCGCGCAGGGCGACGATGGCGACGGCCCCGGGGTGGACGAGGTACTCCCGCCGCACGGGATCGGTGCCGGGCGAGAGCTCGACGGTGTCCCCGACGATGTCGAAGATCCGTCCCTCGAGCAGGCGGTCGGCCTGCAGCACCGTGCGGTGGTCGTCGGCGTCGGCCACCGGGGCCGCCTCCGACGTCTCCCGCGGGTCACGCGGCTCGCTCACGCGGCGCCGCCGGCGTCGCTCGCGGGGCTTCCCGCCCCGGCGCCCGTACCGGCGTCGCCGGTCCCCTCCGGCGCGGCCGCGGCGTCGTCTGCGCCGTCGACCTCGGGGTCGTCGACCTCGAGCAGGCGCGTGGCCCGCTGCCGCTCGACGGCGGCGCCGATCAGGCCGGCGAACAGGGGGTGGGCCCGCGTCGGACGCGACTTGAACTCCGGGTGCGCCTGCGTGGCGACGTAGTACGGGTGGAGCTCCGGGTCGAGCTCGACGAACTCCACCAGGTCACCCTCGGGCAGGGTCCCGGTGACCCGCAGCCCCACCTCCTCGAGGCGCGCACGGTAGGTGTTGTTGACCTCGTAGCGGTGCCGGTGCCGCTCCGAGACCTCCACCTCGCCGTAGGTCTGTGCCACCACCGAGCCGGGGACCAGCGCCGCCCGGTAGGAGCCGAGCCGCATCGTGCCGCCCATGTCGCCGCCGCCCTCGACGAACCTCACCTGCTCGTCCATCGTGGCGATGACCGGCTCGGGCGTGTCCGGGTCGAACTCGGTCGAGCTCGCCCCCTCGAGGCCGAGCAGCGAGCGGGCGGCCTCGATGACCATGCACTGCAGGCCGAGACAGATGCCGAGCGTGGGGACCTGGTGCTCGCGCGCCCACGTCAGCGCACCGAGCTTGCCCTCGATGCCGCGCACGCCGAACCCGCCGGGCACGAGGACGGCGTCCACCCCGGACAGGGCCTCGCGGGCACCCTCGGGCGTGTCGCAGCGGTCGGACTCGACCCAGCGGATGTTGGCGTGCGCGCGGTGCTCGAACGCGCCGGCGCGGATCGCCTCGGTGACGGACAGGTAGGCGTCGGGCAGGTCGATGTACTTGCCGACCAGCGCGATCTCGACGTCGTGCCTGGGGTGGTTGACCCGGTCCAGGAGGCGGTCCCACTCGGTCCAGTCGACGTCGCGGAAGGACAGGCCGAGGCGGCGCACCACGTAGGCGTCCAGGCCCTCGGAGTGCAGCACGCGCGGGATCTGGTAGATCGAGGGCGCGTCGGGGCACTCGACCACGGCCTCGCGCTCGACGTCGCACATCGAGGCGATCTTGTTCTTCACGCCCTCGGGCAGCGCGCGGTCCGTGCGGCACACGAGCGCGTCGGGCTGGATGCCGATGGAACGCAGCTCGGCCACCGAGTGCTGCGTCGGCTTCGTCTTCAGCTCCCCGGAGGCGGCGATGTAGGGCACGAGGGAGACGTGCAGGAAGAACACGTGGTCACGGCCGACGTCCTGCCGGACCTGACGGGCGGCCTCGAGGAACGGCTGGGACTCGATGTCACCGACCGTCCCGCCGATCTCCGTGATGATGATGTCCGGCGGGTCGCTGCCGTCGCTCGGCTCGGCCTGCGCGCGCATGCGGGCCTTGATCTCGTCGGTGATGTGCGGGATGACCTGCACGGTGTCCCCGAGGTACTCGCCGCGCCGCTCGCGCGCGATCACCTCGGAGTAGACCTGGCCGGTGGTGGCGTTCGCCCGGCCCGAGAGCTCGATGTCGAGGAACCGCTCGTAGTGGCCGATGTCCAGGTCGGTCTCGGTGCCGTCCTCGGTGACGAACACCTCGCCGTGCTGGAAGGGGTTCATCGTCCCGGGGTCGACGTTGATGTAGGGGTCGAGCTTCTGCATGACGACCCTCAGGCCGCGCGAGCGCAGGAGCCTGCCGAGGGACGACGCCGTCAGGCCCTTGCCGAGGGAGGACACCACCCCGCCGGTCACGAAGATCTGCTTGGGGACCGGGGTGCCGGGCATGAGCCGGTGAGAAGTGGGTGCCACGGGCTTCGAGACTAGCAGCGCTCGGCGGCGGTGTAGGCGGAGACGAGCTGGCGGTACAGGTCACGCTCCGAGGGCAGGTCGCCGGACCGGCGTCGGGCCAGGTCCCGCAGCCGGGTGGCGTGCGCCTCGTCCGTGAGGATCCCGGCGACGGCGCGGCCCACCTCGGCGGCGTCCCGTCCGGTGAGGACGGCGGCCCCGCCGACGACGAGTCCGGTACCACCGACGTCGGTCGCGACGACGGCGGCGCCGGCGTGCATGGCCTCCCCCAGCGAGATCGGCTGGCCCTCCCACACCGAGGTCGAGACGACGACGTCGGCGGCGGCCAGGAGGTCCGGCACGTCGTCCCGGGCACCGAGCACGCGCACGGGGGCGTCCGCGGCGGCGGCCGCGGCCGTGACCTCGGCGCCGAGGGGGCCGCCCCCGGCGATGCACCACACCGCGGCGGGCTCGCCGTCGGGCCGGCGCGGCAGGAGCGGCTCGGCGACCGCCGCGGCCTCGACGAGGAGGTCGAGGCCCTTCTGCGGGGCGAGGCGGGCGACGGCGAGGACGAGACACTGCCCGTCGGCGAGGCCGAGCGCGGCGCGGACGTCCGCGGGCGTGGCACCGGCGGGGCGGGGCTCCGGCGCCGGGATGACGGCCACCTCGACGTCGCGGGCGCCGAACCGGCGCGCGCGGTCGGCGAGGTCCGGGGCCACCGGAAGGACGAGGTCGGCACCCCGGGCGACGATCCGCTCGAGGGCGGCCGCGACCGCCCGCACGCGCGCGCTCCCGACGGCGAGGTTGTGCTCGGTGACGACGAGTCGCGGGCGCCGCGGGAGGGAACGCACGGCGAGCACGGCGGCGGCACCGGCGCGCAGGCCGTGGGCGTGGACGACGTCGGCGCCCGCGGCGAGATGCCGTAGCCGGCGCACGGTGGCGGCGTCGGCGGCCGAGGGCCGGTCGCGCAGGTCGACGGCGGCTGCGGGGACGCGGGCCCCGGCGACGACGTCGGCCGGTCCGGCCATGCGCACGTCGTGGCCACGCCCGACGAGGACGTCGACGACCTGGCGCACGTGCCGGCCGACGCCGCCCGTGGTGGTGCCGGTGACCTGGAGGATCCTCATGCGTCGCCCTTCTTAGCGGGTCCGGGAGCGGTGCCCGGGCGGGACTCGTCGTTCCGGTCGGGGGCGGGGCCGGCGCCGCGGCGGCGCAGGGCGAGGAGCACCTGCCGGTCCGCGAGGAGCATGACGCCGACCCAGGCGGCGAGCGCCACGAGGCCGCCCGCGAGGACGGCGAGCACGGCGAGCAGCAGCCCGTCGCCGATGACGAGGCCGGTGACCCACCGCCCGGCGAGAGCCCCGAGCACGGCGCCGAGCACCGCCGTTGCGCAGGTCCGCGCCAGCCCCGTCAGGGCGGCGCCGCCGAGGGCGCGGGCCAGGCATGCCACCGAGAGGATCCCGGCGAGGGTCATGCCCGCGCTGGAGGCCGCGGCGAGCAGCGCGAGCAGCGTGCCGTGGCCCGAGCCGGCGGCGGCGAGGCCGGCCGCGACTGTGGCGGCGGCGGTGACGAGCCAGCCCACCAGCGCGGGGACGGTGGCCAGGCGGGCGCGGTGGACGGCGTACAGGGAGCGCTGCGCGTGCAGGAGGAGGGCAAACCCGGGCAGGCCGAGTGCGAGGACGGTGAGGGTCGGCGTCATGCCGGGCATGTCGTACCGCGCGGAGAAGATCTCGGTGACGCCCGGGGCGACGGCCACGAGCGCACCGGCACCCAGGGCGCCGGCGGCGAGGACGGCGCGGGCCGAGCGGGCGACCACCGGCGCACACTGCGCCACCGACCGGGACGCGAGCTCGGCGATCCTCGGGGCGACGGCCGTGACGAGCGGGACCGCCAGCACGGCGTACGGGAGGAGGTAGGCGGCCTGCGCGTACTGCCAGACGTTGTAGGAGCCGGGCTGGCCGGAGGTGGCGCGCAGCACGGCGAGGACCGCGACCTGCTGGGCCAGCAGCGCCGTGATACCCGCCCCCGCGAGAGCGAGCGCCGTGCGGCCGAGCTCGCGGCCGATCGCGAGGGTCGGTCGCCAGGTGAGGCCGAGGCCGCGCAGGGCGAGGGCCGGGGCGAGGCTCATCGCGAGCACGCCGGCCGTGGTGCCCCAGCCGAGCAGGGCGACGATCTGCGGCGCCACCGTGGCCGGGTCGTGGGTGCCGGGTCCGCCGAGGAGACCGACGAGGCCGTAGGTGGCGATGACGACCACCGAGGACAGCAGCGGGGCGAGCGCGGGCCACGCGAACCGGTGGTGGGCCTGGGCGATGCCGGTGAGCACCGTCCCGATCCCGTACAGCGGCACCTGGAGGGCGAAGATGCGCAGGAACGTGGCGGTGAGGTCGAGGCTCTCCTGCGGGGCGTCCCCGCCGAGGAGCAGCCCGGCGAGCGGGCCGGCCAGGAGCGCGACGAGCGCGCCGACTGGGGCGAGGATCGCGAGAGTCCAGGTGAGCAGGGCGGAGGCGCGCCTGCCGGTCTCGGCCCGCAGGCCCTGGGCGATCGGGGCGGCCAGCAGCGGGACGACGAGACCGACGAGGGCGCCGCCCGCGGCGATCTCGAACAGGACGTTGGGGACCGTGTTGGCCTTCGCGTAGGCGTCGGCGGTGGCGGAGCTGCCGAGCACCCAGGACTGGACGAGCCAGCGGGCGAAGCCGGCGGCCCTGGAGGCGAGCGTGAGGACGGCGATGAGGCCGGCGGCGCCGAGGGCGCCCGCGAGGACCGGTCGGTCACGCGCGGTCGACGGGTGGTCGGCCGTCACGGCTCAGGCCGTGCGTCCCGCACGGTCGATCGCCCGCAGGACGGGGACCGAGTCGATGACCTGGGAGAAGGAGACCCGCTCGGAGGCGAGGGTGAGTCCGACGACGAGCGCGAGCGCGAGGGTCCGGCGCGCGGTCGAGGGGTCCGCGGCGAGGACCACCCCGACCCCGGCGCCGAGCGGGTTGGCCCCGGTGTCGCCGAGCATGTCGGTCGCGGCGAGGTCCGCGGGCAGCGCGGCGAGCACCACGCCGAGCAGTCCCGCGGCGAGGCGCGCCGTCCCGCCGGGCACGGCGCCGTCCGCGCCGGTCAGCCCGCCCTCCGCGCCGGGAGGGGCGGCGTCCGCCCCGGGCAGGACGGCCACGGGAGCGAGCACGAGGCCCGCGGCCTTGAGCGCGCGTCCCGGTCGCAGGTCGAGGAGGTTGGCGAGGTTCGCGCAGCCGGCGACCAGCGCCGCGTCGGCGGCCCGTGCGACGACGGGCCGCGGCCCGGGCAGGAGCACGGCGGCGGAGAGCGCTCCGGCGCCGATGACAGCGATCTTCAGCGCCCCGGTGGTCACCTGGCCGTGCGCGAGCGCGCCGAGGTGGCCGCGCAGGCCCTTGGCCCGGCCGGTGGGCACTCCCTCGAGGTCCTCCCCGTGGTCGTCGAGCACGCCCGCGGCGGTGGCGGCCGCACCGGCGCTCGCGCAGGCGAGGGCGAGCCGCATCGCCGGCCAGGAGCCCGCCGGCCGGGCGCCCGCAGGGTGCCGGCCCACCGACCGGGAACCCACCGACCGCCGACGCGTCGCCTGCGGGGCAACCGACTGCGGAGCGGCCACCTGACGGGACGTCGCGGCGAGGACCGGTCCGACGAGGGTGACGGCGACCCCGGTCGCGAGCCCCCCGAGGAGCGAGACGTCCGCGCCCGCGTGGTTCGTGCGGACCCAGGCGCCCGGCGCACCGGGGGCGCGGCGGTCGAGGGCGCGACGCAGGACCACGCCGAGGGCGGCCCCGGTGACGAGTGCGCCGGCGCGCGCGACGACGCGCCTCACGAGGTGCCGCCCGGTCCGCCGGACGGCGTCTCGCCCTGGCTCGGGGACTCGGCGGGGGGCGGCGCGGCCGCGCGGCGCTCGGCGGGCGAGTCGACGGCGGGCGGCAGCACGGCGTCGACGCCGTCCTCGAGGCCGTACTGCTCGACGATGCCGTCGAGCGTCGCGGCGGCGGCGAGCGGGGCGACGACGGCGGACGCCACCGTGCCGACCGAGTCGACCGAGGTGGCCAGCGGGGCGAGGTCGGGATCCTCGCGCAGGACGCCGAGGAGGTCGCGGTCGGACTCGGCGGCGCCGACGACGACGAGCGGCGCCTCCGCGGCCATCGCCCCGTAGGACTGCAGCGCGGTGAGGTGGGCGAGCCGGCGCGCGGCGTCCTCCGCCTCGACGTCGGGGGTGCCGTCCTCGTCCTCGTCCGCCGCCGGGTCGCCGGTCGGTTCGTCCTCGGCGCGCGGGGTGACGAGCACGACGACGTCGGCCCGGTCGGTGGGGTCGGCCTGCAGGCTGACGAGCTCGGTGCCCGCCCGAAGGATGCGGTCGAGCAGCTCCCCGTCGGCGGCGGCGTCGGCGATGTCCGTCGTCTCCTCGCGGCCGAGGGTGAGGGCGTCCGCCACGGCGTGGCCGAGCGTGGTCACGGGGTCGGCGTCCGCCTCGGCGTCCGGGGCCACGTCCGCGGCGAGAGCGGTGCGCTCGTCACCCAGCGCGGGGGCGGTCATCGTCTCCGACAGCACGCCCTCGACGACGATCTCCGCGCCGGCGCTGGTCAGCGAGTCCTGGACGGCGTCGACGTCGTCACCGTTCGCCCCGGGAGCGGCGAGCAGGGCGACGCGGCCGCCGTCGAGGGTGCCGTCGACCAGGCGCGGACCACCCTCCTCGAGGAGCGCGTTGACGGACTCGAGGTCCCCCTGGGTCTCCCCCAGCTCCTCGCGCATGGTCTCGCGGTCCGCGCGCAGGTCCTGGACCTGGCCGCGCAGGGTGTCCCCGAGCGCGCCGTCGAGCGGGCCGGCGCCGAGCAGGATGCCCACGGCGAGCGCCATGAACACCGCGATCAGCGAGACCACGTGGAACTTGAAGTCGATCATGCGTGCCTTTCGTCTCCGGACATCCAACCTCACCCGGGCCCGAACAGGCCGCGCACCCATGCCACGAGGTCTCCCCAGCGGGTGGCGGCGATCTCGAGGAAGGTCTGTCCCGTCGTCGTCGAGAGGACCGCGGCGGCGAGCGCGACGAGGCCCGCGAGCACGAGGAGGACCAGCAGCCAGCCGGAGATCCGCGTGCGGTAGAGGCGGGAGACGCCCTTGGCGTCGATGAGCTTGGACCCCACGCGCAGACGGGTGAGGAAGGTCGACGCCATGCCGGCGCGGCCCTTGTCGAGGAACTCGTTGAGCGTGTTGTGCGTGCCGACGGCGACGATGACGGTCGCGCCCTTCTCGTCGGCCAGCAGCATCGCCACGTCCTCGGACGTACCGGTGGCCGGGACCACGAGGTGGTCGACGCCGAGCGCCTCGACGCGTGCCTGCCCGGGGGCGCGCCCGTCGCGGTAGGCGTGGACGAGGATCTCGGCGCCGGAGCGCAGCGCGTCGTCGGACACGGAGTCCATGTCCCCGACGATCATGTCGAGCCGCAGGCCGGCCTCCAGGACGGCGTCCGCACCGCCGTCGACGCCGACGATGAGCGGGCGGAACTCGCGCACGTACGGCCGGAGCATCGCGAGGTCCTCCTTGTAGTGGTACCCACGCACCACGATGAGGACGTGCCGCTCGTCGAAGACGGTGCGCACCTCGGGGATCCCGATGCCGTCGATGATGAGGTCCTGCTCGCGCTCGACGTACTCCATCGTGTTGGTCGCGAACGCCTTGAGCTGCTCGGAGATCCCCGCCCGTGCGCGCTCCATGCTCGCGGCGACGGACGCCTCGTCCTGGACCTGGCCGCGGCCGACGAGATCGACGCCGGAGTGGATCTCGCCGTTCGGGCGGACGGTGACGGGATCGCCGTCGGAGAGCTCCATGAGGTGCTCGCCGACGTCGTCGACGAGCACGATGCCGGCGTCGACGAGGATCGAGGGGCCGGCGTTCGGGTAGCGGCCGGAGGTGGACTCGGCGGCGTTGAGCACGGCGACGGGGCGCGCAGCGACGAGGGACTCCGCGGCGACCCGGTCGATGTCCATGTGGTCGATGACGGCGACGTCACCGTGCCGAAGCCGGGAGGTCAACCGCTTGGTGCGGGCGTCGACCCTGGCCGGACCGGCGGCGAGGCCGGGGGCGTCGCTGCCGCTCCTGGCGGGTCGTCGGAAGAGCCTCACCGCGTCATGGTGACACGCCGGCCAGCTCGAGCAGCTCTGCCGCGTGCGTGCGCGCCGCCTCCGAGTCGTCCTGACCGGCCAGCATCCGGGCCAGCTCGACGAGCCGGGCCTCGCCGCGCGCCGGCACGACGTCGGTGACTCCGTCGGCGCCGCGGGTGACGACGAGGTGCTCGCCGGCGAAGGCCGCCACCTGGGGCAGGTGGGTGACGACGACGACCTGGTGCTGCTGGGCGAGGGACGCGAGCCGGCGGCCCACCTCGACGGCGGCGCGGCCACCGACGCCGGCGTCGACCTCGTCGAAGACGAACGTGCGGGAGCGCCCCCCGGCGGCGGAGGCGAGGCACACCTCGAGGGCGAGCATCACGCGGGAGAGCTCGCCGCCCGAGGCGGCGCGGCCGAGCGGGCGGGCCGGTGCGTCCGGGTGGGTGGCGAGGGTGAGCGCGACCTCCTCGGCACCGTGCGGGCCGGGCTCCGGCAACGCGGTGAGGTCGATCCCGAGGCGGGCGCCGGGCATGGCGAGGCCCTTCAGCTCGGCGTCGACGGCCGCGGTGAGGCGCTCGGCCGCCGCGCGCCGCGAGGCCGAGAGCTCGGCCGCCGCCCGGTCCCGCTCGGCCTCCGCCTCCACCACCGCGGCCTGGAGGACCTCGGGCTCGGCGGCCGGACCGTCGATGCGGGCGAGCCGCTCGCTTGCCCGTCCGGCCTCGGCGAGGGCCTCGTCGACGCCGCCGACGCCGATCTCGCGGGCCAGCCGGGAGAGCTCGGCGCGGCGCGCGTGCACGGTGTCGAGCGCGCCGGGGTCCGCCTCGAGGCCGCCGAGGTAGGCGGCCAGCTCCGCGCCGACGTCGGCGAGCAGGGGGCCGACGGCGCGCACCCGCTCGGCGAGCGCGGCGAGCTCCGGGTCGTGCCCGCCGGCCGCCGCGAGGGACTCCCCGGCCTGGGCGACGAGGGCGGAGGCGCCGGGCGTCCCGGTCTCCTCGTCCCCGGCGACGGCGCCGCGGGCGAGGGTGGCGGCCGTGCGCAGGGTCTCGACGTGCTCGAGCCGCAGGGAGGCGGCGCGCAGGTCCTCGTCCTCGCCCGCCACCGGGTCCGCGGCGTCGACGAGCTCGACGACCCGGGTGAGGGCGGCGACCTCGGCGAGCCGGCTCCGCTCGTCCGCGGTGCGCTCCTCGAGGGCGGCCCGGGCGGCGAGGACGGCGGCGTGGGCGTCGGCGGCCGCGCCCACGAGGGCGAGGTGCTCGGGGCCGCCGAAGGTGTCGAGGGCCGCGCGCTGCCGTGCCGGCTCGCGCAGCCTCAGCTGGTCGGCCTGGCCGTGGACGGTGACGAGGCCGTCCCCGATGTCGGTGAGCAGGGCGGCGGGCACCGTGCGGCCGCCGGCGTGGGCGCGGGAGCGGCCCTGGGCGGAGACGCTGCGGGCGACGAGGAGCAGGTCGTCCTCCATCTCGGCACCTGCGTCGGCGGCCAGGTCCCGGGCGGGGTCGCCCGCGGGCACCGACCACTCCCCCTCCACGAGCGCGCGCTCGGCGCCGTGGCGGACGATCGAGGCGTCCGCCTTGTGCCCGAGGAGCAGGCGCAGCGAGGTGAGCACCATCGTCTTGCCGGCCCCGGTCTCCCCGGTGAGCGCGGTCAGGCCCGGCCCGAGGTCGAGGTGCGCCCGCGCGATGACGCCGAGGTCCGCGATGCTCACGCGCTCGATCACTGCCCGGCGCCTTCCTCCGCGGCGGCCGTCCCCGCCTGGGGGTCCGCGGGCGTGCCCCGCCCGCGCCAGCCGCTGACCGGCAGGTCGAACTTGGCCACCAGGCGTCCCGAGAACGGCGCGTCGCTGAGCAGTGCGAGCAGGGCGGGACGGCGGCCGCGGCGCACCTCGATGCGGGAGCCGGGCGGGGCGTCGATCGTGCGACGGCCGTCGCAGCGCACGACGGCGGCGGAGCGGGCCTCGGCGAGGATCTCGACCTCGAGGACCGACTCGCGGCCCACCACCATGGGGCGCGTGAACAGGGCGTGCGCGGCGACGGGCACGACGAGCAGGGCCTCCAGCCCGGGCCAGACCACCGGCCCACCGCCGGAGAAGGCGTACGCGGTGGACCCGGTGGGGGTGGCGAGGACGACGGCGTCGCACCCGAAGGTCGACAGGCCGCGGCCGTCGACGCCGAGCGCCGCCTCGACCATGCGTCCCTCGGGGCCCTTCTCGACCGCCGCCTCGTTGAGCGCCCAGCCGTGGTCCGTCGCACCGTCCGGCGCGTGCACGGTGACGTCGATCGTCATCCGCTCCTCGACGAGGTAGTCGCGCGCGACGATCCGCCGGGCCACCTCGGGCAGCGCCTCGGGCTCGGCCTCGGCGAGGAAACCGACGTGCCCGAGGTTGACGCCGAGCACCGGCACCCCGTGCGGGCGGGCGAGCTCGGTGCCGGTGAGGATCGAGCCGTCGCCACCGAGGACGACGACGAGCTCGGCGCCGTCGACCTGGGCCCGGTCGTGCGTCTCGGAGTCGAGCGCCGGACTGACGGTGCGGACCGACAGGCCGGCGGCGGTGAGCGCCGCGTGCAGCGTGCGTGCCGCCTCGAGGGCGTCAGGCCGCGTGGGGTGGTAGAGCATGACGATCTCGCGCGCCCCGGGGGCGCCGTCGCGGTCGACTCGGTGCTTCGGAGGTTCGGTCATCACGCACCATCCTTCCCTGCCGGGCCCTCGGCGACGGCGGTACGCGCCTCCGCGACCAGCGCGTCACCCGTCAGGGGCGCTGCGGCGCCCGCCCTAAGAGCGATGAAGTACTCGACGTTGCCGGCCGGCCCCGGCAGGGGGCTGGCGGTGATCGCCCAGGTGTCGAGCCCCTGCTCGGCGGCGGAGGCCGCGACCGCCACAACGGCGTCGGCCCGCTGCTCGGCGTCGCGGACGACCCCGCCCTGGCCGAGGGCCTCCCGGCCCACCTCGAACTGGGGCTTGACCATGAGCAGGAGATCGGCGTCCGGCGCCGACGCCGCGCGGAGCGCGGGCAGGACGAGGCCGAGGGAGATGAAGGAGAGGTCCCCGACGACGAGGTCGGGCGCCGGGGCGACCGCCTCCGGGTCGAGCGTGCGGACGTTCGTGCGCTCGAGGACGGTGACCCGCGGGTCCGTGCGCAGCGACCAGGCCAGCTGCCCGTAGCCGACGTCGACGGCGACCACCCCGGCCGCGCCACGCCTGAGCAGGACGTCGGTGAATCCGCCGGTCGAGGCGCCGGCGTCCAGGCATCGGCGGCCGGTGGGGTCGATCGGCGTGCCGCGGGCGGCCAGGGCGTCGAGCGCCCCGGCGAGCTTGTGCGCGCCGCGAGAGACGTAGTCGTCGACCTCGCCCGACTCGCGCACCACGATCGCCTGCGCGGGGTCGACCTGACGCGCGGGCTTGACCACGGACTCGCCGTCGAGGGTGACGCGGTGGGCCGCGAGGAGCTCGGCGGCGTGCTGCCTCGACCGCGCGAGCCGGCGCCGGACGAGCTCGGCGTCGATGCGCACGAGCCGCGCCACGTCAGGCGCCGTCCTGAGCCAGCCGGGCCTGGAGCGTGGCGTGCAGGTGCTCGAGCGCATCGGCCTGAGCGTCGAGGTCGAGCGACTCCATGTCGGCGGGCAGGCGTCCGTCACCGCGGACGCTCGCGGGGGTGGGCCTGGGCTGCTCGCTCATCCGGGTCAGGTTATCGCCGCTCGACCACGAGCTCGGGGACGAGGTCGGGATCCAGCGGCGCGCCGTCGTCGGCGGACGCCCATGCGGCGGCCGCGAGCGCGCGGTACCCGTCGAGCGAGACGGTGACCGCGTCCGGGCCGAGCGGGGCCAGCACGGAACCGCCGTCGGCCAGGTGGAGGACGCCGTCCCGGACCGCGGCGCGGGCCGCCCCGACCGCCCAGGTCGGCGAGTCGGGCGAGTCGAACGAGGCGCGGCCCCCGAGCGAACGGGTCGGCGCGGGGTGCGGCTCGAGCAGGTCGCGCAGGTCCGTCGCGAGGTAGGTCGGCCGCTCCGCCGGGACCGCGAGGACCACGGCGCGCGCGTCGTCGACCCCGGTGAGCACGTGCAGCGACGGGATGTCCGCGGCGACGGCGCCCGCGATGTCGGTGTTGAGCCGGTCACCCAGCACGATCGGCGCCTGCCCCGAGGCCTCCTTCGCCGCGGAACGGAAGATCGCGGGCTCGGGCTTACCCGTCGAGATCGGGTCGATGCCCGTGGCGGTGACGACGGCTGCCACGAGCGAGCCGTTGCCGAGCGCCTTGCCACGCTCGACGGGCAGCGTGGTGTCGAGGTTCGTGGCGACGTGGAGGGCGCCGCGGCCGATGGCGAACGCCGCCTCGGACAGCTCGGTCCACGACAGGCTCGGGTCCCAGCCCTGGATGACGGCCACGGGCTCGTCGTCGGCGGAGTCGACCACCGAGAGACCGCGCTGGGTGACCGCCGTACGCAGCCCGCCACCCCCGACGACGAGGATCTTCGAGCCCGCCGGGAACCGCTCCGCGAGGAGGGCCGCACCGGCCTGCGCGGCGGTGACGACCTCGTCCGGCGAGGCGCTGATGCCGAGCTCGGTGAGCTGGGCCGCGACGGACTCCGGCTCGCGCGAGGCGTTGTTCGTCACGTAGCGGGAGATCAGGCCGGCGTCGCGTGCCGCGCTCAGCGACTCCGCGGCGTGCGGGACGGGATGCCTGCCGCGGTAGCAGACGCCGTCGAGGTCGATGAGTGCGACGTCGTGCGCACGGTGCAGGGGCTGGTCGGATCCGAGGAGGCTCACGGGGTCATTGTGTCGGACCCGAGGGCGAGTTCTCAGGCCCGTCCGCGTCGGTGGCGTGCGGGCCAGCCTCGTCGAGGCTGTCGAAGAGGTCGAGCTGGCCCTGTTCCGGCTCGGGCTCGGGCTCGGGCTCGGGCTCGGGCTCGGGCTCGGGCTCGGGGGCCGACTCCTGCTCCTGCTCGTGCTCCTGCTCCGGGTCGATCGCACCCGACCCGACGACGGGCTCTGTGTCCGCCGCAACGCCGTCGACCTCAAAAGTGCCGTCCGACTTCGGGGCTGTGTCCGACGCCGGCGTGATCCCCTCGGCGCCGCCTGTCCCCTGGTCCGGCGTCCGGCGGTGCTGCTCGGCGTCCTCGAGGTCGTCGGGCATCAGGTCGATGACGTCGGCATCGTGTCCCTCCGCGTCGAGCGGGATCGAGATACGGCTGCGCACCTCTGCGGCCTCGTCACCGCGCCCGACCTCGTCGAGCCGATCAGCGATAACGGCGTCGAGCCGCGCGCGGATGCCGGGGTCGGTGATGTTGTCGAGGAACGAGGTCCGCAGCAGGAGCAGCCCCGCCTCGTTCTCCCCCAGGTCGGCTCGAGCACCGCTGGCCACGATCGCCAGCTCGGCACGCTCCGCATCCGAGAGCTCGGACGCGTCGGTCTCAGCGACGACGACGAGTGCGCGTTCGGGACGGCCGAGGCCGCGCTCGCAGTCTGCCTCCATCACCCGGTGGTCGTCACGGCCCGAGAGACGGCGGACGGCTCGGAGCTCCTTGAGCGCCTCCGCGTAGCGAGCGGTGGCGTAGGAGGTGATGGCGACGGCCTCACGAGCGACGGCGACCCTGCCGGCACCCCGGCCCGCGGCCTGCGCGTGCTCGTAGGCGCCCTCGGGGTCATCGTCGAGGAGGATGCCCGCCATCACGAGGTGGCGCGCCACCGTTGCGCCGTTGGTCTTGGACAGCGTGAGAAGCTCGCGGCGTGAGTCCCGATCAAGCATCTGCGGGGTGATGTCCTCGGGGATCTCGGGCGCCTGCACGCCGGACGCCCGACGCTCCTGACCGGGGCGTCCGTGTCCGACCCGGCGGGCACCGCCATCAGAACGCTCGCCCTCACGACGGGAACCACCGGAGCGGTCAGCGTCACGACGAGGACCTGCCGTGCGGTCGCCACCCTGACGCGGGGGACGCTCCTCCCAACGACGGGATCGATCGCTACCCCCACGCTCACCCTCACGGCGAGGACCACGGGAACGGTCAGCGTCACGACGAGGACCTGCCGTGCGGTCGCCACCCTGACGCGGGGGACGCTCCTCCCAACGACGGGATCGATCGCTACCCCCACGCTCGCCCTCACGGCGAGGACCACCGGAGGGCTCGCCATCCTGGCGCGGGGGACGCTCCTCCCAACGGCGCGGGCGCCCAGAGCCAGCACGGGAGCCAGAGCGTTCGACGGATGCTCTCCTGCCCGCGGAGGATTCGCGCCTTGAGCCGCCGGTGTTCGACTGCGCGGTTCTACGGTCGTTGTCGTTGCGTCGCGCCTGGCGGTCGTCGCCGGCAGCTGACGCGCCGGAGTCGTCTGAATTCTGGCTCACGCTGTTCTCCTGTCGGGGCATCCGCGGAATGTCCGGAGGGCCGGCCGAGGCATCGTAGGCGCCTCGGACGCGCCGAACCGCGGAGCGAGAGGCACACACTACTGGAGGAGCCTTCCACGCGCGGTAGCCACCGTCGTCGGCCGCACGTGATGTCCACTGCCGCGCAATCGGCGCACTGGTGATTGATCTGTGGGCGTGCGAAAGGCCCCCAACCTGGTGGTTGGGGGCCTTTCGGTAATGGTGTGTACGGC
>JBQDDG010000046.1:0-11400 GCA_052093225.1 Actinomycetaceae bacterium
GGATCTTGGAGATGACGCCCTTGTTGCCGTGACGGCCGGCGAGCTTGTCGCCGTCGGTGATCTTGCGGCGCTGCGCGATGTAGACGCGCACCTGCTGCTTGACGCCCGGGGGCAGCTCGTCCTCGTCCTCGGTGAACTCGCGGACACCGATGACGATGCCGGACTCGCCGTGGGGCACCTTGAGCGAGGTGTCGCGCACCTCGCGCGCCTTCTCGCCGAAGATCGCACGCAGCAGACGCTCCTCGGAGGTCAGCTCCGTCTCACCCTTCGGCGTGACCTTGCCGACGAGCACGTCGCCGGCGCTGACCTCGGCGCCGATGCGAATGATGCCGCGCTCGTCGAGGTCGGCGAGGATCTCCTCGGAGACGTTCGGCAGGTCGCGGGTGATCTCCTCGGCGCCGAGCTTCGTCTCGCGGGCGTCCACCTCGTGCTCCTCGATGTGGATCGAGGTGAGCATGTCGTCGGTGACGACACGCTGCGACATGATGATGGCGTCCTCGTAGTTGTAGCCCTCCCAGGACATGAAGGCCACGAGGAGGTTGCGTCCGAGGGCCAGCTCGCCGTCGTCGGTCGACGGGCCGTCCGCGAGGACCGAGCCGCGCTCGACGCGCTCCCCCTCGCCGACCAGCACGCGCTGGTTGTAGGAGTTGCCCTGGTTCGAGCGGTTGAACTTCATCACGCGGTGCGTGTAGCTGCCGCCGTCGTCGTCGAGGACGACCACGGAGTCCGCCGAGACCTCGGTGACGACACCCGCCACCTCGGAGGTGACGACGTCACCGGCGTCGACGGCTGCGCGACGCTCCATGCCCGTGCCCACGAGCGGGGCCTCGGCGCGGATGAGCGGCACGGCCTGACGCTGCATGTTGGCGCCCATGAGCGCGCGGTTGGCGTCGTCGTGCTCGAGGAACGGGATCATCGCGGTGCCGACGGAGACCATCTGGCGGGCCGAGACGTCCATGTAGGCGATGTCGGCCGGCTCGACGAGCGCGGGCTCGCCGCCGGGGGTGCGGCAGAGGACGCGCTCCTCGACGAACGTGCCGTCCTCGTTGAGCGGGGCCGAGGCCTGGGCGATGGTGTGCCGGTCCTCGTCGTCCGCCGTCACGTACTCGATCTCACCCGTGATGCGACCGTCGACGACCTTGCGGTACGGGGTCTCGACGAAGCCGAACGGGTTGATACGGGCGAAGGTCGCGAGCGAGCCGATGAGGCCGATGTTCGGGCCCTCAGGGGTCTCGATCGGGCACATGCGGCCGTAGTGCGACGGGTGGACGTCGCGGACCTCCATGCCGGCGCGGTCACGGGACAGACCGCCGGGGCCCAGCGCCGAGAGGCGGCGCTTGTGGGTCAGGCCCGAGAGCGGGTTGTTCTGGTCCATGAACTGCGAGAGCTGGCTGGTGCCGAAGAACTCCTTGATCGCAGCGACGACCGGGCGGATGTTGATGAGCGTCTGCGGCGTGATCGCCTCGACGTCCTGCGTGGTCATGCGCTCGCGGACGACGCGCTCCATGCGGGACAGGCCCGTGCGGACCTGGTTCTGGATGAGCTCGCCGACGGCGCGGATACGACGGTTGCCGAAGTGGTCGATGTCGTCGGTCTCGACACGGATGTCGACCTTCTCGCCACCGCGGCTGCCGGGCAGGGTCTCCTCGCCCTTGTGCAGCGCGAGGATGTACCGGATGGTCGCGACGATGTCCTGGACGCGCAGCAGCGACTCGTCCGGCGCGGCGGCCAGCCCGAGCTTCTTGTTCATCTTGAACCGGCCGACCTTCGCGAGGTCGTAGCGCTTCGCCGCGAAGTAGTAGGAGTCGAGCAGGTTGCGGCCGGCCTCGACCGTGGGCGGCTCGCCCGGACGGATCTTCCGGTAGATGTCGAGCAGCGCCTCGTCCTGCGTCTTGACCGGGTCCTTCTCGAGGGACTCCAGCAGCACCGGGTAGTCCTCGAAGTGGCCGCGGATCTCGGACTCGGTGAGGCCGAGCGCGCGGAGGAAGACCGTCACGGACTGCTTGCGCTTGCGGTCGATGCGCACGCCGATGGCGTCGCGCTTGTCGATCTCGAACTCGAGCCAGGCACCGCGCGAGGGGATGACCTTCGCCGTGTAGACGTCCTTGTCCGACGTCTTGTCCGGGTTGCTCTCGAAGTACACGCCCGGCGAACGGACGAGCTGGCTGACGACGACCCGCTCCGTGCCGTTGATGATGAACGTGCCGCGGTCGGTCATGAGCGGGAAGTCGCCCATGAACACCGTCTGCGACTTGATCTCACCGGTGGTGTTGTTCATGAACTCCGCGATGACGAACAGCGGAGCGGCGTACGTGAGGTCCTTCTCCTTGCACTCCTCGGCGGTGTGCTTGGCGGGCTCGAAGCGGTGGTCCCTGAAGGACAGGGACATTGACTCCGAGAAGTCCTCGATCGGGGAGATCTCCTCGAAGATCTCCTCGAGTCCCGAGATGGTGTGGGTCGACCCGTCCGGGTTCGCCTCGAGTCGGGCGCGCCATGCGTCGTTGCCCAGGAGCCAGTCGAAGCTCTCGGTCTGCAGGCCGAGCAGGTCTGGCGCCTGCATCGGCTCGTAGATCTTGGCGAACGACAGCCTGGGCGACGCGAGACGCTTCGCGACGAGGTCGGCGGACGGGGCGGCAGAGGTGCGCGAGGCAGCCAAAGGGGGTCCTTCCCTGCGGAGAGGTGTGCACGCGGCGATCGCCGACTTCACGACCTGCCTCCGGAGAATCGCGCCCGGTGGCGCGGCTCGCGGCAGTCTGGGTACATCAGTACCCGATGGGGTGGAGGCAGGGCAGGCGTCGGCTAACGCAAGTGTCCACCTTACACACGCGTACACGTCCCGTCCAGACGCGCGCACCTGGTGGTGCCCGTGATCCCGCACTCACCGGGGTGAGCCCGTGAAACCCGTCGTGGCGTCGTTGCCCCGTCGGACCAGCCGTCGGCCGCGATTAGTGTAGGGCACTCGCGGGCGCGCGTCGCCAGTTCCGCGACACGC
Source organism: Actinomycetaceae bacterium (assembly GCA_052093225.1). Classification (GTDB taxonomy): domain Bacteria; phylum Actinomycetota; class Actinomycetes; order Actinomycetales; family Actinomycetaceae; genus JB111. The sequence continues at coordinate 2,993 of JBQDDG010000046.1, forward strand.
CCGCTCCCCCGCGGCACGACCAGGGGCCGGGACCCGTGACGGGTCCCGGCCCCTGGCCGGTGTGACTGCGCGCCCTCGTCAGAGGGCGGTGATCACTTGATGGTGACGGTGGCGCCGGCGGCCTCGACCTGCTCCTTGGCCTTGTCGGCGGCCTCCTTGTCGACACCCTCGAGGATGGCCTTGGGGGCCGCGTCCACGAGGTCCTTGGCCTCCTTGAGGCCGAGGGACGTGAGGGCGCGCACCTCCTTGATGACCGCAACCTTCTTGTCGCCGACCGACTCGAGGACGACGTCGAACGAGTCCTGCTCGGCGGCGGCCTCGCCACCGGCCTCGCCGCCACCGGCGGCGGGGGCGGCTGCGGCGGCCACGGGGGCCGCGGCGACGACGTCGAAGGTCTCCTCGAACTGCTTGACGAACTCCGAGAGCTCGATGAGCGTGAGCTCCTTGAACGCCTCGATGAGCTCGTCGGTGGTGAGCTTTGCCATGGTGGCTTTCCTTCCGTAAAGGTCCTGCTACGCGAGCAGAGGTGGGGTGTACTGCCGGGCCCGGTCAGGCCTCGGCGGTTGCCTGCTTCTCGCGCAGGGCGTCGATGGTGCGGGCGGCCTGGGTGGCCGGCGCGGTGAACATGTAGGCCGCCTGGAACAGCGCGGCGCTGATCGCACCGGCCGCCTTGCCCAGGAGAACCTCGCGGGACTCGAGGTTGGCGAGCGTCCTGACGTCGTCCGCGGTCAGCGCGTTGCCGTCGAGGACACCGCCCTTGATGACGAGCTGCTCGTTGCCCTTCGCGAAGTCGCGGAGCGTCTTCGCGGCCTCGGAGACCTCGCCGGTGACGAACGTGATCGCCGTCGGCCCCGTGAGGGACTCACGGTCGATGACGACACCGGCCTTCTCCGCCGCGATCGCCGCGAGGGTGTTCTTCGCGACGACATAACGGCCCTTGCCCGAGAGCGAGCGACGAAGCTCGCCGAGCTGGGTGACCGACAGCCCGCGGTACTCGGTGAGCAGCACCGCCGACGCCTCGCGGAAGCTCGTCTCGAGCTCGGCGATGGCCTGGGTCTTGTCTGGCCTTGCCATGAGCCCTCCTTCCGATGTGGGACCGGCGGGTGCCCACACATGGAAAGAGCCCCGCGCAGACGGCACGGGGCTCGGGTTCATCGCACGGATGACTCGGGTCGTAGCTCGCCTGCGTTGGCTCCACCTGGGTGGACTTCGTTCCGGGGCGGGAGCCTCGGACGACCGACGGTCTGTGGCACCTTCATCGTAGCGGCGCGACGGGGGCCGCGTCCCGCCCGGCGACGTGCGTCTGCTCACGCCGGGCAGCGACGACACGGGCCCGGCACCCCCGAAGGGATGCCGGGCCCGCGCGGACCGTCAGCGACGGGTCAGGACGCGTCCTCGGTCTCGAGGTTGCGCGTCTTGGTGGCGTCGAGCGGGATGCCCGGGCCCATCGTCGTGCTGAGCGTGGCCTTGGCGATGTACCGGCCCTTGGAGCTGCCGGGCTTGAGCCGGAGGATCTCCTCCTGCGCCGCGGCGTAGTTCTCCACGAGCTTCGTCTCGTCGAACGAGGCCTTGCCGATGACGAAGTGGAGGTTCGCGTGCTTGTCCACGCGGAACTCGATGCGGCCACCCTTGATGTCGGTGACGGCCTTGGCCACGTCCATCGTCACGGTGCCGGTCTTCGGGTTCGGCATGAGGCCACGGGGGCCGAGCACGCGGCCGAGGCGGCCGACCTTGCCCATGAGGTCGGGCGTGGCGATCGCCGAGTCGAAGTCCGTGTAGCCGCCGGCGACCTTCTCGATGAGCTCGTCGCCACCGACCTCGTCGGCACCGGCGTCGATGGCCTGCTGCGCACGGTCGCCGACGGCGAAGACCAGGACCCTGGCGGTCTTGCCGGTTCCGTGCGGGAGGTTGACGGTGCCGCGGACCATCTGGTCCGCCTTGCGGGGGTCGACGCCGAGACGGAAGACGACCTCGACGGTCTGGTCGAACGCGGTCTGCGCGCCCTCCTTGGCCAGGCGGATGGCCTGGAGCGGGGCGTACAGCTCGCCGTCGTGGATCTTCTCTGCGGCCTTGCGGTAGGTCTTGCTGCGCGTGGTCATGCTGCTTCTCCTGTGGTGTCGTGGAGCAGTCGTGGTGAGTCGGGCCCACGCCGGGCCCTGCCACTACGCCGCGGTCGCGGCGTCTGCGGGGGTGGTCAGCCGTCGACCGTGATCCCCATGGAGCGGGCCGTGCCCGCGATGATCTTCTCGGCGGCCTCGATGTCGTTCGCGTTGAGGTCCTCCTGCTTGGTGCGGGCGATCTCCTGCACCTGCTCGCGGGAGAGCGAGCCGACCTTGTCCGTGTGCGGGACGCCGGAGCCCTTCTTCACGCCGGCGGCCTTCTTGATGAGCTCCGCCGCGGGCGGCGTCTTCGTGATGAAGGTGAAGGAACGGTCCTCGTAGACGGTGATCTCGACGGGGACGACGTTCCCGCGCTGCGACTCGGTCGCGGCGTTGTACGCCTTGCAGAACTCCATGATGTTGACGCCGTGCTGACCCAGGGCGGGTCCGATCGGCGGCGCGGGGGTGGCTGCTCCGGCCTGGATCTGAAGCTTGATGTAGCCGGAGATCTTCTTCTTGGGAGGCATTCGGGTCCTTCGGTGTGTGGAACGGTTTCCGCGGCGGCGACCGCGGACTGTCCCCTAGGCCTTGGTGACCTGGGAGAACGAGAGCTCGACCGGGGTCTCCCGGCCGAAGATGCTGACGAGCACCTGCAGCTTGCGGCTCTCCACGTGGATCTCGGAGATCGTCGCGGGCAGGGTCTCGAACGGGCCGTCGGTGACGGTGACCGTCTCGCCGATCTCGTAGTCGACGACGACGGGGCGCGCCTCGGCGGCGGCGGACTCGGCGGTCTCGCCCGGCGCCTCCGCGGTACCCGCGGGCTTCGCGAAGCTGACGTTGAGCATGGAGATCGCCTCGTCGAGCGAGAGCGGCATCGGGTCGTAGGCGTTGCCGACGAAGCCGGTGACACCGGGCGTGTGCCGGACGACGCCCCACGACTCGTCGGTGAGCTCCATCCGCACGAGCGTGTAGCCGGGGATGCGCACGCGGTTGACGAGCTTGCGCTGCGCGTTCTTGATCTCGACGACCTCTTCCATCGGCACCTCGACCTGGAAGATGTGGTCCTCCATGTTCTGGGTCGTCACGCGGTGCTCGAGGTTCGCCTTCACGCGCTTCTCGAAGCCGGCGTAGGTGTGCACGACGTACCAGTCGCCCGGGAGCATCCGCATCTCCATGCGGTAGGCGGCCTCGGGGTCGACCTCCTCGGCCGCGGAGCCGTCCTCGTCGGTCTGCTCGGCCGGGACCTCGTCGGTCTCCTCGGTCTGCTCCACCGGGGCCTCGTCGGCCGCCGGCTCGGCGTCGTTGGCCTGCTCGACCGGGGCCTCGTCGGCCGCCGGCTCGGCGTCGGTGGTCGTCGCCCCGGGCGCGGTGTCCGCCTCGGCGTTCGCGTCAGCGCTCACAGGGGTCGACCCGTCAGCCTCGGTGGTCACACCGAGGTCGTCGGTCGACGTGCTGTCGTCGCCGCTGAAGTCCACAGACACGAGGGAACATCCTCCTTGGATGCGTCGGTCGCGCGGCCGGACGGTCGCGCGAGGTCATGGCCCGAGGGCCCTGGGTCCGGCTCAGCCGAACGTCCACAGGGCGAGCTGGCCGAAGACGAGGTCGAGCACCCCGGTGATCGCCATCATGACGAGCACGAAGACGACGACGACGAGGAAGTAGGTGATGAGCTCGCGCCGGGTGGGTCGGACCACCTTGCGCAGCTCGGCGAAGACCTGCCGGATGAAACGCGCGATCCGGGCGAACACGCCGCGCCTCGGCTCGACCTCGGAGCTACGCCCGGAGCCCTCGGACCTGCGCCCTGAGCCGCCCTCGGCGGCCGTCGTCTCGCTCACGTCAGCCATGTCCCTCGTCTGTTGCCGGTCGCCCGCGCCCGGCACGGGTGCGGGCACGTCCCCGCGTCGGCGGGAACGGGCCCGACGGCTGTCCTTCTCCTGCGCCGTCAGGTGCAGGGCAGGAGGGACTCGAACCCTCAACCGCCGGTTTTGGAGACCGGTGCGCTGCCAATTGCGCCACTGCCCTTCGGCGGGACTCGCAGCCGTGCGGGCACGGGTGAGTCTGCGGTTCGTCACCGCCGATGGACCATAGTACGCACCGCCCGGGCCCCGGTCGACCGACGCGACGAAGGTCACGCGTCACACCACCTGACCCACCGGCCACCGGGCCTGGCGCCCCAGGAGGCCCGGACGCGAGCCGGTCTCCGGGGCGGAGGCGCGGACGGACGGTGACCGCCGGAGCGGTCCGTGCCACGATGAACGGCGTGAGCGAGTCCACCACACCCCGTGCCCGTATCTCCGCCCGCCTGGCCGGCATCGCCGAGTCGGCGACCCTCGCCGTCGACGCGAAGGCGAAGGCCCTCAAGGCCGCCGGCCGGCCCGTCATCGGCCTCGGCGCCGGCGAGCCCGACTTCCCGACCCCGAGCTACATCGTCGACGCGGCCGTCGCCGCCGCCAAGGACCCGGTCAACCACCGCTACTCCCCCGCGGGCGGCCTGCCCGTCCTCAAGGAGGCCGTCGCGGCGAAGACCCTGCGCGACTCCGGCTACGAGATCGACCCCTCGAGCGTCCTCGTGACGAACGGCGGCAAGCAGGCCGTCTTCCAGTCGTTCGCCGCCCTTCTCGACCCGGGCGACGAGGTCCTGCTCCCCTCGCCGTACTGGACCACCTACCCCGAGGCGATCGCCCTGGCCGGCGGCACCTCCGTGCCCGTCTTCGCCGGCGCGGACCGCGGGTACAAGGTGGACGTCGACCTCCTCGAGCAGGCGCGTTCCGCCCGCACCAAGATCCTCGTCCTGTGCTCGCCGTCGAACCCGACCGGAGCCGTCTACACCCCGGAGGAGACCGAGCGGATCGGCCGCTGGGCGCTCGAGCACGGCATCTGGGTGGTCACCGACGAGATCTACGAGCACCTGGTCTACGGCGACGCCGAGTTCACCCCGGTCCTGCGCGTCGTCCCGGAGCTCGCCGACACCACGGTCGTCCTCAACGGCGTGGCCAAGACCTACGCGATGACGGGCTGGCGGGTCGGCTGGATGGTCGGCCCCACCGACGTCATCAAGGCGGCGACGAACTTCCAGTCGCACCTGACCTCGAACGTCTCCAACGTCAGCCAGCGCGCCGCGCTCGCGGCGGTCTCAGGCGACCTCACCGCCGTCGACGAGATGCGCACGGCGTTCGACCGGCGTCGGCGCCTCGTCGTCGACCTGCTGCGCGGGATCGACGGCATCGAGGTGCCCGAGCCGCAGGGCGCGTTCTACGCCTACCCCTCGGTCGACGGCGTCCTCGGCCGGGAGATCCGCGGCCGCACGCCCTCGACGTCCGCCGAGCTGGCGGCGCTCATCCTCGAGGAGGTCGAGGTCGCCGTCGTCCCGGGCGAGGCCTTCGGTCCGTCCGGCTACCTGCGCCTGAGCTACGCGACGTCGGACGACAACCTCACCGAGGCGCTCGGCCGGATCGCCGACCTGCTCTCCTGACCCCGCGCGGGGCCGCCCGGGCGCAGCTCTGAGAGCTCGCCCCTCCACCTCTCATCTCCGGCTCATCTGCGCGCCGGAGACTAGGTTGGGACGGTCCCGGTCGGGGCGGAGGAGGCACGGTGGCAGAGCACGAGCGCGTCGGCGACGTCGCGCCCGGCGCCGTGCCCGGACGCGACGCCACGCCGTCGGCCCCCACCCCCGGTTCGACCGACGCCGCCGACCCGGCCTCGACGCCGGGGCCGGACCGGCCCTGGTACCGCCGCAGCACCGTCCGCGGGAAGATCCTCGGCACCGTCGTCCTCCTCACCGGTCTCACCCTGCTCCTCGTCGGGAGCACCGCGGTCTGGCTCGAGCGGGGCCGGGTGCTCGACTCGGTCGACGCGACCCTCCAGCGCACCACCGCCGAGATGTCGGAGCTCCTGCAGGACGGGGCGTCGGTCGACGCCCTCGACGGCATCTCGGACGCGGTCTGGACGGCGATGGCCTCCGAGTTCCCCGCGGACAACGAGGGGGCGATGGGGTTCGTCGGGCAGCGCCCGGCGTTCTACCAGCCCGGCGGGCTGGACATGCAGAGCGACCCCGAGCTGGTCGACGAGCTGCAGGCGGCGGTCGCCACCGGTGAGGGGCGGCTCAGCACGATCGACACCGCGATGTCGAGCTACCGCTACGCGCTCCTGCCGGTCACCCTCGACCCGGCGGACAACCCGGGGGGCGGACCGCCCACCGGCGCCGTCGTCGTCGCGTTCGACATGGACGCCGAGCTCGCTCCCGTGTGGGCCTCCGCGCAGACCTACCTCATCGTCTCGGTCGGCTCGATGCTCGTCGTCGGGGCCGTCGCCTGGGTGGTCTCGGGGCGGCTGCTCTCCCCGTTGCGCGAGCTGCGCACCACCGCCGAGCGGATCACGGAGACCGACCTGTCCGGGCGCATCGAGGTCCACGGCTCCGACGACATCGCCGACCTCACGCGCACCGTCAACGCCATGCTCGCCCGCCTCGAGGGCTCGTTCCACTCGCAGCGCCGCCTCCTGGACGACGCCGGGCACGAGCTCCGTACACCGATCACCATCGTGCGTGGGCACCTCGAGCTGATGGACCCCGACGACGCCGACGACGCGCGCCAGACCCGCGAGCTGACGATCTCCGAGCTCGACCGCATGCACCGGCTCGCCGACGACCTCGTCATGCTGGCCAAGGCCGACTCCCCCACGTTCGTGCAGGCGGCGCCGACCGACCTCGGCCCCATGCTGGACAACGTCCTCGACCAGGTCCGACAGCTCGGCCCGCGCCGGTTCGTCATCGACGCCCGCCTCGAGGCCGAGGCGCTGGTCGACCAGCAGCGGCTCACGCAGGCCCTCATCCAGCTCGCCGCGAACGCCGTGAAGTTCTCCAAGGACGGCTCGACGGTGGCGCTCGGCAGCGCGTCGGAGCGCGGCCGCCTGCACCTGTGGGTGCGCGACGAGGGGCGCGGGATCGCGCCGGAGGACCAGCGGCGCATCTTCGAGCGCTTCGCACGCACGAACCGCCCGGGCGAGTCCCGCACCGAGGGCAGCGGGCTCGGTCTCGCGATCGTGCAGGCCATCGCGGAGGCGCACGGGGGCACGGTCGACGTCGACTCGACCCCGGGGGTCGGCTCGATCTTCGTCCTCGACCTGCCGGCCCGCGAGCTCGCGCTCGAGCACGACGTCCACCTGGACGCGCCCGACACCGACGACCACGACCCGGAGCCGGCCGCCCCGCCGGCCGGGCGAGAGGCAAGGAGCATCTAGTGGCACACATCCTCATCATCGAGGACGAGGTCGGCATCGCCTCGTTCGTCACGAAGGGCCTCACCGCGGCCGGGCACCAGCCCACCGCCGTCACCACGGGCCGGGACGGGCTGAACCACGTGCGCACGGGTGGCTACGACCTCGTCGTCCTCGACATCGGGCTGCCGGACATCGACGGGTTCGAGGTGCTCCAGACGCTGCGCGGCGAGGGCCACCAGATCCCCGTCATCATGCTCACCGCGCGCTCGTCGGTGGACGACACGGTGACGGGGCTGGAGTCCGGGGCGGACGACTACATGCCCAAGCCGTTCCGGTTCGAGGAGCTCCTCGCCCGCGTGCGGCTGCGCCTGCGGGCGAACCAGCCGGCGGCACCGGGCGCGGACCCCACACAGCTGCAGGTGGCCGACCTCGCCCTCGACGTGCGCACGCGGCAGGCGGACGTGGCGGGGCGGACCGTCGACCTGTCGGCGCGGGAGTTCGCCCTCCTGGAGACGTTCATGCTGCACCCCGGGCAGGTCCTCTCCCGCGAGCAGATCCTCTCCCGGGTCTGGGGGTACGACTTCGACCCGGGGTCCAACGTGGTCGACGTGTACGTGCGCTACCTGCGCAAGAAGATCGGCGCCGAACGGATCCAGACGGTGCCGCGGATGGGCTACCGGCTCGTCACGGGCTGAGGGGCCGCGCTGCGTCGTCGGGGCCGCGCTCCGTCAGCAGGGCGGCGCTGCGTCGTCGGGGCCGCGGCGCGTCGGCGGGGTCGCGCTCCGCCGTCGAGGCCGCGGCCGGTCGGCGGGGTCGGAGGTCAGTCGCCGGAGTCGGCGCTCTCGACCGACTGGGCGGACACCGGCGAGGCCGGGCTCTGGACCGGCGCCGGGCGGGGCGCTGGGACCGGGGCGGGCGCGGGGGCGGGCGCCGGGGCGGGAGCCGGGGGAGGTGCGGGCGCGGCCGGGGCCTGGGGGGCGGGCGCGGGGGCGGGCGACGCCGCGGTGACGGAGTCGCGCTCCGGCGGCGGGACCGTCGTGGCCTCCTCGGACGGGGCGTCGGACCGTGACTCGGGGGACGGGGAGAGCTGAG
>JBQDDG010000046.1:11500-20044 GCA_052093225.1 Actinomycetaceae bacterium
GTGGCCTCCTCGGACGGGGCGTCGGACCGTGACTCGGGGGACGGGGAGAGCTGAGCCGGGGGGATCGTCACGGAGTCGACCGACTCGTCGTCGTTGTCGGCGCTCGCGAGGACGGCGCCACCCACGACCGCGGCGGCGGACAGCGTCCCCACCGCGACCCACGATCCCCTGATGCGCATCCGGACCACTCGTTCCTCTCCATCGCGTGGTCGGCACCGCCCGTGCCGACGGGACCATCGTCGTCCAGCCCGGTGAACGACCCCGAAGCACGAGATGAGAGGGCTCTCATCGGCCTCGGGCAGCGCCCGGCCGGGCAGCCGGTCGGTGGGGTCGGCCGATCGACCGGGTCAGCCGGGTCAGCCGATCGGCGGCGGCACGACGAACGGGCCGGACACGCGCCCCGCGGCGAAGTCGCGGGCCCGCGCGAGCCAGGCCTCGGCAGTGACGAGCCGACCCTCGGCGTCGGCCCGCCAACGGCCGTCGGCCCGCTTGGCGCCGGCCACGAGGGAGAGAGTGACGCCGGCGGCCCGCACGCACACCTGGACGGGGTCCGCCATCTGCTCGCACAGCTGCGCCCACCGGGCGAGCACGTGCGGCACGGCCGGGTAGCGGTCGGGGGCGAGGTGGACGAGGACGGCGACGTGGCCGAGGAGACAGGCGAGGTCGTCGCTGCGGTGCCCCGGGCCCACGGAGTCGACGTCGAGCAGCGAGGAGACCGCGACGACGCCCTCGCGCGGGTCCATGAGCACGTTGGCCTCGTAGAAGTCGCCGTGCACGGGCACGACGGGCTGCGGCGGTCCGGCGTGCAGGAGCTGGTCGATCCCGGCGGCGAGCGCCCGCGTCCGTCCCTCGGCCTCGGGCAGCACGGTGGCCGCGGCGTGCGCGTAGTGGCTCGCCCGCTCGGACCACGCGGAGCGCCTTGCGAGCTGCATGGTGGACGCCGGCAGCGTGTCGAGGGTGCGCACGAGGGCGTGCAGCACCGCGTCCGTGTCCCGGCCCGGGCCACGGTGGAGGACGCGCGCGAGCGACTCGCCCCGCCCCTCCGCGAGGACGGCGAGCCCGGCCGGCTCCTCGGCCACGACGGCGGGGGCCGGCACGCCCGCCGAGGTGAGCATGTTGTGCCGCCCCACGAGGTCGGCGAGCGAGACGGGGCGGACCACCTTGATGTAGTGCACGAGCCCGGACGCCCCGGTGGCGCGCAGGACCGCGCGGCGGGTGGGCCGGTACGCGACGAGCTCGAGGGTGACCTGCTCGCCGAGCCGGCGCGACATCTTCTGCGAGTCGCAGGCGGTGGCGAGCGCCGGGAGCTCGGGGTCCGCCGGATGCCGCCACAGGTGGACCACCGGACCGCGACCGTCCGGCGGCTCGAGGCGCACGAGGCCCGGGCCTGCCGCGCGCGTGAGGCGGGCGGTCGTCGCGCACAGGTACTCCTCGGTGCGCTTGCGCGAGCCGTCGGAGGCGGTGCGCTCGACGGTGGCCGTGTAGCCGACGGTCACGCCCGCACCGGGGCGGTGGTGGACCGTGTGGACGGCCCACTCGACGAGCCGGCCGTCGTCGGGGACGAGGGCGGACGTGAGGACGTCGCCGGCGTCGGGCCCCGTCAGCAGGGCGACGTCCGCCGGCTCCCTCATCGCCGCCGCCGAGATGGTCATGGTGGAAATAAGATCACATCGGCGGCGCGAACGGGGCACGTCGACCGGACACCGCGACCACCCCCGGGCGGCCGCCCCGCCCTGGCATGATGTCCCGATGCGCGATCTGGGCCGGCTCCCGAAGGCCCACCTCCACCTGCACTTCACCGGATCGATGCGGGTCTCCACGCTCGTCGAGCTCGCGAGCGAGCAGGGTCTGCGGCTGCCGGACAGCCTCACCGACGACACGGCGATGCGGGTACCGGCGGACAAGCGCGGCTGGTTCCGGTTCCAGCGCGCCTACGACGCGGCACGGGCCGTCGTCAGGTCCGAGGCCGCGATGCGTCGGATCGTCGCCGAGGCGGCCGCCGACGACGCCGCCGAGGGCTCGCGCCGCCTCGAGATCCAGGTCGACCCGACGAGCTACGCCCCGTACGTGGGCGGACTCACGCCGGCGCTCGAGATCGTCCTCGACGAGGCGGCCGCCGCGTCGCGTGCCACCGGCGTGCAGGTGGGCGTCGTCGTCGCCGCCTCCCGGACCCGGCACCCGCTCGACGCCCGCACCCTGGCCCGGCTCGCAGCGATGCACGCCGGGGACGGCCCGGGGCAGGTCATCGGCTTCGGCCTGAGCAACGACGAGCGGCGCGGCGTGACGTCGGACTGGGCGGCGGCGTTCCGCATCGCCCGTGGCGCGGGGCTCGCGTCGATGCCGCACGGCGGCGAGCTGCTGGGCCCGGACCACGTGGCCGACGTCGTCGCGCACCTGCACCCCGACCGTCTCGGGCACGGGGTGCGCCTCGCGGAGTCCCCCGACCTCCTCGCCCGGGTCGTCGACGCCGGCATCGCCCTCGAGGTCTGCCCCGCCTCGAACGTGTCCCTCGGCGTCTACCCGACGCTCGCGGACGTCCCGCTGCGCACCCTCGTGGACTCCGGCGCCACGATCGCCCTGGGCGCCGACGATCCGCTGCTCTTCCTCTCGCGGCTCACCGACCAGTACGTGGCGGCGCGGGAGGTGCACGGCATGGGCGACGACGAGATCGCCGTCCTCGCCAAGGCCTCGCTCGCCGCCTCCCGCGCCCACCGCAGCGACGTCGCGCGGTGGAGCGCCGAGGTCGACGAGTGGCGGGCGGAGCCCGCATGAGCGCCCCCGGCCGGCGCCTGAGGTGGTGGCGCCGGCTCACCCTCGCGGCCGCGGACCTCGCCTCCCCGCCGGCCGGTCAGCAGGTCCGCCTCCGGCCCGGTTCCCGGCGCACCGTCTCCCGGCTCTCCCGGACCTCGACGTCGATGCGGTACGTCGGCGGCTCCTTCGTACGCGTCCACCGGGTCGGCGCCCCCGGTCCGGGGGCCGAGCACAGCAACCCCGACGTCCCCGGTGACGGGCGCGTGACCTTCGTGCTCCTGCACGGCGTCGGGCTCTCCTCCGTCTACCTCCTGCCGCTGGCGGAGGACCTGGCCGTGCACGGCGAGGTGCTGCTCGTCGACCTGCCGGGGTTCGGAGACGTACCGCCCCCGGCGGTCACCCTCGGCATCGAGGGCCTCGCCGAGGTGGTGGACGACGTGCTCACGGCCGGCGGCGTCCACGACCCTGTGCTCGTCGGGCACTCGATGGGCGCCCAGGTCGCGGTGGAGATGATGGCACGCCGCCCCGGGGCCTTCCGCCGGACCGTGCTCGTCGCCCCACCCGTCAACGCGGCCGAGCGCCGCCCGCTCACCCAGCTGTGGCGCTACCTGCAGTCGGCCGTCCACGAGACCCACCGGCTCCGGCTGCTCGCCACGCGCTCCTACCTCACGGCGACCACGCGCTGGGTGGCGGACATCCTGCCCGAGGTCATGGGCTACCGGATCGAGGACCGCCTCGCCCTCGCCCCGCCCTCGGCGCGGGTGACGATCCTGCACGGCGAGTTCGACCGACTCGTGCCCGAGGTGTGGGCAAGCGTCCTCGCCGGCCGGGTCTCCCACTGCAGGGTCGAGCTCGTCCCCGGGGCCGCGCACTCCGTCGTCCTCGAGGACCATCCCGCAGTGGTGCGCGCCGCGCTGACGCACCTCGCCGTCGACGAGCGCCGGGGCCAGGGCTCCGCCGTGCCGCCGGGATCCCCCTCCGACGACGGCCGGGACCTCACGGACGACCGGTGAGCGGCAGCGGGGAGGCCGGGCGGCCCGGGCCTGCGCGTGGGCCCGGCCCGGCGCGCCGACCCGACCCAGCGAGCCGGCCCGGCGGGGCCAACAGACCCGAACCAGCGAGCAGGCCCGACGCAGCGAGCCGGCCCGACGCGGCGAGCAGGCCCGACGCCGGGCACCGGGGCGGTGCGCACCGGCGCGTCACCGAGCTCCTCACCCGTCCCCTCGCCCACGGCCTCGACTACGCGTGGGTCGCCGCGACGGCGGCACGCTCGACCCGCGGGATGCTGCGCCGGGACGGCTGGCGTCCCGGCACCCCGGAAGGGGGCGGGGCGACGCCGGTGGTGCTGCTGCCCGGGGTCTACGAGTCGTGGCACATGCTCGCCCGCGTGGGGCGCGCCGTCGCCGACGCCGGGCACCCGGTCGCGGTCATCCCGGACCTCGGCCTCAACGACCGCCCGGTCCTCGACGGCGCGCGACGGACGGCGGCCCATCTCGCCGCGCTCGACCTCGACCGGGTGGTGCTCGTCGCCCACTCCAAGGGCGGGCTCGTGGGCAAGGCGGTGATGCTCGGACCCGAGGGCCGCCGGGTGGCGGGGCTCGTCTCCGTCGCGACGCCGTGGCGCGGCTCGCTCTGGGCGCGGGCCTTCCCGCCGTGGTCGGTCGTGGGCGCGCTCAGGCCCGCCCACCCGGACCTCGCCCGGCTCGCCGCGCGCACCGAGGTCGATGCCCGGATCGTCTCGCTCAACCCGGCGTGGGACCCGCACATCCCGGGCGGGTCCTTCCTGCCGGGCGCCCGCAACGTCCCCCTGCGCGAGCGGGGCCACTTCCGTCCCCTCGGCTCGCGGGCGGTGCACGACCTCGTCGTCGAGCACGTCCGCCGGCTCGCCGGGGCGGACTGACCCGGGCTCCTCAGAACGTGTCGCGCCACACGCCGCCGGAGCGCTCCGCGGCCGCGGCGAGCACCGGGACCGCGTCCCGCTCGAGCGAGAACGCGTTGACGACCACCTCGAGCGGCCCGCCGGCGAGCGGGGGCAGCTCGTCCAGCGCCCACAGCAACGACTCCACGACGAGCGCGTGCGGGTTGCCGAAGACTCCCCCGCCGACCAGCGTGAGGACCACCCGGTCCTTGCCCGCGGCGAGCGCCGCGAGCAGCGTCCCGAGGTAGGCGGCGCGCAGCAGCGGCCGCATGACGTCGAGGTGCGCGGCGGTGACCCGCCCGTTCCCGTACCCGCCGTGCGCGAGCGCGGCGGTGAGGACCTGGGCGATCCGCGGGCTGCCCTCCACGCGTCCGTACCAGCCGGCGCCGAGCACCACCTCCGCGTCCTCCTGCATGCCGACCCGAATGTCCTCGAACCGGTCGGTGAGCGCCTCGGCGGCCGCGGGGAGGTCGGTGAGGTAGTCGGCGGAGAGGTAGCCGGACCGCACGGCGCCGAGCCCGGCCGGCAAGGCGTCGGCCAGGAGGTCGACCTGGCGCTCCTTGCTCTGCACGAAGGTGCCGCCGGCGCCGTCGGGTGCCGCGTAGTGGCGCAGCAGCGTGCCGGGGAAGGCGCCGATCGAGGCCCGCGGCCCCTGGGTGGAGTCTGTGAGGTAGTCCGTCACCGCCACGAGGCGCGGGCCGGGTGCCTCGAGGCAGTTGAACTGCGAGGCCGCCTGGAACAGCGTCCCAGCGGGCGCGTGCGCCTGGAGCGCGCCGATGTCCGCGAGGGTCCCGCCGCCATGGAGGACGGAGAGCACGGGCGGGGTCGCCACTCCGGCGCCGCACCTCGCCCCGACGGCGGACGCGGCCCGGGTGCGCAGCTCGCCGAGCGTGGGGGTCGAGAAGCGTCCGGCCCGGTAGGCCCTGTCCCCCACCACGAGCTCCTGGCCACCGTCCGAGGCCGTGCGGAAGGCGCCATCACGGGCAGCGGCCTCGGCCGCGTGCACGAGCGAGCGCGCGGCCGCCATCGTCGCGCCGCCCCGGTCGCGGGTCGCGGCCACCCACCGCTGCGCGTCGCGGCGCTCGGCGTCGCTGCCGGACAGGACGACCGCCAGGAGGTCGCGGCGCGTCACAGCTCGACCCCGAGCAGCACGGGCTCCGGCACCAGCTCGACGCCGTAGGCCGCCCGCACGCCGTCGCGCACCTCGCGGGCGAGGGCGACGACGTCGGCGGCGCTCGCACCGCCGCGGTTGGTCAGGGCGAGGGAGTGCTTGGTGGAGATCGCCGCCGGCCCGGGCATCGCGTGCCCCTTGTGGAAGCCGGCGTGGTCGATGAGCCAGGCGGCCGAGCTCTTCACCCAGGTCTCGCCCGACCCGTCCGGCGCCGGGGCGTCGAAGCGCGGCGCGTCGTCCGGCAGCGCGGCCGCCTCGCGGCGCGAAAGGATCGGGTTGGTGAAGAAGGACCCGGCGGACCAGGTGTCGTGGTCCGCGGCGTCGAGGACCATCCCCTTGCCGCTGCGCAGCTCGAGGACGGCCTCGCGCGCCTCGCGGGAGGGGACGCGTGCGCCGACCTCGACGTCGAGCCGGCGTGCGAGCTCGGGATAGCGGATCGGCGCGGACATGATCGTCGGGGGCGTCTGGAAGGCGACGTCGAGGACGACCCACCGACCGGTCGGCCCCCACGTGCACCCGCCGCCGGCGTCCGCGTCGGTGAGGGAGCGCTTGAGCACGGAGGTGCGGTACCCGAGCCGCAGGTCGGTCAGCGCGAGCGTGCGGGGGCGGCCGGCGAGGCGGTCCCAGACGCGGACGTGGCTGAGCACGCCCGCGACCTCCTGGCCGTAGGCGCCGACGTTCTGGACCGGGGTGGCACCCGTCGAGCCGGGGATGCCGGACAGGGCCTCGAAGCCGGAGGCGCCGTCGGCGACGGCCCGGGCGACGACGTCGTCCCAGACCGCGCCGGCGGGCGCGGTGAACTGGCCGCCGCCGCAACCCTCGACGCTGTCGACCTCGAGCTCGCGGCGCATGTCGCGCACGACGACGCCGTCGAACCCCTCGTCCGAGGCGAGCAGGTTGGAGCCCCCGCCGAGGACGAGGACGGGTGTGCCGGAGTCGTCGGCGCCGCGCACGGCGTCGATGATCTCCTGCGCGCTCTCCGCCTCGACGAGCGTGCCGACCGGTCCCCCGACGCGCAGCGTGGTGAGGTCGGCGAGCGTGGGGGCCGAGCCGGTGGCGGGCGCCGAGCCGGTGCCCGGGCTCGTCGCCCCGGCGGCGGTCACACGGACCTCGCGAGGTCGACGAGGACGCGGGCGCGCGTGAGGACGGACCGGCCGTCGTGCCGGACGTCGACGTCGATGCGCACGCGGGTGCCGTCGACCTCCCGCGCGGTGCCGACGACCTCGATCTCGGTCCCCGTCCCGGCCGGGACGGGGACGGGGCGCGAGAACCGGGTCTGGACGTCGAGGACGGCGGCCGGGCCGCCGGCCCAGGTCTCCACCAGCGCCGCGGCGATGCCGAGGGTGGCCATGCCGTGGGCGATGACGCCGGGCAGGTCCGCCGCGGCCGCGACGGCGTCGTCGTGGTGGATGGGGTTGAAGTCGCCCGAGGCACCCGCGTAGCGCACGAGCGTGGTGCGGGTGACGGGGACGGTCTCGCGCAGGACCTCCTCGCCCACCTCGGGGACGGAGCGCGGTGCGTCGGCGCTCATGCGTCACCCCGCACGGCGAGGGTGGAGGTCACGGTGGCGACCGGGGCGTCGGTGCCCTCCTCGGCGATGTCCGCGCGTGTGGTGACGAGCGTGAGGGCGCCGCGGGCGAGGATCCGCTCGACGAGCACGGTGGTGCGCAGGCGGTCGCCGGCAACGATCGGCCGGTGGTGCGTGAGGCGCTCGTCTGCGTGGACCACGCGGGAGAAGTCGATGCCCGACTCGGGCGAGGCGACGTAGGCCTGCTCGGCCCGCTGCGCGAGGACCACGGCGAACGTCGGCGGCGCGACGACGTCGTCGTACCCGGCGGCCCTGGCCGCCTCCGCGTCCGTGTGGAGCGGGTGCGTGGCGCCGGTGGCCTCGGCCATCTCGGCGATCTTCGCGGCGGAGACCACGTACGTCTCGCCCGGGGCATAGGAGCGCCCCGCGAGCGTCGTGTCGACGCCGGCGGGGCGCGGTGGAGTCTCGGTCATCCGCCCAGGCTAGCGGCGGGCGGGCCGTCGGACTCAGCGGGTCTCGCGGTGACCGGTCTTCGAGTTGCAGCGGGGGCAGAACTTCTGAAGCTCCAGGCGGTCCGGGGTGTTCCGCTTGTTCTTCTTGGTGATGTAGTTCCGGCTCTTGCAGTTCTCGCAGGCCAGGGTGATCTTCGGGCGGATGTCCGCCGACTTGGTGGCCATGATGTCCTCGTTCCCTTGCTGTCGCTGTACCCACCACCGCCGATGTGCGGTGCGGGCGCGGTAGCGGGAGGGGGGCTCGAACCCCCGACCTCACGATTATGAGTCGTGCGCTCTGACCAGCTGAGCTACCCCGCCACGCGTCCACGAGACGAACCGCGCATGGACGACGGCTATTCCGTGAACCTGAGCCCCGAAAGGGAATCGAACCCTTGACCTTCTCCTTACCATGGAGACGCTCTGCCGACTGAGCTATCGGGGCGCACCCGATGAACTCATCGAGGCAGCGCGGACGAGCCTACAACGCGGCACTGGCGCCGGGCCAACCCGCGGCCCCCTCCCGGGCGGTGAGTGTGCTCACAAGGCACTCTCGTCGCGCATTGGTGTGACGCGGCACACGGACCGGAGGGGCGTGCGCCGGGCGGGGACGAAAAAAGTCCTGGGCCGCCTCACCGACTGAACGGCGTGACGACCCAGGACATGGGTGGCGGGTGCAGGATTC
>JBQDDG010000047.1:0-19638 GCA_052093225.1 Actinomycetaceae bacterium
TCGTCCGCCTCGTCGGCGCGGTCCTGGCCGAGCAGACCGATGAATGGGCCGAAGGGCGCCACTACCTCGGACTCGACATCCTCACCCGCTGCCGCCTCGACATCGTGCCCGACACCGGAAACGAGGTGGCCACCAACTCCCTACCCGCCCTCACAGCCTGACCCATCGCCGAAGGACCACTACACCACTCAAAGGGACTTGACCCCTCCGTGAGGCGCACCGGTCGGGCCTTCCGGTCGAACAGCTGGGCGCC
Source organism: Actinomycetaceae bacterium (assembly GCA_052093225.1). Classification (GTDB taxonomy): domain Bacteria; phylum Actinomycetota; class Actinomycetes; order Actinomycetales; family Actinomycetaceae; genus JB111. Next base: position 254 of record JBQDDG010000047.1, read on the forward strand.
CAGGTGACGCTCGAGGTCCGCGACGTGGCTGCTGATCCGGGGTTGGCTCCGATAGGTGTTCTCTGCCGCCGCCGCGAAGCCGCCGAAGTCGACCACTGCGAGAAAGCTGTTGAGCCACTCGAAGCGGTAGTTGTCGATCGGGCCGGACTCCACAGGTCACCTACCGGGTCGCGCGACCCCCACCGTCGGGGGTCGACAGGTTGCGCCGAAGTCTATCGAGGGCGAATGGTGGCGTCCCACGTTCCCCTGGGCGCGCCGGACGCCCCCGCCCGGCCAAGGGCGGCGGGCTGCCCTCAAGGGTGGTCGATGAGGATCTTTCCCGTTGTCGTGCCCGACTCGATCGCGCGGTGCGCGGCGGCGGCGTCGGCGAGCGGGAACCGGTGCCCGATCCGCACGTCGAGCTCGCCACGGGCTGCGCGGGACGACACCTCGGACCAGCGGTGCTCGCGCTCCTCGCGATCCGCGGTGTAGTCCCCGATGCTCGGGCGGGTGACGAACAGCGACCCACCGGAGTTGAGCCGCTGCAGGTCGAGCGGTGGGACGGGACCCGACGCCGCCCCGAACAGCACGAGGGTGCCGCGCGGGCGCAGCGAACCTAGCGACGCGTCGAACGTGTCCCTCCCGACGCCGTCGAGAGCGACGTCGACACCGGCGCCCCCGGTCAGCCCGCGCACGATGCCCGGCAGCTCGGCGGTGAGGTCGTCCAGCTCGCGGTACCGGACCACCTCGGCGGCCCCGGCTGCGCGGGCGAGCTCCTCCTTCTCCGGCGAGCCCACGAGGGCGATGACGTGGGCGCCGCGGGCGGCCGCCAGCTGGGTGGCCAGCAGGCCGACACCGCCGGCGGCCGCCGTGAGCAGGACCGTCGTGCCCTCGGCCACGCGGGTCGCGCCGTCGACCAGGTAGTGCGCCGTCATGCCCTGGAGCGGGAGCGCGGCCGCGGCGTCGAGGCCGAGGCCGTCCGGCACGCGCAGGGCGACGCCTGCCGGCAGGACCACCTGCTCCGCGTACGACGCCGGCCCCGCCGCCCATGCCACGCGGTCGCCGACCGACCAGCCGGACACCGCCTCGCCCACGCCGCGCACGACCCCGGATCCTTCCGACCCCGGCGTGTGCGGGAGATCGACCGGGTACTGGCCCGAGCGGCGGTAGGTGTCGATGAAGTTGAGGCCCGCGTGGGCGACGTCGACGAGCAGCTCTCCGGGGGCCGGGGCCGGGTCCGGTACCTCCGTGAGTCGCAGGACGTCGGGGGAGCCGGTCTCGGTCTGGACGATGGCACGCATGGCCCCATCGTGCCGCACGTCTCGACGTCGGAGGCGGGAGCGGCTCGCGGCGCGCACGGCCGGCGCGCTCGTCGAGCGCCGTCGCGGTGACCCAGGTCTGGAACTCGTTCCTCACGATGAGCACCGCCTCGAACCACGACTCCCGTGGCTGCATGGATATGCGCAACGTAGTATGGTGATGCGGTGACTTATTCGATCGCCGTCGCCGGCGCCTCCGGCTACGCGGGTGGCGAGGTCCTGCGCCTCGCCCTCGCGCACCCCGACCTGACCATCGGCGCGCTCACCGCCGCCTCGTCGGCGGGGGACCCGCTCCTGGCGCACCAGCCGCACCTGCACCCGCTCGCGGACCGAGTCCTCGAGCCGACGAGCGCGACCCGCCTGGCTGAGCACGACGTCGTCGTGCTCGCGCTCCCACACGGCGCCTCCGGCGAGATCACCGCCGAGCTCGAGGGCCTCGGGTACGAGGGGGTCGTCGTCGACGTCGGCGCCGACCACCGCCTCACCGACCCCGTGGCGTGGGAGTCCTTCTACGGCTCCCCGCACGCCGGCGCCTGGCCCTACGGGCTGCCCGAGCTCCTCCACGCGGGGGAGACGGCGCCCGCCGCCCAGCGCGCCGAGCTCGCCACGTCGCGTCGCATCGCCGTCCCGGGCTGCAACGTCACCGCCGTCACCCTCGCGCTCCAGCCCGGCGTGGCCGCGGACGTCGTCGACTCGAGCGACGTCGTCGCCGTCCTCGCCGTCGGCTACTCGGGCGCCGGCAAGGCGCTCAAGCCGCACCTGACCGCCGCCGAAGCGGCCGGCAACCTCCAGCCCTACGGCATGGCGGGCACCCACCGGCACGTCCCGGAGATCGAGCAGAACCTCGCCGTCGCCGGCGCCACGGCCCCCCGCCTCTCCTTCACCCCGGTCCTCGCGCCGGTCTCGCGCGGCATCCTCGCCACGGTCACGGCACCGCTGGTCGAGGGAGCCACCCCCGACGACGTCGCCGCGGCCTGGCACGCCGCCTACGACGGCGAGGGCGTGGTCCGGCTCCTGCCCGACGGCGTGTGGCCCACCACCGCCGCGGTCTCCGGCGCGAACCTCGCCACCGTCCAGGTGGCCGTCGACCACCGGGCCGGCCGCGTCGTCGCGGTGTGCGCGCTCGACAACCTCGCCAAGGGGACCGCCGGTGGCGCCATCCAGTCCCTCAACCTCGCCCTCGGTCTCGAGGAGACCACCGGCCTGCCCCTGACGGGAGTCGCCCCGTGAGCATCACCGCCCCCGCCGGATTCCGGGCCGCCGGCGTCACCGCCGGGCTCAAGGCCTCCGGCACGCCCGACGTCGCCCTGGTCGTCAACGACGGCCCCGACCGCGTGGCCGCCGCGGTCCTCACCACCAACCGCATCGAGGCGGCCCCGGTGACCTGGACCCGACAGGTCGTCGCCGACGGCCGGGCCGACGCCGTCGTCCTCAACTCCGGCGGCGCCAACGCCTGCACCGGCCCCGAGGGCTTCGCCGACACCCACCGCACCGCCGAACACGTGGCCGCCACGCTGGGCGTCTCCGCCGGCGACGTCGTCGTGTGCTCGACGGGACTCATCGGCGAGCGACTGCCGATGGACCGGCTCCTCGGCGGCATCGACACCGCCGCCGAGGTCCTTGCCACCGACGGCGGCGACGACGCGGCCCACGCGATCATGACCACCGACACCGCCGCCAAGCAGACCCTCGTCCAGGGTGCCGGCTGGTCGGTCGGCGGCATGGCCAAGGGCGCCGGCATGCTCGCCCCGGGGATGGCCACGATGCTCGTCGTCCTCACCACGGACGCCGTCCTCGACGCCGCGACGGCGGACCGCGTGCTGCGCGCGGCGACCCGCACGACCTTCGACCGGGTCGACTCCGACGGCTGCATGTCCACCAACGACACCGTCGTCCTGCTCGCGTCCGGCGCCTCCGGCGTCGCCCCGGACGAGCAGGAGCTGACCGAGGCGGTGACCGCCGCGAGCGCCGACCTCGCCCGCCGGCTCGTGGCCGACGCCGAGGGCGCGTCGCACGACATCGCCGTCACCGTCACGCATGCCTCGAGCGAGGAGGCCGCCGTGGCGGTCGCCCGCGCGGTGACCAGGTCCAACCTGTTCAAGGCCGCCGTGTTCGGCAACGACCCGAACTGGGGCCGGATCCTCGCGGCCGCGGGCACCGTCCCCGAGGACGTCGCCCCGTTCGACGCCACCACCGTCGACGTCTCCGTCAACGGCGTCATGGTCTGCAAGGACTCCGGGGTGGGGGAGCCGCGCGGGCTCGTCGACCTCGCCGCCGACCGCGAGGTGGCGGTCCTCGTCGACCTCAAGGCCGGCGACGCGAGCGCGACCGTGTGGACCAACGACCTCACGCACGACTACGTCCACGAGAACAGCGCGTACTCCACATGAGCGACGAGAACGAGATCGAGATCGAGTCCGGTACCGGGGAGGACTTCCACTTCGACACCGAGCGGGACCTCTTCGCCCACCAGAAGGCCGAGGTCCTCGTCCAGGCGCTGCCGTGGCTGCAGCGGTTCGCCGGCGCGACAGTGGTGGTCAAGTACGGCGGCAACGCCATGGTCGATACGGACCTCAAGCGCGCCTTCGCCGCCGACGTCCTCTTCCTCCACCAGGTGGGGCTGCGGCCCGTCGTCGTCCACGGCGGCGGCCCGCAGATCTCCTCGATGCTCGGCCGGCTCGGCATCGACTCCGAGTTCCGCGGCGGCCTGCGCTACACCTCCGACGAGGCCATGGACGTCGTCCGCATGGTCCTCACCGGGCAGGTCCAGCGCGAGCTCGTCACCCTGCTCAACCACGACGTGCCCCACGCCGTCGGGCTGTCCGGTGAGGACGGCCGGCTGCTGCTCGCGCGCCGGCGCACCGCCGTCGTCGACGGGCAGCCGGTGGACGTAGGGCACGTGGGCGACGTCGTCACCGTGAACCCCGGTGCGATCACCCAGCTGCTCGACGCGGGACGGATCCCCGTGGTCTCCACGATCGCCGTCGACGTCGAGGACTCCGGCCAGGTCCTCAACGTCAACGCCGACACGGCCGCCGCGGCGATCGCGCAGGCCGTCGGCGCGCGCAAGCTCGTCGTCCTCACCGACGTCGAGGGGCTCTACTCCGCGTGGCCCGACCGCTCGAGCCTGGTCTCGCAGATCACCGCCGACCGGCTCGTCGAGCTGCTGCCCGGCCTCGAGTCCGGGATGGTCCCGAAGATGGAGGCCTGCCTGCGCGCGGTCCGCGGCGGCGTGCCGCAGGCGCACGTCATCGACGGCCGCAAGGCGCACTCGATGCTGCTCGAGATCTTCACCGACGAGGGGGTCGGCACCCTCGTGCTGCCGGACGACGCCCCGGCCGACCCCACGATCCGGAAGGACCCCGCATGAGCGACCACGACCCCGCACCCGCCGGACCGACCTGGCAGGGCCGATACTCGGGATCCGTGATGAACACCTTCGGCACCCCGCGGCTCGCGCTCGTGTCCGGCTCCGGCACGCACGTCACGGACAACGAGGGGCGCACCTACCTCGACCTGCTCGGCGGCATCGCCGTGCTCTCGCTCGGGCACGGGCACCCGGCCCTCGTCGGTGCGGTGGCCGACCAGGCCGCCACGCTCGGGCACGTCTCCAACTTCTTCACCTCGGGCCCGCAGGTGCGCCTCGCCGAGCGGCTGCTCGAGATCGTCACGCCGGGCGGCGCCCCCGAGGGCTCGCGCGTGTTCCTGTCGAACTCCGGCACGGAGGCCAACGAGGCGGCGCTGAAGATCGTCCGCCGCCACGGCGCGGAGCGGTTCGGCGAGGGACGGCCCGGCCGGGTCCTCGCCCTCACGCACTCCTTCCACGGCCGCACCCTCGGCGCCCTGGCGCTCACCCACAAGCCGGCCATCCGTGAACCGTTCGCCCCGCTCGGGCCGGACGTCACCTTCGTCGAGCCCGGGGACCTCGACGCCGTACGCGCCGAGCTGGCGCGCGGCGACGTCGCGGGCCTCTTCCTCGAGCCGATCCAGGGCGAGGCCGGCGTCGTGCCGCTGCCCGAGGGGTACCTGGCCGCCGCCGGCGAGGCGGCCCGCGCCGCGGGTGCGCTCGTCGTCATCGACGAGATCCAGACCGGGATCGGGCGCACCGGGGCGTGGATGGGTCACCACCGGCCCGAGATCGGCGGGTCGTTCGTGCCCGACGTCGTCACGCTCGCCAAGGGCCTCGGCGGTGGCGTGCCGATCGGCGCCACGGTGGCGCTCGGCGAGCACGCCGCGACGCTGCTCGGGCCGGGCGCCCACGGCACCACGTTCGGCGGGAACCCCGTCTCCTGCGCGGCGGCCCTCGCGGTGCTCGACGTCGTCGGCGCACCAGGTTTCCTCGACGAGGTCGTCCGGGTCGGCGACGCGCTGCGCGCCGGCATCGAGGGCATCGGCTCCCCGCTCGTGGCCGGTACCCGCGGCGCGGGCCTGCACGTCGGCGTCGCGCTGTCCGGCGAGCACGCCTCCGCCGTCTCGGCCGCCGCCCAGGACGCCGGCCTCATCGTCAACCCCGTCGCGCCGTCGGCCCTGCGTCTCGCGCCGGCGCTCGTCCTGTCCGACGACGACGTGGCCGAGGCCGTCGACAAGCTCGCCCAGGCGCTCGGCCGGGTCGAGCAGCACCTCGGTGAGAGTGCCGCCGGCGCGGACGGTGCGACCGGGGCCGCCGCACGGACGGAGGAGCAGCGATGAGCGCCCCGTCCAACCGGGCCGCGCGCCACTCGATCGTCGAGGAGCTGATCGCCGCCGGCGAGGTGCACTCGCAGACCGAGCTGCGGAACCTGCTCGCCGACCGGGGGGTGGACGTCACCCAGACCACCGTCTCCCGCGACCTCGACGAGCTGCGCGCCGTCAAGGTCCGCGGCGCCGACGGCGCGCAGGTCTACGCGCTGCCGAACCTCGTCGCGCCCGCGCCGATCACCGATGCCGCCCAGATCCACGCCCGCCTCGAGCGCTGGTGCGTCGAGGTCCTCGTCGGTGCGGACCACGCCCAGAACCTCGCCGTGCTGCGCACCCCGCCGGGCGCCGCGCAGCTGCTCGCCTCCGCCGTCGACCAGTCCCGCTTCCCCGACGTGCTCGGGTGCGTGGCGGGAGACGACACCGTCCTCGTCATCACTCGTGACGAGACCTCCGCCGCCGGGATCGTCGCCCGGCTCCTCGATCTCGCCCGCCGCGGCGGGCCCGCCACAGCCACCCCCGAGAACGGGACGACCAGGCCCTCCGTGGCCGAAAGGAAGCACGCATGACCAACGAGACCACCGCACCCGCCACCGGCTCCGGCAAGGAGCGCGTCGTCCTCGCCTACTCCGGCGGGCTCGACACCTCCGTCGCGATCGGCTGGATCGGCGAGCAGACCGGCGCCGAGGTCATCGCCGTCGCCGTCGACGTGGGTCAGGGTGGCGAGGACCTCGAGGTGATCCGCCAGCGCGCGCTGGACTGCGGCGCCGTCGACGCCTACGTCGCCGACGCCAAGGACGAGTTCGCCGCCGAGTACTGCATGCCGGCGCTCCAGGCCCAGGGCCTCTACCAGGACGCCTACCCGCTCGTCTCCGCGATCTCCCGCCCGGTGATCGTCAAGCACCTCGTCCGTGCCGCCAAGCGGTTCGGCGCCACGACCGTCGCCCACGGCTGCACCGGCAAGGGCAACGACCAGGTGCGCTTCGAGGTCGGCATCACCTCGCTAGCGCCGGAGCTCAAGTGCATCGCGCCGGTCCGCGACCTCGCGCTGACCCGCGACGTCGCCATCGAGTACGCCGAGAAGCACGCCCTGCCGATCGAGACGACGAAGAACAACCCGTTCTCCATCGACCAGAACGTGTGGGGCCGCGCCATCGAGACCGGCTTCCTCGAGGACATCTGGAATGCCCCGACGAAGGACATCTTCAGCTACACCGACGACCCTACCTACCCGCCGCTGCCGGACGAGGTCGTCATTCGGTTCGAGCAGGGCATCCCGGTGGAGATCGACGGCCAGGCCGTCACCCCGCTGCAGGCCATCCAGGAGATGAACCGCCGCGCCGGCGCCCAGGGCATCGGCCGGATCGACGTCGTCGAGGACCGTCTCGTCGGCATCAAGTCCCGCGAGGTCTACGAGGCACCCGGCGCCATGGCGCTACTCGCCGCGCACAAGGAGCTCGAGAACGTCACCGTCGAGCGGGAGCTCGCGCGCTACAAGCGCCGGGTCTCCGAGCGCTGGGCGGAGCTCGTCTACGACGGCCAGTGGTTCTCTCCGCTGAAGAAGGCCCTCGACGTGTTCGTCCAGGAGACCCAGCGCTACGTCTCGGGCGAGATCCGGATGACGATGCACGGGGGCCGCGCCACCGTGACGGGCCGCCGCTCGGAGTCCTCGCTGTACGACTTCAACCTCGCCACCTACGACGCGGGGGACACGTTCGACCAGTCGAGCTCGGTCGGCTTCATCGACATCTACGGCCTCACGTCGAAGCTGTCGGCGGCGCGCGACGAGAAGTTCGGCAACGGGGTGGACTTCTTCCAGGACTGACCCTGGTCGGCTGCTCGCCTGCCCTGCCCGCCTGCCCTGCCCGCCTGCCCTGCCCGCCTGCCCGCCGAGGACGTGCTCAAGGTGTCGAGGTCGTGCTTCCGAAGCACGTCCTCGACACCCACGGCACGTTCTCGGCACAGCGGTGCTCGCCGTGGCCCATGTCGGTGAGGACCCTGCCAGGCGGAGCCCGAGGTGCTCAGGCGCCCGAGCCGCTGGGGCCGCAGATCTCCTCGATCGCGGTCGTGTTCTCCGCGACGGACTCCAGTTCCATGTCGCCCTCGCCGCTCATGGCGCGCCCGAAGTCGGCCTCGCTGGTGAAGAGCTGGGCGAGGTTCTCCGGCGAGCGCTCGGCGAGGTCGTCCATCGTCGCCGCGTAGTCCTGGAACAGTCCCTGGAACTCCTCGGACTCCGGCGATGCGCCGCTGACCTCCTGCGCGCGCTCGGACATCTCGTTCCACGTGGCGTGGTACTCGCCGCACGCGTCGTCCTCGCTCAGCTGCTCCGCGGAGTCGTCACCACCGCCGCAGCCGGCGAGGGCGACGACGAGGAGGCCCGACGCGAGGAGCGCCGGAGCGGTGGAGGCGCGGAGACGCAGGTTCATGGGGTGGCTCCCGTGGTTGGTGGGTGACGAGTGGGCGGCGGGGCGCGCCTGGTCGGTGGTGCTCAGGACGGGCCGGGGCGGTGGGCGCGACGGCGCGGACGCCGACTCACCCGGCGTCGTCCGCGGCGATCTCCCACTCGACGCCGTCGGCCGTGTCGTCGCGGAAGCCGACGTAGTAGGTGTCGCCCTCGTAGACGTCGCCCCAGAACTGGCCCGAATAGCTGCCCCCGGGGGCGAGCTCGTCGGCGACGGCGTCGTCGAACGCGACGATGCTGCTGCCGGAGGACTCGAGGTCGTCGGTCACCCGGAGGTCGTGGACGAGGTCCGACGTGGCGATCGTTTCCTCGCTCGCGTTGACCACCGTGACGTCGAGCAGGAAGAACGTGTCGGTCTGGGGGACCTCGTCCGCCAGGTCGCCCGGGAGCGTGTCCGTGAGGACGAAGTCGTCGACGGTGAGGTCGAACGCGGGCAGGAGAATGGGCTCGAGCTCGGCGGTGTCGCCGACGGCGAGGAAGGCGACGTCCTCGTCAGCGCCGTCGCCCTCGGCACCGGCCCCGGCCTCCTCGGCCCTGGCCTCCTCGGTGCCTGGCGAGCTCGGTGCGTCGGCCCGGGTCGACGCCGCATCAGTGCTCGCGGAGTCGTCCCCGCTGCCGCAGCCGGTGAGCAGGAACAGGACGGACGCGGTGGCCGCGGCGCGCCGGGAACGCATACGTGGATCTCCTGGGTCGAGGGGCACAGGCATCGTATCGGTCGGCCCCGCGCCGGCCGGCCCAGCCGGTGAGGGCACTCCACTGCCATGCCGCCGTCGTCGGCCCTGGTCCCGGCGGGGGTCAGGCGCCCGCGAGGGTGGCCACCATGACGGCCTTGATCGTGTGCATCCGGTTCTCGGCCTGGTCGAAGACGACCGAGCGGTCCGACCGGAAGACCTCGTCGGTCACCTCGAGGGCATCCATCCCGCTCGACTCGTACACCTCGCGGCCGACGGCGGTACCGAGGTCGTGGAACGCCGGCAGGCAGTGCATGAAGACCGCGCGGTCGTTGCCGGTGGCGGCCATGACGTCGGCAGTCACCTGGTAGTCACGCAGCCGCTCGATGCGCTCCGCCCAGACCTCCTTCTTCTCGCCCATCGACACCCACACGTCGGTGGACACGGCGTCGGCCCCCCGCACGCCCTCGGCGACGTCGTCGGTGATCGTGATCCGTGCCCCGGTCCGCTCCGCGACCGAACGCGCCTCCTCGACGACGTCGGCCGGCGGCTGGTATCCCTCCGGCGCGACGATCCGCACGTCCATCCCGAGGAGGGCCGAGGACACGAGCAGGGAGCGGCCGGTGTTGAACCGGGCGTCGCCGAGGTAGGTGTGCGTGACCTCGTTCAGCGGCCTGCCGGTGTGCTCGCGGATCGTCAGCGCGTCGGCGAGCATCTGGGTGGGGTGCCAGTCGTCGGTCAGCCCGTTGTAGACGGGGACGCCCGCGTGCTCGGCGAGGGTCTCGACCGTGGCCTGGTGGTCCCCGCGGTACTGGACGGCGTCGTACATGCGCCCGAGGACCGCGGCGGTGTCCGCGATCGACTCCTTGTGCCCGATCTGTGAGCCCGACGGGTCGAGGTACGTCGTCGCCGCTCCCTGGTGGGCGGCCCCGACCTCGAACGCCGCCCGCGTGCGGGTGGAGGTCTTCTCGAAGATCAGGGCGACCGCCCGACCTGTCAGGCGGCGCTCCTCCCGGCCCTCGCGGCGCTCGGCCTTGAGCCGCTCGGCGAGGTCGACGAGGTGGAGCCACTCCTCGGGCGAGAAGTCGAGCTCCTTGAGCAGGTGGCGGCCGGTGAGGTCGGTGGGGGAGGCGGTCATGGGTCAAGGGTACGGACCCCGGGCCGTGCGCCCGACGGCGATGGGCCGGGTCGGTCGGGTGCGTTGCCGTGCTTCCCCCGGCTCTTCTTTTCACGCTGAGGATAAGGTGGAGCGCGTTCGACGGGGAACAGGTGGCCCACGGGCCGGAGGGGGGCGGTCATCGATGACCGGGACGACGGAGGACCGCCGGGGAGGCTGGTTCGACATGCGTGCGCTCAAGCAGGACGCGAAGGGCGCGACGCTCGATGCGAGCGTGGCGCTGCTGGCCACGCTCGTGATCCTTGCGGTGCTGTGGTGGCGCATCGCCGAGGGGACGTCCGACACGATTGCGGTGATGCCGGACCTGGCTGCCACGGAGTACTGGATGTACTCGATGTGTCAGGCCTTCGGGTGGTCCGCCCTGCTCTGGACTACGACGAGATCTTCGTCGAGCCCCAGGAGTAGTAGGTCCGGGCGCAGGCCGGCGCCCCGGCTCAGGCCGTGGCGCCGGCAGCCGCCGGGTGCCGCTCCCCGAGCGCGACGAAGACCGCGGCGTTGTGCGCGAACGCGGCCTTGGCCTCGGCCACGCACGCCTCACGCTCGGGGGCGGAGAGGTCGGCCGCGTCCGTTGCTGCCCGCCACTCGTCCTTGTAGGGCTTGGACTTCGGGATGTCGGCGAACGTGTAGAACGTGAGCTCGGCGTCGGTCATGCCGTAGTGGCGCCGGAGCATCCGGGCGATCACCTGTCCGCCGGACAGGTCCCCGAGGTGCCGGGTGTAGGCGTGAGCGAGGTAGGCCGGCGCATCGTCGATCGACTCGAGCCGGGTGACGTAGGCGCGCGTCTCCGGCAGCACCTCGAGGTCGCGCCAGCCCTCACCGGCGAGCGTGCGCAGGTCCGCCTCGAGCGACTGCTCGCGCAGGAGCTCGGTGCGGACGAACGGGGCCGCCCTCGGGTCCTCGGCGACGCGCCGGCCGGCGGCCTCGAGCGCCGTGTAGACGGCGTGGTGCTGCCGCGCGAGGTCGACGTAGGCCTCGCGCCCGAGCCGTCCGCCCATGAGGTCGGTGACGAACGAGCGCGTCTCGGCGTGCTCGTGCTCGTCCCGGGTGGCGGTACGTAGCTGCTCGGAGAGCTCAGCGGCCATGGGCACACTCCTGACGGTGCGGTGGACGGGACGTTGCTGACAGTTCGTCAGCACGAGATGACATGGTGTCATTACGCGAGGGGGTCGACAACCCTCACGCGCCCTCGCGCACCACGGGGCAGCTCATGCAGCGCGGCCCGCCGCGCCCGCGCCCCAGCTCGGCACCGGGTACCTCCAGCACCTCGACGCCACGTCTGCGCAGGTGGGCGTTCGACGTCGGCGTCCGGTCGTAGGTGACGACGACGCCGGGGGACAGGGCGAGGGCGTTGCACCCGTCGTCCCACTGCTCGCGGGCGGCACTGCGCGCGTCCAGGTCCGGGGTGAGGAAGCGCAGGTCGTCCCGCCCGACAACCTCGGCGAGCCCCGCCCGCATCTGCTCCGGCGGATGATCGGTGACCTCGACCCCGCCCGAGCCGTCGGGCGTGAGCGTGAAGCTCGCCAGGTCGCCGAGCCCGCCGTAGAGGAGGAAGGTGCGTTCGTCGACCATCGTCATGGCGGTGTCGAGGTGCATGAGCTCGCGAGCCGTCGGCATGGCGAGTGCGAGCACCCGGTCCGCGGAGCCGGCGTCGAACAGTCGGGCGGCCAGGTGCTCGACGCCCTGCGGCGTCGTCCGCTCGCTCATCCCGACGACGACGGCGCCGTCCCCGACCACGAGCACGTCCCCGCCCTCGACGTTCGCCGCCCCCTCGGCCGGCCCGGCGGCCCAGCGGTGGAACGACGTCGCCGCGGCACCCGGGCCACCCGTGCCGCGTGCCGGTTCCCGAGGGTGACCGTCCGGCGTCGGGGCGCCGCCGCCGTTCGCCCGGAACGGGGCGAAGCGTGGGTGCCACCGGTAGATGGCCTCGTAGTGGACCGACTCCCGCACGCGGGCCGCGTAGCGCATCGAGTTGACCGCGACGCCGTCGTAGACCCAGCACGAGGCGTCGCGGGTGAAGAGGTGGTTCGGCAGCGGGCCGAGGATGAGCGCCTCCGGGCCCCGCACGTGCAGGGGGAGGGTGTCGACGCCGCCGAGCCGGTCGGCGACCTCACGGCCGGTGAGCCCCGCGACGAGGATCCCCGCGAGCTCGGCGTCGGCCAGCCCGCTCGCGTGCTCGCGCAGGGCGGTGGCGAGCGACGGGCCGAGGTGCTCGCGCGTGAACGTGGCGTCGAGGACGTGGGCGCGCGCCTCGGGCACCGCGAGGGTCTGGGTGAGCAGGTCGGGCAGCTGGTGGACGACCACGCCCGCGGAATCGAGGACCGAGACGAACGCGTCGTGCTCGTCCTGCGCCCGCGAGACCCACAGCAGGTCGTCCCACAGCAGCTCGTCCATCGTGGCGGGCGTGAGGCGCTCGAGCTCCGCACCGGGACGATGGACGATCACCTCCCGCAACGGCCCGACCTCGGACCCGACGAACGGCACGGGCGGGAGGTCGGGCACGTCGTCGTCCATGACAGGGGAGTCTGCCGTATGACGCAGGACCCTCGAAGGCAGGAATTGGACGGCACGAATCGACGTTGGCGCGCACATGACAACCATCGGACTCATCGGCAGCGGGAACATCGGCAGCACCGTCGCAAGGCTCGCGGTCGACGCGGGTCTCGACGTCGTGCTCAGCAACAGCCGGGGTCCCGAGACTCTCTCCGACGTGGTCGAACGGCTCGGGCCCCGGGCCCGGGCCGCGACGCCCGCCGAGGCCGGTGCCGCCGGAGACATCGTCGTGGTCACCGTCCCGCTGAAGGCATACCAGGACGTCCCGGTCGAGCCGCTGCGCGGCAAGGTCATCGTCGACACCATCAACTACTACCCGGAACGCGACGGTCACATCGCTGAGCTCGACGACGAGACCACCACCACCAGCGAGCTGCTGCAGAAGCACCTTCCCGAGTCCCGCGTCGTCAAGGCGTTCAACAACATCTACGTCGACCACCTCGCCGCGCTGCCCCGTCCCAGCGGGAGTCCTGAACGTTCCGTGCTCGCCATCGCTGGCGACGACGCCGGGGCAAAGCACACCGTGAGCGACTTCCTCGATGCCATCGGCTACGACGCCTACGACGTCGGCCCGCTCGCGGCCGGTTGGCGTTTCCAGCGCGATACGGCCGCGTACACCCAGCCCTACGCGGTCCCGGGCACGACCTACCCGGACTGGAAGCCACGACCCCTCACCGCCGACGCGCTCAGGGAGCACCTCGAAGCGGCACGGCGCTACCGCGACATGTCGTGACGAAACCGCACGATCTGATATCATCCATCTGATATCGGAGGTGGGTCACGTGGAGCAGATTCTGATTCGCAATCTCCCCGTAGGTACGAAGGCCTCTCTGCGTGCGCGGGCCAAGCAGAACCAGCGCTCGCTGGAGGCGGAGGCGAGAGCGCTGCTAGCCGCGGCAGCTCAGCAGCAGCCCCCGACGATCGTCGACCTGGTTAGTGTCGAGGACGGCGTCGAGATCGAGTTCGAGCCCGAGCAGCTCGGCATGCGCGCACGGACCCCTGAGCTGTGAGGTACGTGCTCGATACCAACGTGGTCTCCGCTCTCCGTGTCCGTGGTCGTCACCCTGGGGTCGAGCAGTGGGCCTCGGCCGTACCTGTGGCCGATCAGTTCATCACTGCCATGACCGTCGCGGAGATCGAGCGGGGAGTGGCCGCCCGCGAGCGCACCGATCCCAGACAAGGCGCAGTGCTGCGACGGTGGCTCGAGGACCACGTGCTACCGGCCTTCGACGGGCGAGTGCTGCCCTTCGACCTGGATGCCGCTCGCGTCCTCGGCGGCTATCGAGTCCCGGAACACGCGCCTTTCGACGACGCACTCATCGCTGCCATCGCCGAGGTCCGCGCGATGACCGTGGTGACACGCAACGTGAAGCACTTCCGACCACTCGGCGTGCAGTGCCTGGACCCATGGGATGCCACGTCGGGGGCCTGACGCGACGAAGCGCGCACCCCCGCACGCCCGGAACGGTCGACCTGGGTGGCGTCAGCGGTGCGACCATGGCCCCATGACCGCACCTGACCAGGGATCTGCCGAGCAGACCGAGTCCGCTGAGCTCCGCCTGTGGGGAGGCCGCTTCGCCGGTGGCCCCGCCGACGCGCTGACCGAGCTCTCGCGCTCCACCCACTTCGACTGGCGTCTCGCCCGCCACGACATCGCCGGGTCGCGTGCCCACGCCCGTGCGCTCGCCGCCGCCGACCTGCTCACCGCCGGCGAGCTGACCGGCATGCTCGCCGCGCTCGACACGCTCGAGGCCGACGTCGTCTCCGGCGCGTTCGCCCCGCGGCCCGAGGACGAGGACGTGCACACCGCCCTCGAGCGTGGCCTCATCGAACGGGCCGGCGCCGAGCTCGGTGGCCGGCTGCGTGCCGGGCGCTCCCGCAACGACCAGATCGCCACGCTCGTGCGCCGGTACCTGCGCGAGGAGGCCCGTCACGTCGGCGGCCTGCTCCTCGACGTCGTCGACGCCCTGGTCGACCAGGCGGCCGCCCACCCGGGGGCGATCATGCCGGGCCGCACGCACATGCAGCACGCCCAGCCGATCCTCCTCGCGCACCACCTCCTCGCCCATGCGTGGCCGATGATGCGCGACGTCGAGCGGCTCCTCGACTGGGACGTGCGCGCCGCGCTCTCGCCCTACGGCGCCGGTGCGCTCGCCGGCAACACCCTCGGCCTCGACCCGCACGCCGTCGCCGCCGAGCTCGGCTTCATGGGGCCCGAGGAGAACTCCCTCGATGCCACCTCGGCGCGCGACGTCGTCGCGGAGTTCTCCTGGATCACCGCGATGATCGGCGTCGACCTCTCCCGCATCTCCGAGGAGATCATCGTATGGGCGACCAAGGAGTTCGGCTTCGTCACCCTCGACGACTCCTACTCCACCGGGTCGAGCATCATGCCGCAGAAGAAGAACCCCGACGTCGCCGAGCTCACCCGCGGCAAGGCGGGCAGGCTCATCGGTGACCTCACCGCCCTGCTCGTCACGCTCAAGGGCCTCCCGCTCGCCTACGACCGCGATCTCCAGGAGGACAAGGAGCCGGTCTTCGACGCCGTGGACACGCTCTCGGTCCTCCTGCCCGCCGTCGCCGGCCAGATCGCCACGCTCACCTTCCACACCGACCGGATGGCGGAGCTCGCCCCGCAGGGGTTCTCCCTCGCCACCGACATCGCCGAGTGGCTCGTCCGCCGTCGCGTCCCGTTCCGTGAGGCGCACGAGATCGCCGGCGGCTGCGTCCAGGTGGCGGAGTCCCAGGACAAGGAGCTGTGGGACCTCACCGACGAGGAGCTGGCAGGCGTGTCCGCCCACCTCACGCCCGAGGTCCGCGAGGTCCTGTCGGCGCAGGGGTCGGTCGCCGCCCGGGACGGGCACGGCGGGACCGCGCCGGTCCGCGTCGTCGAGCAGCTTGCCCGGGCCGCCGAGCGGAGCGGCCAGCTGCGCGCCGCGCTCCTCGGCGGGTCCGGTGCCGAGGAGGGCACGGGCGCGGAGGACGACTCCTGACCGCGCCCGACGACGTCCGGGCGGTCCGGGAGTTCCTCGCCCGGCCGGCGCCGGAGGTGGCGCCCGAGCTCCTCGGGGCCGTGGTCGTCGTGCGCTCGACCGAGGGCGAGGTGGGGGTCCGCCTCACCGAGGTCGAGGCCTACCTGGGTCCCGACGACCCCGGGTCGCACGCGCGCTCCGGCGTGCCGACGGCGCGGACCGCCCCGATGTTCGGCCCGGCCGGCCACGTCTACGTCTACTTCACCTACGGTCTGCACACCTGCCTCAACCTCGTGTGCGGCACCGACGGTCAGGCGACCGGTGCGCTGCTGCGCGGCGGTGAGGTCGTGCGCGGGCACGACCTCGCGCGGGCACGACGCCGAGAGCCCAGTACGGATGCAGCCCTCGCCCGGGGACCGGGAAACCTCGGGCAGGCCCTCGGCCTCACCCTGGAGGACTCCGGCCTCGCCCTGGACCCCGCGGGTCGGATCTGGCTCGAGCTCGGGGCGGCGCGAGCAGGCCACCGCAGCGGCCCCCGCGTCGGCGTCTCGGGGCCCGGGGGCGACGGCGAGCAGTTCCCCTGGCGGTTCTGGGTTCCCGGCGGCGTCGGTGTCTCGGCCTACCGCCCGGGCGGGGCACGCTCACGGGGGCGCAGCCGTACCGGTGGCGGAAGCGGCGCGGGCTCGAGCGGCCAGGGCTCGA
Organism: Actinomycetaceae bacterium; assembly: GCA_052093225.1. Lineage (GTDB taxonomy): Bacteria > Actinomycetota > Actinomycetes > Actinomycetales > Actinomycetaceae > JB111. The sequence continues at coordinate 16,759 of JBQDDG010000047.1, forward strand.
GCGCTGTGGGCGGCGGGGGCGAGCGCTGACCGGTCGACGGTGACAGACACGCCTGCCCGATGAGTAAGGTAAGGCTCACCTAACCAACGAGGGGGAGTCATGCCACAGCAGTACAGCGTGCTCAAGCGCACGGCGCTGTCGGCCGCCACGGCCGTGTACGCGCGCACGATGTCGGTCGCTCCGACCCGTGACTTCGCGCCGGAGTTCCCCGCGCGGGTCGTCGGTCTGCGTGACCTCACGCCGTCCTTCCGACGGGTGCGCATCGCGGCGCCCGAGCTCGCCGACGTCCAGCGCCTCGGCCCCGACGAGTACGTCGGGATCTACATGCCTCCGGTCGGTGTTCCGCTTCGTCTGCCCGAGCCCGCGTTGAGCCCGCGTGGTCCGCTGCAGAAGATCCCCGAGCAGGAACGTCCCGACCTGCGGTGGTACACGATCCGGGCGCAGCCGCCCGGTGCGGACACGATCGACGTCGATGTGGTGGCCACCGGTCACGACGGACCCGGCTCGAGGTGGATCGCACGCGTGGCGGTCGGCGACGAGGTCGGGATCCGCGTCCAGACCGCGCCCTACGGCAACGCCCCCGCGGCCGGTCACCACGTGCTGCTCGCGGACGAGACCGGTCTTCCCGGCATGCTCGCCGTCCTCGACGCCCACCGGGACGACGACCGACGCCGCTTCACCGCGATCCTCGAGGTTCCCTCGCACGATCTCGTCACCGATGAGGTCGACCGGGCTGAGGTCACGGTCGTCCTGCGCGGCGAGGAGGCGCCCGGTTCGGCGTTGCGGCCCGCGTTGGAGAGGGCCGACGTCGGAGACGCCGACTACGCCTGGATCTGCGCCGAGGCCGCGACGGTCGCCGGTGCGCGCCGCCATCTCGTCAGGGAGTGCGGCCTCGACCGTCGTGCGGTCATGTACTCCGGGTTCTGGAAGGTGGGGCGCGCGCGCCTGTGACCCCGACGCCGGGGCGATGACTCCGGGCGTCGTCCTCGCCAGAGGAGTGGTGAGGCTGCCGCCCCGCCGTCGGGACCGCACGGGACGGGGGACGGGGGGCGGACGCGGTCGGGCGCGGGCGCCGCGCGCACCAGGTGGCACGATGGATCCCGGCCGACTCTCTCGCCGGCCCGCGCCGGGTGGACCGGCGTGAGTCGACCGCACCCTAAGGAGCACGTGTCGTGACCGATGTCCTCGACGAGCTGAGGTGGCGGGGCCTTCTCGCCCAGCACACGGACCTGGACGCGCTGCGCGCGGCCCTCGCCGACGGACCTGTCACGTACTACTGCGGCTTCGATCCCACCGCGCCCTCCCTGCACCACGGGCACCTCGTCCAGCTCCTGCTCCTGCGTCACCTGCAGAACGCCGGGCACCGTCCGATCGCGCTGGTCGGCGGAGCGACGGGCATGATCGGTGACCCCCGCATGTCCGGCGAGCGCAAGCTCAACACCGCCGAGACCGTCGCGGAGTGGACCGAGCGGCTGAGGGCCCAGGTCTCGCAGTTCCTCTCGTTCGACGGGGACAACGCGGCCACCGTCGTCAACAACATGGACTGGACGGCGGACCTCACGGCGATCGAGCTGCTGCGCGACGTCGGGCAGCACTTCCGCATGTCCGCCATGCTCGCGAAGGACACGGTCGCCACCCGGCTCGCCTCGAGCGAGGGGCTGAGCTTCACCGAGTTCAGCTACCAGCTCCTCCAGGGCATGGACTTCCTCGAGCTCTACCGCCGGCACGGCGTCACGCTCCAGACGGGCGGCAACGACCAGTGGGGCAACCTCGTCGCAGGCCTCGACCTCGTGCGCAAGGTCGAGCGGGCCGAGGTCCACGTCCTCACCACGCCGCTCATCACCAAGGCCGACGGCACCAAGTTCGGCAAGACCGAGGGCGGTGCCGTCTGGCTCGCTCCGGACATGATGAGTCCGTACGCCTTCTACCAGTTCTGGCTCAACACCGCCGACGACGACGTGGTCCGGTTCCTCAAGATCTTCACCTTCCGCACGCGCGAGGAGATCGCCGAGGTCGAACGGGAGGTCGAGGAGCGCCCGTTCGCGCGTGCCGGCCAGAAGCTCCTCGCCCAGGACGTGACCACGCTGGTGCACGGATCGGAGGCCACCGCCCGGGTCCAGGCCGCGTCCGCCGCGGTGTTCGGCAAGGGCGACCTGCACGAGCTCGACGCCGAGACGCTCGCCGACGCCACCGCTGAGCTGCCCCGGGCCGCCGGTGTGGTGGGGGAGACGAGCGTCGTCGACCTGCTCGTGGCCACCGGGCTCGAGCAGGGGCGCGGGGCGGCCCGGCGCACCATCGCCTCCGGGGGTGCCTCCGTCAACGGGACCAAGATCGATGACGACGAACGCCTGCTCGCGCCCGAGGACCTGCTGGCGGGTGGTGTCGTGGTCCTGCGCAAGGGGCGCAAGAACATGGCGATCGTCGAGACCGCCTCCTCCTGAGCGGCGCGGTAGCCAGGGCCGGCGCGGCCTGCCGGGCTGCGCCGTGGGCGGTGGACCGGGGGCTCGGCAGACGCCTGGCCGGACCGCCGGCAGCGACACGCCGCGGAGCCCGTGCCTCGGCTCACCGGCCGGTGCGGCAGGTCACGCCGGAAGGGCCCGGATCCGGTTGACCAGCGCGATCTGACCCGCGTAATGTTGCTTCTCGCCGCACGGACCGGAACACCGGGTCGAACGGAGCGAAAGCTTCCAGACCTGCCGGGCCAAGGCACCACATCCAAAGGATCGGAAGCACAGCTGACGGCCCGGAAGATGGACCACGAGTAAGTCCGGTCACAAACCAAGCGAATTGGTCAGAAGCCGGGTGAACATGTGGTTAAGATAGTCAAGTTGCCCTGATGTTGCGGTTCAGGCCTTTGGGTCTGGGCGGGTGTTGTGGGTG
>JBQDDG010000048.1:0-19449 GCA_052093225.1 Actinomycetaceae bacterium
GCATCACCTTGCCAAGGTGAGGGTCGCGGGTTCGAATCCCGTCATCCGCTCGGAGGTCCCACCACCCGGTGGGAGCATGGGCCCGGAGGGAACATGTACCTCAGGGTGGCGTGGCCGAGAGGCGAGGCAGCGGCCTGCAAAGCCGTATACACGGGTTCGAATCCCGTCGCCACCTCGGGCGATTAGCGCAGCGGTAGCGCGCTTCCCTGACACGGAAGAGGTCACTGGTTCGATCCCAGTATCGCCCACCAGCACGAAGCCCCCGGCCGAGCGGCCGGGGGCTTCGTCGTTGTTCCGGGCACGCCCGTGCGGACACCGCTCGGGCCGGCCGGGCCGGACCCGGGCCGAGGAGGACCGCCATGACCGTCAGGCTGCGACCGTGGGCGCCTGACGACGCCCGGGCGCTCATCGATGCGCTCGCCGATGACGAGGCGTTGCTCAGACAGGTGGGCCTCGACGCCGTTCCCGACCTCGCCGGCGCCCGGCACCTCGTGGGGACCCGGCTGCGCTCGGACCTGTGGTCCTGCCTCCGCGCGGTCGAGGTCGACGGCGTCGTGCGCGGCAACGTCGCCGTCAACGGCATCGAACGTCGCCACGACACGGGCTGGGTGTCGTACTGGCTGGCTCCGTCGGCGCGCGGGAAAGGTCTCGCGGTGCGTGCGGTCGCCACCCTTGCCGCCCATGCCTTCGGTGAGCTGGGACTGTTCCGCCTCGAGCTCGGGCACCGCGTGGAGAACGCGGGGTCGTGCGCCGTCGCCACGCGGGCGGGCTTCGCCGTCGAGGGCCTCGAGCGGGCGAAGCTCCGCTACGGGAGCGAGCGGTTCGACGTCGAGACCCACGCCCGACTCGCGACCGACGACCCGCCGCCGGTCGAGCCGATCCCCCTGACCCACTGACTGCAGGTCACCCGGCCGACCCTGGTGCTCGGCCCCGGCCGGCCCTGGTGCTCGGCCCCGGCCGGCCCCGGTGCTCGATCCCGGCCGGCCACCGGCGCCCAGGAAACGACGGGGTGCCCCGCCCCGTGCGTCGGTAGCATGGGCCGGCACCACCATCCACCCACGAGGAGCCCCGATGTCTGTACCGCCTGTGTCCGTCCGCCTCGACGACGAGACCCACGAGGTGGCGACCGGGACGACGGGGACCGAGCACTACGCAGACCGGCGCGACGTCGTCGCCCTGCGGGTCGACGGCGAGCTGCGCGACCTCTCCCTGGACCTCACCGCACTGCCGGACGGCGCCGCCGTCGAGGCCGTGACCATCGACAGCCCCGACGGGCTCTCGATCCTCCGGCACTCCGCGGCACACGTCCTCGCCCAGGCGGTCCAGCAGGTGAACCCCGAGGCCAAGCTCGGCATCGGCCCGCCGATCACCGACGGCTTCTACTACGACTTCGACGTCGCCGAGCCCTTCACGCCCGAGCAGCTGAAGGATCTCGAGAAGGTCATGGGCCGCATCGTCAAGGAGGGGCAGACCTTCGTCCGCCGCACCGTGAGCGTGGACGAGGCGAACGCCGAGCTGGCCGGCGAGCCCTACAAGCTCGAGCTCGTCGCGCTCGCGGGCGGGCCCGGCTCCGGCGGCGCCGGCGCGGACGGCACCGAGGTGGCCGAGGGTGCGAGCGTCGAGGTGGGCGGGTCCGAGCTCACCGTCTATGACAACGTGCGCCGCGGGGGAGAGGTGGCGTGGGGCGACCTCTGCCGCGGCCCCCACCTGCCCACGACGAGGCTCATCGGCAACGGCTTCAAGCTCATGCGCTCGGCCGCCGCGTACTGGCGCGGCTCGGAGAAGAACCCGCAGCTCCAGCGCATCTACGGCACGGCCTGGCCCTCGAAGGCCGAGCTCACCGCCCACCTCGACCGGCTCGCCGAGGCGGAGCGCCGGGACCACCGCCGCCTCGGCTCCGAGCTGGACCTGTTCTCCTTCCCGGACGAGATCGGCTCCGGCCTGCCGGTGTTCCACCCCAAGGGCGCGATGATCCGCATGGAGATGGAGGAGTACTCGCGCCGCCGGCACGTGGAGGCCGGCTACTCGTTCGTCCAGACCCCGCACATCACCAAGAAGAACCTCTTCGAGACCTCCAAGCACCTCGAGTGGTACGCGGACGGCATGTATCCGCCGATGCACATCGACGAGGAGGTGGGCGCCGACGGCCAGGTCACCAAGCAGGGCCAGGACTACTACCTCAAGCCGATGAACTGCCCGATGCACAACCTCGTCTACCGCTCGCGCGGGCGCTCCTACCGCGAGCTGCCGATGCGGCTGTTCGAGTTCGGGCACGTCTACCGCTACGAGAAGTCCGGGGTGGTGCACGGCCTCACCCGTGCCCGCGGCTTCACCCAGGACGACGCGCACATCTACACCACGCGCGAGCAGATGAAGGAGGAGCTCTCCCGCCTGCTCACCTTCGTCCTCGACCTGCTCAAGGACTACGGGCTCGACGACTTCTACCTCGAGCTCTCCACCCGTGACCCGGAGAAGTCCGTGGGCGACGAGGAGACCTGGGAGGAGGCCACCCGTACGCTCGCGGAGGTCGCGCACGAGTCCGGTCTCGAGCTCGTCGACGACCCGGGGGGTGCGGCCTTCTACGGTCCGAAGATCTCCGTGCAGGCCAAGGACGCGATCGGCCGCACCTGGCAGCTGTCCACGATCCAGCTCGACTTCTTCGAGCCCGAGCTGTTCGAGCTCGAGTACACCGCGAACGATGGCAGCCGCCAGCGCCCGGTGATGATCCATCGCGCCCTGTTCGGCTCCATCGAGCGCTTCTTCGGCGTGCTGCTCGAGCACTACGCGGGCAGCTTCCCGGCGTGGCTCTCGCCCGTGCAGGTCCTCGGGATCCCCGTGGCCGAGGCCTTCGAGGGGCATCTCGGTGAGGTGGCCGAGAAGCTGCGCGCCGAGGGCGTGCGCGTGGAGCTCGACCTCTCCGACGACCGGTTCGGCAAGAAGATCCGCAACGCCGCCAAGGTCAAGGCGCCCTTCGTCCTCATCGCCGGCGGCGAGGACGAGGAGGCGGGCGCGGTGTCGTTCCGCTACCGCGACGGCAGCCAGCGCAACCAGGTCCCGGTCGAGGCGGCGGTGGCCGAGATCGTCGCCCACATCCGGTCCCGCGTGAACGCCGACCCGGTCGACCCGGCGGCGTGAACGGGTCCGGCGTGAGCGACCACAGCGGGGGCGGGCGGGGCGTGACGGACGAGGCGGGTCAGCAGCCCGGCGTCCCGGACGCGCTGCAGCGCCTGTGGACGCCGCACCGGATGGTCTACGTCGGTGACACCGGGGGAGACGTGCGGCCGAACGACGGCGAGACGTCGTCGTGCCCGTTCTGCGCGTCACCCACCCGGTCGGACGAGGACGCGCTCATCGTCCACCGCGGCCGCGACGCCTACGTCGTGCTCAACCTCTTCCCGTACAACCCGGGCCACCTTCTGATCTGCACCTACCGGCACGTCGCCGACCTCACCGAGGTCACGGCCGGCGAGCGCGAGGAGATCGGGGCGCTCACCGCCCGGGCCATGCGAGTGATCCGCGGGGTGTCGGCGCCGGCCGGCTTCAACCTCGGCATGAACCAGGGGGCGGTGGCGGGGGCGGGGATCGCCGCGCACCTCCACCAGCACGTGGTGCCGCGGTGGGCGGGGGACGCCAACTTCCTGCCGATCATCGCCCGGACCAAGGCCGTGCCCCAGCTCCTGTCGGACACCCGCGAGCTGCTGGCCGACGCGTGGGACGACGCCGCTCACGACGACCGGGCCGCGACCGCGACCGCTCCGACAGGGCACGGACCCTGATGCTGTCCTCGAACGGGCGCGGGGTGACGGACGTGCTGCTCGCACCCGTCACGCGGGTTCTCGTCCGGCTCCGGGTGCCGGCCACCGCGGTGACCGTCGCCGGCGGGGCGCTGACGATCGTCGTCGCACTCACGCTCATCCCCACCGGACACCTGACGGCGGGCGCGCTCGTGCTCGGCGTCGTGGTGCTCGTGGACGCCCTCGACGGACAGGTCGCGCGGGCGACCGGCACGGTGAGCCCCTGGGGCGCCGTCGTCGACGCCGTGACGGACCGGCTGGTCGACGGCGTCCTGCTCGCATCGATCGTCGCCTACGCCGCGCTGCACGTCGACGGCGCGGAGGGATCGTGGCTCATGGCGGCCGCTCTCGCGGCCCTGGTCGCTGACCAGCTCGTGCCCTACTCCAAGGCGCGCGGCGAGGCGGAGGGCTTCGACGTATCCGGCGGGCTCGCCGAGCGCGCCGACCGGCTCCTGGCCGTCCTCGCGGGCGTCCTCGCCCACGGGCTCGGCGCGCCGGCCTGGGTCCTCGCCGTGGTCCTCGCACTCGTCACGGCCGCCTCGCTCGTCACGGCCGGCCAGCGCGTGGCCCAGGTGCGGGCGCAGGTCCGCGCGCGTGCACGGGACGCCTCCGACGTCCAGAGCTCGCCGGTCGAGCGGTCCCCGTGGGACGAGCATTCGCCGTCGGACGCACAGTCCCCGTCGGACGCGCGGACCCCGTGGGACGGCCAGGCCACGCGGGACACGCAGTCCCCGTCGGACGCGCCGTCCTCGCCGCGTGCCCCTGATCCGCCGGACCCGTCGGACGCCGCGTGAGCCTCGACCCGCTGCGGCTGCTCCCCCTGGCCGCACGACTCGCCTCGCGAGTCCCCGCACCCCTCGTCGACCGGGCCGTCGGCTCGATCGGCTCGATCGCCGGCACCCTCCCGTCGGCGCGCAACCGCCGGATCGCCGCCCATACCGCGCGGCTCCGGCCGGACCTCGGCCCGGGCCAGCTGCGCCGCGCCGTCCGCGCCAACATGCGCGGCTACCTGCGGTACTTCGCCGAGGCGATCACGCTCGAGGGCGTGACCCCGGACCAGGTCCGGGCCCGGTTCCGGGCCGTGCACCGCGAGCGCGTGCAGCCGACGTTCGACGCGGGCAGGCCGGTCGTCGCCGCGCTGCTGCACGCGGGGAACTGGGACCTCGCCGGTGCCTGGTCGTGCCTCGACATGGCGCCCGTGCTCACGGTCGCGGAGCGGCTGCAGCCCGACGCGCTGCACGAGGCGTTCGTCCGGCTGCGCACCGATCTCGGGATGACGATCCTCGTCGACGACGGATCACCCGTGCTGCCAGGGCTCGTCGCCGAGGCCCCCCGGCGCCCGTACCTCGTGCCGCTGCTCGCCGACCGGGACCTCGGGCGCTCCGGGGTGGAGGTGGAGGTCGCCGGGCACCCCATGCTCGTCGCCGCCGGCCCGGCCGCCCTCGCCCTCGCCGTCGACGCACCGCTCGTCGTCGTCACCATCCGGCACGAACGCCTCACCGGTGAGCGAGCCCGCCGGGCGGGTTCCCGGTGGGGCATCGTCACCGAGTTCAGCGAGCCGGTCGAGATCGGCAGGCCTGCCGAGGCCGCGGCGCCCGTCCCTGATGCGGCGGTCGACGAGGCCGTGCCCGACGCCGCGATCAGACAGGCCGTCCCCGACGTCGCAATCACACAGGCCGTCCCCGACGCCGCGGTCGACCGTGCGGACGTCGTCGCGCTCACCCGCGCGTGGGCCGCGGTGGCGGAGCCCTTCCTTGTCCGCCACCCCGAGCATTGGCACATGCTCCAGCCCGTCTTCACCGAGGACCTCGACGCCGACCGCCTCGCCGCCCGTCACGCGCGGGAGACCGCGGCGGACGAGTCATGAGGATCGGGATCGCCCACCCGTACGACCTCGGGGTGCCCGGAGGCGTCGACTCCCACGTCCGGCAGCTGGCGGTGGCGCTGACCGCACGCGGGCACGACGTCGTCACGCTCGCCCCGGGGCGAGCGCCGCGAGAGCGGTGGGAGACGGTGACCGGCCGGTCGGTCCCGCTGCGCTTCAACGGTTCGGTTGCGCGCATCGCCCCCTGGCCGACGTCGGCGCGCCGCGCGGCGCGGTGGGTGCGCGGAGCGCGCCTCGACGTCCTGCACGTCCACGAGCCGGCGGTCCCCTCGGCATCGGCACAGGCGCTGCGGGCGGCGCGGCGCAGCGGCGTCCCCGTCGTCGCCACGTTCCACGCGTCGATCGACGGACTCCGGGCACTGCGGCCCCTGCGTGGCGTGGTCCGGCGTCACCTGGGCGCGATCGATGCCCGCCTCGCCGTCTCCGCGGAGGCCGCGCGCACGCAGCGCGAATGGCTCGGCGCGGACTGCGAGGTCGTCCCCAACGGGATCGACGTCGCGGCGTTCCGACCGGTGCCCGCCGCGGACCCCGGGTCGATGCGCCCGCGCGACACCGAGGGACGCGCCGCACATGCCGGACCGCGCGTGGTCTTCCTCGGCCGGGCCGACGAGCCGCGCAAGGGGCTCACGGTCCTCGCCGCCGCATGGCCGTCGGTGCGGGCCGCGCACCCCGGGGCCCGGCTGCTGGTCGCCGGTCCGGGCGAGGAGGCGGCCCACGCGATGCTCGGGGACCTGCCCGGCGTCGACGTCCTCGGCCGGCTGCCCGAGCACGAGAAGATCCAGCTGCTGCGCGGCGCCGACGCCTTCGTCGCCCCGCACCTGGGCGGAGAGAGCTTCGGCATCGTCCTCGTCGAGGCCATGGCGGCCGGCGCTCCCGTCGTCGCCTCCGACCTGCCTGCGTTCACCGCGGTCCTCGGCGCCGACCCGCAGCCCTCGAGCGCTGCCGGCGATCGCTCGGGTACCGACGAGCCGCCCGAGAGCCCGGCCCCGCGTGCCGCCCGGTTCGGTCTGCTCGCCCGGCGCGGCGACTCCTCCGACCTCGCCGCGCGTATCGACGAGGCCCTCACCGACCGCGCCGGTGCGCGGCAGCGCGCCGACCTCGCGGCCCGGGAGGTCGGCCGGTACGACTGGTCCGTCGTGGCGGCACAGGTCGAGCGCGCCTACCTCCGGGCGACGTCCTCGCGCGCGGCCGGGGACACCACCCCGTCCGGACCGGCCGGACCGCCCGCGCGGGACTCATAGGGTGTCCGGGTGACCCAGCAGCACGCGGGAATCGCCCGCGGTGCCGGCGCCTTCGGCCCTCCTCCCAGCACCTGGCGCGTCCCGCGCCGCCGTTCGCGGACCTTCACCGTCGCCGAGGTCGTCGTCCTCGCCATCGGCCTCGCCGGCCTGGCGTGGATCCTCCCGTACCTCGTGGGCGGCGCATCCGGCCCCGCGCAGATCGTCATCGCCGTCGTGCTCGCGATCGTGCCGTTCGTGGCGATCCTGCTCCTCATCCGGTGGGTCGACGCCTGGGAGCCGGAGCCGCGCGGACTCCTCGTCGTCGCGCTCGCGTGGGGCGCGGGCGTCGCGACCGCCGTGGCAGCCACGGGCAACTCGCTCTTCCAGGAGATCGTCGCGCAGGACCAGGGCTTCGAACGCGCCGCCTCGCTCACCGCGATCGTCAGCGCGCCGCTGACGGAGGAGACGATGAAGGGCATCGGCCTGCTCGTCGTGCTGCTCGTGGGGCGCGGCGCCCTGCACGGCCCCGTCGACGGCGTCGTCTACTCCCTCGCGATCGGCTCGGGCTTCGCCGCGGTCGAGAACATCCAGTACTTCGTCGAGTACGGGGACCAGGTCACCGCCGTGTTCATCCAGCGCGGACTCATGTCCCCGCTCGCGCACCCGATGTTCACGGTGTGCATGGGACTCACCCTCGGGGTGGCCGTGCAGTCCGCGCGGCCGCTCCGCCGGCTCTACCCGGCGGCCGGCTGGTTCGCCGCCGTCGCGCTGCACTCCCTGTGGAACTTCTCGGCGGCGTCCGGCTCGTTCTTCCAGCACTACCTCTCGTTCCAGGTGCCGCTGTTCGTCGCGCTCATCGTCCTCGTGGCCTGGCTGCGGCGCCGCGAGCACCGGCTCATCCTCGCCGGGCTGCGCGACTACGCCGCCGCGGGCTGGTTCGCCGGGTTCGAGCTGGACATGCTGATGTCGACCCGCGCCCGGCGCACCGCGACCAGCTGGGCCGCGGCGCGCGGCTCGCGCCAGCGCGCCGCGATGATCGACTTCCAGCAGGCGGCGATCGAGCTCGCCCTCGGCAGGCGGCGTGCCCGCGCCGGACGTCCGCGTCCCGACCACCAAAGGCGTGAGGCGGCCCTGCTCCAGCGGGCCGTCGCCGACCGAGGAGTGTTCCTGCATGGCTGAGACCCCACGACCCGGCGACGCCGGACCGACGCCCGCGGCGCCACTCCCCGCGGAGCCTTCGCCCGCGGCGCCTGGGCCTGCCGTGCCCACGCCCGCCGACCTCGGGGAGGAGTGGGTCCCCGGACCGGACGGCCTCCCGTTCCGCCACGGGGCGCGCGTCATCCTGCTCGACGACGACGGCGCCGTCCTCCTCGTCGAGGGCCACGACGGCGACAACGCCGACCACCGCTGGTGGTTCACCGTCGGCGGCGGGATCGCGGCCGGTGAGGATGCCCGCACGGGCGCCGTGCGCGAGGTGCACGAGGAGACCGGCTTCGAGATCGCACAGGAGGACCTCGTGGGGCCCGTCGCCACGCGCAGCGCGGTCTTCGAGTTCGTACGGCGCACGGTGCGCCAGGACGAGACCTTCTTCGTCGCCCGCGTCCGAGGACGCCGCCCGGAGCCGTCCTCGCAGGGCTGGACCGAGCTCGAACGGGGCGTCCTCGACCAGATGCGCTGGCTCTCCGCCGACGAGCTCGACGCCCTCGTGGCGGCCGGGGACACGGTGTACCCGACCGAGCTTCCCGCGTTGCACCGCGCGCTCGCCGGGGGCTGGGACGGCACCGCACCCCACCTCACGCAGGCCTGAGCGCCGGCCGCGGCGAAGCGCCTCTCGGGCGACGTGCGCCCCGGCGGGTACGATGCCCGACGGACCTGGCGCCGTCGACGCGCGGCGACCGCCGCGATCCGGACGCCACGGCCGCGAGCGAGCACCGAGCGAGGGAGAGACGATGTCGGGACACTCCAAGTGGGCGACGACCAAGCACAAGAAGGCGGCGATCGACGCCAAGCGCGGCAAGCTGTTCGCCCGCCTCGTCAAGAACATCGAGGTGGCCGCCCGCACCGGAGGCGGTGACCCGGCGGGCAACCCCACCCTCTTCGACGCGATCCAGAAGGCCAAGAAGTCCTCGGTCCCGTCGAGCAACATCGAGAACGCGGTCAAGCGCGGCTCCGGCGAGCTCGCCGGCGGCGCGAACTACGAGACGATCATGTACGAGGGCTACGCCCCCGGCGGTGTCGCCGTCCTCGTCGAGTGCCTCACCGACAACAAGAACCGCGCGGCCTCCGACGTCCGCGTCGCGTTCACCCGCAACGGCGGCAACCTCGCCGACCCGGGCTCGGTCTCCTACCTGTTCAACCGGCGCGGCGTCGTCGTCGTGCCGAAGGCCGAGGGCGTGGCCGAGGACGACGTGCTCGCCGCGGTGCTCGACGCCGGCGCCGAGGAGGTCACGGACGAGGGCGACACCTTCGAGGTCTACTCCGAGGCCACCGACGTGGTCGAGGTCCGCACCGCCGTGGTGGACGCCGGGCTCGACTACGACTCCGCCGAGTCGCAGTTCGTGCCGTCGATGGAGGTCACGGTCGACGCGGACGGGGCGAACAAGGTGATGCGGCTCGTCGACGCGCTCGAGGAGCTCGACGACGTGCAGAACGTGTTCTCCAACGTCGACATCCCCGACGAGGTGCTCGCCGAGCTCGACGCGGAGGACTGAGCCCTCGTGCAATCAGGCCAGGTGGCCTGATGTCGGCCGGTGCGATCGTCATCGCCGTCGTGGCCGTCGCCGTGGGGTGCACCCTGCAGCGCGTCTCGGGGATGGGTGTCGGGCTCGTCGTCGCGCCGGTGTTGTCGTTCGTCGTCGGCCCCGTCACGGGCGTCTGGCTCACCAACGCCACCACCACGGTCTCCGCACTCGTCATCTGGTGGGCCCTGCGCGCGCACGTGGAGTGGCGGCGGCTGCGCGTCCTCCTGCCGTGCGCGGTGATCGGCGCGGTGCCCGCCGCCGTCGTCGTGCGCGAGCTGCCGCTCGCGTGGCTGGAGATCGCCGTCGGCTCGATCCTCGTCGTCGGCCTGGCGGGCACGCTGCTCGCCTCGGCCGCCGACCGGCTGCCCCCGCTGCGGGGGGCGGTCCCCGCGGGGGTCGCCGGCGCGGTCGGCGGGTTCTTCAACACGACGGCGGGGGTCGCCGGCCCCTCCCTCGTCGTCTACGCGCGAGTCTCGCGCTGGGGCTACTCCTCGTTCGCCGCCTCGATGCAGCCCACGTTCCTCACGATGGGGCTCCTGTCGGTCACCCTCAAGCTCGCGCTCGGGGCGACACCGGTCGCCGACCTCCCGCCGTGGTGGGTGGTCGCGCTGCTCGCGGCGACCGTGCTCGCCGTCGTCCCGGTCGCCGGCCTGCTCGCGCACCGGGTCCCGGCCGACGTCGCCCGGCGCCTCGCGCTCGGGGTGGCCTGGGCCGGCGCGCTCGCCACGCTGGTGCGCGGCGTTCTCCGGCTCGTCTAGGGGCGGGTGCGAGAGTGGGGGCATGCGGATCCTCGGCGTCGACCCCGGCCTCACGCGCTGCGGTCTCGGCATCGTCGACCGCGACGGCGGACGGGGGGTCTCGCTCGTCCACGTCGAGGTCGTGCGTACGCCCGCGGAGCAGGACCCCCATCTCAGGCTGCTGGCGCTGGCGGAACGGATCGACGCGGTGGTCGCGCGGTACCGTCCGGACGTCGTCGCCGTCGAGCGCGTCTTCGCCCAGTCCAACGTCCGCTCGGTCACCGGTACCTCCCAGGTCGCCGGCGTCGCCATGCTCGGGGCCGCCCGCGCCGGTACGCGGCTCGCCCTGCACACGCCGAGCGAGGTCAAGGCTGCGGTGAGCGGTGACGGGCGGGCCGGGAAGAAGCAGGTCCAGGAGATGGTGCGCCGGATCCTCGGTCTCGAGACCGCACCGCGCCCCGCCGACGCCGCCGACGCGCTCGCTCTCGCGATCTGTCACGCCTGGCGCGGGGGCGCGCTCGGCACGCCGGCCGCCGGCGCCCAGCACGGGGGAGCGGGCATGCTGCCCGACGACGCCGGCACGCACCTCACGCCCGCCCAGCGCGCCTGGGCGAACGCCGAGCGCCGGGCGCGTCGTGCGGGCGCCGTCGCCCCGCGCGGCTAGACTCTCGAACACATGTTCTGCCATCAGGTGTCGTGCCCGACGCCGCCGCCGGCCCGGGGACGGGCCGGGTCCCGCGTCCGGGCCGCGACCAGAGGAAAGGGGCCCAGCCGGTGATCTCATCGCTGCACGGGACCGTCGCCCGCGTCGGCCTGCAGGAGGCCGAGATCGTCGTCGGCGGGGTCGGCATGACGGTCCAGGCCGCGCCTGCCACCCTCGCCACGCTGCGCGAGGGGAGCGACGCCACCGTGGCCACCTCGCTGGTGGTGCGCGAGGACTCGCTGACCCTGTTCGGGTTCGCCGACGTCGACGAGCGCGACGTGTTCGTGACGCTCCAGACCGTGTCCGGGGTGGGGCCGCGCCTCGCGCTCGCCATGACCGCCGTGCTCACGCCCGACCAGCTGCGGCGCGCCGTCGCCGAGGAGGACCTCACCTCCCTCCAGCGCGTCCCGGGGATCGGGAAGAAGAGCGCGCAGCGCATCGTCCTCGAGATCGGTGACCGGCTCGGCCCGGCCGGGGACGACGGCGCCGCACCGGACGGCCGCCCCGCGGCGGAGCCGGACCCGCTGTCCGCGCACGCGGGGGAGGTCGTCGCGGCCCTCGTCACGCTCGGCTGGAGCGAGGTGCAGGCCGCCACCGCGGTCGAGGCCGTGCTGGCCGGGGAGGACGCGCCGGCCGAGGGCGACGTCCCGGGACTGCTCCGCGCGGCCCTGCGCCACCTGGGCGGGGGCGGACGTGGCTGAGGACCGGTCCGACGACGACGTGCTCACCACCGGCGCCGACGACGTCGAGCGGGCCGCCGAGTCCGCCCTGCGCCCACGCCGGCTCGCCGACTTCATCGGGCAGCGGGTGGTGCGCGACCAGCTCGCGCTCGTGCTCGCCGCGGCCACCGCGCGGGGGAGCGCGCCGGACCACGTCCTGCTCTCGGGCCCGCCCGGCCTCGGGAAGACGACGCTCGCGATGATCATCGCCCACGAGGTCACGGGCTCGCTGCGCCTGACCTCCGGGCCCGCGATCACCCATGCCGGTGACCTCGCGGCGATCCTCTCCTCGATCCAGGAGCACGACGTCCTGTTCATCGACGAGATCCACCGGCTGGCGCGCCCGGCCGAGGAGATGCTCTACCTCGCGATGGAGGACTTCCGCATCGACGTCGTCGTGGGCAAGGGCCCCGGCGCCACCTCGATCCCGCTCGCGCTCCCGCGGTTCACGGTGGTCGGGGCGACGACGCGGGCGGGCCTGCTCCCGGCCCCGCTGCGCGACCGGTTCGGCTTCACCGCGCACCTCGACCACTACACGGCCGACGAGCTCGTCCAGGTGCTCACCCGCTCCGCCGCGCTGCTCGACATCGAGATCACCCCCGACGCCGCGAGCGAGCTCGCGTCGCGCTCCCGCGGCACGCCCAGGATCGCCAACCGGCTCCTGCGCCGGGTGCAGGACTACGCGCAGGTGCGCGGGACCGGCGTCGCCGACCTCGAGGCCGCGCGCGCGGCCCTGGCCATCTTCGAGGTCGACGCGCTCGGGCTCGACCGGCTCGACCGTGCCGTGCTCACCGCCCTGTGCACGCGCTTCGGCGGCGGTCCCGTCGGGCTGACGACGCTCGCGGTCTCGGTCGGTGAGGAGCCCGAGACCGTCGAGACCGTGGCCGAACCCTTCCTCGTGCGGGAGGGGCTCATCGTCCGCACACCGCGCGGCCGCGCCGCGACGCCGGCCGCGTACGACCACCTCGGCCTCGAGCCGCCCGCCGAGGGCGCACTGTTCACCTGACGGCGCGCCGGGAGACAACCTTCACCGTGGCCCTCTGCCCGGCGGGGCGGGGCGGGGCCTAGACTTCTGGGGTTGCTCCCTCCCTCTGATTGGTCTTCGCGTGGAACCCACATTCATCATCCTCATCGCCGGCATGATCCTCATGTTCTGGTTCATGTCCCGGCAGGGGAAGAAGGCACAGGCGCGCCAGCGCGAGCAGGTGGAGTCCGCCCTCGTCCCCGGCGCCTGGATCCAGACG
Organism: Actinomycetaceae bacterium; assembly: GCA_052093225.1. Taxonomy (GTDB): domain Bacteria; phylum Actinomycetota; class Actinomycetes; order Actinomycetales; family Actinomycetaceae; genus JB111. The sequence continues at coordinate 13,044 of JBQDDG010000048.1, forward strand.
ATCGCGCTCGGCTACCACCAGGTGGTGGAGATCAACGGTGACGTCGTCACGCTCTCGAACCCCGACGGCACGGAGATCCTCGTTCACCGCACCGCGGTCCGGTCGGCGACACAGTCCCCGTACGAGCTCATGGCGGACGGCTCGCACGACAACCTCGACGACGAGGACGAGGGAGTGGTCGACGTGACGCCGGTCGACGACGCGCGCGACGCCGCGGGCGAGGAGCGCCCGGCCGTCGAGCAGTCCGACGACTTCTTCGACGACGGTCGCCAGGGCCGCGACGACCGCAGCTGACCCGTCGTCCGTGTCCGAATCGACCACGCGGCCCCGGCCGCGCCGCAACGCCGTGCCCAGGCCGATGCGCACCCTCATGGCTCTGCTGGTGCTCACGGTGGCTCTCGTCGGCACCCTCGCCGCCGGCAACCTCGCCGGTAGCGCGTCACTCGCGCCCCGTCTCGCGCTCGACCTCGAGGGCGGCACGCAGGTCATCCTCACGCCGCGCACGACCGACGGCTCCGAGGTCGACGACGAGGACATCTCCCAGGCGATCGAGATCATCCGCAACCGCGTCGACGGCTCTGGCGTCTCCGAGGCCGAGATCACGAGCCAGGGCAGCCAGAACATCGTCGTCGCGATCCCGGGGCGAGCCTCCGAGGAGACCCTCGAGCTGATCCGCCGCTCCGCACAGCTGCGGTTCCGGCCGGTCCTCGCGATCCAGGGCCCGACGACGGTCGACCCCACCCAGCTCCTGCCCGAGGAGTCCGCCTCCGGCGAGCCGGAGGCACCCAGCGACGGCGGTGAGGCGCCGTCGTCCGAGGCCCCGTCCGACGCCGAGGCCGCCTCCGGGGGCGCCGAGTCCGCCTCGGGCTCCGCCGCGAGCAGCGAGCGTGCCCTCGAGGCCGCCGCCGACGCCCCGACCGACGGCCCCGGCGCCGCCGAGATCCCCGACGAGATCCGCGGGGCGGCCTTCATCGCCGCCGACGCCGACGGGGACGGGACGCTCTCGACCGAGCCGGCCGAGGAGCCGGCCGCCGACAACCCCGTCCCGCAGACGGACCAGACGTGGGTCACCGAGCGCACGATGTACGACGTCTACGCCCTGGACTGCACCGACCCGGCGAACCTCGCCGGCGGCTGGCCGGACGACTCGGACGGCGCGGTCGTCGCCTGCGACTCGACCGGCCAGCAGAAGTTCATCCTCGGCCCGGCGGTGGTCGAGGGCACGCAGCTCACCGGCGCGAGCTCGGGCATGCAGGCGAACAGCCAGGGCATGTCGACCGGCCAGTGGGCGGTCAACATCGAGATGAACTCCGAGGCCGCCGACACGTTCGGCGCCGTCTCCCAGTACCTGCCGACGCTCAACCCGCCGCAGGACCAGTTCGCCATCGTCCTCGACGGCGTCGTCATCTCCCACGCCGGGTTCAACAGCCCGATCCTCGACGGCAGCGCGCAGATCACCGGGTCGTTCACCGACGAGGAGGCGAACGCGCTCGCCAACCAGCTGAACTTCGGTTCGCTGCCCATCACGTTCGAGGTGCAGTCGACCGAGCAGATCTCCGCAACGCTCGGTTCCGAGCAGCTCGCCAACGCGGCCCTCGCGGGCGTGGTGGGTCTCGTGCTCGTCGTCGGCTACATGGTCTGGCAGTACCGCGGCCTCGGCCTGCTCTCGGTGGCCAGCCTCGCGGTGGCCGCGGTGATCGTGTACCTGGTCATCGCGCTGCTCAGCTGGACGATCAACTACCGGCTCTCGTTGCCCGGTGTCGCCGGACTCATCATCTCGGTCGGCGTCACGGCGGACTCGTTCATCGTCTACTTCGAACGTATCCGGGACGAGATACGTGACGGGCGCACGTTGTCCGCCGCCGTCGAGCACGGGTGGCGGCGCGCACGCCGCACGATCATCGCGGCCGACGCGGTCAACTTCCTCGCCGCGGTCGTGCTCTACCTCCTCGCCGTCGGCGGTGTGCGCGGGTTCGCGTTCACCCTCGGGCTCACGACGGTCATCGACCTCCTCGTCGTCGTCATGTTCACCCACCCGATGATGCAGGTCCTGGTGAGGATGCCGTTCTTCCGGGACGGGCACCGGTGGTCCGGGCTCTCGCCCGAGCGCCTCGGGACGGACCCCGCCCTCTACCGGGGTGCGGGATCGTTCCGCAGGCGCACGGCAGGCACCGACGAGGCCGGCGACGACGAGGCCGGCCCCGGCACGCGGGAGAAGGTCACCGCCGGGGCGGGGAGCACCATCGCCGAGCGCCGTGCCGCGGAGCGCCGCGCCGAGCGTGAGAGACGCAAGAAGGAACGAGAACGCTCCATCGACCCGTACGCGGACCTCGGTGGCGGCGGCGACGACGGGGCGGTGGTGTGATGGCGTCCCTCGCTTCGATGGGCAACGACCTCTACACGGGGAAGCGTTCGTTCGACATCGTCGGCCGGCGCAGGACGTGGTTCGTCCTCGCGGCCGTCCTCATGGTGCTGTCGGTGGGCGTCCTGCTCGGCAAGGGCATCAACCCCGGCATCGACTTCCGCGGCGGCTCGCAGTTCACGGTCTCCGGCGTCGCCACCATGGACCAGTCGCTCGCGGCCGACGTCGTCAGCGACGTCGGGGGAGAGGCGCCGCGCGTCGCGGAGGTCGGTTCGAGCACGCTGCGCGTGCAGACGGCCGAGCTGACCGACGCCCAGACCCGTGAGCTCAGCGCCGCGCTGGCCGAGGCCTACGACGTCCCGGTGGAGGACGTGACCGCGACCTTCGTCGGGCCGACCTGGGGCGCGGACGTCACCCGGCAGGCCCTGCTCTCGCTGGTCATCTTCCTCGCCATCGTCTCGGTGGTGATGGTCCTGTACTTCAGGGCCTGGACGTTCGCCGCGGGGGCGATCATCGCGCTGCTGCACGACGTCGTCCTCACCGTCGGCATCTACGCCCTCATCGGTTTCGAGGTGACGCCGAGCTCGGTCATCGGCTTCCTCACGATCCTCGGCTACTCGCTCTACGACACGGTCGTCGTCTTCGACAAGGTGCGCGAGAACACCGAGGGCGTGCTCGACCAGGGCCGGGACACGTACGCCGAGCGGTCGAACCTCGCGGTCAACCAGACCCTCGTGCGCTCGATCAACACCTCGGTCACCGGGCTGCTGCCCGTGGCGGCGATCCTCGTCATCGGTGTGTGGCTGCTCGGCGCGAGCACGCTCGGCGACATCGCCCTCGCCCTGTTCGTCGGCATGCTCCTGTCGACCATCTCCTCGGTGTTCATCGCCGCACCGGCGGAGGTGAGCCTGCACCTGCTCAGCGGTGACTACCGTCAGCACACGCAGGACGTCCTCGCCGAGCGCGTGCCTGGCGGCGCGTCGCCGGCCGCGGAGAGGCGCGAGGAGGAGGACGAGGACGACATCGAGCTCGTCGTCGCCGACGGTTCGGCGGAGGACGACCCGGGCGGCCGGGGCACCGGGCCGGCAGAGAAGAGGAAGAAGAAGCGATGACCGAGCGGCCGACCAGCTTCGCCCCTGACATCTCCCGCCTCGTCGACGAGCACATCGCGCTCGTCCCGGACTACCCGCAGCCCGGCGTGCTGTTCCGCGACATCACGCCGCTGCTCGCGGACGGCCAGGCCTTCGGCACGCTCGTCGGGGCGTTCGCCGACCGGTACCGGGGCCGGGTCGACGCCGTCGCCGGGCTCGAGTCGCGGGGATTCATCCTCGGGGCGCCCATCGCCGTCGCCCTCGGGGTCGGCATGATCACCGTGCGCAAGGCCGGCCGGCTGCCGGGTGAGGTCCTCGGCGCGGACTACGAGCTCGAGTACGGGAGCGCCCGGATGGAGGTCCGACCCACCACGGTGGAGCGCGGGCAGCGCGTCCTCGTCGTCGACGACGTGCTCGCCACGGGCGGCACGGCCGCCGCCGCGTGCCGCCTGATGGAGGAGGCCGGCGCCGAGGTGGCGGCCCTCGCCATGCTCATCGAGCTCGCGGAGCTCGGCGGCCGGTCACGGCTCGAAGGTCGGCAGGTCGACTCGATCGTCGTGGTCTGATCCCGGGGCGGTACCTTCTCGGCCGGAGGCATAGACTCCTGGGATGACACTCGAGCGGACGGGACAGCCTGCGGCATCGCCGTCGGGCTGGGGTCGTTCGCGCCTCGTGTGGCTCGGCGGACGCTCGCACCAGTTCCCGGCGGCGCTCGAGCCCGTCATCGGGGCGCTGCGCGCGAACCACCCGAAGTCCGACATCCCGCTGGTCCGGCGCGCCTACGAGGTCGCCGAACGCTCGCACGAGGGGCAGAACCGGAAGTCCGGCGAGCCCTACATCACCCACCCCGTCGCGGTGACGACGATCCTCGCCGAGCTCGGCATGCCCGACGTGGTCCTCGCGTCCGCGCTGCTGCACGACACGGTCGAGGACACGGACTACTCGCTGGACCAGCTGCGTCGCGACTTCGGCGACGAGATCGCGCTCCTGGTCGACGGCGTGACGAAGCTGGACAAGGTCCACTACGGCGAGGCCGCGCAGGCGGAGACGGTCCGCAAGATGGTGGTCGCGATGGCGAAGGACATCCGCGTCCTCGTCATCAAGCTGGCCGACCGCCTGCACAACGCCCGCACCTGGAAGTACGTCTCCCAGGACTCCGCGCGCCGCAAGGCCCGCGAGACCCTCGAGATCTACGCGCCGCTCGCTCACCGGCTCGGCGTCAACACGGTGAAGTGGGAGCTCGAGGACCTCTCGTTCAAGACGCTCTACCCCAAGGTGTACGACGAGATCGACCACCTGGTGGCCGAGCGGGCGCCCGCCCGGGACGAGTACCTGCACAAGGTGCGCACCCAGATCGAGCAGGACCTCAAAACGCACCGGCTCAAGGCCGTCGTCACCGGGCGGCCGAAGCACCACTACTCGATCTACCAGAAGATGATCGTCCGGGGCCGGGACTTCGACGACATCTTCGACCTCGTGGGGCTGCGGGTCCTCGTGGAGTCGGTGGGGGACTGCTACACGATGCTCGGCGCCGTGCACGCGCGATGGACCCCCATGCCGGGGCGGTTCAAGGACTACATCGCGATGCCGAAGTTCAACCTCTACCAGTCGCTGCACACGACCGTCCTCGGCCCGGGCGGCCGGCCGGTCGAGATCCAGATCCGCACCCACGCGATGCACCGCCGCGCCGAGTACGGCGTGGCCGCGCACTGGAAGTACAAGGAGGGTGGCGGCTCGCGGTCCGCGCGTGAGGCGCCGGACCCGTCGGGCGGCGAGATGGGCTGGCTCCGCCAGCTCGTCGACTGGCAAAAGGAGACGGCCGACCCGGGGGAGTTCCTCGACTCCCTCCGGTACGAGATGGCCGGCTCGCAGGTCTTCGTGTTCACCCCCAAGGGCGACGTCCTCGGCCTGCCGGGGCACGCGACCCCGGTGGACTTCGCCTACGCCGTCCACACCGAGGTGGGGCACCGCACCGTCGGCGCGAAGGTCAACGGCAAGCTCGTCCAGCTCGACCGGCGGCTCGACAACGGTGACACCGTCGAGGTCATCACCTCGAAGGCGCCCGAGGCGGGCCCGTCGCAGGACTGGTTGAGCTTCGTCGCGAGCCCGCGGGCGAAGAACAAGATCCGTCAGTGGTTCACGAAGGAGCGCCGCGAGGAGGCGGTCGAGTCCGGGAAGAACGCGCTGGCCAAGGCGCTGCGCAAGCAGAACATGCCGATCCAGCGGCTGATGAGCGCGGAGGCCGTGCACTCGCTGGCCGTCGACATGCGGTACGCGGACGTGAGCGCGCTGTATGCGGCGATCGGCGAGGGACACGTCTCCGCGAGCAACGTCGTCAGCAAGCTCGTCCAGACGATGGGCGGCGACGACGGCGCCGAGGAGACGCTGGCCGAGGCCACGATCCCCGGCGTGGGCACGCCCGTCCGCCGCACGGGCGACTCCGGGATCGCCGTGGCCGGCATGGACGGCTCCGACGTGTGGGTGAAGATCGCCCGGTGCTGCACACCCGTGCCGGGCGACCCCATCATCGGGTTCATCACTCGCTCCCAGGGCGTGTCCGTGCACCACGTCGAGTGTCAGAACGTCGACCAGCTCAGGGCACAGCCCGAGCGGATCGTCGAGGTCGAGTGGGAGGAGAGCCCCGAGGCGACCTTCCTCGTCCAGGTCCAGGTCGAGGCGCTCGACCGGCACGGGCTGCTGTCCGACCTCACCCGCGTACTGTCGGAGAACCACGTCAACATCCTGTCCGCGTCGATCTCCACGACGCGCGAGCGGGTGGCCCTCGGCCGGTTCGTGTTCGAGATGGCCGAGACCGCGCACCTGGGCTCGGTGCTCTCGGCGATCCGCCAGGTGCAGGGCGTGCTCGACGTGCAACGCGTCATGGGACGGAAGGTCGAGCGGACCTAGGGCATGTCTCTAAAGCAGGTGGTTGAGCCATTGGGTGACGGCTCGC
>JBQDDG010000049.1:0-2687 GCA_052093225.1 Actinomycetaceae bacterium
GCCCTGGTGGGCCGCCCGCGCCTGAGGTGACGAGACGGTCGGCCGTGCGTTCCGCGCCTGAGGTGGCCAGACGGTCGGCCGTGCGTTCCGCGCCCGAGGTGACCAGACGGTCGGCCGTGCCTCCCGCCCCGCGGTGACGCACGGCCGACCGCGCACCGCCGCCGTTGCGTGAGAGATGGGTACCTGGCCCCGTCCGCGCGCAGGACGAGCGGCCCCGGGCCGGTAGGTTGGTCCTCGCAACAGGCCCGGGAGAGGTGAGCATGCAGGTCCAATGGGGTTCGGCCTCGGACGCCGGCGGTCGGCGGAAGATGAACGAGGACGCGGCGTTCGCGCGCCACCCGGTCTTCGTCGTCGCCGACGGCATGGGCGGGCATGCCCGCGGGGAGATGGCGTCGCGCACCGTCGTCGCCGCCTTCGCCGCGCTCGCCGAGCACGAGGGCCCGATCTCGCCCGACGACGTCACGGGCGCCGTGCGCGCCGGCGCCGAGCAGATCCGCCGGACCATGGAGGAGGAGGCACGGGCCGGGGGCCTCGGCACGGACCTCGCCGAGGCGATGGCCGGCACCACCGTGGCGGGGGTCGTCCTCACGCACTCCGGGGGTGAGCCGTACTGGCTCGTGCTCAACGTCGGCGACTCGCGCGTCTACCGCTTCGCGCACGACCGTCTCGAGCAGGTCTCCGTCGACCACAGCCTCGTCCAGGAGCTCGTCGACGCCGGCGAGCTCGACCGTGACGCCGCACGCACGCACCCCCGCCGCAACGTCATCACCCGCGCCGTCGGCACCGGGCTCGACGTCGAGGTCGACTACTGGATGCTGCACGTGGGCTCCGACGACCGCCTGCTCGTGTGCACCGACGGACTGTTCGGCGAGCTCGAGGAGGAGGAGATCGCCGACGTCCTCCGGACCCGCATGCACCCCACCGCCGCCGCCGAGGAGCTCATCGAGCGGTCCGTGTCCGGCGGCGGGTCCAAGGACAACATCACCGTCGTCGTCGTGGACGTGGACAACGAGGACGCGGTGGGGACCACCGCGGCCGGCCACGGTCACGGACGGGCGGAGGTCGTCGCGCCGTCGCCGGGTGCCGGGGTGGATCTCGGCGAGATCGACGGCGACCGCCTCGCCGGGAGCACGGCCGCCCGCGTACCGTCGTCGGGCGAGAGTCCAGCGCCCGCACACGCGCCGCCGCTCACGCCCACCCCCTCGAGCACGGAGAGCTGACATGCACGAGTACACCGCTGGTTCCTGGTTCGCCGTCGTCGGTGAGAGCGCCGTCGCGCTCCTCGCCCCGTCGCTCGGTGCCGACGACGCCCGCCGCATGTGGGAGGAGGACCGCGACGGTACACGGCTGAGCCGGTGGATCGAGCTCCTCGCCGCCCGCGGCATCACCACGCTGCCGCCGTTCGCCCTCGTCGAGGCGCGCGAGGAGGGCCTGTTCGTCATCGTCCGAGGCGACCTCACCGTGCGGGCCGGGTCACGCACCGTCACGGGCCGCGGCTACTCCACCTGGTACGAGGAGCTCGTCAGCGGCGCCACCGAGTTCGAGATCACGACGGCCGACGTCGGTGACGGGGACGCGACGCTCCCGGTCTCGACGGGCATCGTCCTGGCCTCGCGGATCGCCTCCCGGGCGCCCGCGGGCGAGGAGAACGGGGGACTGTCCGTCGCCGACGGTGAGCGTACCGACGAGACCGGCGCCGACGGTGAGCGTGTCGACGAGACCGTCGCCGACGGTGAGCGTACCGACGAGACCGGCGCCGAGCAGAGCCCGGACGGTGACGTGGCCGGAACGGCCGGTGCGGGTGGCTCCGGTGCGGTGGCGTCCGACGCTGGTGCCGGAGGCGACGATGCCGGGCTCGGCGCTGCCGCGGGTGCGGGGATCGTCGGTGCGGGCGTGGCCGGTGCCGCGCTCGCGGGCGGCGAGGACGTGTCCGACGACGACGCTGCCGCTTCCGATGTGCGAGACCCCGGCGACGACGTCCGGGCCGACGCCGCCGCCGAGGCGGCGGAGCGCGGTGCCGACGTCGTGGCCGACGCCGAGCTTGATGCCGACGTCGTGGCCGACGCCGAGCTCGAGCAGGACGGCGGCCGTGACGAGGCCGAGGTCGGCGCCCAGGAGGGTGCCGCCACGATCGACGGTCACGACGCGTTCCAGGACGAGCAGGGCCAGGCCGACGAGGCGCGGGCCGCCGGCCTGACCGGGACCGACGGCGAGGGCGCCCCGCTCGGCGACCCGTACCACCAGGGCGCCGCGCTCGAGCAGAGCGAGGACGACGACGCGCACGATGCCGCGCCCGGCCGGCCCGACGACGCCGGGATCGAGGAGGCGCTCGCCGCCGAGGACGCTCTCGCGCTGACCGAGGAGCCCTCCGACGACGCCGACGAAGCCGGCGACGGGACGGCTGTCGACGCCGAGGTCGTCGCGGACGACCAGGGCGGGTTCGACGACCGGAGCGGGTCGGACGACAACACTGGGCCGGACGACGGCCTCATCGAGAACGTCCCGTGGGCCGCAGCTGCGGCCGGTACGGCCGGTGCCGCGGCGGTCTCCCCGGACGACGACGCCTCCGGGACACCGACGGACGGAACGGCCGGTCAGGCGGGAGACGACGGCGACGTCGTCGAGGACATCCCCGCCTTCGAGGACGGCCACACCCAGATCTACGACGCCGCGGCCGACGAGCAGGC
>JBQDDG010000049.1:2787-19186 GCA_052093225.1 Actinomycetaceae bacterium
CCGCCTTCGAGGACGGCCACACCCAGATCTACGACGCCGCGGCCGACGAGCAGGCGCCCCTCGGCACCGACCACACCGGGCACCACGAGGACGGCCCCGGAGCAGAGGCGTACGGCGACAGCGCCGGCGTCGACCAGCGCGGTGCGGACCAGGACGGCAGCGAGCACGGCGTCGACCAGGGGTACGGCCAGGACGGCGGCGAGCACGACGGCGACCAGGGGTACGGCCGCGACGCCGGCGAGCACCCCGGCGATCAGGGTGGCGGCGCTGACGCTGAGGGTTTCGGCGACCAGGGCTACGGCGATCAGGGCCGTGCCGACCAGGGCTACGGCCACGACGGCGGCGGGCACTACGGCGTCGACCACGACGGGCACACCGAGATGGCGGGCCCGGACCACGACGGTGCGACCTCGCTGGCCGGCATCCCCGTCGGCGACTACGACCCGGACGCGCTCGTCCTCGTCCTGTCCGACGGCACCACGGTGGTCGTCGACCGGCCGATCCTCCTCGGACGGGCCCCCGACGCCGCCCGGTTCAGCGGCGACGACGTGCCGCGCCTCGTCCAGGTGCGCAGCCCGGAGCGGGACGTCTCCGCCACCCACGTCGAGGTCCGTCCGGCCGGCGAGTCCGTCGTCGTCACCGACATGGACTCCACGAACGGCACCGTCATCGTCCTGCCCGACCAGCCGGCCTTCCGCCTGCACCCCCGCACGGGCGTGCCGGTGCCCGCCGGCGCCTACGTCGAGCTCGGGACCGACGCCGGCTTCCACGTCGACGGCGCCGGGCAGGTGCCCGAGCAGTGAGCCAGAAGCGTCCGGCGGGAGACCCTCCCGAGCTCCACGGGTACGAGTACGTCCGACTCCTCGGCTCGGGCGGCTTCGCCGACGTCTTCCTGTACTCGCAGCACCTGCCGAAGCGGAACGTCGCCGTCAAGGTGATGACCGAGGAGGCCGCCGAGGGGCAGTCCCGCGAGCAGTTCACGGCCGAGGCGAACCTCATGGCCCAGCTGTCCTCGCACAGCTCGATCGTCTCGATCTACCACGCGGGCACCGCGCCCGACGGCCGGCCGTTCCTCGTCATGCAGTACTGCCCGCTGCCCAACCTCTCGGAGCGCACCCGGCGTCGTCCGCTCGGCGTGGCCGAGGCGATCGGTATCGGCGTGCGCCTCGCGGGAGCCCTCGAGACGGCCCACCGCGCCGGCATCGTCCACCGCGACATCAAGCCTGCCAACGTGCTCACCACGGAGTACGGGCGCCCCGCCCTCACGGACTTCGGCATCGCCGGTCTGCTGTCGAACACACTCACGGAGACGGCGGGACTGTCGATCCCGTGGGCGCCGCCCGAGGCGATCGACGGTCAGGTCACCGGCATCGAGGGCGACGTGTACTCGCTCGGCGCCACGATCTTCACCCTCCTCGTCGGCCGGTCGCCGTTCACCCGCCCCGGCGGCCCGAACACGCGGCTCGACTACACCACCCGCATCCGGCGTGACCCGGTCCCGCGCATCGAGCGCGAGGATCTCCCGGACTCGCTCCAGCGCGTGCTCGACAAGGCGATGGCGAAGAAGCCGTCCCAGCGCTACTCGAGCGCCGCCGACCTGGGCCGCGCCCTTCAGATGGTCGAGCAGGAGATGCGCCTGCCGATGACCGAGATCGAGATGCCGGACACCTCGTGGCTGGCGCCCGATCCGCAGGACCGCCGCCGGGCGCCGCGGGCCGCGCGCGAGAACCGCGAGGGCTCCCGCCCCGCCGGGTCGTCCGGGTCCTCGCGCCCGGAGGAGGACTCTCGCGCCGGCGGCACGTCGTCGGGCAGCTCGCAGGGGAGCTCGGCGGGCACGTCCGGCGCAGGCCGGCACGCGTCGTCGGCCGCCGAGGTCACCTCCGGCGACCTCCACGCCGCACCGCCGCCCACGGCATCGACCCGCGCGGGCGGGCCGAACGGCGGGCAGCCGGTCGGTGGCATCGACCGGTCGGGGCAGGGCCGTCCCGGCGTGAACGGCGGCCCCGGTGATGACGGCACGCGCGTCAACGTCGCCCGGACGGTCGCGCAGGGCGGTCAGCAGCCACGTGGCGGCCCCGCGCCGATGTCGTCCTCGCCCAACCACGCGGACGCGGGGGGCTGGAGCGGGCACCAGGGCACCCAGGCCGCCGCGTTCGTCGGTGGTACCAACCTCCCGGACGCCGGCAGTCCTCAGAGCGCGGGCCAGTTCCCCGGCGCCGGAAGCCCGCCGAGCGCGGGTCAGTTCGTCGGAGCCGGAAGCCCCCCGAGCGCGGGGTCGGCGACCACGGGCCCGTCGAACGGCGGACGGCGCAGGATCGGCTCCGGGGTGGTCATCACGGCCGTCGTGTGCGTGATGGCCGTGGTCGTCGCCCTCATCTGGTCGTTCGGGACGCTGACCTCGGGAGCCGCGGGCGGCGACGGACAGGACGGCGAGGTCACGGCGCGGACCGGAGACGCGACGACGATCGACATGCCGGACCAGGTGGCCGCGCCCGTGGGGCTCGTCGGCACCCGGACCGGGAGCCTCGTCGAGTTCACGTGGGGCGTGCCGGAGGAGCTCGCCGAGCAGGACGTCTCCTACGTGTGGCAGCGTACGGAGGGCGGAACACCGCTCCAGCCCGTCGAGGACCCCGTAGTCTCCTTCGAGGAGTCCGGCGAGGTCTGCATCGATGTGAAGATCCGGCTGGCCAACGGCCGGACGTCGAACGAGCCGGCGACGACGTGCGTCGAAGAGGAGGCATGACCCATGGGTATCCAGGTGGAGTTCTGCGGCGACTGGTTCCCGGTCGACGACGAGGAGCCGTTCGTCATCGGGCGTGAGGGACCGCTCGAGCTCGACGACAACCCCTACCTGCACCGCAGGTTCCTCACGATCGCCCAGTCCGGCGGTCTGTGGTGGGTCTCCAACGTCGGCACACGCCTGACGGCGACGGTGGCCGACCCGGACGGCAACACGCAGGCCTGGCTCTCGCCGGGTGCGCGCCTGCCGCTCGTCTACGCGCGCACGACGCTCATGTTCACCGCCGGGCCCACCACCTACGAGGTGCTCGTGGCCAACGACGACCCGGCGTACTTCCCCACGCGTCCCGAGGACGAGATGGAGGTGGGGGAGACGACCATCGGGCCCGTCTCGCTCACGCCCTCCCAGCGTCTCCTCGTCCTCGCGCTCGCCGAGCCGGTCCTGTCCGGACGCGGTTCGACGACGTCGATCCCCACCTCGGCGGAGGCCGCGAACCGGCTCGGGTGGACCCTGACCCGGTTCAACCGCAAGCTCGACAACGTCTGCGACAAGCTCGCCCGTTACGGCGTGCGGGGGCTGCGGGGCGGACAGGGCAAGCTCGCCGTCAACCGGCGCGCCCGCCTCGTCGAGCACGCCGTCGCCTCCCGCCTGGTCACCAACGACGAGCTCGAGCTGCTCGACGCCCCCCAGGACGCCGAGGCCGCCGCCGAGTGAGCCCGCGGTGGCGCGTGCTCCCGCACCGCACGACACCCCAGGACGCCGAGGCCGCCGCCGAGTGAGGCCGCCGCGGCGCGTGCTCCCGCACCGCACGACACCCCAGGACGCCGCGGCCGCCGCCGAGTGAGGCCGCCGCGGCGCGTGCTCCCGAGCTACGTCGACACCTGCTGTTCACCCGCTGTTCCCGGCGTGGACCCATTGCCGATCATGGGGGTGTGGAGCCTCACCGCGGTCGGCTGTGTACGGCCGATGACGGGCCGCGCGGTGCGGCTAACCTCGCTCCTGTGGTGTGGGCGCGACCTCGCGCGCCCTGAGGATCTGGGGAGGACCGGGTATGGCGTGGTGGCGTCGTCGTCGTAACGACGACGCCGGTGCACCCCGGGACGCGTCCTTCGCCGCCGAGCCCCAGGCCACGATGCCGGCCGAGACCGAGGACCACCCGGGCGCGCAGCCGTCGCCGGGTCGCCGATCGGCCTCGCGCAAGGAGCGCTCCGGGGCCGACAGGACCGCCGGACGGGGCCGCCGACGCCGGTCCGTCGCCGCCGGCGCCGCCCTCGCCGTCGCCTCCACCGGCATCGTCGCGGCCGCCCTCGCCTACGACGGCGAGCCGGTCGCGGACATCGAGCTGCACGACGGCGGGGTGTGGGTGACGAACTCCGACGAGCTGCTCGTCGGCCGCGTGAACTACCCGGTGCAGGAGCTCGACGGCTCCGTCACCGCGGCCTCCGCCGACGTCGACGTCCTCCAGGAGGGGTCCACGGTCCTCGTCGTCGACCACGGGGCGGCGCTCCTGCAGACCCTCGACCCCGCGACGGTCTCGACCGGCGCCGGCGCGGTGACGATCCCCCGCGGCGCCGACCTCGGGCTCGGCGGGTCGACCGTCGGCATGCTCGAGCCCGGTTCCGGCGCCCTGCGCTCGGTGCCCGTCGAGCAGGTCGGCATGCTGGGGGACACCGAGGCCGCCCCGCAGGCCCACGTGGGCGCCGAGGGCGAGCTCGCCGTCGGCACCGACGGCGCCGTCCACGGCCTGTCCGTCACCGACGCCACGATCACCACCGTCCCCGCCGGCGCGGCGCCACCCACCGCGGACCTGCCGGAGGCCCCCGAGTCCGGCTCCGAGGCGCCGACCGCCGATCCTGAGCCCGAGCCGGAGGAGGAGAGCGAGGACGAGACCGAGGCGATCGAGTCCCGCTCCCTCGGGCTCGACCCCGCCGAGCTCGGCGACGCGGAGTCCGTCGGGCTCACCGCCGTCGGGGACCGCCCGGTCGGCGTCGTCGTCACCGAGGACGAGGAGCGCCTCCTCGTGCTGCGGCCCGACCGCGAGCCGCTCGACCTCACGGCCTACGACCTCGACCTCGCCGAGCTGGCCGTCCAGCAGCCGTCGGGCCGCGGGGACAGCGTCGCGCTCGCCACCCGGGACGCCCTCGTCCTCGTGCCCATGGACGGCGACGAGCCGACCATCATCCGCTCCGAGCTCGCCGGCGTGCCCGCCGAGCCCGTCGTCGTCGGCGACTGCGTCCACGGCGCGTGGGCCGGGACCAGCGGCTCCTACCTCGTCCAGTGCGGGGACGCCGATCCCGTCGACGCCGACGTGCCGCTGCAGGGCAGCGCGCACGAGCTGCGGCTGCGCACCAACCACGGGCTCGTCGTCCTCAACGACACCCTCACCGGCACGGTCTACCTCCCGCAGGAGGAGATGGTGCTCGTCGACAACTGGGACGACACCACCCCGCCCGAGGGCGAGTCCGAGGAGGAGACCGAGTCGACCGAGGACCGGCTCGAGGACCAGCCGCTGGACCGCGAGGAGGAGAACCGCCCGCCCCGCGCCGTCGACGACGCGCTCGGGGTGCGCCCGGGCTCGGTGACGGTCCTCGAGGTCCTCGCCAACGACACGGACCCGGACGGCGACCTGCTCACGGTCACCGAGTTCGGCGAGGTGCCCGAGGACGTCGGCGTCATGTCCTCGATCATGGGCGGGCGCGCCCTCCAGATCGCGGTGCCGGAGACGGCGTCAGGCCAGGTGGCGATCCCGTACACGATCACCGACGGCCGCGAGAACGGCGAGGCCGAGGCCACGATCACGCTGCGCGTCGTCCCGCGGACGGAGAACAACGCGCCCCAGGTGCGCGAGGACCGCGACCCGCGCCTGGACCTCGCCCTCGGCGGCACCGGCGAGATCGACGTGCTCGCCTCGATGGTGGACCCCGAGGGCGACGAGATGCTGCTCGCGGGCGCCCAGACGGACTCCGACGACGTCGTCCACTTCACCCCCGACGGCCGCCTCACCTTCGTCGACACCGGCACGAGCTCGGGCCTCAAGGAGGTCACGGTCACCGTCTCCGACGGCACCGACGTCACCGAGGTGGTCGTCCCGGTCGAGGTGCACGACGCCGAGAACCTCCCGCCGCGCGCCGTCAACGACTACCTCTCCGTAAGCGTCGGCGAGGAGGCCGTGCTCGACGTCCTCGCCAACGACGTGGACCCGGAGGGCGAGCCGCTGCGCCTCGGCTCCGTCACCGCCTCGGACGTCGCCGAGGTGACGCCGGACTACGACACGGGCACGATCCAGGTCACCGGCACCACCGAGGGCACGAACTACCTCGAGTACGTGGTGGCGGACTCGGGCGGGCAGGACACGACCGGGCTCGTGCGCCTCGACGTCGTCGAGCCGGACACCGAGGCGCCGCCGGTCGCCGTGCGCGACACCGCGCTGCTGCCCGCGGGCGGCTCCGTGCTCGTCGACGTGCTCGCCAACGACGAGGACCCGGCGGGCGGGCTGCTCGCCGTCCAGCAGATCGACGTCCCGGCCGGCTCGCCGCTCGTGGTCTCCGTCCTCGAGCACCGGATGCTCCGGATCACCTCCACGCAGACCACCGCCGGGCCCCAGCGCCTGACCTACACGGTCTCCAACGGCGACGCGACGGCGACCGGCGAGGTGGTGGTCCTGCCGATCCTCTCGGACGTGGCGCCGCAGCCGCCCGTGGCCGAGCCCGACGTCGTCGACGTCCGCGCCGGCGACTACGTGACGATCCCGGTCCTGCAGAACGACTCCCACCCGCAGGGGCTGACCTACACGCTCGACGCCGAGCTCTCGGAGGTGCCTGACCGCTCGCGCGGCCACTTCTTCACCTCCGACCAGGTGGTCCGCTTCCGCGCCCCGGAGACCCCGCAGACCGTCAACGCCGTCTACTCCGTGACCGACGAGAACGGGAACTCCGCCTCGGCGCTGGTCACCGTGCGGGTCCAGGCGGCGTCCGAGTCCAACTCCGCCCCGCTGCCCGAGCCGATCGAGACGCGGGCCTTCGGCGGCGAGCGGATCCGCATCCAGGTGCCGATGTTCGGGATCGACCCGGACGGCGACTCCGTGCAGCTCCTCGGCGCCGGCACCGCCCCGCAGCTCGGCCGCGTCGTCGAGGTCGGCGCCGGGTACCTCGACTACGAGGCCTACGGGCAGTCGTCGGGGACCGACACGTTCACCTACTCGGTGCGCGACCGGCTCGGTGCCGTCTCCTCCGCGCAGATCCGGGTCGCCGTCGTGCCCCCGCCGCTGTCGAACTCGAGCCCGCAGGCGCAGGACGACTCCGTCCAGGTCAGGCCCGGGCGCGCCGTCGACGTCGACGTGCTCGGCAACGACACCGACCCGGACGGCGACCCGCTCTACCTCGCCGACGAGCCCGACGGCGGCCCGTTCGACGACCTGCCCGAACTCTCGCCCGAGCCCACCGACCAGAACCAGGTACGGGTGAGCACGCCGGACGAACCGGCCCAGTTCTCGCTCGTCTACCGGGTCTCGGACCGCCGCGGCGGCCTCGACTCCGGCGTCGCCACCGTCGACGTTACGCCCGACGCCCCGCTGCTGCCGCCGCTCGCCCGCGACGACCTCGTCGCGCCCGCGGACATCATCGGCCACGACATCGTCACCGTCCCCGTCCTCGCGAACGACTCCGACCCCGACGGCACCGCCGACGCCCTCACCGTCGACCTCGTCGACCCGCCCGAGGGTGCGAGCGTGGCCGGGAACAACATCCAGGTCCCCGTCCTGCCGACCCGCCAGGTCCTCACCTACCGGGTGACCGACCCGGACGGGCAGGAGGGCTACGCCTTCGTCGACGTCCCCGGCTCCGAGGACACCGGCCCCGTGCTGCGCACGAACGTCGACCCGATCGAGGTCCACTCCGGCGAGCGCCTCGAGATCGACCTCGACGACTACGTCGTCGCGCCGTCGGGGCGTCCGATCCGGCTCACCGACGAGACGCAGGTCTCGGCGACGAGCTCCGACGGCTCGAGCCCCGTCGTCGACGCGACCACGCTGCAGTTCACCTCCGCGCCGGACTACTACGGGCCCGCCTCCATCACGTTCGAGGTCACCGACGGGGACACCGCGCAGGACGGGCTCAGCTCGCGCCTCACGCTGCCGATCACGGTGGTCCCGGACGGGGTCAACATCCCGCCGACCTTCCGCGGCGGCGAGCTCGAGGTGGTGCCCGGCGAGGACCCGGAGTCGATCAACCTGCGCTCGGCGATCGACGACCCGGAGGACTTCTCCTCGCTGCGGCTCGAGGTGGCCGAGGAGGTGCCGGACGGGCTCACCGCGAGCGTGGAGGGCCACGAGCTGAGCGTCGAGGCCGACGTCGACGCGGTCCCGGGCCAGACCCTCGACCTGCCGATGACGGTCTCCGACGGCGTCAACGACCCGGTCCCGGGCGTCGTCCGCGTCCACCTCACCGCCTCGAACCGGCCCCTGCCGTCCGTGCCCGACGTCGACCTCGGCGAGGTCGAGCAGGGCGAGACGGAGACGGTCGACATCCTGGCCGGCGCGATCAACCCCTACGCCGAGGACGGCGAACCGCTGACCATCGTCTCCGCCGCCGCGGAGCAGGGCGTCGCGCTCGTGGACCACTCGCTCACCGACGTCGAGGTCACCCCCGACGAGGACTTCGTCGGCCCGCTCACGGTGCGGGTCACGGTCGCCGACGCCACCGGCCTGCCCGAGCGGCAGGCGGAGGCCCGCATCAGGATGAACGTCGTCGGTGCCCCCGGCGCCCCGGCCCCGCCGCGCGTCCAGGAGGTCCAGGACGGCGCCGTGGTGCTCACGTGGGCCGCACCGGTGGCGAACGGCTCGCCGATCACGGGCTACACCGTGGACACGGCGGGGCACCGCCAGGAGTGCGCGACGACGACCTGCACGGTCTCCGGCCTCACCAACGGCCAGGAGTACACGTTCACCGTGATCGCGACCAACGAGGTCGGCGACTCCGAGCCGTCCCCGCCGTCGGCGCCCGCCGTCCCGGACGTGCGCCCGGAGCGCCCGGACGCCCCGAGCGCCGAGCGGGGCGACGGCCAGGCGCAGGTCGACTGGGAGGTCCCCGTCTCCCGCGGCACCCCGGTCGAGCGGTACGACGTGCAGGTCAGCCCCGCCGTCGGCGGTGGCCAGATCTCGGCGACCGGGACCAGCCACACCTGGTCCGGCCTCACCAACGGCACCTCCTACACGTTCCGCGTGCGCGCCCACAACGGCGCCGACGAGCCGTCGGAGTGGTCCGCCTGGTCCGAGGCGGTCGTCCCGGCCGGACCGCCGAGCGCGCCCGGCGCGCCCGACGTCCAGCGCGTCGACTCACCGATCACCGCCCAGATCACCGGGTCCTTCGGGGCCGCGGACGCCAACGGCTCGCCGATCACCGGCTACGAGGTCGTCATCTACCAGGACGGCGCCGAGTTCTCCCGGTTCACCACCCAGGACACGTCCTTCACGCAGGACGCGCCCGAGGGGCACGACTACTCGGTGGCAGTGACGGCGACCAACGACGTCGGGCCCGGCGCCACGAGCCCGCGCTCGGGCACCGTGCGCTCCTTCATCCAGCCGACCGCCCCGGGCACGCCGACGGCCACGGCCACCGGGGACGACGGCCGTATCGAGCTCAGCTACTCCGCGGCCGACCCGCGCGGCGACCAGATCGACCGCTACGAGGTCTCCCGGAACGGCGGCGAGTGGCAGACCCTGCCGGGCGACGCCGTCACCGGCCTGACCAACGGCAGCAGCTACACGTTCCGCGTGCGCGCCTGCAACACCTACTGCGGCGATCCCTCCGGCGCCTCGTCGGCGGCGATCCCCTACGGCCCGTTCGGCAACCCGACGATCGAGGTCACTGCGAGCACGCCGAGCGAGTACGGCGGCACGGCGAGCGTCGAGGTGAGCTGGTCCGTGCCGGACGGCAACGGGCGGCCCGTCTCCCGGGCGACGGTGAGCGTGGGCGGCGAGACCTACGACGCTCTCGCGCAGGACAGCGCCCGGATCAACCCCGCCGACTGGAGCACCCGCTACGAGGCGACCATCACCGTGGTCCGCGACGACGGCTCGAGCACCACGCGCACCGCGTCCGACGCGGCGAGCACCGGGGCCGAGCCGGACCGGCCGACCCGCTCGGTGACGATCGTGCGCGACCGCGACGCCCGCGGCCAGCCGGGCACGCCCCCGTGCGCGGACGAGAACAGGGACTGCGCATTCCTCGACTTCACCTACGACGGGTTCGAGCACTGGGGCGACGAGGCGCCGTACGAGATCCGCTGGTACGACGACGACGGACAGTACGGTCTGATCGACCCGACCGACAGCTGGGCGAACCCGGAGACGGGCTGGAACCCGCCCGGCGACTCCGGCCGTCACGAGGCGTCCCGCTACCAGGGCAACCCCGTCACGCTCACGCTCGAGATCAGGAACCGCCACGGCGACGTCGTCGCCTCCGACACCCACCTGGTGGTCCCGTAGCGGCGCTCGCCCGGCCCACCTTCGTCCTTCCCTCCCTTCCGCACCTCCGAAAGGACCCCATGACCGCCGTCCCCGTGCTCGACCGGCTCACCGAGGACCAGGCCGCCTGGTACGCGAGCACCTTCGACCGCATCGTCGACAACGTCGGCCGGTCGGTCGTCGGCAAGACCGGCGTCATCCGGCTCGTCGTCACGGCCCTGCTCGCCGGCGGCCACGTCCTGCTCGAGGACAACCCGGGCACCGGCAAGACCCAGCTCGCGCGGTCCCTCGCCCAGACGCTGCGGGCCACGAGCTCGCGCATCCAGTTCACGCCCGACCTCCTGCCATCCGACGTCACCGGCGTCTCGATCTACGACCAGGACAAGAAGACCTTCGAGTTCCACCGCGGCCCGATCTTCGCCAACGTGGTCCTCGCCGACGAGATCAACCGCGCCTCCCCGAAGACCCAGTCCGCCCTCCTCGAGGTGATGGAGGAGGGCCGCGTGACGGCGGAGGGCGCCACGCACGAGGTCGGCGACCCGTTCATCGTGCTCGCCACCCAGAACCCCATCGAGCAGGCCGGCACCTACGCGCTGCCCGAGGCCCAGCTCGACCGGTTCCTCATCAAGACCTCGGTGGGCTACCCGGACCACGAGTCGACCGTCGCCATCCTCACCGGCTCCCACGTCCGCGACCGCGCCGCCGAGCTGCGCGCCGTCGTCACGGCCGAGGTCGTCACCGAGATGGTGCGCATGTCCGGCCGCGTGCACGTCGACGCCGCCGTCGCCGACTACATCTCGCGTCTCGTCACCGCCACGCGCACCGCGCCCGGCGTCGAGGTCGGCGTCTCCGTGCGCGGCGCGCTGGCGCTCGTGCGCTGCGCCAAGACCTGGGCCGCCTCGCAGGGCCGCGGCTACGTCCTGCCCGACGACGTCCGCGAGCTCGCCGAGCCCGTCCTCGGCCACCGCATGGTGATGGAGGCCGAGGCCCAGTTCGACGGCGCCACCGCCGTCGGCGCGCTCGGCACCGTGCTCGAGCAGGTCGAGCCGCCCGCGCACCGCCAGGTCCCCGGCGGCCACGACCGCCCGTGAACGCCTCCCGCCCCGACGTGCCGGAGGCGATCGAGTCCCACGCCGTCGTCCACGGCTCGGCGTCGGGCGACCGGGCCGCCTCGGCCTCCTCCCCGCACACCGGTTCGCCGCCGACCGGGCCCTCGCCCGGCTCGGCCCACTCGCCGTACTCGATCGGCCAGATGACCTCGGGCGGGTCGACGACCGGCCGGTGGCGCACCTCCGCGCGCTCCAGGGTGGGCGCCCTCCCGGGCCTGACCACCGCGCTCGAGCGGACCATCGGGCCGCGCCGCGAGATGGCCCGCGTCCTCGGCGGGGTCTCCGCGCTCGGCTGGACCGTGCTCGGGCTCGGGCTGGCCGCCCTCGTCGTCGCCCTCGTGCTGGGCTGGGGCGAGGCCATGGCCGGTTCGGTGGCGCTGCTCGCCCTGTTCGCCGTGGCCGTCGCCTTCACGATCGGCCGGCAGAGCTACTCCGTCGACCTCCGGCTGTCCGACCGGCGCGTGACCGTCGGCGACCGCGCGCTCGCGGGTGTCATCGTCACCAACACCGGCTCCCGGTCCACCGCGGCCGCCCGCCTCGAGGTGCCCGTCGGCCCCGGCCAGGTCGCGATCCCGCTGCCCGGGCTGTCCGCCGGGGGCTCGGTCGAGGAGCTGCTCGCCGTACCCACCCAGCGGCGCTCGGTCGTCGAGATCGGCCCCGCCCGCACCGTGCGCGGCGACCCCCTCGGCCTCCTGCGCTCGGCCCGCACGTGGACCGAGGTGCTGGAGATGTTCGTCCACCCCCGCACCGTGCGCCTCGCCTCGGCGTCCGCCGGGCTGCTGCACGACCTCGAGGGCCGACCCACCACGGACCTCACGGAGTCCGACCTCTCGTTCCACGCGCTGCGCGAGTACACGCCCGGCGACGACCGGCGCTACATCCACTGGCGTACATCCGCCCGCACCGGCAAGCTCATGGTCCGCCAGTTCGAGGAGTCCAGGCGCAGCCACGTCGTCGTCGCCGTGTCCACCTCGGCCGCCGACTACGACGACCCCGACGAGCTCGAGACCGCCGTGTCCGCCGTCGGCTCGCTCGGCCTCCAGGCGATCACCGAGGACAAGGAGCTCACCGTCCTCACCACCGCGCGGCAGCTGCCGGCCGTCTCCGCGCGCACCCTGCTCGACAACCTCACCCGCCTCACCATGACGCCGACCCGCACCCAGGTCGTCGACATGGCCCGCGAGGTCGCCCTCTCGCACGCCCGCGCCACCCTCGCCGTCCTCGTGTGCGGCTCGCCGGTGCCGCTGCGGGACATCCGGGCCGCCGGCTCCGTCCTGCCCGTCGGCATGCGCGCGCTCGCCGTGCGCGCCGACGCCTACGTCGAGCCGAGTGTCGCCGCCGTCGGACCGGTCACGGTCGTCACCGTCCCGAACCTCGACGCGCTCACGCGCGGGCTCCACATGGCGGCCCTGTGAGCGCGGCCGACGGCCTCGAGGCCGGCCGGCAGACCCGGCTCCAGAGCGAGGCGCTCCAGTACCGGGCGGGCGCGCCCACGCGGGCCGCGCTCCGGCGTCGGGTCCGGATGCGGGTGTGGGACACGGTCGCCGTCCCGCTCCTCATGCTGCTCGCGCTGCTGCCGATGTGGCCCGCCTACGGGGTGGCGCGGTTCGCCGTCGTCGCGGTCCTCGCCGTGCTCGTCGGCAGCGCGCTCGCCCTGCTCGCCGCCCGGCGCGGCTGGGGCGTGCTGGTCACCGCCCTGCTCGTGGTCCTCGCGCTCGCGGTCCTGTCCGGCACCGCGGCCCCCACCGAGGCCCTGGTCGGCTGGCTGCCCACCCCGGCCTCGGTGGGAGCAGTCGGCCAGGGGACCGTCACCGCCTGGAAGGACCTGGTGACGATCCTCGCCCCGGTGGGGGACACCGGCGCGGTCCTCACCGTGCCGCTCCTGCTCGGGCTCGCCGGCTCCGCGCTCGCGATGTCGATCGCCGACCGCACACGCCGGCCGACGCTCGCCGCGATCGTCCCGCTCCTGATCCTGCCGACGTCCGTGCTCCTCAGCACGCGGGACACCATGCTCGCGATCCCCGTCGGGCTCGCGTTCGTCGTCGTCGGCCTCGTGTGGGCCTCGCGGCGGTCGTCGCGGCTGCACACCGACCGGCCCGTGGCGACCGTCGCTCTGCTCGCCGCCGCGCTCGTGGCGGGCGGCGGGGTCGGCGCGCTGTGGCAGGACAGCGACCGGCGCACCGTGGTCCGCGACCACGTGGCGCCGCCCCCGGACCTGCGCGACTACCCGAGCCCGCTCGCGGGGTACCGCTCCTACCTCAAGGACCACCTCACCGACACGGTGCTCACCGTCGACGGCCTCGAGTCCGGCGAGCTCGTCCGGCTCGCCGCGATGGACTCCTACGACGGCACGGCGTTCACCGTCGCCCCCGGCGCCGAGGCCGGCACGGGGGAGTTCCAGCGCATCGGCGCGGCGGTGGACTCTGATGTCCCCGGCGCACAGGAGATCGACGTGACGGTCGGCGACTACCGCGACGTGTGGGTGCCGGTGGCCGGCGAGATCTCCGACATCACCTTCACCTCCGAACGGTCCACCGCCCTGCAGCGTTCCCTGTACGTCAATCCGGCCGCCGGCGTCGGGCTCACCGAGGCGGGGCTGCAGCCGGGTGACACCTACACGCTGAGCGCGGCGCCCGTCGAGCGTCCCGACATCGGCTCGCTCGAGGCGGCCCCCGTACGGGACGACGCGCTGCCCGAGGTCGCCGTGCCGGACTCGGTCGCGACCGAGGCCTCCGTGCTCGCGGCCGACGCCACGACGACCCTCGCCCGCATCCAGGCCGTCGAGTCCGGGCTCCGCCAGGGCTACTTCAGCCACGGTCTCGAGGGGGACACCCCCTCGCTCGCCGGGCACGGCGCCGCCCGGCTCGACGCCATGCTCACCGGGCCGGCGATGGTCGGCGACGAGGAGCAGTACGCCGCGCTCATGGCCCTCATGCTGCGCTCCATGCAGATCCCCGCGCGCGTGGTTATCGGCTTCGAGGTGCCGAACGGCTCCGGTGCGATCCAGATGACCGGCGAGGACGTCACCGCCTGGGTCGAGGTGCCGTTCGAGCAGTACGGGTGGGTGCCGTTCTTCCCGACCCCGGACGAGGACCGGATCTGGCAGGAGCAGAACCTCGAGCCGCAGGAGCAGCCGCAGCCGCAGGTGCTCCAGCCGCCCCCGCCGGTGCTCGAGCCGCCGGACGCGCCGCCCGCCGCGCGGCAGGACGTCGACGTGCGCGAGGAGCCCGAGGAGCGCGAGACCCAGCTGTCGATCGTGTGGATCATCGTCGCCGCCGCGGGCGGCGGGCTGCTCCTCCTGCTCCTCCTGCCTGTGGTGGTCATCCTCGCGACGAAGGCGGCACGACGACGCCGCAGGCGTACCCGGGGCACGACGACGCACCGGGTGGCCGGCGGGTGGTCGGAGCTCGTCGACACGACGCGGGACCTCGGCGCGCTGGTGCCCGTCGGCGCCACCCGGTCGGTGACCGCGCGGGCGGTGACGACGTCGCTCGGCGGCGGCGCTGTGGGTGGTACTGCCGGCGGCGCTCCCGGTGCCCGCGGCGAGGCGGGTGCCGCCGACGACGGCGAGGACGGGGCGACCGGAAGGTCGGCGGCGGCCTATGCCGACGTCCCGGACGTGGACCCCGTCGACCTCTCGGGGGTCGACCTCCACGCCCTCGCGCGGCGCACCGACGAGCAGGCGTTCGGGTACCAGGTGCCCGGCGACCGTGATGTCGAGGAGCTGTGGGGCGAGGTCGACGGTGCCGTGGCCGAGCTGCGCAGGGCGGCCGGACGCAGGCGCTGGTGGCGTTCGCGGCTGTCCGTCCGCTCGTTGCGTCGGCGCAGGACGCCGCGGCGCAAACCACGGTGAGGACGGCGATGAGCCGGTCGGGGGACACCGGACCGGATCGCAGACGGGATGCCGGACGGCTCAGGGGCGTCAGGTGTCGCACGGGCGAGGGATGGTTCGCCGGCGCTCGACGGCTCCGGTGCGACGCTCGCCCCGGCGGGGACGCACACCTCGGGCACACCGCCGTCGGTGCAAACTAGCCCCATGCCTGGTTCCACGTCGGCCGTCCGCCGCGCCGCCCACCCCGCCGCGATCCGTCGCGACTGGGCGACCTTCAGCTCGGTCCTCATGCAGCGGCAGACGGCGCTGCGCGACCTCTACCCCGCCGCGACCTCCGTGCCCCGCGCTCTCGGCTCCGTGCTGGCGCTCGCGCTCGCCGTCGTCGGCAGCCTCATGCTCCGGCCCGGCATCGCGGGGGAGCCCTGGGGTCCGCTCGAGGCGCCGATCCTGCTGGTCATCGGGATCGTGCTGGTGGCGGTCGCGGCCGTGCTCGCCGTGCTGCTCATGCGGGCTGGTACCCCGGCCATCGCCGGCACGCTCGCGTGGGCGGTGCTCCCTACCGTCGTCACCGAGGACGGACGCCGCCAGCGCCGCGCCGGTGAGCTGACGGCGCGGCAGCACCAGGCCGTCGACGAGGCGGGACGACTCCTCGCGCCCGGTCCGCTGCGGGTGCGGCAGGTCGGCGCCGGGCTGGCGATCCTGGCCACCGTGGCGACGACGGCGCTCGCGATCGGCCCGGTCATCGAGCAGACCCGCGCCTATGCGAACGACGGCACGCTCGGCTCGATGGTCGCGGCGCTCGTCCGCGCGGGCGCCTGCTGGTGGCTGGCGATCGCCTCCGGGCTGGGCGCCTGGCGGCTCACCGTCGCCCGCAACGGCGGCCTCGGGCCGGGCGGCCAGGGTGCGCGCGTGTGGACGCTGCGCCGCGCCGGCATCGACGTCACCGACGCGGATGCGGGACACCGCGACGGCGAGGACGGCACCTCGTGGTCCGGCGGCGAGCACGACTCCCTCCCGCCCACCACGGGCCTCCAGGGCCACGGCGAGCGTCGGCACGACGGGGGCGCGTACACCTCGGCCTCGCCGGGCGATCCCGGATCGGGTGGCTACGGCGGCCAGGGGTCCTACGGCGGCCCGGGTGGTGACGGTACGCCGGGCGCCTACGGCCGGCCGCCCGGGTACGGACAGCAGCCGGGGGACGGGCAGCCGCACGGATATGGACAGCACCCGGGACACGGGCAGCCGCAGGGCTACGG
>JBQDDG010000049.1:19286-19392 GCA_052093225.1 Actinomycetaceae bacterium
CCCGGCGCAGGGATACGACCAGCAGGGCTACGGCCCTCCGCCCGGGTACGGCCCGGCGCAGGGATACGACCAGCAGGGCTACGGCCCTCCGCCCGGGTACGGCCCG
>JBQDDG010000050.1:0-18337 GCA_052093225.1 Actinomycetaceae bacterium
GATCGGTGGCCCCCAAAGGCACGATTCGGTGGCTCCCACGACTACGAATACTCACATCCGCCGCGAGTTCCGTCGAGATCGCGTCCAGACGACGTCGAGCTCCTCGTTCAGAGGAGCCCGAGGCCCCGCGCACGCTCGATGGCCGCGGCCCGCGTGGAGACCCCGAGCTTGCGGTACAGCGAGGACGTGTGGGTCCGGATCGTCGACGGCGCGACGACGTACTTGCGCGCGATCCCCGGCACCGTCGACCCGTCGGCGAGCTCGGTGAGCACCTCCAGCTCGCGGGCGGTGAGTCTGACCGCCCCCACCGGCGCGGGGAAGACACCCGGATGCGTGTCGAGCATCTCGACGTCGAGGTCACCGAGCAGCGGACGCGCGAGCTCGTGGATCGGCTGGACCACGTCCCGCGGGAGCATGAGGAACGGTCGGACGAGCCGGTGCTCGATCGCGAGCTCGACGGCCGCGGTCACGGCCTCCGAGAGGACGTAGATGAGCCCCGACCGCTGGGCGGCGGCGGCCCGGCCGAGCCAGAGCTCGAGCGCGTACCGCGGCGCGACGGTGGAGCTGAGGTCCTCCGTCCGGCGCAGTACCCCCTCGTCGTCCCCACGGGCCAGCATGAGCCGCACGGTGGCCGGCTCGAGGAGGAGCCTGGAGTGGGGCCCGGCGTTCGCGGAGTCCAGCCAGGACTGCGCCGCCGTCGTGTGCCCGAGCGCGAGGCAGAGATCGGCCGCGCAGGCGTGCATGAGGACCCGGGCCACCGGCACCTCGGTCGCCGAGCGCGCGCCGATCGCCCGCCGCTCGACCTCGGCGAGCATGGCCGCACAGTCCCCCTGCAGGAGCGCACCCGCGGTCAGCGAGAGGAGGATCCCGCCCTGGAGACCCGGATCGGTCGACCCGTCGAGCATCTGCCACAGGTCGGCCGTGGTCGACCCGCTCCCCCGCGCCGAGGGGCCGGCGGGCATGGCCGCGACCGGTCCCAGGCGGTCGAGCTCGTCCGTCACGCGGACGAGCACCCCGGCGACCGTCACCGTCTCCACCGCCGCGCCGTCCGCGCCCTCGCCCCCGCTCTCCGCGGGCGGCCGGTCCGAGATGCCTGCGCTGCGTTCCACCCACCTGAGGGCGACGCTCGTGTTGCCCACGAGGGTGAGCGCGAGGGCCAGGACCGCGACGACGGCGTCGTCCGACGTCCAGGGCGGCACGTCGTCGCCCGGCCGGGGCCGGAACTTCAGGGCCTGGTGGGCGGCGACCGTCGCCGTGACCCCGTCGGCGTCGCGCAGGCGGGAGATGGCCAGCAGCATGAGCGTCTTGCGCCACTCGAGGGCATCGGTCCCCGGCGCGTCCGCGCGCGGGAACGGCGTCATGTCCGCGGCCGGAGGCTCCGCCGGGATCCGCGCGGACATGAAGTCGTGCAGCCAGCCCGGCACGCCGTCGGGCCCGAGGAGCTCACGAGCCGACCTCAGGCGCGCATCGTCGGCCACGACGGGATCGGGGGCACGCCGCGCCACCCGGTGCAGCGCGTCCGGGTCGTTGCGCACGAGGTGCTCCCAGCGCGCGTGCACGATCGCGGCGGCGGTGTCCCAGTCCTCCGCCTCGGCGGCGAGCAGCAGCTCGGCCCGCACCTCCCCCTCGACGCCCGCCCGGACCTGGAGCCGCTGGGCCAGGGCCTTGAGGTGGTCCGGGTGCGCCTCCCGGAACGCCCGGAGCCCCACGCGCCGGATACCGGCGGCGAAGGCGTAGCCCCCGGGCTCGGGGCGGACGATGCCGAGTCCCTCGACCCGGCGGACCACCGCGGACGCGTCCGCTCCCCCGAACAGCTCGTCCGTCACCCAGTCGGTGATCAGCTCCGGGAGCATGAGCCCGGCGAACCCGCCGTCGGTCATCGCGGAGAAGTCGGACATCACGTGGGTGGAGAGCCGGACGAGGACGTCGTAGTTGACCGCCCCCGACCCACCGGTGACCTCGCCGAACAGCGCACCACGCAGCAGGCCCGGCCAGCCGGCGAAGTCGTCGACCAGCCGCGCGGCGTGCGCGAGCGAGATGTCGACCCCCATGCGGGAGCCGATCTCGACCGTCCGCGCGGCATCGATCTTCAGGTGCTGGCCCGTGATGATCACCGAGTCCGGCGCGAGCGGCGCGAGGCCGACGACCACCTGGGAGGTGCGGGAGATGAGCACCAGGTTCGGTCCGTCCCACGCCTCGGCGGTCTCGAGCAGCAGGTCGGTCGTGTCGCCGTCGAGGGCGGAGACGTTGTCGAGGACCAGGGTCGGACGCTCGCCCTGGTCGCCGGCCTGCTCGACAAGTGCGTCCAGACGGGACCGCACGTCGTCGGCGGTCAGTGCGCCCTCCCCGAGCGCGGCCCAGTGCACGGGGCCGGTGTGCCCCGACTCGGCCGAGAGCCGTGAGGCCATGAGCGAGGTCTTCCCCCAGCCGCGCGGCGCGTGCACGAGGACGAGACCGGGCAGCGGATCCAGCAGGGCGGCCGCGGGCTCGGGCATGCGGTAGCCGACGGATACACGCGGCATGCCGGTCATCCAGCGGCTCCTGTCGACATGCGCGCGCTGCCGGCGGCTGGGGAGTCGGCGGCCTGGACTCGTCCTTCGGCGCGACTCCGCGCGCAGGCTTCGCTGCACTCGCGATGGGGCGGCATCGCGGTCCGGTACCTCGACGGGGGGAACGAGGTGGACCTACCGTAGCGGCGCCGGGGTGCCGGGGGGAAGGCCTTCCACGAATATCGGGTGGCATCCTCCGGTGCGGAGCAGGCTCCCGACGCGGCACCCTCCCCCTCAGGCGTCGAGCGGGACGACCTCGACGCCGCGCGCGGCCAGCTCGGCGGCGCCGCCGTCGGGAGCGGTGAGCACCCACACCCCGCGGCTGTGGACGGCGACGGTGTGCTCCCAGTGGGCGGCGCGGGAGCCGTCCGTGGTGACGACGGTCCAGTCGTCGCCCAGGGTCTCGTTGTCCTGCAAGCCGGTGGTGAGCAGGGGCTCGACGCAGACCACGAGGCCCGGACGCACGGGGTTCCGTGGGCGGCGCACCCGATGGTTGACCACCTCGGGCGCCTGGTGCATGGCGCGGCCGATCCCGTGGCCGATGTAGTCGCGCACCACGTCGTGCGTGATGCCGTGCTCGGCGTCGTACGCCTCGACCTCGTCGCGGACGGCCGATCCGACGTCGGTGACGTGACCGCCCCGTCCGATCGCCGCGACGCCGGCCCACATCGCGCGGCGGGTGGCCTCGACCAGGTGGACGTCCCGCGGGCTCGCCTCCCCGACCGTGGCCGTGAAGGCGGCGTCCCCGTGCCAGCCGGAGACGACCGCCCCGGCGTCGACCGAGACGACGTCCCCCTCGACGAACGGCGTGGTGTCCGGGATCCCGTGGACGACCCGGTCGTTGACCGACACGCAGATCGAGCGCGGGAAGCCGTGGTAACCGAGGAAGTTCGAGCTCGCCCCGTGCTCGCGCAGCACGCGGACCGCCGCGTCGTCGAGGTCGACGGGGGTCACGCCGGGCGCGATCGCCGCTCGCGTGGCCTCGTGGATCGCCGCGACGACGAGACCGGCGCGGCGCATCGCCCGGATCTCGTCGTCGGACTTGTACTCGATCCGCTCGCGCACCGGAGGGTCAGGCTCCCTGGTCGAGCGCGGACAGCAGGCGTTCGGTCACCGACTCCACGTCGCCCATGCCGTCGACCTGCACGAGCAGGCCCCGCTCCGCGTAGAGCGAGGCCAGCGGCGCGGTCTGCTCGGCGTAGACCTCGAGCCGACGCCGGATGACCACCTCGGTGTCGTCCGCGCGGCCCTGCTCCTTGGCGCGCTGCAGCAGACGCTCGACGACCTCGTCGGTCTCGACGGTCAGCTCGGCCACCGCGTCGAGCGTCGTGCCGGCGGCGCGCAGCATCTCGTCGAGCTCGGTGACCTGGTCGGCGGTGCGCGGGTAGCCGTCGAGCAGGAAACCCCGGGCCGCGTCGCTCTCCGCGAGGCGGTCGCGCACCATCTCGTTGGTCACCTCGTCCGGCACGTACTCGCCGGCGTCCATGTACCGCTGGGCGCGCTTGCCGAGCTCGGTCTGCGCCGCGACGTTGGCGCGGAAGATGTCACCGGTGGAGATCGCAGGGACACCGAGGGCGTCGGACACGCGTCCGGCCTGGGTGCCCTTCCCCGCTCCGGGCGGGCCGAGGAGAACGAGTCGCGTGGTCATCGCAGGAACCCTTCGTAGTGGTGCTGCTGGAGCTGGGAGTTGATTTCCTTCACGGTCTGCAGGCCGACCCCGACGATGATGATGATCGACGTGCCGCCGAACGGCAGCTGGGTGACGTTCATGGCCGCGAGCGCGATCGTCGGGATCAGCGCCACCACCGTCAGGTAGATCGCCCCGACCGTGGTGATGCGGGTGGTGACGTAGCGCAGGTACTCGGCGGTCGGGCGGCCGGCACGGATGCCGGGGATGAACCCGCCTGCACGCTTCATGTTGTCCGAGATCTCGTCCGGGTTGAACGTGATCGAGGTGTAGAAGAACGTGAAGAACAGGATCATCACGGCCATGAGGACCATGTAGCCCCAGCTCTGGGGCGAGAAGTTCGTCTGGATCCAGATCGCCCAGGAGTCGGTGGGATCGCCGAACTGGGTGGCCATCGTCGGCAGCATGAGGATCGACGAGGCGAAGATGACCGGGATGACGTTGGCCATGTTGATCTTCAGCGGGATGTAGGTCGACGATCCGCCGTACATCCGGCGTCCGACCATCCGCTTGGCGTACTGCACCGGGATGCGCCGCTGGCTCTGCTCGACGAACACGATGACGAACGTGATGACCAGGAGCAGGCCGAGGATGAGGGCGAAGCGGCCGATGCCGCCGTCGCCGCGGGCGACCGTCATCATCGCGGACGGGAACGAGGCCGCGATCGAGATGAAGATGAGGAGCGACATGCCGTTGCCGACGCCGCGCTCGGTGATGAGCTCGCCGAACCACATGATGAGGACGGTGCCGGCGGTCAGGGAGATGACGGTGACGAGCAGCGCGATCGGGGAGGTGTCCGGGATCGGGTTGACGGGGCACCCGGGGAACAGGCCGTTGTTCGCCACCGTGACGATGACCGCCGACTGCAGCAGCGCGAGACCCACGGTGAGGTAGCGCGTGTACTGCGTGAGCTTCGACTGACCCGCCGAGCCCTCCTTGTGGAGCTCCTCGAACCGGGGGATCACCACCCGCATGAGCTGGGTGATGATGCTCGCGGTGATGTAGGGCATCACGCCGAGCGCGAAGACCGACAGCTGGAGCAGCGCCCCGCCGGAGAAGAGGTTGATCATCCCCATGAGGTCGTTCTGCTGCGTGACGCCGAGGCACTGTTGGACGTTCGGGTAGCTCACGCCCACTGCCGGCACGAAGGCGCCGATCCGGTAGATCGCGATGATCCCGAGCGTGAACAGCAGCTTTCGCCGTAGGTCCGGAGTCCGGAACGCCTGGAGGAATGCGCTCAGCACCTGGTTCGTCTCCTGATCAGAATGGTTGATCCTCGACGCCGTCGGCGTCGGATCGGTGGCGCACGGAGCGCCCGGGTCACCCTACCTGCCGCGAGGGAGGGCGACGGGCCGGTCGTCGTCGACCGGACGTGACATCTGTCCCGCTCCCCACCCCTGCCCCGCGGGCGGGGCACGAAGGGGGAACGACGACGCCAGGGCGGCCCGGCATGCGCCGGACCGCCCTGGTCGTCAACGTCGTGCGGTCGTCACGCGGTGGTGACGCTGCCGCCGGCCGACTCGATCTTCTGGCGCGCGGACGCCGAGGCCCTGTCGACCGTCAGCGTGACCGCGACCGTCAGTTCGCCGTCGCCGAGCACCTTGACCGGGTGTCCCTTGCGGACGGCACCCTTGGCCACGAGCTCGTCGACACCGATCGTGCCGCCCTCGGGGAACAGGTCCGCGATCGTGTCCAGGTTGACCACCTGGTACTCGACGCGGAACGGGTTCTTGAACCCGCGCATCTTCGGCAGCCGCATGTGCAGCGGCGTCTGGCCACCCTCGAACCCTGCGGGCACCTGGTAGCGCGCTCCCGTGCCCTTGGTGCCGCGGCCGGCGGTCTTGCCGCCCTTGCCGGCCTCACCGCGACCGACCCGCGTGCGGGCGGTCTTGGCGCCGGGTGCCGGACGCAGGTGGTGGACCTTGATCGGGCGCGAGGCGCCCGTCGTCTCCTCCGACATGGTCAGTCGACCTCCTCGACGGTGACGAGGTGCGCCACCGTGCTGATCATCCCGCGGACCTCGGGGCGGTCCTCGCGCACGACCGACTGGCCGATCTTGCGCAGGCCGAGGGTCCGCAGCGTGTCCTTCTGTGCCTGCTTGCCACCGATGGTGGACTTCGTCTGGGTCACCTTGAGCTGGGACATCAGGCAGACACCCCCGCGGCGGCGGCCTCGTTCTCGGCCTTCGCGGCGTCGTCGGCCCTGGAGTCGCGATCCTGGGCCTCGCCCTCGGCGCGCGCCCGCAGCATGGCCGCCGGGGCCACGCGCTCGAGCGGCAGGCCACGGCGCGCGGCCACGGCCTCCGGCTGCTCGAGGTTCTTCAGCGCCTGCACCGTCGCGTGGACGATGTTGATGGCGTTGGACGAACCCAGCGACTTGCTGAGGATGTCGTGGATGCCGGCGCAGTCCAGGACGGCGCGGACGGGTCCACCGGCGATGACTCCGGTACCCGGCGCGGCCGGGCGGAGGAAGACGACGCCGGCAGCGGCCTCGCCCTGCACCGTGTGGGGGATCGTGTTGCGGACGCGCGGCACCTTGAAGAAGTTCTTCTTGGCCTCCTCGGTCCCCTTGGCGATCGCCGCGGGCACCTCCTTGGCCTTGCCGTAGCCGACGCCCACGGTGCCGTCGCCGTCGCCCACCACGACCAGCGCGGTGAAGCTGAAGCGGCGGCCGCCCTTGACGACCTTGGACACGCGGTTGATGGTCACCACGCGCTCGATGTACTGGCTCTTCTCCTCGCGACGGTTGTCGCGTCCACCCCGGCGGTCGCCGCGACCGCGGCGGTCCTCACGGCCCTCCGTGGAACCGCCCGTCGTGGCCGAGCCGGAGCTTCGGTCTCGCTGCTGTGCAGCCATGTGTCTCTCCTTGAGCTCTCTACTCGGGGTCAGAGTTCCAGGCCCGCGTCGCGGGCACCGTCGGCGACGGCGGCCACGCGGCCGTGGTACTTGTTGCCGCCGCGGTCGAAGACCGCGGCCGTGACACCCTTGGCCTTCGCCCGCTCGGCCACCAGACGGCCCACGGTGCGGGCCTTGTCGACCTTCTCCGCGGACTCGCTGCGCAGGTCCGACTCGAGCGTGGACGCCGACGCCAGCGTGATGCCGGCCGTGTCGTCGACCAGCTGGGCGACCATGTGGCGCGACGAGCGGGTGACGACCAGGCGCGGACGCGTGGCCGTGCCCTGGACGCGCTTGCGCACACGCAGGTGGCGGCGGGACCGGGCGACCATGCGCCCCTTGCCCTTGATGGTGATGCCCATCGCTTACTTACCAGCCTTTCCGACCTTGCGGCGGACCTGCTCGCCCTCGTACCGCACGCCCTTGCCCTTGTACGGCTCGGGACGGCGGATCTTGCGGATGTTCGCGGCGGTCTCGCCGACGAGCTGCTTGTCGATGCCCGAGATCTTGATCTTGGTGGGCGACTCCACGGTGAACGTGATGCCCTCCGGCGGCTCGACGAGCACAGGGTGCGAGAAGCCGAGCGCGAACTCGAGGTTCGAGCCCTTGGCGACGACCCGGTAACCGGTGCCGACGATCTCGAGGCCCTTGGTGTAGCCCTCGGTCACGCCGATGACCATGTTGTTGATGAGGGTGCGCGTGAGGCCGTGGAGCGAGCGCGACTCGCGCTCGTCGTCCGGGCGCGTCACCACGATCTGGCCCTCGTCGTCGCGGGCGACGACGATGGGCTCGGCCACGGTGTGCGCGAGGGTGCCCTTGGGGCCCTTGACGGACACCGACGGTCCCTCGATGGTCACGTCGACGCCCGTGGGCACGGTGACGGGGTACTTTCCGATGCGGCTCATAGTGTCTCTTCCTTCCCGATCACCAGACGTAGGCGAGGACTTCCCCGCCCACGCCCTTGTCGTCGGCCTCGCGGTCGGTCAGGAGACCGGAGGAGGTGGACAGGATGGCCACGCCGAGCCCGCCGAGCACGCGCGGCAGGTTCGTCGACTTCGCGTAGACGCGGAGTCCGGGCTTGGACACCCGGCGCACACCGGCGAGCGAGCGCTCGCGGTTGGGGCCGAACTTCAGCGCGAGGACGAGGGTCTTGCCGACCTCGGCGTCCTCCACGCTCGAGCCGGCGATGTAGCCCTCGGCCTGCAGGATCTCGGCGATCGCGGCCTTGAGCTTCGAGTACGGCATGGACACCGACTCGTGGTACGCCGAGTTGGCGTTGCGCAGACGCGTGAGCATGTCTGCGATGGGGTCAGTCATCGTCATGGTGGGCAGCAGCCCTTCCTCGTCGCGGTTTCCTTGTCGGACCTGCGACGTCAGTGAATTACCAGCTGGACTTGGTCACGCCGGGGAGCTGGCCACGCAGGGCCATCTCACGCAGGCAGATGCGGCACAGGCCGAACTTCCGGTACACCGAGTGCGGACGTCCGCACCGCTGGCACCGGGTGTAGCCGCGCACCTTGAACTTCGGGGTGCGGGCGGCCTTCTGCTTGAGAGCGGTCTTGGCCACGGGTCAGTCCTCCTTGAAGGGGAAGCCGAGGCGCTTGAGCAGCGAGCGCCCCTGGTCGTCGTTGATGGCGGAGGTGACCACGGTGATGTCCATACCGCGCACCCGGTCGATGGCGTCCTGGTCGATCTCGTGGAACATCGACTGCTCGTTGAGCCCGAACGTGTAGTTGCCGTTGCCGTCGAACTGCTTGGGGCTCAGTCCACGGAAGTCGCGGATACGCGGCAGGGCGATCGAGAGCAGACGGTCGAGGAACTCCCACATGCGGTCACCGCGGAGGGTGACGTGGGCGCCGATCGGCATGCCCTCGCGCAGCTTGAACTGCGCGATGGACTTCCGTGCCTTGGTCACCTGCGGCTTCTGCCCCGTGATGAGCGTGAGGTCGCGGATCGCGCCCTCGATGAGCTTGCTGTCACGCGCGGCATCGCCGACACCCATGTTCACGACGACCTTGACGAGGCCGGGAACCTGGTTGATGTTCTCGTGCCCGAACTCCTCGCGGATGCCGGCCTTGATCTCGGAGCGGTAGCGCTCCTTGAGGCGGGGCGAGGGGGCGGTGGTGGTCTCGGTCATGTCAGACGTCCTTACCGGAGCGCTTGGCCACACGGACACGCACGTCGCGGGTCCGTCCGTCACGCTCCACCTGCTCGGTGCGGTACCCCACGCGGGTGCCCTTCTTCGTCTCCGGGTCCACGAGCATCACGTTGCTCACGTGGATGGGGGCCTCGACGGTCTCGATGCCACCGCTCGTGCCGCCGGAGGCGGACTGGCCGACCTTGGTGTGCCGGGTGACCCGCTGGACGCCCTCGACGATCAGGCGGTCCTTCGCGACGTCGACCTTGAGCACACGGCCCTGCTTGCCCTTGTCACGTCCGGCGATGACGACCACGAGGTCGCCCTTCTTGATCTTCGCCATCACAGCACCTCCGGCGCCAGGGAAATGATTCGCATGTACTTCTTGTCGCGCAGCTCGCGCCCGACCGGGCCGAAGATGCGCGTGCCACGCGGGTCGCCGTCCGCCTTGAGGATGACGGCCGCGTTCTCGTCGAAGCGGATGTAGCTGCCGTCGGGGCGGCGACGCGACTTGCTGGTACGGACGACGACCGCCTTGACGATCTCGCCCTTCTTGACGTTCCCACCGGGGATGGCGTCCTTGACTGTGGCGACGATGACGTCGCCGATGCCGGCGTAGCGTCGGCCCGAGCCGCCGAGCACACGGACGCAGAGGATCTCCTTCGCGCCCGTGTTGTCGGCGACCTTGAGCCGCGACTCCTGCTGGATCATTCTTTACTCCTGTCGTCGTGCCGGTTCTCGCCGGGCGAGCCTGGCCGAACGGATGTGGATGGTGTGGGTCGAGGACCCCGCGTCAGCGGGCCTTCTCGATGATCTCGGTGACGCGGTAGCGCTTGGTGGCGGACATCGGCCGGGTCTCCATGATCCGGACCAGGTCACCCACGCCGACCTCGTTGTTCTCGTCGTGCGCCTTCACCCGCTCGGTGCGGCGCAGGACCTTGCCGTAGAGCGCGTGCTTGACGCGGTCCTCGACCTCGACGACGACCGTCTTGTCCATCTTGTCGGACACGACGTAGCCGCGGCGGGACTTGCGGTAGTTGCGCTCGTCCTCGGTCGCCTGCTCGACGGCGGAGCTCGTGTTCTCGCTCATGTCGCCCTTCACTTCTTCTTCGTGGTCTCGGCAGGGGCCGGCGCGGTGCGCAGCCCGAGCTCGCGCTCACGCGCGATCGTGTAGATGCGCGCGATGTCCCGCTTGACCGCCTTGAGGCGGCCGTGGTCCTCGAGCTGACCGGTGGCCGAGGAGAACCGCAGGTTGAACAGCTCCGCCTTGGCCTCGGCCAGCTTCTCGGCGAGGACGGAGTCCTCCATCTCGTCGAGCTCGATCGGCGTCAGACCCTTCGATCCGATGGCCATCAGCCCTCACCACCTTCACGGATGACGAAACGCGTCTTCATGGGCAGCTTGTGCTGCGCACGGGACAGGGCCTCGCGGGCCAGGTCCTCGGGGACGCCGGCGAGCTCGAAGAGAACCCGGCCCGGCTTGACGTTGGCGACCCACCACTCGACCGAGCCCTTGCCGGAACCCATGCGGGTCTCGGCCGGCTTCTTGGTCAGCGGACGGTCGGGGAAGATGTTCACCCACACCTTGCCGCCACGCTTGACGTGACGGGTCATGGCGATACGGGCGGCCTCGATCTGGCGGTTCGTCACGTAGGCGTGCTCCACGGCCTGGATGCCGTAGTCGCCGAACGAGATGGTCGTCCCGCCGGTCGCCGTGCCGCGGCGCCCGGGGTGGTGCTGCTTGCGGTGCTTGGTCCGCCTGGGGATGAGCATGGTCAGGCCTCCGTCTTCGGTGCTGCAGGCGCCGAGGCGCCCTCGCCGGCCGCCGCGGGACGGGAGTCGCGGCGCGGGCCGCCGCGTCCACCACGGCCACCGCGCGGGCCGCGCTGGGCCCCGGCGTCGGCCTCCTGGCGGGCGTACTCCTTCTCGGTCACGTCACCCTTGTAGATCCACACCTTGACGCCGATGCGGCCGAACGTGGTGCGGGCCTCGAAGAAGCCGTAGTCGATGTTGGCGCGGAGCGTGTGCAGCGGCACGCGCCCCTCGCGGTAGAACTCCGAGCGCGACATCTCGGCGCCGCCGAGACGGCCACCGCACTGCACGCGGATGCCCTTGGCCCCGGCGCGCTGCGCGGACTGCATGCCCTTGCGCATGGCGCGACGGAAGGAGACGCGGGAGGCGAGCTGCTCCGCGATGCCCTGGGCGACGAGCTGCGCGTCCATCTCGGGGTTCTTCACCTCGAGGATGTTGAGCTGCACCTGCTTGCCCGTCAGCTTCTCCAGGTCGCCGCGCAGGCGGTCGGCCTCGGCGCCGCGGCGGCCGATGACGATGCCCGGGCGCGCGGTGTGCAGGTCGACGCGGACGCGGTCACGCGTGCGCTCGATGTCCACCTTGGAGATGCCGGCGCGCTCGAGGCCCTTCGACATGAGCTTGCGCACCTCGACGTCCTCGCGGACGTAGTCGCGGTAGCGCTGCCCCTCCTTGGTGGAGTCGGCGAACCACCGCGAACGGTGGTCGGTGGTGATGCCGAGCCGGAATCCGGTCGGGTTGACCTTCTGACCCACTAGTTGGTCCCTCCCTTGCTTCCGGCGCCCACGGGCACCTCGGACTCGTCGCTGACCACGACGGTGATGTGGCTCGTCCGCTTGAGGATCCTGGCGGCGCGCCCCTGGGCGCGCGGCCGGAACCGCTTCATCGTCGGGCCCTCGTCGACGTACGCCTCGACGACGCGGAGCGAACCCGCGTCGAAACGCTCGCCGTCGCGGTCAGCGAGGACGCGCGCGTTGGCGATCGCCGACTCGAGCACCTTGCGGACGGTCTCGGCCGCCGCCTGGGGGGCGAACCGGAGCACGTCCACGGCCTCCTCGGCGCGCTGGCCGCGGACCACGTCCACGATGCGGCGTGCCTTCATGGGCGTCACGCGAACGAATCGCGCCTGCGCCTTGGCTTCCATGTCTCTGCCTTACCTCTACTGGTCGTCGGGCGCGCGCCTCAGCGGCGGCGGCCCTTCCGGTCGTCCTTGTCGTGCCCGCGGTAGGTCCGCGTCGGGGCGAACTCCCCGAGCTTGTGGCCGACCATCGACTCGGTGATGAACACCGGGACGTGCTTGCGGCCGTCATGCACGGCGAAGGTGTGTCCCAGGAAGTCGGGCGTGACGACCGACCGGCGGGACCAGGTCTTGATGACGTTCTTGGAGCCCTTCTCGTTGGCGACGTCCACCTTCTTCTGCAGGTGGTCGTCGACGAAGGGGCCCTTCTTCAGGCTGCGTGGCATCTCGTCAGTGCTCCTTGGCTCAGCGCTTCTTGCCGGTACGGCGACGGCGCTGGATCAGCCGGTCGCTGGGCTTGTTCGGACGGCGGGTACGACCCTCCAGCTGGCCCCACGGGCTCACCGGGTGGCGACCGCCGGACGTCTTGCCCTCACCACCACCGTGCGGGTGGTCGACCGGGTTCATCACGACACCGCGGACGGTCGGGCGCTTGCCCTTCCAGCGCATGCGGCCGGCCTTGCCCCAGCTGATGTTGGACTGCTCGGCGTTGCCGACCTCGCCGATGGTGGCCCGGCAGCGCGCGTCGACGTGCCGGATCTCGCCGGACGGCATGCGCAGCGAGGCGTAGATGCCCTCCTTCGCGAGCAGCTGGACGGACGAGCCGGCCGAGCGGGCGATCTTCGCGCCGCCACCGGGGCGGAGCTCGATCGCGTGCACGGTCGTACCGACCGGTATGTTGCGCAGCTGCAGCGAGTTGCCGGGCTTGATGTCGGCACCGGGGCCGGCCTCGACGGCGTCGCCCTGACCGAGGTTCTTCGGCGCGAGGATGTAGCGCTTCTCGCCGTCGGCATAGTGCAGGAGCGCGATCCGAGCCGTGCGGTTCGGGTCGTACTCGATGTGCGCGACCTTCGCGGGGACGCCGTCCTTGTCGTGCCGACGGAAGTCGATGACGCGGTAGGCGCGCTTGTGCCCACCACCCTTGTGCCGGGTGGTGATCCGGCCGGTGGAGTTGCGGCCGCCGGTCTTGCTCAGGGGGCGGACGAGCGACTTCTCCGGCGTGGAGCGTGTGATCTCGACGAAGTCGGCGACGCTGGAGCCGCGACGGCCCGGCGTGGTCGGCTTGTACTTGCGGACTGCCATGATCTGGTTCCCTTGATCCTTGTCCGACCGGCGGTCAGCCGGTCACCTCACCGAAGATGTCGATGGTCCCGGACCGCAGGGTGACGATGGCGCGCTTGGTGTCCTTGCGCTTGCCGGTGCCCGTGCGCGTGCGACGGGTCTTGCCCTTGCGGTTGATCGTGTTGACGGAGCTGACCTTCACGTCGAAGATCTGCTCGACCGCCTGCTTGATCTCGGTCTTGTTCGAGCGGGGGTCCACCTCGAAGGTGTACTTGCCCTGGTCGATGAGGTTGTAACTCTTCTCCGACACGATGGGCCGGACGATGACGTCCCGCGGGTTCTTCACGGTCTCGAGGCTCAC
The DNA here is from genome assembly GCA_052093225.1 of Actinomycetaceae bacterium. GTDB lineage: Bacteria > Actinomycetota > Actinomycetes > Actinomycetales > Actinomycetaceae > JB111. The sequence goes on from JBQDDG010000050.1 coordinate 13,736, forward strand.
TTCGACTCCTCCTCGTCCGCACGCGCACCGACGAGGACGTCGAGGGCGGCGGAGGTGAACACGACGTCGTCGTTGACGAGGACGTCGTAGGTGTTGAGCTGGTCGACCCAGAGCACGTGGACCTCGGCGAGGTTGCGCACGGACAGTGCCGCGACCTCGTCGGTGCGGGTGAGCACCACCAGAGCGCGGCGCTTGCCGGCCAGGCCCTCGATCGTCTTCCGCGCGGCGGAGGTCGACGGCGTCTCGCCCGCGACGAGCGAGGAAACGACGTGGACGCGGCCCGCGCGTGCCCGGTCGGACAGGGCGCCACGCAGGGCGGCGGCCTTCATCTTCTTCGGGGTGCGCTGGCTGTAGTCGCGCGGCTGCGGGCCGTGGACGACCCCACCGCCGGCGAACTGCGGGGCGCGGGTCGAGCCCTGACGGGCGCGGCCGGTGCCCTTCTGCTTGTAGGGCTTGCGGCCACCGCCGCGGACGTCGCCGCGGGTCTTGGTGGCGTGCGTGCCCTGGCGCGCGGCGGCGAGCTGCGCGACGACGACCTGGTGCATCAGGGCGACGTTGGCGGACGCGTCGAAGACGTGGGCCGGGAGCTCCGCGCTCCCGGTCTTCGCGCCCGTGGCGTCGGTGACGTCGATGGCGGTCATGGTCAGGCCCCCTTCGCGGCGGTGCGGACGACGACGAGGCCGCCCTTGGGACCGGGGACCGCGCCGGCGATGAGGACCACGCCGTGCTCGAGGTCCACGGCGTGGACGGTGAGGTTCTGGACGGTGCGACGGGCGACGCCCATGCGGCCGGCCATCTTCTGACCGCGGAACACGCGGCCGGGGGTGGCGGCGCCACCGATCGAACCGGGCTTGCGGTGGTTGCGGTGGGCACCGTGCGAGGCGGACGCGCCGGCGAAGCCGTGGCGCTTCATCACACCGGCGGTGCCCTTGCCCTTGCTGGTGCCGACGACGTCGACCCGCTGGCCGACCTCGAAGGTCGAACCGTCGAGCTCCTGGCCGACCGAGTACTCCTCGGCGTCGGCGGTGCGGAGCTCCGTGACGTGGCGGCGCGGCGTGACGCCCGCGGCGTCGAAGCGCCGACGGAGCGGCTGCGTGACGCGGCGGGGGTCGATCTCGCCGTAGGCGATCTGCACCGCGAGGTAACCGTCACGGTCCGCGGTGCGGACCTGGGTCACGACGTTGGTGTCCACCTTGACGGCGGTCACGGGGACGAGGTTGCCGTCCTCGTCCCACACCTGGGTCATGCCGAGCTTGGTGCCGAGGAGCCCCTTGACGGTGGCGCCGGCGGTCGGCTGGGAAGTGGAAGTCATGGCGTCGATCCTCAGAGCTTGATCTCGATGTTGACGTCCGCGGGCAGGTCGAGCCGCATGAGCGAGTCGACGGCCTTCGGCGTCGGGTCGATGATGTCGATGAGCCGCTTGTGCGTACGCATCTCGAAGTGATCGCGGCTGTCCTTGTACTTGTGGGGCGACCTGATGACGACGAAGACGTTCTTCTCCGTCGGCAGCGGCACCGGGCCCACGACCGTCGCACCAGCGCGCGTCACCGTGTCGACGATCTTGCGCGCCGAGCTGTCGATGACCTCGTGGTCGTAGGACTTGAGCCGGATGCGGATCTTCTGTCCCGCCATGGCGTCGTCATACCTCTCTCGTACCCTTGCTTTGGCCGACCCCCGCGCCCGGGCGTGTCGCGCTGTGCGCACGTCCGGTCCGAGCGACCCTTGTGGGCCTGACCGTCTGGATGCTTGCCGTCGCGGACCTTGCGTCCGCGCCCCGCTCTCCCGGGCTGATGCCCGTGATCGCCGGCCTGCGACCGGCCGGGCTTCGCCCGAGCTGCCGCAACGTCTGTCCGTGGCAGGTGGGAGTTCCCGCCCCGGTCGGCGCATACGCGTTCGCACGCGCCGGTGTCCGACCGTCAACGTTACCAGCGCAGGTCCTTCGACCGATAGTCGCGAGCGGCCGATGCGCCTGTGAGGATGCGCACCCGGCGGGCGGGCGCGGCTTCCGGCACCCGCAGGGCCGGCGCGGCGACCGCAACCGGAGGCCGGGCGCGGCGACCGGCGCCCGCCGCGACCGGGCTCCGCCGAGGCAGGCACACGCCCGGACCGGGATCCACCGAGGTGGGTAGCCCCGGCTGCGGAACCTCACCGCGTCGTCGGGGTCCTGTGCCGGGCATGCGTGAGGGCCCGGCCTCCTTGTGGGAGACCGGGCCCTCACGGGGTGCCGGCAGCTGCCGGCTCAGATCACTTGAGGATCTTGACGACCCGGCCCGAGCCGACGGTGCGGCCACCCTCGCGGATGGCGAAGCCGAGGCCCTCCTCCATCGCGATGGGCTGGATGAGGTCCACGGTCATCTCGGTGTTGTCGCCGGGCATGACCATCTCGGTGCCCTCGGGCAGCGTGATGACGCCGGTGACGTCGGTGGTGCGGAAGTAGAACTGCGGGCGGTAGTTCGAGTAGAACGGGTTGTGACGGCCGCCCTCGTCCTTGCCCAGGATGTAGACCTGCGCCTCGAACTGCGTGTGCGGCGTGATCGACCCGGGCTTGCAGACGACCTGGCCACGCTCGACGTCCTCGCGCTTGGTGCCACGAAGGAGCAGACCGACGTTCTCGCCCGCGTCCGCGGTGTCGAGCAGCTTGCGGAACATCTCGATGCCCGTGACCGTCGTAGTTTGCTTGTGCTCCTGGATACCGACGATCTCGACGTCGTCGTTCACCTTGAGCTGACCGCGCTCGACACGACCGGTGACGACGGTGCCGCGACCGGTGATCGTGAAGACGTCCTCGATCGGCATGAGGAAGGGCTTCTCGATGTCACGGACCGGGTCCGGGACGTTCTCGTCGACGGCGGCCATGAGGTCCTGGACCGACTTGACCCACTGCTCGTCGCCCTCGAGCGCCTTGAGCGCCGAGACGCGCACGACGGGTGCGTCGTCGCCCGGGAAGTCCTGGTCCGAGAGCAGCTCACGGACCTCCATCTCGACGAGCTCGAGGAGGTCCTCGTCGTCGACCATGTCGGACTTGTTGAGCGCCACGAGGAGGTAGGGCACGCCGACCTGACGGGCGAGCAGCACGTGCTCACGCGTCTGGGCCATCGGGCCGTCGGTCGCCGCGACCACGAGGATCGCGCCGTCCATCTGCGCCGCACCGGTGATCATGTTCTTCACGTAGTCGGCGTGACCAGGGGCGTCGACGTGCGCGTAGTGGCGCTTGTCGGTCTGGTACTCGACGTGCGAGACGTTGATCGTGATGCCGCGCTGACGCTCCTCGGGAGCGTTGTCGACCTGATCGAACGGCGTGAAGTCGTTGAGCTCCGGGTACTGGTCCGCCAGAACCTTCGAGATCGCCGCGGTCAGCGTCGTCTTTCCGTGGTCGACGTGACCGATCGTGCCGATGTTGACGTGCGGCTTGGTCCGCTCGAACTTGGCCTTAGCCACTGTGGTGTCCTCCTGGGACTCGGGTAGTTGTCTGTCTGGCGAGAACCGGATGCCCACGCCAGGGGCTGGATCCTACGGGTCGGTTGTCTTGTCGTGCTGGGGGACGGCCCGTGGGACCTACTCGCCCCGGGTCTTCTTGATGATCTCCTCGGCCACGTTACGAGGAACCTCGGCGTAGCTGTGGAACTGCATCGAGTACACGGCGCGACCCTGGGTCTTCGACCTCAGGTCACCCACGTACCCGAACATCTCGGAGAGCGGCACCTGCGCCCGGACGACCTTGACGCCGGTGGCGTCCTCCATCGACTGGATCATGCCACGCCGCGAGTTGATGTCGCCGACGACGTCGCCCATGTACTCGGCGGGCGTACGCACCTCGACGTCCATCATCGGCTCGAGGAGGACCGGGTCGGCCTTCCTCACGCCCTCCTTGAGGGCCATCGAGCCGGCGATCTTGAAAGCCATCTCCGAGGAGTCGACGTCGTGGAAGGCGCCGTCCAGGAGCGTGGCCTTGAGGCCGACCATCGGGTAGCCGGCGAGGACACCGCCCTGCATGGCGTCCTGGATACCGGCGTCCACCGAGGGGATGTACTCGCGCGGGATGCGCCCGCCCGTGACCGAGTTGACGAACTCGTAGAGCTCGCCCTCTTCGGTGTCCATCGGCTCGAAGGAGAGCTGGACCTTCGCGAACTGGCCCGAGCCACCGGTCTGCTTCTTGTGCGTGTAGTCCACCTTGTCCACCTTGCGGCGGATGGTCTCGCGGTAGGCCACCATCGGCGCGCCGACGTTGGCCTCGACCCGGAACTCACGCTTCATGCGGTCCACGAGGATGTCCAGGTGGAGCTCGCCCATGCCGCCGATGACGGTCTGGCCGGTCTCGTCGTCCAGGCGGACCGTGAACGTCGGGTCCTCCTCGGCGAGCTTCTGGATCGCGGTACCGAGCTTCTCCTGGTCACCCTTGGTCTTGGGCTCGATGGCCACGTGGATGACCGGCTCCGGGAACGTCATCGACTCGAGCACCACGGGGGCGGCCGGGTCGCAGAGCGTGTCACCGGTGGTCGTGTCCTTCAGGCCGATGACCGCGTAGATGTGGCCGGCGCCGATCTCCTCGACCGGGTTCTCCTTGTTGGCGTGCATCTGGAAGATCTTCCCGATGCGCTCCTT
>JBQDDG010000051.1:0-18317 GCA_052093225.1 Actinomycetaceae bacterium
GCCCTGCGCTGGTGCTTCCTCCCCACTGGCTCGCCCACTCTGCTGGTGCTTCCTCTCCACTGGCTCGCCCACTCTGCTGGTGCTTCCTCTCCACTGGCTCGCCCACTCTGCTGGTGCTTCCTCCCCACTGGCTCGCCCACTCTGCTGGTGCTTCCTCTCCACTTGTCAGGGGGTTCGTGCACTGGGCAGGCCACACGGTCGCCTGCCTAGTGGGAGAGCTCCCTGCCTAGTGCGCAGGCACGCCGGGAGGTGGAGCGCGCCAGGGAGTGCTGCGCGCGCGGAGGACTCGCCCGGGTGTTCTCACCGTGGCGTGGGCCTCATGGTGAGCGGCGGCACGCTCACGCCGGTTGAGACTCTGTTTTCCGTGCCGTAATGTTGAGGAGTCGCCGCGGGGTGGAGCAGTTCGGTAGCTCGCCGGGCTCATAACCCGGAGGTCGCAGGTTCGAATCCTGTCCCCGCTACCACGCGCAAGGCGCCACGAAGGCCCGGACCATCTGGTCCGGGCCTTCGTCGTTGCCGGGCCCACGGAGTTCGACGCTGAAGTCCTCCGGGCACTCGTCCGCCTCCACGTGAGGGACGATCCGACGACGCCGGGCTCAGGCCCTGGGGATGGAGCTCCTGAACGCGTTCGCCTGCTCGTAGGACTCGAGACCGGCGTCGGAGCCCAGCCCGGTCGCGACGAGCGAGCCGCAGGCCATCCCGAGCCGGGCCGCCTCTTCCACCGGCTCGCCGTCGAGCAGCCCGCGGATCAGGCCTGCCGCGAAGGCGTCGCCGCAGCCGGTCGTGTCGACGACGTCGACCGGCGCGGTCGGCATCCGGACGTCGATGCTGTCCGGGGTGCTGATCGACACGCCCTCGGCGCCGAGGGTGATGATCGCGGTGCCGACGCCACGGTCGAGGAACCAGCGAGCCGCATCGGCGAAACCGTCGGCCCCCGTGAGAAGCAGCGAGTCGTCGTCGGACGGGAGGATGTAGTCCACGAGCGGCAGGATCGGGTCGAGAGCAGCGTGGTCGGACTCTCCACCGTCCGTCGGGAGCAGGTCGACCGTCACCGTGATCCCGCGTTCCTTGACGCGCGTGAGGAACTCGACGCTCGGCGCTCCGTCGATGCCCGGCATGAGACCGACCCCGCCCAGGTGGACGTGCTCGATGCCGTCGAGGATGTCGTCGGTGAGGTCCTGCGCGGCGAGGCGGCCGTTGGCGCCCACCACGTGCAGGGCGGGCCGCGAGCCGTCGCGCCGGATGTTGAGCATGGACGCGGAGGTCGGGGCGCCGGCGTCGCTGCGCAGCCCGGACACGTCCACGCCCTCGCGCGCCATCTGGTCCCGGACGAACTGTCCGAGCGCGTCCTCGCCGACGACGCCGGTGGTCGCGATCGGTACACCGAGCCGAGCCAGGTTGACGGCCGGGGCTGCCGCGGTCCCGGCGACGGTCAGCTTGATCTCGTCCAGCAGGGTGAGTCCCTGCCCCTCCGGGATGGAGTCGACGTAGCGACCGAGGACGTCGGCGATGTGCAGACCGATGGTGCGGACACGTGGTGCGGACACGGGGCCTCCTGAGAGTGGGTGTGCCGTCCGTCCCGGACGGTCCTTCGATTCTAGGGAGTGGGTCTCAGCGACGCCGCAGGTCGCGGAACCGGTACCGCCACCCCGTCGACGACGTCAACCACCCCTGGGCAGGCTCCCGCGCGACCTCGACCCACGCGTCCTCGGGCAGCGCTGGAGCCCGGACGAGCCTGTCGTCGTCGCGGTCGTCGCGGTCGTCGCGGTCGTCGCGGTCGTCGCGGTCGGTGTCGCCGTGGCCGTCGCCGAGGACCGTGTCGATCTCCGTGAGCATCACCCGTGCGACGTGGGGCAGTGCCGCGGCGTAGACCTGTCCGCCGCCCATGACCCAGCCCGAGTCCCCGGCCAGGCGCAGCGCCTCGGCGAGGTCCGGCGTCGTCGTCGCGCCGGGGAAGTCCTTGGCGGCACCCGAGGTGAGGACGACGTTGACGCGTCCGGGCAGCGGCCGGAACCGCTCCGGGAGGGAGAGCCACGTGCGCCGGCCCATGACGACGCCGTGCCCGCGCGTCGTGGCGCGGAAGTGGGCGAGGTCCTCGGGGACGTGCCAGGGCATCGAGGTGCCGTCGCCGATCACGCCGTCGAGCGACTGGGCCCAGATCGCCCCGAGGCCGGGCGCAGGCCCGCCACCGGGCGCGTCCTCGCGCCCCGGCCCGTCCCCGGGCGAAGGCGGATCCTCGGGCGTGGCCTGCTGCGCGGGCGCCTCGTGATCGCCGGGCGCCATGCTCAGACCGCGACCGGGGCCTTGATGGCGGGGTGGTGCTCGTACCCCTCGACGACGACGTCACCGATCTCGTGGTCGAAGAGCGAGTCGCGCGGGGCGAGCGACAGCGTGGGGAACGGGTACGGCTCGCGCGTCAGCTGCTCGGTGACCTGTTCGACGTGGTTGTCGTAGATGTGGCAGTCGCCGCCGGTCCAGACGAAGTCGCCCACCTCGAGGCCGACCTGCGCGGCGACCATGTGGGTGAGCAGGGCGTAGGACGCGATGTTGAACGGCACCCCGAGGAAGAGGTCGGCGCTGCGCTGGTAGAGCTGGCAGGACAGCTTCCCGTCGGCCACGTAGAACTGGAACATCACGTGGCACGGCATGAGCGCCATCTTGTCGAGCTCGGCCACGTTCCAGGCCGAGACCACCATGCGGCGCGAGTCCGGGTTCGTGCGCAGCTGCTCGAGGACCGCGCTGATCTGGTCGATGTGCTGCCCGTCCGGCGTGGGCCACGAGCGCCACTGCACGCCGTAGACGGGGCCGAGGTCGCCGTCCTCGCCGGCCCACTCGTTCCAGATGCGGATGCCGTTGTCCTGCAGCCACCGCACGTTCGAGTCGCCGGAGAGGAACCAGAGCAGCTCGCCGACGATCGACTTCAGGTGTACCCGCTTCGTCGTCACCACGGGGAAGCCCCGGGCGAGGTCGTAGCGCAGCTGGTGGCCGAAGATCGAGCGGGTCCCCGTGCCGGTGCGGTCGGACTTCCGTGCGCCGGTCTCCATGACCAGTCGCAGGAGGTCCTCGTAGGCGGTGCTGACGGAGGTCGTGGCGGTGGCGGTCACCCGGGCATCGTATGCGGGACGCGCGCAGGACTCACCCGGCGCACCGGAGGGGCATGCCCCTCCGGTGGTACCTGCGACGACGACGGCGGCCGGACGCGAGGTGCGTCCGGCCGCCGTGGGCCGGGCCGCCGTGGGTCCGGGCCGGCCGGGAACGTGACCCGGCCGCTGCGCGCCGCGTCCGGCCGCCGTGCGCGAGCGAGCTCCCGGGTCAGGGCCGGTCCCCGCGCTCGGGTCAGTTCTGCTGCGTGACCTCGGTCGGAGCGTCCTCGGAGCCGATCGTCGTGGTGCCGGACCCGTGGGTGACCGCGATCTTGCGGGCGCGGGCCTCGTCGGCGACGGGGATGGTCAGCGAGAGCACGCCGTCGGAGTAGGTCGCCTCGATCTTGTCGAGCGCCACCCCGTAGCCGAGCGTGAGCTGGCGGGCGAACGTGCCGGCCGGGCGTTCGTGGGTCAGCCACTCGGCGCCCTCGGGCGCGGAGCCCGCCCGCTCGGCGCGGACGGTGAGGGTGCGGTCCTCGACGTCGACGTCGATCGACGCCGGGTCCACCCCGGGCAGGTCGATGTTCGCGACGTACGAGTCACCGGTGCGGTAGAGGTCGAGCGGCATGCCGGGCGCGTTCGGCGTCTGACGCAGCGGGGTGAACAGGCGCTCGAGGTCGCGGAACGGGTCGGTGGTGCGGTAGGTGGCCATGGCGAGTCCTTCCGGGGAGAGAGGGCCGGGCGGGCTGCCCGGCGGTATGGCTCCATCCTCGCCCACCATGAGCGCCATGGTGAAGCAAAGTTGAGCGTCGTTCGCTCAAGGCTGATGCGCGGGCGTCGAGGTCAGTCCTCGAAGGCCTCCGGCGGCGGTCCGAACGCGGTCCGGGTGCCCTCGACGACGTCGCGGGCCATCGCGCGCATGCCGCGGTAGCCGAGGACCATCCCGATCCCGAACGGGGCGAGCCGCCCGGCGACCGCGCCGACGCCGCGCCGCGCCCCCTGGCCCGCCAGCCGCTTCGCGAGCGCCTTGTTGATCGACCGGACGCTGCCCGAGGAGAGGTGGGAGAGCGTGGTCCGTGCCCACGCCAGGGTGCCGACGCCGACCCCGCCGGACACGGCCCGCGCGCCCTCCTTGCCGAGCAGGGCGGCGAGGAGGAGCGTCCGGCGCCGCTCGGCGTCCTCGAGCTTGATGCCGTGGACCTCGGCGACGGCGAGCACGTGACGCGCGGACGCGTCGACGAACGCGGCGACCTGGGCGCTCGTGAGCCCCACGGCCACGGCCGTGCCGAGCACAGGGAGCGCCGCGGTGGCCCCGACGGCGCCGCCGAGCCGGGCGGCCGAGCGGACGTACTCGCGCTCGAGCCGTGCCACGAGACGCTCCGGGCTCGAGCGCCACATCCGTTGCCGCAGCCGGCGCACACGGGAGCGGGAACGGCGGCCCTCGACGCGGATCGCCGAGTCGACCATGCCCATGAGTTGTCCGGGGGTGACGACGTCGTCGTCCTCGTGCCCCCGCGCCAGGTCCCTCCCGCGCCCCCGCGCCACGTCCTTCCCGCGGGGCGAGTCGGTCTCGTCGGCCCCGACGGCGGTGCTCGCCCCGACGTCGGAGCCGTCCCCGACGGCGGTGCGCCCCTCGACGTCGGAGCTCGCCCCGGCGCGGTCGTCGTCGACCGGGTGTTCGGCGGGGTTCACGACGTCGTCCCGGCGTCGCGGGAGGAGACGGTGAGCGTCGTGGCCGCTCCGGCACGGAGGGTGCGGCCCACGGTGCAGTGGCGCTCGACGGCCGCGTCGATCCGCTCGCGCAGGCGCTCCTCGGCGTCGGGCGCGAGGGCGGAGAGGTCGAGCGACATCTCGACGTGCAGGTCCGTGTAGCGGTTGTCCGCCTCGTCCTTCTCACGGGTCACCCGGGTGACCACCTCGGCGTCGGCGCCCAGGCCGTGCGCGATGCGGTGGTCCGCGGACAGCGCCTCGCACGCCGCGAGGGCGATCTGCAGGAGCTCGCCCGGGGTGAAGGCCTCCGGCGCCCCCTCGCCCCCGACCAGCACCGACGCGCCGCGCGAGTTCGTCGCGCGCGCCGTGCGGGTGCCCGTGCGCGTGACGGTGAGGTCGGCGTCGTCGTGCGCGGAGGCGCCCGCGGGCGGTCGGTCGGGGGTGCTTCGCTGGTCGGTCACGCGGACGATCGTGGCACGCGGGAGGGTCCGGCGCGCGGGGGCGGGGGCGCGCCCGGGCCCCGGTGCTCTAGGTTGGAGCCGTGAATGCCCGACGCCACGACGCACCTGAGCTCACCGCCCCCGACGCCGTCATCATCGTGCTCTACGGCGCGTCCGGCGATCTCGCCCATCGCATGGTGCTGCCTGCGATCGCCGAGATCCGCACGCGCGACCTCATGCCCGAGCACTGGGCGGTCATCGCGTCCGCACGCGAGGAGCTGAGCGACGAGGAGTTCCGCGCCCGGGTGCGTGAGGACCTCGAGGAGGGCCCGAACGGCCTCCCGGACGACGTCGAGGAGATCCTCTCTCACTTCTTCTACGCGCACGGCAGGTTCGGCCCGGGCGACGAGTCCGTGCTGCCCGCCGTGCTCGACGAGCGCTACCGGGCCCTGTGGTCGGAGGCCAACGAGGAGCCGCTCGTCGTCCACTTCCTCGCCGTCCCGCCCAGCGGGTTCCGGTCGGTGACCAAGGGGCTCGAGGCGCACGACCTCATCACCGAGACCACCCGGGTGGTGTTCGAGAAGCCCTACGGCACGGACCGCAAGAGCTTCGAGCAGCTCGACCGGGACGTGAAGAAGGTCCTCGACGAGAAGCAGATCTTCCGCATCGACCACTTCCTCGGCAAGGAGGGCGTGCAGACGATCTACGTCCTCCGGTTCGCCAACCACCTCTTCGGCTCGGAGTGGGACCGGCACTCGGTCAGCCAGGTGCAGATCGACGTCCCCGAGGACCTCGACGTGGCCGACCGCGTCGACTTCTACGAGCAGACCGGAGCCGCGCTCGACATGCTCGTCACCCACCTGTTCCAGGTGCTCGGCCAGGTGGCGATGGACCCGCCGTTCGACATCCGTGACCCCGAGCAGATCCTCTACGAGCGCGAGCGCGCGCTGAGGGCCCTGCGCCTCGACCCCGAGGAGGTCGTCCTCGGCCAGTTCGACGGCTACCGGGAGCTCGAGGGCGTGGACCCCGAGTCCGACCAGGACACCTTCGTCGCCGCCCGCGTCTGGGTGGACACCGACCGCTGGCGCGGCGTGCCGTTCCTCCTGCGCACCGGCAAGCGGATGGCGCGCAAGGCCCAGCGCATGACGCTCGTCCTGCGCCGGCCCGACGGCCCGCTGTTCGACGAGGGCCTCGAGCCGAACACGATCGAGGTCAACTTCGCCGGTGCCGGCGCCGTCTCCCTCAACATCACCGTCAAGACGCCCGGCCCCGAGCTCACCTTCTCCTCCGGCCGCGCGCAGCTCGACCTCAACGACGTGCCCCGCTCGGAGGCGCTGAGCCCGTACGCGTCGCTCATCCACGACGTCCTCACCGGGGACCGCTCGCTGTTCACCACCGCCGAGGGGCTGCGCGCCGCGTTCGACGCGTTCGAGCCCCTGCAGACCGAGGACCGCCCGAAGCCGCTCCCGTACGCGCCCGGTACGTGGGGCCCGTCGGCGGCGGCGGACCTCGCCCTGCCGTACAGGTGGATGCTCGGACAGTGACCGAGGGGCAGTCGGTCGTCGACGCGGCGAGCGGGCTCGCGCGCCGCTGGGCCGCCGCGAGCGGGTCGGGAGAGCGGCCCGAGGAGCGCGCCGCCACGCGTCGGCTGTCCGATCTGCTCGCCGACCCCGCGGGCCTCGACCTGGCGGTGCGGTTCGTCGACCGCGTGGCGCGCCCCGAGGACCTGTCCGTCGCGGCCCGAGCGCTGGCCAGGATCGGTGGCGGGGGCGGCGCGACCTTCCTGTCCCCGGTGGACCGTGCGCTGCTCGGCGCCGGGGCGCTCGTCGGCCGCTTCGCCCCGAGCGTCGTCGTCCCGCTCGCGCGGCGGCGCCTCAGGCAGATGGTGGGCCACCTCGTCGTCGACGCGACGGACGACGCGCTCACCGAGCGCCTGGCCCGCGCGGCCCGGGACGGCGAGCGGCTCAACCTCAACCTCCTCGGGGAGGCGGTCCTCGGTGAGCAGGAGGCGGCCGACCGCGCGCGCCGCACGCTCGAGCTCGTGCGGCGCCCCGACGTCGAGCACGTCTCCGTCAAGGTCTCCACCCTGGTCCCGCAGATCTCGGTCTGGGACACCGAGGGCACCGTCGAGCGCGTGGGGGAGCGGCTGCGGCCGATCTACCGCGCGGCGCTCGGGCAGGACCCGCAGGTGTTCGTCAACCTCGACATGGAGGAGTACCCGGACCTCGACCTCACCGTCGAGGCCTTCACCGCGATCCTCGCCGAGGACGAGTTCCTCCAGCTCTCCGCCGGGATCGTGCTCCAGGCCTACCTGCCGGACTCCTCCGCGGCGCTCGACCGGCTGCTGGCCTTTGCGCGCGGACGCCGCGACGCCGGGGGAGCGCCCGTCGGCATCCGGGTGGTCAAGGGCGCGAACCTCTCGATGGAACGCGTCCAGGGCGAGCTGCGCGGCTGGCCCCAGGCCCCCTTCACCACCAAGCCCGAGACGGACGCCTCCTACCTGCGCCTCGTCGACCGCGCGCTGCGGCCCGAGAACGCAGGCGCGGTCCGCATCGGGCTCGCCTCCCACAACCTCTTCGACGTCGCGCACGCCCACCTCCTCGCCGCCGAGCGGGACGTGGGCGCGATGATGGACGTCGAGATGCTCCAGGGCATGGCTCCCGCGCAGGCACGCGCGGTGGCCGCCGACGCCGGGCGCATCGTCCTGTACACGCCCGTGGTGGCCCCGAAGGACATGGACTCGGCGATCGCCTACCTCGTGCGCCGCCTCGAGGAGTCCGCCGCCCCCGAGAACTTCGTCCACGCCGTCGCGGCCGGCGGCGCCCTTGACGACGTGCTCGACGAGCAGGAGGGCCGCTACCGCGCCTCCGTGGTGGCCGCGGGATCCCCGGCGCCCCCGCCGCGCCGGACGGGCGCGCGGGTCCGGTCAGGTGCACGGTTCGTCCAGGCGGTCGACACGGACCCGGCGCTCGCGGCCTCGCGGGTCTGGGCCGCCGAGCACGTCGCGGCCGAGCGGCGCAGCCCCGGCACGCCGGTCCCGTCGTCGACGGCGGACGTCGACGCCGCCGTCGAGCGCGGCCTGGCCGCGGGGTCGCGGTGGTCCGCCCTCGAGCCGGGCGAGCGGGCGCGGGTGCTGCGGCTCGCCGCGGACCGGCTCGAGGAACGTCGCGGTGAGCTCGTCGGCCAGGCGGCCGCCGAGGCCGGCAAGGTGATCGACGAGTCCGACCCGGAGATCTCCGAGGCGATCGACTTCGCCCGCTACTACGCCGACCGCGCGGCGGACCTCTCGCTGTTCGCCGACCACCTCGACACCGACGGCGCGCGGTTCGAGCCCGACCGCCTCGTCGTCGTCACGCCGCCGTGGAACTTCCCCGTCGCCATCCCGACCGGCGGGATGACCTCGGCGCTCGCCGCGGGCGCCGCCGTCATCGTCAAGCCGGCCCCCCAGACGCCGGTGCTCGCCGAGATCGTCGCCGAGGCGATCCGCGGGGCGGTGACGGACGCCGGTCACGACCCCGACGTCCTGCAGGTGCTCCGCGCCCGGGAGAACGAGGTCGGGCACCGGCTCGTCACGCACGAGGACGTCGACCGCGTCCTGCTCACCGGCTCGACCGGGACCGCCGGGCTGTTCGCCGGCTGGCGGGCCGGTCGGGAGTCCGGGCACGGCGTGATCGCGGAGACCTCCGGCAAGAACGCCATGGTCGTCACGCCCTCGGCGGACTACGACCTCGCGGTGGCCGACCTCGTCCGCTCCGCGTTCGGGCACACCGGTCAGAAGTGTTCCGCGGCGTCCGTCGCCGTCCTCGTCGGTCAGGCGGGGACGAGCGAGCGCTTCCGGCGCCAGCTTGTCGACGCCGTCGGCTCGCTGCGGGTGGGGTGGCCGAACGACCTCGGCGTCACCACCGGACCGCTGACCGAACCGGCCACCGGGAGACTGCTGCACGCGCTGACCGAGCCCGGTGCGGGGGAGACCTGGCTGGTCCGCCCGCGCCGCCTCGACGGCGAGGGGCGGCTGTGGACCCCGGGCGTGCTCGACGGCGTCGCGCCGGGTTCGCAGGCCCACCTCACGGAGTTCTTCGGGCCGGTGCTCGCGCTCATGCGCGCGGACTCCCTCGACGAGGCGATCGAGCTGGTCAACGCCACCGACTATGGCCTCACCTCCGGGCTGCAGTCGCTCGACCCGGCGGAGGTCGAGCAGTGGACCGAGCGGGTCGACGCCGGCAACCTCTACGTCAACCGCCACTGCACCGGCGCGATCGTGCAGCGCCAGCCGTTCGGCGGCTGGAAGGACTCCTCGGTGGGGCCGGGCGCGAAGGCGGGCGGACCGAACTACGTCACGCAGCTCGGCCGCTGGGTGGGGGACGGCCTGCCGCAGCAGACGGACACGCCGTCGGCGCGGGTGCGCGAGGCCCTCGCCGACCTCACCGGACTCGTGCCGCTGCAGTCGGACCGGCGCTGGCTACGGGCCGCCGTCGGGTCGGACGCGCGGGCCTGGGCCCGCGACCTCGCGCTGGACCACGATCCCACCGGTCTCGACGCCGAGGCGAACGTGCTGCGCTACCGGCCCCTGCCCGCCGTGCACGTGCGCGCCGGCACGGATGCCCGCCCCGTGGACCTCGTGCGGCTCGTCCTCGCCGCCGAGGTGACCGGCACGCTCGTGCGGATCTCGCTGCACCCCGAGCTGTCCGCGCGGCTGAAGGCGAGCGAGGACCAGGGGGAGCCGGCGCGCCGCGCGCTCCGGCGGCTGGGCGAGAGCATCGCGGGCGTCGAGACGGCCGAGGCGTTCGCCGAGCGGCTGGCGGGCGGCAGGGGGCGCGTGCGCGTCCTCGGCACGGAGCGCGAGGAGCTCGGCGACCTGCTCGCCGACGTCCGCTACGACGTCTCGACCGCCCCCGTGCTCGCCAACGGGCGGCGCGAGCTCCTCACGCTGCTGCGCGAGCAGGCGGTCTCGACGACCCTGCACCGCCTCGGGCACCTCCCGGCGCAGGACTGAGCGGGGCCGGGTCCGGCGACACCGGGCCGAACCGGCGTCGGGCTCGACGGCACCGGGTCCGGTGGCGCCCGGCCGGGTGGACCGTCGGGCGGTCACGGCCGCCGCTCCACGGCCACGGGGGACGGTCGGGCGACCGCCCCGGCGTCAGTCGCGGGACCCGTCGGCGTCCTGCTCGGCGAGGAACGCGAGGCCGACCCGGCGCTCGGCCTCGAGCACGGTGTCGACGGCGCCGACCACCGCGGACTCGATCTTCCGGCCCAGTAGCGGGATGGAGCAGGTGACGTCGCCCCGGTAGTCGAGGGCGGTCCCGCCGTCGACGGGGCGCAGCGCCTGCGTGCCGTTGACGCGGGCGGGCACGCCGGAGACGTTGAGCGAGAACTCGGCGGAGCGGGAGTCGTCGGCGGCGGCCGCGCTCCACCGCTCCTCGATCCGCACGACGAAGCTGTCGCCCACCAGCCCGCGGTAGGTCGCGGGGATGATCGTCGTCGGGATCGTCGCGTCGACGTCGAGGACGAACGCCCCGTCGTCCTCGGACGAGATGCTCGCGTCGTGCTTCGTGGCGCCGGCGGCGCGCACGCGACGGTCCGTGAAGTCACGGTCGGCGAGCATCGCCGCGACCCGGTCGGGGGGTGCGGGGAACTCGACGGTGTGGTCGAAGCGCATGGGTGCTCCATCTCTGGCAGGGACTGTCCCCAGCGTAGGTCGGCGGGCTCCCGGGCGCCGGGTGCGCCCGTATCCGCGGGACCGGCTCGGTCCGCCTGCCGCGGCGCTCTACGCTGAGGGTGTGCCGACGCTGTCCAACATCCTCACCGAGTCCGAGTCACGCTCCCCGGGTGACATCGAGTGGCTCCATCAGCTCGTCGGGGACTGGCAGGTGATCGCGGACCTCACCTTCGCCGACCTGCTCCTGTGGGTGCCCGAGCTCGACGGGACGTTCACCGTCGCCGCCCACTGCCGCCCGCAGACCGGGGCGACCGTCCACTACGACGACGCCGTGCGCAGCACCCCGGACCCCCAGCTCGCGCAGCTCATCGAGCACGCGATGTCCGACGCCGGCACCCACACCCGGGAGGTGGTGCGCGACGACGGCCGTCAGGTCCGCACGGTCCTCCAGCCGGTGCCGCACGAGGGGCGCATCGTGGCGGTGCTCGGCCGCGAGCAGGTCGTCTCGCCCGCGATGATGCGTTCCCGCATCGAGGTGGCGTACATGGAGATCGGCGACGCGCTCGCCGCGATGGTCTCCCGTGGCGAGTTCCCCCACCAGGGCGCACCGTCCGCCGAGCGGCACGGGACCCCTCGCGTGGGTGACGGCGTCATCCGGCTCGACGTCGACGGGCGGGTGACGTTCGCGAGCCCCAACGCCCTGAGCAACATCCACCGGCTCGGCATCATCGGGGACCTGGGCGGCGAGGTGCTCGCCGAGCTGCTCACCGATCATCTCGAGGAGTCGGGGTCGATCGAGGAGACGCTCGCCGTCGTGGTCATGGGGCGCGCCGCGTGGCGCACCGAGGTCGAGGTCGGCAACGTCATCCTCTCCCTGCGGGCCATCCCGCTCACCGACCACTCCGAGCGCCGGGGCGCCCTCCTGCTCTGCCGGGACGTGTCCGAGATGCGCCGCCGGGAGCAGCAGCTCCTCACGAAGGACGCGACCATCCGGGAGATCCACCACCGGGTGAAGAACAACCTGCAGACCGTCTCGGCGCTGCTCCGGCTCCAGTCCAGGCGCAGCAGCAACGACGAGACCCGTGAGGCGCTCGGTCAGGCGGAGCGGCGCGTGACGACGATCGCGCTCGTGCACGACACGCTCGCCCAGGGCCTCGACGAGGTGGTCGACTTCGACGAGGTCTTCGGCCGGGTGTTCGCGCTCGCCGCCGACGTCGCCGTGCCGGACGCGCGCGTGACCACGCGGATGATCGGCGAGTTCGGCATGGTTCCCGCCGACGTCGCGACGGCGCTCGCCGTCGTCCTCACCGAGCTCATCACCAACGCCGTGGAGCACGGCCTCTCGGGCCGGCCCGGCACCGTGGTGGTGCGCGTCGAGCACCACGAGGAGCAGCTGGAGATCTTCGTGACCGACGACGGCGTGGGGATCGCCGAGGACAAGGTCCTCACCGGCCTGGGCACGCAGATCGTCAAGACCCTCGTCGCGGGTGAGCTGGGCGGCGGTATCGACTGGCGCGCGGCGCCCGACGGGGGCACGGAGGTCCACCTGCGGGTGCGGGTGGGCCGGACCCGGTCGAGCTCGCCGATGCGGGTCGACCGGCTGGGTCGGCCGCTGCGCTGATCGCGCGGGGAGAGTCAGCGGGGGTCGCGCCGGCGGGTCAGCAGGAAGCTCGCCGCCCGGGCCGACGCGATCGCGCGGGGAGAGTCAGCCGGCGCGGCGGGCGCGAGCGGTGCGGCGCTTGAGCGCGCGGCGCTCGTCCTCGGAGAGACCGCCCCAGACACCGGAGTCCTGGTTGTTCTCCATCGCCCACTTCAGGCACGTGTCGACCACGGGGCAGGCGGCGCAGACGGCCTTCGCAGCGTCGATCTGAACCACCGCCGGACCCGTGTTCCCGATGGGGAAGAAGAGCTCCGGGTCTTCGGTCAGACACGCGGCTCGGTGACGCCAGTCCACTTGTTCCTCCAAGCACGCACGGCTCTGCCCTCCGGATGGTGGGGGTGCTCGCCGGGCGATGTAGTCGCTGCGAACCACAACAATCCCACGCGCATCAGACCCTCACAAGGCTCCCGGTCTCGCCTTGCTCACCTGAGCGCCGTGGGCTTACTCACAGGACTGTCGTCCTCCCGTCCTTTCGTCTTCACCTCCCGGACACCTGCGTCCGGATGACGGCGCCGACCTAGGCTGGTGCGGTGCCCGACCGAAGCCCGCAGTCCTCGCCGGCCGCCCCGATCTCCGTCCGGGTGGTCCAGGTGGTCTGCCTGCTCCAGGCCGTCGCGCTGGGCGTGCTCACCGCCGGGCTCGTCCTCGATCTCGTGCGCGGCGACGCGATCATCGGCTCCACCACGGCGATGCTCGGCGTCCTGTACGCCGCCCTCGCCGTGCTCCTCGTCCTCGCGGCGCGGCAGGTCGGGCGGGGCAGCGCGGGGCTGCGTGGCGCGCTGATCACCTGGTGGATCCTCGCGGGCGTCTCCGTGCTGACGATCGACCTCGCCCTCACGATCGCGGTGCCGGCCGCCGCGTCCTGCGTGGTGGGCATCGTCGCGCTCGTGTGGCCGACGACGCGGGAGTTCACCGCGCCGCGCCGCACCCGGCGCTGACCTCCGCGCCGCTGCCCGTCCGCGGGTCATCGACCGCCGCCGGTGGGACCGAACAGCTGGACGGCGTTCGCCCGGCCGCCCCGGACCACCGCGGCCCGTCCGGGCACCGAGGCGCCCAGCGGGTCGGCGCCCGGCCCGAGCCCGCCCGGGACCAGTCGTGCGGAGAGCCCGAGGTCCGGGCGCAGGACGAGCACCGTGCCTGCGGCCCAGGTCGTCAACGGGGGACGGTGCGCGGTGAGCACAGCCTGCGTGCCGGCCGAGGCAAGGACGCGGACGCCCCGATGCGGGAGCGCCGCGGCGGCATCCAGCTCGGCGTGCCCGAACCCGTCGACGTCGTCGAGGACGACGGCATCCCCCGCCCTGACCTCCCCGGCCGGCCCCTCGGCCCCGTGGTGCACGCGGGCACCGGCCTGCTCCAGCCGCGCGGCGAGGAGGCCGAGCGCGGTGGTCCGTCCCGCGCCCGGTGGCCCGACGACGACGATCGTGCCGCCGCTCGGTAGAGGCACTGCGACCGGGGTCGCCGCGTCCCCACCGACGCCGACGACGAGCTCCGTACCCGCGCGTTCACCGGTGGTGAGCGGGAGGTGGCCGGCGTGCCGCGGCAGGGGGCGAAGCAGCGGGACGGCGCCTGCGTGCCCGTCGGCCCCGGGTAGCGCCCGGCGCCCGGCGCCCCCTGCGGACGAGAGAGGCGGCAGCACCGGCGCGTCGACGACCTGTGCCACCCGTTGACCCGAGGGTCGCACCAGCACGGCCCGTCCCGGGGCGCCGCTCCCGACCGCCAGCGAACGGTCGACGCCTGCCAGTGTCGCCTCGGTCGCGTCACGGGGGCTGAGGACGAGCCGGGAGCGGCCGACCTCCGCCCACCGGGCCGACGAACTGCCGGGCGACCCGGCCAGCGCCACGTGGTGACCTCGTCCGAGCACGCCGCGAACCGCCGTCGGTAGGGCTGCGAGCGACTGGCCCGGCCCGAGCGAGCGGTCGAGCCGGTCGAGCAGCAGCTCGACGTCGTCGACGAGGAGCACCTGCCCCGGCGCGCTGTCCGCGGCGCCGAGCAGCTCGAGCAGGCGCAGCCCGAGCCGCGGGTCCTCCGGCGGTGCGACCGTCCCCGTCATCTCGCCGGCACCGACCGCATCGGCGCCTCCGACCACGTGGACGACGCGGCCCGCAGCGGCGCTACCCGCGCCCAGTGCGCGCAGCGCCGTGGTCCGGCCGGTGCCCGGACCGCCGAGGACGAGCAGCGCCGAGCCGTCCCACTCCCAGTCGGTCAGCGCGAGCCGGTCCGGCTCGTCGAGCAGCGCGACCGCCGTCGGCGCCGCCGGGGCACTCGTGCCCGGGTGGGCCCCTCCCTGTGCCAGCCTCGACGGCAGCTCGGGCGCCCACGGGACGGGGGGAGGCGGGGCCCCCGACGCCGCCGACCTGATCGACGCCACCGCGTCGGCGAGGCCGCCGTCCGCGGACGGACCGAGCCAGGCCACCTGGATCTCCGACGTCGTCGAGGTCCGCAGCACCGCGCGACCCGGCACAGCCGGCAGCTCGGCCGCACGCGGGGTGCCGACGACGTCGCGGGAGTCCGCGGCCTCCAGCACGCGCAGGCTGAGCCGCACGGTGACGTTGGCCCGGACGTCCGGCCCGATGATCCCGCTCGGCCGCTGGGTGGCGAGCACGAGGTGCAGGCCGAGCGAGCGCCCCTGGGCGGCGAGGCGGACGAGGTCGGAGAGCAGCTGGGGCTGGTCGTCGGCGAGCGCCCGGAACTCGTCGACCACCACCAGCAGACGGGGCATCCGGCCGCCACGCGCGTGCAGGTCGGCGACGTCCTTGACCCCGGCGTCGGCCAGCACGTGCTCGCGCCGCCGCAGCTCGGCACCGAGGGAGGCGAGCGCGCGCGTGGTGCCCGCGGGCTCGAGGTCGGTGAGCACCGCGGCGACGTGGGGGAGCGGCGCCAGCGGGGTGAACGCGGAGCCGCCCTTGTAGTCGACGAGGATCATCGTGAGGTCCTGTGGCGAGCGCGTGGCGGCGAGCCCGACGAGCCAGGCGGTGAGCGCCTCGGACTTCCCCGAGCCCGTGGCCCCGGCGACGAGGGCGTGCGGGCCGTCGGCGACGAGGTCGAGCTCGACCTCCCCGTCGGCGTCGCGCCCGATCGGCACCCGGAGCCCGGTCGACCCCGCCCACCGACGACGGACCGAGGCCGGGGTGAGGGGACCGAGGAGGTCGGTGAGGAGGACGCCGGAGGGAAGATCGCCGTCGTCGGCGGCCGAGTGCTCGAGCCCAGCGGCGTGGCGGAGCGCCCAGGTGCGGGAGACGCCGTCGTGGATCGGGACGTCGAGCACGTGACGGCACCAGGCGGGCGCGCGGTCGCCCGCGATCGCGAGCACGATGTGTCGGCCGGGTCCCGGGGTTGAGGGCTTGCGGGTGTCCGGCCGTGAGCGCACCACCGACACGTGCCACGGGTGCCCGCGCGGGCCGGGTGCCGGACCCGCCTGGTCCGGCTGCCTGCCGGGCGGCAGGTGCCAGCCGGGCGGGACGGACGCCGTGGCGGTCGGCTCGTGCGTGAGGACCTGCGCGAGCAGCCACGAGGCCTGTCGCTCGGCTCCGGGGCCGACGAGCCCGACGGCGTCACCCGGCTCCAGCCTGAGCTCGCGGCGTCGTCGAGCGCCACGTGCCGGGTCGGAGCGTCGTCGGAGGACGAGGACGTCGCCGGGACCGCCCTCGGCCCGGTCGCCCGAGCCGGTGAGCAGCAGCAGCTCGGCCGCGGTCGGGCGCGGAGGACGCCGGCCCGCCGGGTCCCGTTCCGCCAGCAGCCAGAGCCCGATCGCGAGGACCGGGAGGGCGAGGATCGCGAACCGCCATGGACCGGCGGACGACCCGAGCATCAGCGGGACCATGACGAGAGGAGCGAGCAGCACGGGTGCCAGGCGGGCCAGCGTCCGCCACCCGCGACGGCCGCCGGGCGGGACGACCACCGGCGCAGGGGCGGTGACGCGATCTGCCCGCTCGGTCACCCTCAGCGTGGTGCTGCCGCTGCGCAACGAGGTCCCCGCCCGCACCGGGCGCCAGTGCGGGCCCACCCGACGTGCGATCCGTGCCCGGCCCGGCCACGGCCCGGCGGTCCGCCGGCCGGCGTCGTGCGGCCCGTGGCCACCCGTCGTGCGGCCACCCGTCGTGCGGCCACCCACCGTGGCGCCCCCCACCGTGCCGCCCCCCACCGGGCCGGCGACCCTGCGCGGACGCTCGCCACGTCGAGGCCACCGGACGACGCGGCGCGTGCCGTGCGTGGAACCGGGGTCACGGACCTCGATCCGGCCGGCCCGGGCGCGCAGCTCGAGATGGTCGCGGGACCAGGCGGGGTCCTCGAGGTCGACCCGGTCGGCGCCGCGGCCGACCCGCACCGTTCCCCGCCCGACGGCGAGGACCCGCCCCACGCCCGGCCCGGCGTCCACCACGGCGAGGTGGTCGGCGCCGAGCACTCCCGCAGCCCCCTCGGGGTCGCTCTGCTCGTCCGCCACAGGACCACTCTGCGTCCCGTGCCGGCCCGGGCCGCCACTGCCTGTGGACCGGCATGCTGCGAGGCGTCGTCCACACCGTGGCCGTTCCCGGCGGCTACTCCGCGCCCAGGGCCTCCACGGGTGTGACCCGCAGCGCGCTGCGCGCAGGCAGGATCGAGGCAACCACGCCTGCCACCAGCGCGATCACGAGGGTGAGGCCGAGCCCTGCCCACGGCACCGCGATCTCCGTGAGCCCGGAGAGGGCGAGCAGGCAGTACGTGCCGGCCCAGCCGAGCGCCAGCCCGAACGCCATACCGACGGCGGTCCCGACCACCGCGAGGAGCACGCCCTCCACGGCGAGCGATCCACGCACCTGCCGCCGGGTCATCCCGACCGCGCGCAGCGTCGCGATCTCCCGGCGCCGTTCGATCACCGACAGCGACAGCGTGTTGGCCACGCCCACCAGCGCGATCGCGACCGACACCGCGAGCAGTCCGACGACGATCAGCACGATCGCGTCGAGCGCCGAGTCGTAGGTCTCGCGCTCGGCGAGCGTGCCTTCGACGTACGGCGCGGAGCCGTCCGGGGCGGCGCCCTCGGCGGCGTCCCGCACGGACCGGACGACCTCGCCGGGCGGGACGCTCCCGTCGGCCCGGGCCCACACGTCGGTCGGCTCGGTCCCGGGAACGAACGCGAGCGCGTCCCCGAGCGTGAGCAGGGGGAGGTCACCGCCCTCGGCGACGGCCACGGTCATCTCCCGGGCGCTCTCCTCGTCCATCGCCCACGTCTCCGGGTCGGTCGGGCCGACGAGCACGGTGTCGCCGTCGGCCACCCCGAGGTCTCCGGCCATCCGGGACGGCAAAACGACCGTGCCGGCCCCGAGTCCGGGGATCGTGCCCGAGCGCGCGACCTCGGCGGCGTCGTCGTCGAGCCCGTAGGCCATGGTGCCGAACCCGGTCGTGACCGGTCCCTGCGCACCGGTGTCGCTCGGCACGCGCTCGATCGAGACCTGGACCTCCGTCACCGCGGTGGTCGCCGCGAGCCCCTCCACGCCCTCGACGGCGTCGATGATCGCCGGGCTCAGCGTCCGTGCCTCGCCGGAGGCGGCGAACGACGGGTCATGGACGGCGACGTCGACGGGGAATCGGCTCGCCAGCCCCTGCTCGATCGAGGCACGGATCGACGCCGTCCCGGTGGTCACGCCGGTGACCAGCGTGATGCCGATGACGAGCGCCATGGTGGTGGCGGCCGTGCGGTGCGGGTTGCGGGTGGCGTTCGCCGTCGCCAGACGCGCGGTGGCCCGCGCGCGGCGCGGCACGAGCGCCGCCAGGACCCCACCGAGGCCACG
>JBQDDG010000052.1:0-16860 GCA_052093225.1 Actinomycetaceae bacterium
CCGGGGAAGGTCTTCGCCGCCCGCCACGGCCGCGCCGAGCTCACCACCGTCCTGCTCGATACCCAGCAGGTGCGTGACCTGGTCGAGCGGATGCTCCGCACGAGCGGACGGCGGCTCGACCTCTCCTCGCCGTTCGTCGACGCCTCGCTGCCGGGCGGCGAGCGGCTGCACGTGGTGATCCCGGAGATCACGCGCGAGCACTGGGCCGTCAACATCCGCAAGTACCTCGTGCGCGCACGCTCCCTCGACGACCTTGTCCAGCGCGGCTCGCTCACCCCGCACGCCGCCCGCGTGCTCGGCGCCTCCGTCCACGCCGGCCTCAACGTTCTCGTCTCCGGGGCCACCCAGGCCGGCAAGACGACGATGCTCGCCGCCCTGTGCGGCTCGATCCCCGCCAACCAGCGTGTCGTCACGGTCGAGGAGGTCTTCGAGCTCAACCTCGCCCGCCGCGACGTCGTCGCGATGCAGACCCGCCAGTCCAACCTCGAGGGCACGGGCGAGATCCCGCTGCGCCGGCTCGTCAAGGAGTCGCTGCGGATGCGCCCGGACCGCATCATCGTCGGTGAGGTCCGCGAGGCCGAGGCCTTCGATCTGCTGGTCGCGCTCAACGCCGGGCTGCCCGGCGCCGCCACCCTCCACGCGAACTCGGCCCGGGAGGCCGTGACCAAGCTGTGCACGCTGCCGCTCCTGGCCGGGGAGAACGTGACCTCCGACTTCACCGTGCCGACGGTGGCGACGTCGATCGACCTCGTCGTCCACCTCGACCTCGACCTCCACGGCCGGCGGAACGTCCGCGAGATCGTCCACGTCACCGGACGGGTCGAGGGCGGGGTCGTCGAGACGTCGAGGCTGTTCGAGCGGCAGGGTGGCCGACTCGTGCGTGCGGGCGGCCACATCGGTCCCGACCCGAGGTTCGAGAGGGTCGGCATCGACGTCGCGGACCTGCTGACGGGCGCCTGAGCCGAGGCGGTGGGGCGATGACGCGAACAAGGTTGTGGAAACAGCCCACGGCGCCGGTCCGCTCACCTACTCTCGGAGGCGTGCCCGCGGGCACCATGACCATGACCCAGGGGGGCGGGATGGCCGACGTCGATGCTCGGTGCGCGCGCGCTGACGCGCGCGGACCGCTCGCTCTCCGCCGGCCCGGGCGAGGCTGACGTGGGCGTCGTCGCGGGACTCATGCTCGGGGCCGGCCTGTGCCTCGTGTGGTTCTCCTTCTTCGCCCCGGCTCCGCGCGCCACACGCACGGCGACGTGGACCGACCGGATCCAGGACGCCCTCACGAGGTCCGGCTCGCCGTCCGTCACCCCCGCCTCCTTCCTGGCGGCCTCGACGGTCCTCGGGCTCGCCGTGCTCGTGGTGGTCCTCGCCCTGACCGGTGCCGGTCCCGTCGCGGTCGCGTTCGGCGTCATCGCCTCCGGTGTCCCGTGGCTCGTCGTCACCGCGCGCGCACGCAGCCGGACCACGAGGCTCCGGGAGGTCTGGCCGGACGTCATCGACGCGCTGATCTCGGCCGTGCGCGCCGGCCGATCCCTGCCGGAGGCGGTCGGGGCGCTCGCCGACCGCGGCCCGGAGGCTGTCCGGCCCGAGTTCCGCCGGTTCGTCGCCGACCACCGGGCGACCGGCAACCTCGTCATCTCCCTCGACCGCCTCAAGGCCCGGCTGGCGGACCCCGTCGCCGACCGCATCGTCGAGGCGCTCAGGCTCACCCGTGAGGTCGGTGGCTCCGACCTCACCCGGCTGCTGCGGGCGCTCGCCCACATGCTGCGCGAGGACCAGCGCACGCGCGGGGAGCTCGAGGCCCGGCAGAGCTGGACGGTCAACGGCGCCCGGCTCGCCGTGGCCGCGCCCTGGGCGGTGCTCGCGCTCCTCGCCGGGCGTCCCGAGGCCGCCTCCGCGTACTCCACCGGCACGGGTGCGCTCGTGCTCGCGGTCGGCGCCGCCACCTCCGCCGTCGCCTACTGGCTCATGCTCCGGCTGGGACGCCTGCCCGACGAGGCGCGGGTGCTGCGATGAGCCTTGCCATGTACGGCGCGCTCGCCGGTCTGCTCCTCGCCGTCGGCGTCTGGGTCGTCGTCGCCCGCCTCGGCGCGCGTCGCCCGCGGCTCGCGGACCGGCTCGCGCCCTACCTCGTCGAACGGCCGACGTCGTCGCGACTGCTTGCGGAGACGCCGGCGCGCACGCCGTTCACCGTCGTCGAGCGGCTCGTCGCGCCGGTGATCGACGACGTCGTGCCGATGCTGGAGAAGCTCGGGTCGACGACGTCGACCGTGCGCAGCCGCCTCGCGGAGGCGGGCTCGACGACGACGGTCGCCCAGTTCCGCACCGAGCAGATGGTCTGGGCGGCGCTCGGGCTGGCGGCGGGCCTCGTCGCGGCGCTCACGCTGGGCGCCGCGCGCGACGTCCCGATGCCGCTCCTGTTCCTCGGCGTCCTCCTGCTCACGCTCGCCGGCGCGCTGATGCGGGACACCCACCTGACCAAGCAGGTCGTCCGGCGCAGGGAGCGCCTCGCCGCCGAGCTGCCCGACATCGCCGAGCTCATCGCCCTGTCCGTCGGCGCGGGGGAGGGGCTCGTGCCCGCGCTCGAGCGGGTCCAGCTGGTCGCCCGCGGCGCGGTGGCCGACGAGCTGCGCCGCACCCTCGCCGAGACGCGGTCCGGCACGCCGATGGTCGTCGCGCTGGAGAACCTCGCGGGCCGCACCGGCTCGCCGTCGCTGAGCAGGTTCGCCGACGCCGTCGCAGGGGCTGTCGAGCGAGGCACCCCGCTCGCCGAGGTCCTGCGCGCGCAGGCCCAGGACGCGCGCGAAAGCACCCGCAGGGAGCTCATGGAGCTCGCGGGGAAGAAGGAGGTCGCGATGATGTTGCCCGTTGTCTTCCTCGTCCTGCCCACCACGGTCATGTTCGCCCTGTACCCGGGCCTGGCCGCACTCCGGGTGGGCCTGTGACCTCCCGGACCATCCCCGACCCGACCACGGACACCACCACGAGAGGCGACCGACATGAACCCGATCCTCACCCTGCTGACCTGGCTCGGCGAGCGGCTCCGCGACGACGACCCGGAGCGCGGCGACGTACCTGGCTGGGTGATGGTCACGCTGATGACCGCCGGGCTCGTCATCGTCATCTGGGCGATCGCCGAGACCCAGCTCGGGGAGCTGTTCCAGACGGCGATCGACCGTGTGCTCGGTGGCGGCGAGTAGCGAGGCGACACGGCCGTGACCCCGAGTCCGGATCGGCGATCACGGACTTCGTCC
The DNA here is from genome assembly GCA_052093225.1 of Actinomycetaceae bacterium. GTDB lineage: Bacteria > Actinomycetota > Actinomycetes > Actinomycetales > Actinomycetaceae > JB111. The sequence goes on from JBQDDG010000052.1 coordinate 3,255, forward strand.
TCGTCGCCGGGCTGCTGCTCGTCCTCGTCGCGGCGGTACTCCAGCTCGCGCTGATCCTGCACGTGCGCAACACCCTCGTGGACACCGCGTCCGAGGGCGCCCGGCACGGCGCGCTCATGGGCTCGAGCCCCGAGCAGGGCGCCCAACGCACGGCCGAGCTCATCCGCGCGAGCCTCGCCGACTCCTACGCGGACGACGTCTCGGCCACGGTCATCAGCACCGGCGGCGCCCAGCTCGTCCAGGTCAGGGTGCGGGCCCCGTTCCCGCTCGTCGGCATGCTCGGTCCGAGCGGCGAGATCGACGTCGTCGGCCACGCGGCCGTGGAGGTCGAACCGTGACGCGACGGGAGAGTTCGGCACCCACCGACGTCCGCGACCCGGAGGCCGGCAGCGCGATCGTCGAGTACCTCGGCGTCGCGCTCGTCCTGCTCCTGCCCCTCATCTACCTCGTCGTCGCGCTCGGCCGGATCCAGGCGGCGTCGTTCGCCGCCGAGGGCGCGGCACGGGAGTCCGGGCGGATCGTCGCCCAGGCGGACAGCGAGGCCGCGGCCGCCGGACCGGCCGTGAGGGCCGTCGAGCTCGCCTTCGCCGACCAGGGTTTCGACGTCGACGGCGTCTCCGCACTGCACATCACCTGCTCCGCCGATCCCTGCCACACGCCCGGCGCCGAGATCGACGTCCAGGTTGCCACCGCCGTCGCGCTGCCGTTGCTCCCGGAGTCGATCGGCAGCGTGCCGACCTCGATCACGGTCGAGTCCCGCCACCTCGTCGCGGTCGAGGAGCACCGGGGGACGGGCCGGTGAGCAGGGCCGCCGCCGAGCCGCGCCGCCGGAGAAGCACCCCGGACGACGCCGAGTCGGGGCAGGTCATGGTGCTCGGCCTCGGGTTCACCGTGGTCCTCGTGGTGCTGGTCCTCGTCGTCGCCGCGGCCACCGCGATCCACCTCGATCGCAAGCGAGTGCTCGGCGTGGCCGACGCCGCTGCCGTCGCGGCCGCGGACGCGGTGGCGGAGGAGGCGTTCTACGGCGCGGACCGCGAGGCGCTGCTCACGGACGCGGCCGTGCGCGAGGCGGCGGCTAACTACCTCGCCCGGATCGACCCCTCCAGCTTCGACGGCGTCCGGACCCTCGAGCTGGGGGAGCCGACCGGCGCCGTCGACGGGACCACCGCCGTCGTCACGCTCGTCGCCACCATCGACCCGCCGTTCGTGCCCGCCCTCGTCACCGACGCCGTCGGGCCGGTCGACGTCACCGTCACCGGGAGGGCGCGGGCGATCGACGTCGGGGGATGACCGCGGCTCAGAGCTCGAGCGTGGGCCCGAGGTTCGCGCCCGACCCGCCGCGGGCGTCCTCCGGCATCGGCCGGATCTCCTCGCGCAGCCGCTCCATCCGCTCGTCGAGCTCCGCCGCGAGCCGGGCCGCGTCGTCGAGCTCACCCACGAGGTCCTCGGGCAGGTCCTTGCGGTACTTGTAGGACAGCTTGTGCTCCACGCTCGCCCAGAAGTCCATCGCGATCGTGCGGATCTGCAGCTCGACCGGCACGTGCTCGGTGTGCGTGGACAGGAACACCGGCACCTGCACGATGAGGTGCAGCGAGCGGTACCCGTTGTCCTTGGGGTGGGCGATGTAGTCCTTGACCTGCAGCACCTCGAGGTCCGGCTGCCGGGAGAGCATCTGCGCGATCCAGTACGCGTCCGAGACGAAGCTGCACGTGATGCGGATGCCCGCGATGTCCCGGATGTGCGCGCGGATCGACGGGATGGAGAGCTCGTCCAGCGTGCGCACGGCCTTCTTGAGGATGCTCTCCGGCGACTTCAGCCGGGTGCGGACGTGCTCGATCGGGCTGTAGTCGTGGATCTGCTCGAACTCCTGCGTGAGGACGGTGACCTTGGTCTGCACCTCCTCGATGCCCGCCTGGTAGTGCATCCGCAGCTGGGCGAACCCGTCGGCCGCCTCCCGGAGCTGGGCCGCCAGCTGCTCGGGGTCGTCACCCCGCTCGAGCATCGCGAGGTCCTTCGTGCCGATGAGCTCGCGGACGCGCTGTGCCGTGTCGGCGTCGAGTCGTGCAGGGGCGTCGGTCATGGGGCAGTCCTCGGGTAGTGCGGTGTGCAACGACGGTAGCCCGCCGGGAGGGGCGGTAGTCATCCGGACTCTAAACGATAATGATTCTCAGTCGTGTTAGCGTCCTCCGGTCAGCATCCCCTCCAGGAAGGAGCCGGACGACGTCGGGCGACGCCGTCCCACCGCCATGAACCTGCCCACCCGCACCGCCCCCCGACGAGGCCGCGCACTCGCGGCGCTCGCCGTCCTCCCGCTCGCCCTGCTCGCGGGCTGCTCGTCCGCCGCCGACGGCGCGGGCGACGAGACCACCGCACCGGCCGAGGAGTCCGGCTCCGGTTCCGGCTCCGACGCCGAGACCGCCACCGACGCCGCCTCCGGCGACACGGACGAGGGGTCCGGCAGCGACCACGCGGACGACGCTTCCGCGGACACCGCGGACACCGCGGACACCGCGAACACCGCGGACACCGCGGCCACCGAGGCCGCCGCAGCGACCCCGCGCCTCGCCCTCACCTACGACGGCGGCATCCAGGTCCTCGACGCCACCACCCTCGAGGTGGTGGAGGACATCGAGCTGGACGGCTTCAACCGCCTCAACCCCGCCGGCGACGGCCGCCACCTCTACGTCTCGACCACCGGCGGCTTCCAGGTCCTCGACGCCGGCGCCTGGGCCGAGCCCCACGGCGACCACGCGCACTACTACACGGCGCCGCCCGCCCTGACCGAGGAGCTCGTCGAGGCCCAGATGCCCGGCCACGTCGTCCCGCACGAGGGCCGCACCGCCCTCTTCGACGACGCGACCGGCGAGATCGTCGTCCTCGACGCCACCGAGGTGGCCGAGGGGGACGGCGACGCCCGGACCTACACCACGCCCACGCCGCACCACGGGGTGGCGGTCGAGCTCGCCGACGGCTCCCTCCTCGTCTCCGAGGGCACCGAGGACGCGCGCACCGGCATCCGGGTCCTCGACGAGGCGGGCGAGGAGATCGCCGCCTCCGACGAGTGCCCCGGCGTCCACGGCGAGGCGATGGCCGAGGGTGAGGCCGTCGTCATCGGGTGCGAGGACGGCGCACTCATCTACTCCGACGGCGAGATCCGCCACGTCGACAGCCCCGACGACTACGGCCGCATCGGCAACCAGGCCGGCAGCGAGGTCTCACCGGTCGTCCTCGGCGACTACAAGACCGACCCCGACGCCGAGCTCGAGCGCCCCACGCAGGTCTCGCTCATCGACACGACCACCGGCGAGCTCGCTCTCGTCGACCTGCCGGCGAGCTACAGCTTCCGTTCGCTCGCGCGCGGCGACGACGGCGAGGCGCTCGTCCTCGGCACCGACGGCCGGCTGCACGTCATCGACCCGGCCACCGGCGAGATCACCGCGTCCCACGAGGTGCTCGAGGAATGGGAGGAGCCGGTCGAGTGGCAGGAGCCGCGCCCCGCGCTCTGGGTCCACGATGGCACCGCCTACGTCACCGACCCGGCGAACGAGGCGATCCACGCCGTCGACGTCGTCACCGGCGAGGTGTGGAACACCGCCGACCTCGGCGTGGTCCCCAACGAGGTCAGCGGGATCTCGGGGGACGTGGCGGACGGGTCCTCCGAGTTCGAGGGTGCCGACCACGCCGACCACGGCGAGGAGTCGGGCTCCGGTCACGAGGACGAGGGCCACGAGGACCACGACCACGACCACGAGGACGAGGGCCACGAGGGCCACGACCACTGACGCACCCGTGGGCGCCGGGCCGCAGCGGCCCGGCGCCCACGCGCGTGCAGGAAGGAGAACGACCGTGCGCACCATCCGCCCGTTCGCGGCGGCCCTCCCGGCCGCCGCGCTGCTCGCCCTCGCCGCCTGCTCGACCGGCGCCACCGGGGCCGACGACGAGGACGCGGCCGGCGACGAGAACGCCACCGTCGACGTGCTGGCGAGCTTTTACCCCCTGCTCTACGTCGTCGAGGAGGTCGGCGGCGACCGCGTCTCGGTCGAGGACCTCACGCCGCCCGGCGCGGACCCGCACAGCCTCGAGCTCTCGCCCGCCCAGGTGGCCGAGCTCGAACGCACCGACCTCGTCGTCCACGTCCCCGGCCTGCAGGCCGCCACCGACGAGGCCCTCGACGTCACCGACCCGGCCGCCGTGCTCGACGCCGGGGCGGCCGCCGGGGTCGCGCCCGAGGACCTCGCCCGCGATCCTCACTTCTGGCTCGACCCGACGCTCGTGGCCGAGCTCGCCGGCGGCGTCGCGGACCAGCTCGCCGAGCTCGACCCCGCCCACGCGGACGAGTTCGAGCTCCGGGCCGAGGAGCTCATGGGCGACCTCGCCGACCTTGACGCCGAGTACGCGTCACGCCTCGCGCCGTGCGCCGGCGCCACACTCGTCACCTCGCACGAGGCGTTCGGCTACCTCGCCGACCGCTACGGGCTCGAGCAGGTGGGGATCGGCGGCATCGACCCGGAGGTCGAACCCTCACCGGCCCGGCTGCGGGAGGTCGGCGAGATCGCCCGCGCCGAGGGCGTGCGGACCCTGTTCTTCGAGATCGTCGCCGGCCCGGACGTCACCGAGGCGCTCGCGGGCGACCTCGGGGTCGGCACCGACGTCCTCGACCCGGTCGAGAGCCAGGCGGACGCCGGTGCCGACTACCTCGACGTCATGGGGCAGAACCTGAACGCCCTCACTCGTGGCCTTGCGTGCGAGGGGTGAGGGCACCCGGCACGGGCAGGGGCGTACAGGCGTAGGAGTGCTCGTCGGGGCGCACGGCGGGGTCCGTAGTGATCGTCGGGGCTCGGGGGGCCTGCGTGGCCCGCGTCGGAGGCAGGAGACCGGCTACCGGTGCTTCGCGCAGCGGCCGTAGATGTCGACGACGTGGCGCACGGGCGTGAACCCGTGCCGCGCGGCGATCTCGTCCATCCACGTCTCGTCGGGAGGGGTGAAGTCGACGGTCTCCCCGCACACCTCGCAGACGAGGTGGTGGTGGTGCCCCACCTCGCACGCCCGGTAGAGGGTCTCGCCGTCGGAGGTCTGCAACGCGTCGACGTCACCGACGGACACGAGGCGCTTGAGCACCCGGTAGACGGTGGCGAGCCCTACCTGACGCTCGGAGCCCTGCATGCGCCGGTGGAGCTCCTGGGCGCTGACGAACGACGAGTCGGCCCCGAGGGCCTCCTCGACGGCGGTCTGCTGCCAGGTGCGGCGTCGTGGGCTCATCCCCACATCATCCGCCATCCGGCCGCCGTCGTCAGTGAGCCGGGCCTCGGCGGCGCGGGTGTCCCCGGCGGCCGTGACGGACCCGGCCGCGGTGGAGTCGGCCTGCGCGGACACAGCTCCCCGTCCAGGGAGCGGACAGATCGGACCACCGTCGCTACGGTGACGGCGTGAACCAGTGGAGCGCGCAGAGCCCGGGCGGTCCGCCCGGAGGGTGGGGGAACCCCCCGCCCGGTCAGCAGCCGGGCCAGGGCATGCCGGACCAGGGGGGTCAGGCCCCGTGGGGCGGCGGCCCCGTCCCGCAGTACACGCCCGCCTACGGGGGCTCCCCAGGTGGAGGCGGTCCGGGCGGCGGCAACCGCGGGGTGCTCGTCGTCGTCGCCATCGCGGCGGCGCTGCTGGTGATCCTCCTCGTCGTCGGCCTCTTCGTCTACCGCAGCTACGACAGCGCCGGCTCCGAGACCCCGACCGGACCGGACCCGTCGACCGGGCCCGACGCGTCGACGGCCCCCGGGCCCGACCCGTCCTCGGACCCCGATCCGTCCCCGGACCCCGATCCGTCCTCGGACCCTGATCCCTCGCCGACCGAGCCTCCCGCACCGGCGCCCCCACCCGGGGTCGAGGACGCGGGCCCGACCAACGTCTTCGCGCTCCGCGTCGGCAACTGCGCGACCGCGTCGGACTACACGTCGCAGTCCAACGACCTCGTGCTCACCCCGTGCGCCGAGCCCCACCACATGGAGTTCTTCCACATCTTCGACGTCGAGGACCGGGACGCCTACCCCGGGACGGCGACGATGAACGCCGAGGCCAACCAGGGGTGCCGGGCGGCGTGGGGGGAGCTGCCGGACAACGCGCTGGCCGAGGAGCTCGTCGAGATGTCGACCCTCTCGCCGTCCGAGGCCACCTGGGCCCAGGGCGACCGCGAGGTGCTCTGCATCGTGCGCACCGTCGACGGTTCCGACGGCCTGCGGGGCAACTTCCAGGACGCGTCGGTCAGCGAGGCCTGAGCGCTCCCGTGACCGCCTCGTCCGTGTGACGCCGGACATGGGGAGAGCGACCCATCGGCGGCCGCCCGACCGGTCGCCCCACGTCCTTATCGTCGGGGGGTGACGATCGGTCCCGTGCGCCCTCCGGTCCGCCGGCCCGCACCCGCGGCCCCCGGCGTGGACGACACGCGCCCGGGCCTGGACCGGACCGGTTCCGACGACGAGGAGCATGCCCCGGCCGCCGACGACGCCCGGGGGACCGGCCGGGACCCGCAGGTCCAGGACCACCTCGTCGAGAAGGAACCGTCCGCCGACGACGCCCCGGGTCCCGAGCGGGATCCGCTCGTCGAGGACCCGGACGTGGCGGCCGACGACGTCCAGGTCGTCAAGGCCGACGTCCCCCTTCCTCCGGGCGGGGGCTGGCCCGTGCACCGGCTTTGGGCGGGGTCGGACCGGGCGGGGGCGGACGGGCCGACCCGGGCCGCGGGCGCGAACACCCGCGGCGCGGCCTCGAGCCGTTCGTTCGCCCCGACGGCGGACTCGCCCCCCGCCGCTCCGCCGTCGCCCCGCGACCGGCGCGGCACCGGTGCGCACCCGTCCAACGACCCGGGCGACCCGCGTCCGGCGGCCGCGCGGACCGGCGCCGGCCCGACCGCACGCAGGGCCCTCCCGCGCACCGTCTTCCACGGGCTGCAGGTGGACGGGGCCCGGGAACGTCGCCCCGACCAGGCCCGCCCGACGCCGCCACTGACCTCGGTGGAGATCGACTCCCTCGACGAGACGACGGCCGGCGCGGGGCGTGCGGTCGGCCTGTCGGTCACCCCGGGCCACGGCCCCGGCAGCGTGGGCAGGCCCGGACCCGCGGCGCCCGGCGGGCCACCGCCCGGCAGCAGGCGACCGGGCGGCGCCGGGAGGCGACGGCGCTCGACCCGACTGTTCGCCGCGCTCGGCGTCGTCGTGGTCGCCGGCATGATCGGCTACGCGACCTTCTCCGCGCTCGGGCCCGACGCGTCGACCTCCCTGTCCCAGGAGGACGTCGCCCCGGCGGCACCGCCGGGCACACAGGCGCCCGGCGGGCCGGACAGGCCGGCACCTGATGAGCCAGGCACGCAGGCGCCCGGCGAGTCCGCGCCCGACGAGTCCGCGCCCGACGAGTCCGCGGAGGAGGCGCCGACCCTCGTGCCGCCGCCCCCGGCCTACGACGAGATCCAGCCCGGCGAGGCGCCGACGCTCGGCTCGGACGAGGAGCCGGAGCAGGACCGTCTCCCTGCGCGGCGCCCGCCCGCCGAGGAGCTGCCGGCGGGGAGCCTCGGCGTCGGCGACTGCCTGACCACCGAGGCGTTCCAGGAGCGCACCGCGGAGGCCGAGCTCGTCGCGTGCGACGAGCCCCACGGGGTCCAGGTCGTCGCCGAGCTCGAGGTCGGGACCGACTCCTACCCCGGGAGCGGCGTGCTCCGGCAGCAGGCGGTCCAGCGGTGCGAGAGCCTCGCGGTGACCGGTCTCGCGGCGGAGACCGTAGCGGGCACCGCGCTCGACGTCCTCGCCGTCACGCCCACCGAGGAGTCGTTCGACGAGGGGGACCGCACGATCCTGTGCGTGGTGGCGGCCGGCGACGAGGACGATCCGCTCCGGGGCACGCTGCTCGAGGACGGGCCGGGCTAGTAGACTCGCTCCTCGTGGCTACCGACTACTCCTCCGAGATCGCGGACCTTCGCAGCACCTACGCGACCATCTCGGCCGTGACCGACCCGGAGGCCCTGCGCGCCCGGATCGCCGAGCTCACCGAGGAGTCGGCCGCGCCGGACCTGTGGGACGACCCCGAGGCGGCCCAGGCGGTGACGACGAGGCTCTCGCACGCGCAGCACGAGCTCGAGCGCCTGGAGCGCGTGGGGCACAAGATCGACGACCTCGAGGCGCTCGCGGAGCTCGCCGACGAGGAGGAGGACGACCTCGACGAGGAGGTGCAGACGGAGCTGGAGTCCGTCCGCAAGGTCCTCGCCGACCTCGAGGTCCGCACGCTGCTGTCCGGCGAGTACGACCAGCGGGCCGCCGTCATCACGATCCGCGCCGGCGCCGGCGGCGTCGACGCCGCGGACTTCGCCGAGATGCTCATGCGCATGTACCTGCGCTGGGCCGAGCGCCACGGCTACCCGACCACGGTGATGGACACCTCCTACGCCGAGGAGGCCGGCCTGAAGTCCGCGACCTTCGAGGTCAACGCCCCCTACGCGTTCGGCACCCTGTCCGTCGAGGCGGGCACGCACCGCCTCGTGCGGATCTCGCCGTTCGACAACCAGGGCCGCCGGCAGACGTCCTTCGCCGCCGTCGAGGTCATCCCGCTCATCGAGCACACCGACCACGTGGAGATCCCCGAGGCGGAGATCAAGGTCGACGTCTTCCGCTCGTCCGGCCCCGGCGGCCAGTCCGTCAACACGACGGACTCCGCGGTGCGGATGACCCACATCCCCACCGGGATCGTCGTGTCGATGCAGAACGAGAAGTCTCAGATCCAGAACCGCGCCGCCGCCCTGCGCGTGCTCCAGTCCCGGCTGCTCCTGCAGCGCCAGGAGGAGGAGGCCGCCGAGAAGAAGGCGCTGTCCGGCGACGTCAAGGCGTCGTGGGGCGACCAGATGCGCTCCTACGTGCTGCAGCCGTACCAGATGGTCAAGGACCTGCGGACCGAGCACGAGTCCGGCAACCCGTCCGGCGTGTTCGACGGCGAGATCGACGAGTTCATCGACGCCGGCATCCGCTGGCGGCGCTCGGGCGACGACGGCTGACGGGCGCCGGGCCACAGCCCGGTGACGATCCGTGCGGCGGTCCGGTGACGGAGCGGCGTGGCGTCCACCTGGGCCTCCGACCCGGACGTAACATCGCACCGGCCAGGTTCCACCTTCCCTGACTCCGAGACTGGCCGCCGCCACAGTGATCCGATTCGACAACGTCTCCAAGGTGTACCAGCGGGGCGCCAGGCCCGCGCTGGACGAGGCGACCCTCGAGATCGAGCGCGGCGAGTTCGTCTTCCTCGTCGGCGCCTCCGGCTCGGGGAAGTCCACGTTCCTCCGGCTCGTGCTCCGCGAGGAGCGCGCCACCTCCGGCACCGTCTACGCCCTCGGCCACGACCTCGCGCGGATCTCGCGCTTCCGGATGCCCCGCCACCGGCGCCAGATCGGGATGGTCTTCCAGGACTACCGGCTCCTGCCGGGCAAGTCGGTGTTCGACAACGTCGCCATCACCATGCAGGTGACCGGGCGCCCGCGCCACCAGATCCTCACCGTGGTCCCGCAGACCCTCGAGCTGGTCGGGCTCACCGGCAAGGAGAAGCGCCTGCCCCACGAGCTCTCCGGCGGTGAGCAGCAGCGCGTGACGATCGCTCGCGCCATGGTCAACCGGCCGCAGGTGCTCCTGGCCGACGAACCGACCGGCAACCTCGACCCGGAGACCTCCGAGGGGATCATGGAGCTCCTCACGCGCATCAACTCCACCGGCACCACCGTCGTCATGGCCACGCACGACGACCAGCTCGTCGACCGTGCGCGGCGCCGCGTCGTCGAGCTCGTCGACGGTCGCATCGTCCGTGACGAGGCCGGCGGTGCCTACCTCGCGGTCGTCGCCGCCGCGCGCCGCGCGGCCGGGCAAGCCGACGAGGAGGGGATGATCGCGTGAGGCTGCGGTTCATCCTCGGCCAGGTCTCCCAGGGGATCCGCCGCAACGTCGCGATGACGGTCGCCGTCGTGCTCGTCACCTTCGTCTCGCTCGTGTTCGTCGGCGCCGGCCTCCTCCTGCAGACCCAGGTCGACCGCCTCAAGGACGACTGGTACGACCGCGTCGAGGTCTCCGTCTTCATGTGCCCGGCCGCGTCGGACAACCCGTCGTGCGCCGGCGGTGAGGCCACGTCGGAGGAGATCGGGTCCGTCGAGACCCTGCTGGAGTCCTCCGACCTGGACCCCTACGTCTCGGAGTTCTTCGTAGAGTCCAAGGAGGAGGCGTACGAGAACTTCCGTGACCAGCTCGACGACTCGGCCTGGTCCCGCCAGGTCACCGAGGACCAGATGCAGGTCTCCTTCCGGGTCAAGCTCGAGGACCCGGAGCAGTTCCGGATCGTCGCCGACGAGGTCGAGGGCCGCGCGGGCGTCGACGTCGTCGTCGACCAGCGCGAGCAGCTCGAGCCGCTGTTCGTCATCCTCAACCGCTCCACCGCCGTCGCTCTCGGTCTCGCCGGGATCATGGCGGTGGCCGCCGTCCTGCTCATCACCACGACCATCCGGCTCTCGGCGCTCTCCAGGCGCCGCGAGACGGGCATCATGCGCCTCGTCGGCGCGTCGAACTGGGTCATCCAGGCCCCGTTCATGCTCGAGGGCGCGATCGCCGCGCTCCTCGGTTCCGCCCTGTCCGTCGGCGGCCTGTGGGCGGCGGTACGGTACGGGGTGGAAGGCTGGCTCGCTCCGTCCGCGCCGTGGGTCGCCTTCGTGACGACCGCGGACGTCTGGCGGGTGGCCCCCGTCCTCGTCCTCGCCGCCGTGCTGGTGGCAGGGGTGTCCTCGGTCGTCTCGCTCGCCCGGTATACGAAGGTCTAGGTCCCAGATGTCCAGCTCCTCCTCCCGCCGCGCGCCCGCGCACCACCGTCCCCACCGGCCGAGCACCCGCGGCGCCCGCCTGCGGGCCGGGCTGGCCGCCGTCGCGACGCTGGCGCTGTCCGCGACCCTTCTCGGTCCCGGCGCGGTCGCCGACGACGACCCCTCGCGCGACGACCTGGTCGAGCAGCTCAACGAGAACGCCGAGCGGCGCGAGGAGCTCGAGCACGACCTCGAGGGCGTCTCCGCCGAGCTCGCCGGGACCCTCGTCGACCTCCAGCTGGCGCGCGAGCAGGTGCCGGTCGCGGAGGAGGCGCTGCAGGTGGCGGAGGACGAGCTCGCCGCCGCCGAGCGCCACCAGGAGCAGGTGCAGGGCCGGCTCGAGGTCGCCGAGGCGGACCTTGCCGAGCTCGAGGCCGAGATCGCCGACGGCGAGGCCGCGTCCGAGGAGACCCGCGACGCGCTCGGCGAGCTGGCCCGGTCGACCTATCGCGGTGACACGGCGCCCTCGACGATCGCGCTCATCACCGAGTCCGGCTCCGCCGAGGACTTCATCGGCTCCTACTCCGTCGTCTCGACCGCCGTGCGGACCCAGTCCGGGCTCCTCGAGCGCGTGGCCGAGGAGAACGCGACGAACCGCAACCAGCAGCTGCGCCAGGACACGCTCACCGACCGGGTCGACGAGCTCAACGACGAGGCCGTGGTGGCGGTGAACGCGGCCGACCAGCTCCGCGAGGACCGAGCGAACGCGCTGACCGAGTACGAGGCCGTCGTCGCCCTCACCGAGGAACTGGCCGAGGACCTGCAGGGCCGCGAGGACGAGCTCAACTCCGAGATCAACGCGATCCAGGCGTCGAACCTCACCACCCAGGAGCAGATCGCCGCGATCGACGAGGAGAACCGCCGCATCGAGCGTGAGCGCCTCGAGCAGGAGCAGCGCGAGCGCGAGGCCGAGGAGCAACGCCAGCGCGAGGCGGAGGCGCAGGCCCGGGCCGACCAGATCCGACGCGACCAGGCTGCGCTCGAGCAGAACCCCGCCGCACCGCCCCCTGCTGCGCCGCCCGCGCCGGCCCCTGCTCCCGCACCTGCACCCGCTCCCGCACCGGCGCCGGCGCCGTCGGCGACCTTCATCCCGCCGGTGCCGCGCCCGCTCGTCATCACCTCGCCGTACGGCCCGCGCATCTACCCGATCACCGGCGCATGGTCGTTCCACCCCGGCGTCGACCTGCGCAGCACCTGCGGCAACACGCAGGTGGCCATCGCCGACGGCGTGGTCACGGCCAACAACCCCGCCGCCACCACCGGGACGAGCGGCAACCAGGTGATCGTCAACCACGGCATCGTCAACGGCCGCTCCACGGTGTCGATCTACAACCACCTCTCGGGATACGCCGCGAGCCCCGGGCAGTCGGTCAGCCAGGGGCAGCCCATCGGTTTCACCGGAGCCACCGGTAACGTCACGGGCTGCCACGTCCACCTCGAGCTCTGGCTCGACGGCGAGATGACCGACCCGATGAACGTCCTCTGAGCGCATCCGCCAAAGCGGCGCCCGCGCCGTCGTCGGTGGGGGAGCCGGGCGCACTGGCCACCACCGGCGATTGCGGTGGACACGCCTCGGTAGACTGGTTCCTCGGCCCGACCGGACCCGTTCCGGCCGGGCGCACACAGCCCCGCGCGAGCACGTCGCAGCAGCGGGATCGGCACGGGACGGACGGAGGTCGGTCATGAGCAGGATGAGCAAGGCGGCCGGCAGGCCGACCGCCTCGGAGAGGGCCAAGGAGGCCGCCGACGCGAAGAAGGTCGTCGCGCGGAACAAGAAGGCGCGGCACGACTACCACATCGACGAGACCCTCGAGGCGGGCCTCTCCCTGTGGGGGACCGAGGTCAAGGCGCTGCGTGCCGGCCGTGCGTCCCTCGTGGACGGCTGGGTCGAGTTCGACGACGGGGAGGCGTGGCTGCGCGACGTCCACATCCCCGAGTACTCGCAGGGCACGTGGACCAACCACGCCCCGCGCCGCAAGCGCAAGCTGCTCCTGCACCGGGAACAGATCGCCAAGTGGGCCGTGGCGTCGCGGGAGAAGGGGCACACCGTCGTCCCGCTCGAGCTGTACTTCGTCGGCGGCCGGGCCAAGGTCGCCATCGCGCTCGCCCGGGGCAAGCAGGAGTACGACAAGCGCCAGACGCTGCGCGAGCGGCAGGACGAGATGGAGGCACGTCGCATGATGAGCCTCCGTAACCACGGCTGACCGGAAGGCCCCGGGGTTCGTGGGGGTGGCCCGTCGCACCGGGAATGTCCTCGCCCGGCGCTACGTTGAGCACGTATGATGGACAACCGCACCGCGGCAACCCGGCTCGCCGGACCGCGGTGCACGGACAACTCAACAGGGGATGATCGGTTTCGACGATGGTCGTGCTTCCAGGAGAAGCGGGTAGAGGATGCAGAGTTGTCTCTTTAACGCCCTCTGCAAACCAATAGGTGCCGATTCCAAGCGCACCGACTTCGCACTCGCCGCCTGAGCGAGTCCTGAAGTCCGTCAGCCCGGGCTAGCTCTCGACCCGGTTCCTGGCGTCATCTAGAGAGCCACTGCGCGTCGTCCTCGTCAGCGGGGCGGCGTGAACACTCAGTTGACTGAGCCCGTCAGCAGCTTGTCCGTGTGACTGCTGGGGCCGAGAAAAACTACTAGCGGACTGCACCCGGAGAAGTCCTGTTTTCGCGCCGTCGGACGCGGGTTCGATTCCCGCCATCTCCACTCATCCCTGTGAGCCCGAAGGCCCCGGAACCCTGCG
>JBQDDG010000053.1:0-4284 GCA_052093225.1 Actinomycetaceae bacterium
TCAGGCGGTGGGGGCCGAGTCCGAGTCGGTGTGGCCCGCCTCGTGGTCGGCGATCTGCTTCTTGATCTCATCCATGTCGAGCTCGCGGACCGCCGTGAGGATCTGCTCGAGGTTCTTCGCGGGGACCGCGCCCGGCTTGTTGTAGACCAGCACGCCGTCGCGGAACGCCATGAGCGTGGGGATCGACGTGATCTGGAGCTGGGCGGCGAGCTCCTGGTTGGCGTCCGTGTCCACCTTGGCGAAGGTCACGTCCGGGTTCTCCTCGGAGACCTTCTCGTAGACCGGACCGAACTGCTTGCACGGACCGCACCAGTCGGCCCAGAAGTCGACGAGCGTGATGCCGTCGCCGGTGACCGTGGTCTGGAAGTCGTCCTGCGTGATCTGCGTGGTCGCCATATGGCGCTCCCTTCGTCCGTGGGCGTGCCCGCCCGGGGCGGAGCACGTCTTCCGTCTCGTCCAACGACGAAGACCCCCGGGCCATTCCCGGCGCCCCGCGGGTAGTTTGCAGGCATGACTGCTTCCACCGACGCCGCGCCCGACGTCCGAGAGGCCGTACGCGCGATCTGCACCGAGGCGCGCACCGCCGGACGCGCGCTCGCCACCGCCACCCGCGCCACGAAGGACGCCGCCCTCGAGGCCATGGCCGACGCACTCGTGGCCGGCGCCGACCGCATCGTCGCCGCCAACGCCGAGGACCTCGAGCGGGGCCGGACGGGCGGCATGAGCCCCGGGCTCCTCGACCGCCTCGCCCTCGACGACGCGCGGATCGCCGCGATCGCCGACGCCCTGCGCGAGCTCGCCGCCCTGCCCGACCCGGTCGGGGAGGTCGTGCGCGGCTCCACCCTTCCCAACGGCCTCCGGCTGCGGCAGGTGCGCGTGCCGATGGGCGTCGTCGGGATGATCTACGAGGCCCGCCCCAACGTCACCGTCGACGCCGCCGGGCTCGCGCTGAAGTCCGGCAACGCCGTCGTGCTGCGCGGCGGTTCGGCCGCGGCGAGCTCGAACGAGGTGATCGTCGAGATCCTCGGCGAGGCCCTCGTCTCGGTGGGGCTGCCCGCCGAGGCCGTCCGCTCCGTCGACGCCCACGGCCGCGCCGGCGCCGTCGAGCTCATGCGCGCCCGCGGGCTCGTCGACGTCCTTGTGCCGCGTGGGGGAGCGGGCCTCATCCAGACGGTCGTCGCCGAGGCGTCCGTCCCCGTCATCGAGACCGGGGTGGGCAACGTCCACGTCTATGTCGACGCGAGCGCCGACCTCACCCAGGCCGTCCCGATCATCCTCAACTCCAAGACCCAGCGCGTGGGGGTGTGCAACGCCGCGGAGTCGCTGATCGTCCACCGGGACGTCGCCGACGAGCTCCTGCCTGCGCTCTACGCCGCCCTCGCCGAGCAGGACGTCACGGTCCACGGGGACGAGCGCGCCGACCGGCTCGCCAAGGACGCGGCCGTCGCGCACGTGCCCGCCACCGACGAGGACTGGGGCACGGAGTACCTCTCGGCCGACCTGGCGGTGCGCGTGGTCGACAGCCTCGACGAGGCGCTGGACCACATCCGCCGCTACTCCTCCGGCCACACCGAGGTCATCCTCACACGGGACACGGGCTCGGTGCACCGCTTCACCACGGAGCTCGACGCCGCCGCGCTCATCGTCAACGCCTCCTCGCGCTTCACGGACGGCGGGCAGTTCGGCCTGGGCGCGGAGATCGGCATCTCCACCCAGAAGCTCCACGCCCGCGGCCCGATGGGCCTCGGGGAGCTGACGACGACCACGTGGATCGTCGAGGGGCAGGGCCAGGTCCGGGAGTAGCCACCGCCCCAACGGCGGGACGCGGCTCCCGCACGACGACGGGACGCGGCTCCCGCACGACGGCGGGGCCCCGCCGCGGATGCGCACGCGATGCCACGCACGGCGTCGGGGCTCGTCCCTCGGTTCGACGGCCGGCTGTGCCCTCGGCGAATCCGGCGGCGCCGCACGCTTCGCTCCCCGTAAAGTGGAGGCACGCCCGTCGTCCGCACCGAGCACCGCAGGAGAGTCCAGATGCCCGAGTTCGTCGAGGTCCTCCTGTGGATCGGCGGCATCGGCGTGGCCACCGCCGCCGTCGGCGTGGGGTCGGTCTGGTACGGGGTCCGCCGCCTCACGAGGAGCAAGGGCCTCAGGCGCCGGATCGAGCAGGGCGAGCTCAACGTGCGCGCCCTGTCCTCGGACCCCACGATCCGCGAGGTCGCCAAGCACCGGCTGGCGATGCGCCGCTCCAGCGAGGCGACCGCGCGGGCCCTCGAGGCCGCGAAGGAGGCCCGCCGCCCCGTCGGCGACCTCCCGCAGGTGGCCGCGGACCTCGACCGGGCCTACCGGGAGATGGACGACGACCTCAGGGTGGTCGAGAACGAGCCCGACGCCGCGATGCGCCACCGCCTGCTCACCGACCTGCTGCCGGACATCCGCACGCACGAGCGGCTCTCCGGGGACCTGCGCCGGTCCCTGCTGCACTCCCGCTCGGGCTCGACGACGTCCCTCCAGCGCGCCGCCGACGACCTGATGCTCGAGGCCCAGGCGTTGAGCGCGCTCGGCGAGGGCCACGAACGGCGCATCGAGCCGCCCGAGGGGCGCGTGCGCAGGCCGCGGCGCCGCGACGAGGACGACTGATGGGCGTGGGCCGGCGGATCTTCGGCATCGGCCGGGCCGAGGGCAACGACCGCCGCCGGCGCCGCCGCGAGGCCAAGGAGCCGCCGAAGGACGCCGCCACCGAGATCCGCGAGGCCGTCCAGCGCCAGCGGGCCGCGATCGACGACGCGCGCCGGGCGGTCGGCGAGCTCACCGTCCAGCGGCGGCGCACCGAGCTGCTCCACGAGCGGGCCGCGGCGGAGGTCGAGGCCCACGAGCGCACGGCCCGCCTCGCCGTCGTGCGGGAGGACGACGCCGGTGCGCGCGCGGCCCTGGCGCGCGCCGTCGAGGCCACGCCCCGCCGCGACCGGCTGGCCGACCAGGTGGCCGTCCTCGTCAACAAGGAGGAGGACCTGCGGCGCGGCGTGGACCGCGTGGAGGCCCACGTCCAGGAGACCGAGTCCCGCCGCCGGTCGCTGGCCGCGGACCGCGAGGCCGCCCGGGCCTCCGCGTCCATCGCGGACGCGATGCGGCAGGACGTGCCCGGCTCCACGAGCGAGGCCGTGCGCGCCGCGGAGCGTGAGGTCGCCGAGCTCACCGCCCGGCAGGACGCCTACGAGGAGCTGTCCTGGACGGACGCCGGCTCCGCGCGGGTGACCGCCGAGCTCGACCGCCTCGGTGCGGAGGCCGAGATCGAGGCCGAGCTGCGCCGGCTGCGCGGAGAGGCCGGCCGGATCGGCCCCGGCGAGCCGCGGACCGGGACCACCTGAGCGACCCCACCTGAGCGCCGACCTGGCGCTCACGTGCGAGACTGATCCTCGACCGAGAACGAAGGAGACCCCGATGGCCAGCTCGCTGGTGCGCATGTCCGCCACCCACACCCAGGCGGAGCCCATGCTCACGGAACTCAACGCCTACGTCGGCGGCGCGATCATGCTCGCGATCCTGCTGTCGCTGCTGCTCTTCACCTGGGCGTTCCGTTCGATCAGGACGCGCCACTGACGTGAACGCCCGTACCCATCGGGGACGCCGACGCCGTGTCGGCCTCATGGGCGGAACGTTCGACCCGATCCACCACGGGCACCTCGTCGCCGCGTCGGAGGTCCAGCACCTCCTCGACCTCGACGAGGTGCTGTTCGTGCCCACCGGCGTCCAGCCCTTCAAGAAGAACCGCAAGGTCACCGAGGCCGAGCACCGCTACCTCATGACCAACATCGCCACGGCGTCGAACCCGCGGTTCACGGTCTCGCGGGTGGACATCGATCGCGAGGGCGACACCTACACGATCGACACGCTGCGGGACGTCCACGCGCAGATGCCCGACGCCGAGCTCTACTTCATCACCGGCGCGGACGCCCTGTCGCAGATCCTGGCCTGGAAGGACGCTGACGAGATGTGGGACCTCGCCACGTTCGTCGGCGTGACCCGGCCCGGCCACGACCTCGTGGCCGAGGGACTGCCCGAGGGGCGCGTCAAGCTCCAGGAGGTGCCTGCCATGGCCATCAGCTCCACCGACTGCCGCGGGCGCGTGCAGTCCGGCAAGCCGGTCTGGTACCTCGTACCCGACGGCGTGGTGCAGTACATCGCCAAGCATCAGCTCTATCTCGACCCCTCGACGGTGGCGTCATGAGCGAGGAGAACGCGGGCGCAGGTCCGACCGACGGCGCCGGGCAGCCAGGTGGCGCC
>JBQDDG010000053.1:4384-16617 GCA_052093225.1 Actinomycetaceae bacterium
CGAGGAGAACGCGGGCGCAGGTCCGACCGACGGCGCCGGGCAGCCAGGTGGCGCCGGGCAGCCAGGTGGCGCCGGGCAGCCAGAGGGGGAGGGGCGGCCGCTGACCAGGCGGGCGCTGCGCGAGCGGGCCAACCGCGAGGCCGCCGCGATCGCCGAGGAGGCCCGGCGCACGGCCGCCGCCGAGCGCAGCGCGCGCGACGACGACGCTGCGCCCGGCGACGGGGCGACCGCTGACGACGGGACGAGCGGTGGCGACGGGGCCGCGGCCCCGGAGGGACGGACCACCCCTGACGGCGCGCCCGCACCCCCGCCGCCGCGGGAGATCGACGAGCTCGGCCCCGAGCCGACGGCCGTGCGGCCCTTCCAGCCGATCGGCGACGTCGGCAGACCGGAGCCCCAGGCATCGCAGGAGGGGGACGACCTCGGCCCCGAGCCGACGGCCGTTCGGCCCTTCCGGCCCATCGACAACGACGGCAGGACCGCACCGCCGCCCCCGCCGGCACCGGACGAGGCGGCGCAGGACACGGCGGCGCATGACAATGCGGCGGCGGGGGCGGCAGCTGCCGCGGCGCCCCGCGACGCGGACGGCCCCGGTCCCGACGTCGCGGACGACGACGGCACGGACAGCACCGACGAGGACAGCACCGACGAGGACAGCGAGGGGGACGCGGTGGCCAGCTCACGCACGGCGGCGCGCCCGGCGAAGGACCGCCCGGCCACGGGCGCGGCGTCGTCGCGCGAGGGCAAGGTCCGGCGCAAGGACCGCCCCGTGCGTCCGGTGCGCTGGTGGCGCGGGCTCGCCATCGTCATCCTGCTGGCGGCGATCTTCTTCGGCGTCGGGGCCGCGATCGGCCTGTACCTGTTCGGCCGCTGACCGACGCCGCCGACCCGTACCGCCCCGTAGGATCGGGGCCACCTGTTCCCTGACCGAGGAGTTCTGTGGCCGCCGACGAGCGATCCCGCCACCTGGCGAACGTGGCCGCACGCGCGGCCGCTGCGAAGAAGGCGGAGGAGATCATCGCGCTCGACGTCTCCGAACGCCTCGTCCTCACCGATGTCTTCCTCGTCGCCTCCGGCTCGAACGAGCGCCAGGTGCGCTCGATCGTCGACGCCGTCGAGGAGGCGCTGGCCGCCGAGGGCGCCAAGCCGGTGCGCACCGAGGGACTGACCGAGTCCCGCTGGGTGCTCGTGGACTACAACGACGTCATCGTGCACGTCCAGCACGCCGAGGACCGCGAGTTCTACGCCCTCGAGCGGCTGTGGGGCGACTGCCCGGTCGTCGACCTCGACCTCGGGGACGTCGTCGTCGACGACGATGCACCCGCGACGGGGGCCGGCGCGTGACCGCTCGCGCGATCGTGCTGCTGCGGCACGGGCAGACCGACTACAACAAGGCCTTCCGGATGCAGGGCCAGATCGACATCCCGCTCAACGAGACCGGCCGCGAGCAGGCCCGACGCGCCGCCGACGTGCTCGCCTCGGTCGACTTCAGCCGCATCGTCGCCTCCGACCTGTCCCGCGCCACGGAGACCGCGAGGATCCTCGGCGACGCCGCCGGTCTCGACGTCGAGATCGACGAGCGGCTGCGCGAGCGCGGCTTCGGCGACTGGGAGGGCCACACCCGCGAGGAGCTCGAGGCCAGCCACCCGGTCGAGTACGAGGTCTGGCGCGGCGGCGGGGACCCGGTGGGCGTCGGTGTCGAGACCCGCGAGGACGCGGCCGTCCGCATGGCCGAGATCATCACCGAGGTCGGCGCGGCGGCCGAGGACGGCGAGGTGGTCGCCCTGGTCGCCCACGGCGCGATCATCACCCTGGGCATCGGTGCGGTCCTCGGCCTGGGGGCCCAGTGGTACGGCTTCGGCGGGATGGGCAACTGCCACTGGTCGGTGCTGGCGCAGAACCCCGGGCGTGAGCCCGACTGGCGCCTGGGAGTGCACAACGTCGGCGTCGACCTGGTGCCGCGCCCGCACGTGAGCACCTTCGAGAAGCCCGCCACGCGTGCGGACGAGCGTGGCGACGATCAGCAGGTCACCGGCGCCTCGGGCCGGATGAGCCACGCCGACCGCACCGGCGTGCCCGAGCGCTGAGGTCCGGCCCGGGGCGGTCGGCGGGTGCTGCGGACCCGCGGACGCCGGTCAGCCGGCGCTGCGGGCGCCGTCGATCACCCACAGCTGACCCGAGACGTGAGAGGCCTCCTCGCTGGCGAGGAAGGCCGCGACGTTGGCCATCTCCGCCGGCTCGCCCACGCGGCCCTGCGGGACCTGCGCGGCGAGAGTGGCGTTGAGCTCGTCGCCGAGGCCGTCGAGCCAGGGCGTGCGCGTGACGCCGGGGCCGATCGCGTTGACCCGGATGCCGTCCTGGGCGTACTCCAGAGCGGCGGTCTTCGTCATCATGACGATCGCCCCCTTGGAGGTGATGTAGGCCGAGGCCGAGGGGGTGGCCAGCAGCCCGCCGATCGACGCCGTGTTGACGATCGAGCCGCCGCCACGCTCGAGCATGAGCCGCAGCCCGAGCTGGAGGACCCGGTAGGACTGGCGGACGTTGATGCGCAGCACCCGGTCGAAGTCGGCCATCGGGTACTCGTGGGTGCGCAGCGCCGGCCCGTTGACTCCGACGTTGTTGGCGAGGACGTCGATGCCGCCGTGCGTCTCGCGCAGGTAGGTCTCCAGCGCGTCGATCGCGGCGTCGTCGTCGACGTCGAGCCGGTAGGGGGTGGCGGCGTCGCCGAGCCGGGCGGCGACCTCCTCCTCGCGGCCGGAGACGTCGGCCACGACGACCGTGGCGCCCTCCTCGACGAACTTCGTGGCGATCGCCTCACCGATGCCGGAGCCACCCCCGGTCACCAGTGCGGTCCTGCCTGCGAGCCTGCCGGTCATGACGTGCCCTTCCGTGGGTGGGTCGTGCTGATGACTCCACGGTAGGGCTGTGACCTGGTCGAACTCTGGGACGATGGGCCCGGGTCGGCGGCTCTGCGGGGAGATGGCGCCGGGGCAGGTAGGTGCGTGGCGAGGGAGCATCGAGGGGGTTGCCGATGACGGCGTGCGCGGGATCACGTGCGGGGGAGGCCGTCGAGATTGGCTCGGGACGGCGGGCGTGACATAGACTCGTCCTCGCCCTTCGGGGCCCTGGGGCTATGGCGCAGTTGGTAGCGCGCTTCCATGGCATGGAAGAGGTCGGGGGTTCGAATCCCCCTAGCTCCACCAGATTTTTTGAGTCGCGATCTCCTGAACGGCTGGACTCCCATGGATGGGGATCCAGCCGTTCTGTCGTTGGCGGCCGAAGCGCCGCACGCCACTGGACAACAGGTTGAGCGACCGACCAACCGACTCGGTCGGTTGACTGGTGCCGTTACCGGTTGAACAGTGGCGGGACGCAGCCGCCGGCCCCCCATGACCTGTCCCGCGCAGACGAACCAGGCGCGTGGACCACCGCCGGGGGAGGAGCGTTCGTCGCCACCGGCCTCGTCCTTGTGGCACGCCCGGCGGTGCCGGCGCGGGCTGTTCGCTATGGCCGGAAAGCAGACGTTCACCTGAGCCCGGTGTGTGCGCAACCCATGACAGCGCGGACGCGGCCACGAGGGTCAGCGCCCGCCGGTCGCCCGGCGCATGAGGTCGGTGTCGAGGTCGAGATCGTCCACCGTGCGCTCGGCGCGGGTCGCATCGCCGCCGAAGGCATGGTTGTCGGTGCCCCACGACGAGTTGGCGATCTTCCCGGAGACCCGGGCATCGATCAGGTGGGCGAACACGGAGGTGGGCGCCGGCACCGCCCGGAAGAAGGCGACGAGCGGACGCAGGTGGTCGTCGCCGACCATCGCGTGCCGGGCGGTCCCGGCCGTCGTCGCGACGTGTCACCCCGGGTCAGCGGCCCGGTGTGTGTCGGGCTCGACCGGTCTGGGCGGAGCCGCCCGGGGGTCCAGGGCCACCACGGTCGGGGTGCCCGTGACGGGGTCGGGGACGACGAGCGCTCGCAGCCCGAAGACCTCCTCGACCAGTTGGGCGGTGATGACGTCCCCGGGCGGACCGGTGGTGACGACGTCGCCGTCGCGCATGACGATGAGGTGGTCGGCGTAGCGGGCAGCCTGGTTGAGGTCGTGCAGCACCGCGACGACGGTCGTGCCGGCGTCGTGGAACCCACGGAACAGCTCCATGAGCTCGTACTGGTGCGCGATGTCCAGGAACGTTGTCGGCTCGTCGAGCAGCATGACCGGGGTGTCCTGCGCGAGGAGCATGGCGACCCACACCCGCTGCCGCTGCCCGCCGGAGAGCTCGTCGACGAGCCGACCGGACAGCTCCGTCAGGCGGGTGGCCTCCAGCGCACGCGCCACCGCCGCCTCGTCCGACTCCCGCCACTGCTGGAACAGGGACTGGTAGGGGGCCCGGCCGCGGGCCACCAGGTCGGCCACGCGGATGCCGTCGGGGGACAGGGAGGTCTGGGGGAGCAGGCCCAGACGACGGGCGACCTCCTTCGACGGGTAGCTGCTGATCGCGGCGCCGTCGAGGACGACCTGACCGGCCGACGGCGTGAGCACGCGGGCGAGGGCACGGAGGAGCGTGGACTTCCCGCACCCGTTGGGGCCGATGATCGCCGTGAACGATCCGTCCGGGATCGACACGCTCAGGTCGGTCGAGACGACCGAACGGTCGTAGCCCACGGTGACCGACCGTGCGCTGAGCCGGGCATCTCCCGGTGATGGCGTCGATGTCATGCCCGTGCTCCGCTCGGTCGGCGCGACTCCCGGACCAGGAGCCAGATGAGGTACAGGCCGCCGAGGCACACGGTGAGGAGCCCGACGGGGATCGTGCGGTAGACCTGTGAGATCAGCAGTGAGAGCAGGTGCGCCCCCGAGAGCAGGGCCGCACCCATCGCCGCGGCCGGCAGCAGGCTGACGCCGGGCGTGCGCGTGACCCGACGGGCCAGCTGCGGTGCGACCAGGGCGATGAAGCCGATGGGACCGGCGGCGGCGGTGACCAGCGCCGACGTCGCCACCCCGGTGACCATGAGCGCCAGCCGGGCACGGCCCACCCGCAGGCCCTGGGTGACGGCCGCGTCGTCGCCCAGCTCGAGCGTGCGCAGCGCCGGGGCGAGCGCGGCCGCGACGAGCAGGACCGCCCCGGCGACGAACAGCGCCGGTGTCATGCTCGACCAGGTGATGCGGGTGAGCGACCCGGCGCCCCAGAAGCCCACTGTCATGGCGTCGTCGATGTCCGCGCGGGTGATGAGGTAGGCGTTGACCGAGCCCAGGACGGCGGAGACCCCGATCCCGACGATGATGAGGCGGAAGCCCTGGACGCCGCCCCGGTACGCCAGGACGTAGACGAGGAAGGCCGTGACGAGGCCGCCGACGAGCGCCGCCGCGGCGACCGGCCAGTAGGACGTGGTGCCGAGGACCAGGGTCGTCAGCACGACCCCGGTGTAGGAGCCGGCGTCGAACCCGATGACGTCGGGCGAGCCGAGCGGGTTGCGGGTCAACGACTGGAAGATCGCACCGCCGACGCCGAGGAGCGCCCCGAACACGAGCGCGGCCACCGCCACGGGCAGGCGCCATTCCCGCACGATCGTCCCCTCGAAGCCCTCGGCGCCGCCGGTGAGCGCGACCACCACCTCCTGGAAGGACAGCTCGTAGTCCCCGAGCTGGATGGACGTCAGCGCGGCCACGACCGCGGCGCCGAGGAGCAGCGCACTGACGACGGCGGGCCGCACCGGCACCCGCAACGAGTGTCGGCGGGAGCGCCATCGCCGGGTCGCGTACCCGAAGTCGACGTTCACAGCCCGCTCGCCCGCCTGCGCCGGACCAGGGCGATGAGCAGCGGCGCGCCGATGACCGCGGTGAGGATGCCGACCTGGATCTCGCCCGGTCGTGCGACCACCCGGCCGAGGACGTCCGCCGCCAGCACCATCACCGGCGCCGCCAGCGCCGAGTAGGCGATGATCCACCGCTGGTCGGGCCCGACGAACCAGCGCACGACGTGCGGCACCATGAGGCCGACGAAGCTGATCCCGCCGGTCAGGGCCGTGGCGCCGCCGGCCAGCAGCGTGACGGCGACGACGCCGAGGACCCGCGTGCGCATGATCCGGGCGCCGAGGGAGGTGGCGAGGTCGTCGCCCAGGGCGATGGAGTTCAGCGAGCCGGACAGTGCCAGCGCGAGGCCGAGGCCGACGGCGAGGAACGGCAGCACCGCGAGCGTGTCGCCGAGGTCGGTGCGCGCGATCGATCCCAGGCCCCAGCTCCTGATGGAGCGGAAGGTGTCCGGGTCGATGAGGGTGAGGAACGTGCTGAAACCGTTGAGGACGGCGCCCAGTGCGACACCGGCGAGCACCAGCGTGATGGGGGAGACGGATCCGCGACCGGCCGAGCCGATGAGGTAGACGACGACGGTGGCGCCGGCCGCGCCGACGAACGCGAACCAGACGTAGCCGGAGACGCCGGACAGCCCCAGGAGCCCGACACCCAGGGTGACGGCGAAACCTGCGCCGGCGTTGACGCCGAGGATGCCCGGATCGGCCAGCGGGTTGCGGGTGAGCGCCTGGATGAGGGCGCCCGCCACCCCGAACGCGATGCCCGTGACCGCGCCGACGAAGGTGCGCGGCAGTCGCTCGGTCCACACGATGAGCGAGGCCTCGGAGCTGTCCCGGGCGAGCAGCCCGTCCCAGACCTCACCGAGCGTGATCGGGTTCGACCCGAGAGCGATGCTGAGCAGGCCGGTCGCTGCCAGGGCGAGCAGGACGAGGACCAGCCCGACGGCGCGGCGCCGGGCGAGCGACCGACGGTCGTCCCGCCCGGCGCGCGTGGCCGCGGTCGTGGTGGAGGTCCTCACTCCTGGTCGAGGTCGGCCTCGCTGGCCCATTCGGCGAGGAGCTCGGCGGTCCAGGGCAGGCTAAGCGGACTCATGCCGCGGCGCAGGGCCCAGATCGCCCCGCGCTCGGCGCGCTCGTCCTCCTCCGCCGAGACCGCCACGTAGCGTCCCTCGGCGACGGCGGGGATCTGCTGGAACAGCTGGTTCTCCTCGCGGGCGTCCCTGGTGGCGTTGTCCGGGTAGAACACGACGAGCACGTCCGCGTCGAGGTCGGCCATGTTCTCCTCCGAGACCACGGCGTCGTCCGTGTAGGCCCCCGCGAGCGGGTTGGGCACGAACCCGAGCTGGGTGACGATGCCCTCGGCCACCCCGCCGGCCGCCGTGTAGTACTCGACGCCGTACTCCTCGCCGTAGTCCTGCGCGAGCGTGATCGTGCGTCCCTCGAACTCCGGGTGGGCGGCCCCGGCGTCGTCGATCGCCTGGTCGGCCTCGTCGACGTCCTCCTGTGCGGCCGCGCCGAGGTCGAGGGTCTCGCCGATGAGCAGGTGGATGTCGCGCCAGTCGAGCTGGTCGGCGGGAACCTGTTCGCCGAACTCCAGGACGGGGGCGATCTGCGTCAGCTCGTCGTACGAGTCCTCGTACATGAACCCCTGGTTGACGCCGATGATGAGGTCGGGCTCGGCCGCGGCGACACGCTCGAGGACGGGCGCGGACTCGTCGTGGTCCTCGTCGGTGATCTCGGGGTCGTCGAGCCAGGCCGCCTCGTTCCACATGTAGTCCGTGCCGGGACGCTTCTGCACGTACACCGGGGTGACGCCGAGGATCTCGAGGGCGTCGATGTTGGTCGACGCGGGACCCGCGCCGACCACCGCGATGCGCTCCGGACGCTCCTCGAGGACCGTCTCGCCGAGCCAGGTCTCGATGGTGAGCGGGTACTGCGTGGTCCCCTCGGCCTCGGGGAGCAGGCCGCCGCCCGCTCCGCCGTTGTCGGCGGCCGCCTCCGACGACGCCTCGCCGTCGGGTTCGTCGCCCGAGCCGGAGCACGCGCTCAGCACGAGGAGTGCGGCGAGCGTGCCGGCGAGCACGGCTCCCGTGCGACGTCGGGTCGGGATGCCGTGGGTCATGCGTGTGTCTCCTTGCCGGGTGCGGCCGCCGACGACGTCGCGCGGCCCATGGGACGGTCCGTCGCCCCTCGCGGGGCGGACCCGAACACATTAGGCAACCCTTACCTCACTAAGGTCTCAGTTCCCGACCGAATCTGCACAGTTTCCGACAGGATGGGGCGGGGACGATGCCCGCGACGGGCGGTGCGGGTCGGATGGGGTGGTGTACGTGGCGCGGCGTGTGCAGGACGAGGTCGGCGTGCCGTGGCGGATCTGGATCCCGCCGTTCCCGGTGCCGCAGCGGTGCGAGGCGGAGCATCACATGCTGTTCTGGCAGGTGCGGGGCACCGCGGACCTCGTCGTCGGCGACGAGAGCTACGAGCTCACCGCCGGGCACGCCATCTGGGTCCCGGTCGCCACGCAGCACCAGCTCACGGTGCACGGCAACTCCGTGACGATGCCCATGCCGTTCGAGGCCGCCCGGACCGCCACCACGCTCCGGGGGCCGACCTTCGTCACGGTGGACCGCGACCTGCGTACCCTCATGCTGGCCTGGGTGACGATGGGGTACACCATCATCCAGCCGCAGGCGGACATCGGGCGCCAGATCCTCAGCATGCTCGAGGAGAGTCCGGCCCTGCCGACCGCACTGCCGATGCCCACGAGCGAGCCGGCGCTGATCATCGCCGAGACCCTGCGCTTCAACCCGGGCGACACCCGCGGCGTCGAGGAGCTCGCCGGCTCCGTGCACACCTCCGCACGGAGCATCGAGCGGGCGTTCAGGGCCGAGACGACGATGACGTTGCGGCAGTGGCGGATCCGCAACCGGGTCGAGTCCGCCGCGATCCTGCTCCGCGCGCACGCGGGCATCGACGCCGTGGCCCATCGGGTGGGCTACACGAACGTCAACTCCTTCCGCCGGGTCTTCCAGGGCCACTTCGGCATCTCCCCGAGCGAGTACGTCGAGCGCTACCGCGCCCAGTGAGGGTGACGCCCGGACGGTGCCCCCACCCGAACGGCCGACCGCGGTTCCGATGGTGTGTTCGGCGATGAACGTGCCGGTGGTGCGGTCGGTGACCGAGGTGTCGGGGCCGTTGATGAGGGCACGGACCTCGGCGCTCGCGGCCGGGCGGACCGTCGTCGCCATCGCCCACCGCCTGGAGACGATCCGCGACGCCGACCGGATCCTCGTCCTCGACGAGGGGCGCATCGTCGAGGACGGCGACCACGAGACCCTGCTGTCCGCGGGCGGGCGGTACGCCGCGTTCTGGCGGGCCAAGGAGCGGGCCGGCGGGTGGCGGATGGCCGCCGGCGCCGACGCCGGAGGGGCCGGGACGCGGTCGTCCTGACGGATAGGCTGGCGCGATGACGGCGAGGCGGGGCCCGGACGGCGCGCCCCTGCGCGGCCGCCCCCGCACGATCGACCGGGTCGCGATCGCCGACGCCGCGCTCGACCTCGCCGCCGACGGCCTCGACGCCCTCACCCTGCACGCCGTCGCCGAGCGGCTCGGCGTGCGCCGCTCCGCGCTCTACCACCACGTCGACGGCCGCGACGGGCTCCTGCGGCTGCTCGCCGACCGGTTCGCGGAGTCCGTCCGCTGGCCCGAGCCCGACGACGACTGGCGCACCTACCTGCGCGCCGTCGCCGCCGCGATCGACGAGAGCTGCGCCCGCTACCCGGGCGTCATCGAGATCATCACCCACCACGTCTGGCCCGTCCCGCGCGCCAGCGTCCTCGGCGCCATGCGGGCGACCGAGCACCTCACGCAGCTGGGCCTGCCGCGGCCGCTCGCCGTCGCCGCCGCCGACTTCGTGGCGTCCTTTGCCGCCGACGAACGCATCCGCCGCGACCGCATCCTCCGACTGGCCGCCAGCGGGCAGGCTTTCACCGGCTCGCTCACCGGCGAGGACGCGGGGTGGGCGCAGATGCGGGAGGGCTTCGACGCGCACTTCGACCTGGGCCCCGAGGCGTGGACGAGCACCAAGCTGGAGATCATCCTCGACGGCATCCAGGCTCAGCTCGACGCGACGACGGGGACCGCGACCTCCTGACGGGGCTCGACGTCGATCCGGTCCACCGTGCGCACGGCCAGGATCAGGCCGAGGGCGGCGAGCACCGCAGCGCCGGCGACGACGGGGCCGAAGCCGAACGCGTCGGCGGCCGCGAGGCCCAGCGCCGCGCTCGCGACCATGGCGATGCCGGAGACGGTGGAGAAGAACGTGAAGTCGGTGCCGGCGCTCTCGGGCCGGGTGAGGTCCATCGACAGGGTGAACACCACGGCGGCCGACGCCGCGAAGGCCCCGTTGGCCACGGCGACCACCAGCAGGACCACCCACAGCCCGGTGGCTCCCAGCGCGATGGGCACGGTGGCCAGCGTGGCGAGCACCTGGAGCACACCGAGGCGCACCAGCGCCCGCCGGCGCCCCAGGCGGGCGATCGCCATCCCCGCGGCGATGCCGGCGACGATGCCGACACCGCTGCCGCCGATGACCACGACCAGACCGATCCGCGCCTCCGCCCACCCGGCGTCGACGAGGATCGGACGGACGAGGTTGTAGGCGATGGTGAACCCGATCGTGTACGCCGGCATCGCCACCAGGCACCACAGCCGCACGTTCCGGTCGGCGAAGAAGGCCAGCGCCGAGCGCAGGGTCACGCGCGGAGCGGGCTGGTCGGCGCTGTCGGCGTCCTCGCGCCAGGCGAGGACGAAGGGCATGGCGACGAGGCTGAACGCCCCCAGTGCCAGGGCGGTCACCTGCCAGCCGGCCGCCTGGTAGACGATGAGGGTGACGCCCCCGCCGACGACCTGCGCCACGCAGGAGCCGGCCGACTGGAAGCCGTTGCCGATGCCCCGGTCGGCGGGGCCGAGGATGCGCGTCGCGGCGGCGTCGGCGGCGATGTCCTGGGTCGCGGCCACGACGAACAGGGCGGCGAAGACGACCAGCAGCGCGGAGAAGTCCTCGGCCGGGTCGAACAGGGCGAGCGAGGCGATGCCCAGCCCCAGGGTGCTCTGCGTGACGATCAGCCACCCGCGGTAGTGGCCCAGGCGGCGCGAGCCGTAGCGGTCGACCACCGGGGCCCAGAGGAACTTGAGGGTGAGGACCGTGGCGACGCCGGCGGCGCCGCCGATCGCGGCCAGCGACACCCCGCGTCCCTGGGCGATGGTGAGGAAGGCGAAGGTGAAGAACCCCAGGCTGAGGTTCTGGGTGCTGTACAGCGCGGCGACGAGGGACAGCCGCCCCGCGCGCGAGGTGGTGACCCCGGCCGCGGGGTGGCTCGAGAGGTCGTTCTGGTGGGACATGGTCAGCTCTCTGTTCGGACCGGCCGGTCGCCGGTGGTCGGGGGGAGGGGATGGTCGGAGACCGCCGCGGGACCCGGTTCGGCCGGGACCGCCAACCCCTGCGCCGCGGCGAGCGCGCGGTAGGGCTCGCTGGTGGCGAGAAGGTCCTCGTGCGTGCCGGACGCGGTCACCGTGCCGTCGTCGACGAGGACGATCCGGTCGGCGCCGACCACGGTGGCCAGGCGGTGGGCGACGACGACGACCGTCCGCCCGGCGACGAGGTGGCGCAGGGCGTGCTGGATCCGGTCCTCGGTGGCGGGATCCACCGAGGCGACCGCCTCGTCGAGGACGAGCACCGGGGAGTCCTTGAGGAGTGCCCGTGCGATCGCCAGGCGCTGGCGCTGCCCGCCGGAGAGGTCGGCCCCGCCCTCGGTGAGGACCGTGTCCAGGCCCTCGGGCAGGTCGCGCACCATGGCCTCGCACTGCGCGGCGGCCAGGGCGGCCCACACCTCGTCCTCGGTGGCCCCGGGCCGCCCCAGGGTGACGTTGAACCGGACCGTGTCCTCGAAGAGGTAGACGTCCTGGTGGACGGCGGTGACCAGGGCGTTGACCTGTTCCGTGCCCAGCTCGCGCACGTCCACGCCGCCGATGAGCACGGCGCCCCGGTCGGCGTCCCAGAGCCGGGCCACGAGATGGGCGATCGTCGACTTGCCCGCGCCGGAGGGCCCGACGAGCGCCGTGATCCGGCCGGGCTCCGCGCGCAGCGAGACGCCGGTGAGGACGTCGACGTCGGTGTAGCCGAAGCCGACGTCGCGCAGCTCGATCCCCGTCCCGTCCGCCCGGGCCGGCCGCTCGGGCTCGGGCAGCACCGGGGCGTCCCAGACCTCGGCGAGCCGGGCGGCGATCTGCTGCTGCTGGCGCCGGTACCCGGTCAGGGCGGAGAGCTCCTGGATCGGCTGGTAGAGGGTGAGCGAGAGCATGAGGAAGAGCAGCAGCGTCGTCGCGGACACTGCGCCCGCCCCGTACAGGCCGGCGCCGACGAGGATGAGCAGCAC
>JBQDDG010000054.1:0-16563 GCA_052093225.1 Actinomycetaceae bacterium
CGGTCATGCGCGCGTCCCCTCGATCGGCCTGGAATGTCCCCGAGAAGAGTAACGATCCGGTGACACCCCGGCCGGATCGCCCCGGCGGGGAGGTCTCCCCACCGGACCCGGTCGAACCGGGCACCGACGTCTGCCTAGGCCGAGGCCCGGGCGCCCGCGGGAGCCCCCAGGACGTCGGCGAGGAACTCACCGGTGTATGAGCCTTCGGCGCGCGCGACCTCCTCCGGCGTGCCCTCAGCGACGACGAGCCCGCCGCCCGATCCGCCCTCGGGACCGAGATCGATGACCCAGTCCGCCTGCTTGATGACGTCGAGGTTGTGCTCGATGACGATCACCGAGTTGCCCTTGTCGACCAGTCCCTGCAGCACGAGCATGAGGCGGCGGATGTCCTCGAAGTGCAGGCCCGTCGTCGGCTCGTCGAGCACGTAGATCGTGCGGCCGGTCGAGCGCCGCTGCAGCTCGGCCGCCAGCTTGACGCGCTGCGCCTCGCCGCCGGAGAGGGTGGTGGCGGACTGGCCGAGCCGCACGTACCCGAGCCCGACGTCGACGAGCGTCTGCAGGTAACGGGTGATGCGGGTCGACGCCGAGAAGAACTCGACGGCCTCCGCGATCGGCATGTCGAGGACCTCGGCCACGTTCTTGCCCTTGAACCGCACCTCGAGGGTCTCGCGGTTGTACCGCGCACCGCCGCAGACCTCGCACGGGACGTAGACGTCCGGGAGGAAGTTCATCTCGATGCGGAGCGTGCCGTCCCCCTTGCACTCCTCGCAGCGTCCCCCCTTGACGTTGAAGGAGAACCGGCCGGGGCCGTAGCCACGCACCTTCGCCTCGGTGGTCTCGGCGAAGAGCTTGCGGATGATGTCCCACAGGCCCGTGTAGGTGGCCGGGTTCGAGCGCGGCGTGCGGCCGATCGGCGACTGGTCGACGTGGACGATCTTGTCGAGGTGCTCCGTGCCCGTCACCCGCTTGTGCCGGCCCGGGATCTGCTTCGACCGGTTGAGCGTGCGGGCCAGCGCGGTGTAGAGGATCGAGTTGACGAGCGAGGACTTGCCCGAGCCGGACACGCCCGTGACCGCGACCAGGACGCCGAGCGGGAACGTGACGGAGATGTTGCGGAGGTTGTTCTCCGTGGCACCGACGACCGTGAGCTGGCGGTCGGTGTCGATCGGGCGGCGCTCGGCCGGCACGAGGATCTCGCGGCGTCCCGCCACGTAGTCGCCCGTCACCGATCCCTCGACGCCGGCCAGGCCCTCGTAGGGGCCCGAGTAGACGATGTGGCCCCCGGTCTCTCCCGCGCCCGGGCCGATGTCGACGATCCAGTCGGCCGTCCGCATCGTGTCCTCGTCGTGCTCGACGACGATGAGCGTGTTGCCCAGGTCTCGCAGCCGGGTGAGCGTGCCGATGAGCTTGCGGTTGTCCCGCTGGTGCAGGCCGATGCTCGGCTCGTCGAGCACGTACAGGACGCCGACGAGCCCGGAACCGATCTGCGTGGCCAGACGGATGCGCTGCGCCTCACCGCCGGAGAGCGTGCCGGCCGCCCGCGAGAGCGTGAGGTAGGTGAGGCCGACGTCGACGAGGAAGCCGAGCCGCGCGTGGATCTCCTTGAGCACCTGCGCCGCGATCGTCGCCTCGCGCTGGTCGAGCTCGAGCGCGTCGAGGAACACCTTCGCCTCGGCGATCGACAGGTCGGACACCTCGGCGATGGACCGGCCGCCGACGGTGACGGCGAGGACCTCGGGCCGCAGCCGCGCGCCCTTGCACGTGGGGCACGGCACCTGCCTCATGTACCCCTCGTACTTCTCCTTCGACCACTCCGACTCGGTCTCCTCGTGGCGGCGCTTGACCTGCGCCATCGCGCCCTCGAAGCCGGTCGTGTAGGTGCGCAGGCGGCCGAACCGGTTACGGAAGCGCACCGTGACCTCGTGCTCGTGCCCGTTGAGGAGCGCGTCCCGGGCGTGCTCGGGAAGGGCCCGCCACGGGACGTCGAGCGAGAACGCGAGCTCCTCGGCCAGCGCCTGCATCTGGTGGGAGTAGTGGTCCCCGTGGCCGGACCAGGGGTGGATCGCGCCCTCGTTGAGCGTGAGGTCCGGGTCCGGGACGATGAGCTCCGGGTCGACCTCGAGGCGGGTGCCGATGCCGGTGCAGTCCGGGCACGCCCCGTAGGGCGCGTTGAAGGAGAACGTCCGCGGCTCGATCTCCTCGAGCGTGAGCGGGTGCTCGTTCGGGCAGGACCGCTTCTCGGAGTACCGCCGCTCGCGCCCGGGGTCCGTCGGGTCGAGGTCGACGTGGTCGACGACGAGCAGACCGTCGGCGAGCCGGAGCGCCGTCTCGACGGAGTCGGTCACGCGCTGCTTGACGCCCTCGCGGACGACGAGGCGGTCGACGACCACGTCGACGTCGTGCTTGCGCTTCTTGTCGAGCGCCGGCACGTCGGTGAGCGGGACGACCTCGCCGTCGACGCGCACACGCGCGTACCCCTGGCCGGCGAGCTCGCGGAACAGCTCGAGGTGCTCGCCCTTGCGACCGCGCACGACCGGGGCGAGGACCTGGAACCGCGTGCCCTCGGGCATCGCGAGGAGCTGGTCGACGATGTTCTGGGGCGTCTGGGACTGGATGACCTCGCCGCACACCGGGCAGTGCTGGATGCCCGCACGCGCGTAGAGCAGGCGCAGGTAGTCGTGGACCTCGGTGATGGTGCCGACGGTCGAGCGCGGGTTGCGGCTCGTCGCCTTCTGGTCGATCGCGACGGCGGGCGAGAGTCCCTCGATGAAATCGACGTCGGGCTTGTCCATCTGGCCGAGGAACAGGCGCGCGTAGGAGGACAGCGACTCGACGTAGCGGCGCTGGCCCTCGGCGAAGATGGTGTCGAAGGCCAGGGAGGACTTCCCGGAGCCCGACATGCCGGTGAACACGATGAGGGAGTCGCGCGGGAGGTCGAGGTCGACGTTGCGCAGGTTGTGCTCGCGCGCGCCCTGGACGATGAGGCGATCTGTCACTCGGTCAACGATAGGTCACCCCACCGACATTCGGACATCTGTTCGAGCGGGGAACCTCGTCACACCCGGTGCCGGCAACAGCTCCCGCGACCGACCGTCGCGCGCGGGGTCAGGGGGTCGGCGTGTCGTCGCTCCCCGGACGCTCGCGTCGGCCTCGCGGGTGACCGCCCCGGCCCCGTGCGCGGCGTCGGAGCACGCCTCTGGCCCGCGGCAGCGCGAGCCGGGGCGCCTCGCCGGGCAGCTGCCAGCCCCGCGCCCGCGCCACCAGTGCGAATGCCGCCGTCACCACGATCGCGACGCCGAAGGCGAGGGCCTCGAGGCCGAGGAGCTCGCCGACGACCATGACGACGGAGCCGGTGACGGCGGGGACCGCGTAGAGCGTGTTGCCTCCGAACACCGCCGGCGTGCGGCCCACGAGGACGTCACGCACCATGCCGCCGCCGACGGCCGTGATGAGTCCGATGAGGATCGCCGGCACCGGGGCCAGCCCGACCTGGGCGGCCTTGAGACTCCCGATCGCCGACCAGCAGCCGAGCGCGAGGGCGTCGGCGACCACCAGCGCGCGGTTCGTCCATCGTCCGTCGAACGGGACGAGGTAGCCGACCAGGGCGCCGGCGAGGGCGGTGGGCAGGTAGGCGGGATGGTCGAGCGCCACCGGGGGAACCTGCAGCAGGGTGTCCCGGATGAGACCGCCACCGAGGCCGGAGATGATCCCGAGCGTGACGAACGCGACGAGGTCCATCCGCATGGCGCGGGCGACGGCAGCCCCCAGGACGCCGTTGGCGAGCACCCCGAGCAGGTCGACGGCATCGAAGAGCGCCTGGAACCGGCCGGCGTCGGTGGCCGCGCCGAGGACGGTCTCTGTCAGCACCGTCCGATCGTGCCAGGCACGACCGGGGGCCTCCACCCCGCCACGGGCCGGGCGCACGCGGGCGCAGCGACCGTCGGCGCGGTCCCGCACCTCGGTCACGTTGGCCAGATCGGTGCGCGACGGCGGACAATGACCCGCAGCACCGGCTCTGCCGGACCCCGGACCCGAGGAGGAGTGCACTCGATGCTGCAGCTCATGGACGACGCGGCGGAGGCGGTGGCGGACATCACGGACGGCTCGACCGTCCTCATCGGGGGCTTCGGCACCGCCGGCCAGCCCGTCGAGCTCATCGACGCCCTCATCGAGCAGGGCGCCGGCGACCTGACGATCGTCAACAACAACGCGGGCAACGGGGACGTCGGGCTCGCGCGGCTCATCCAGCTCGGCCGGGTCGCGAAGATCATCTGCTCCTTCCCGCGCCAGAAGGACTCCCACCACTTCGACGCGAGGTACCGCGCGGGCGAGATCGAGCTCGAGGTCGTCCCCCAGGGCAACCTCGCGGAGCGCATCCGCGCGGCGGGCGCGGGCATCGGCGCCTTCTTCACGCCCACCGGCTACGGCACGCTCCTCGCCGAGGGCAAGGAGACACGGGAGATCGACGGGCGCCACTACGTGCTCGAGCACCCGATCCGCGGCGACTTCGCCCTCGTCAAGGCGCTGCGTGCCGACCGGGTCGGCAACCTCGTCTACCGGAAGACGGCACGGAACTTCGGCCCGGTGATGGCCACGGCGGCGGCGACCACGATCGTCCAGGTCGGCGAGGTCGTCGAGGCGGGCGGGATCGATCCCGAGGTGGTCGTCACGCCCGGCCTGTACGTCGACCGCATCGTCGCGGCCCCACGCGCCACCCATCCCGAGACCACCGAGGAGCCCGAGGCATGACCGACACCGCCCGCCTGAGCCGCGACGAGATCGCCGCGCGCGTCGCCAAGGATATTCCCGCGGGTGCGTTCGTCAACCTCGGCATCGGCATGCCGACCAAGGTCTCCGACCACCTCACGCCCGCCCAGGGCGTCACCCTCCACACGGAGAACGGCATGCTCGGCATGGGGCCGGCCGCCGAGGGCGACGAGATCGACGACGAGCTCATCAACGCGGGCAAGATTCCCGTCACCGAGCTCCCGGGGGCGAGCTACTTCCACCACGCCGACTCCTTCGCGATGATGCGCGGCGGCCACCTCGACGCGTGCGTCCTCGGCGGCTTCCAGGTCTCCGTGGGCGGCGACCTCGCCAACTGGCACACCGGCGAGAAGGACGCGATCCCCGCCGTCGGTGGCGCGATGGACCTCGCGATCGGCGCCAAGCAGGTCTTCGTCATGATGAACCTGCTGACCAGGGACGGCACGCCCAAGCTGGTGCCCGAGCTGACCTACCCCGCGACCGGGCTCGGCTGCGTCGCCCGGCTCTACACGGACATGGCCGTGTTCGAGCTCGGCGGGGACCGCGCCACGGTGCTCGAGGTGTTCGGCACCACGGTCGATGAGCTCCGCACCACCACCGGCCTCGACCTCGTCGACGCCACGACCGCCGCCCCCGCGGCCGACGCCTGAGAAAGGACCATCGATGAGCGCCTTCGTCTACGACGCCGTCCGCACCCCCTTCGGGCGCTACGGCAAGTCCCTCGCCACCGTGCGGCCGGACGACCTGCTGGCCTCCACCATGACGGGGCTCCTCGAGCGACACCCGGACCTCGACCCGGCCCGGCTCGACGACGTCGTCATGGGCAACGCCAACGGGGCGGGCGAGGAGAACCGTGACGTCGCCCGCATGTCCTCCCTGCTCGCCGGCATCCCGGTCAGCGTCCCGGGCACGACCGTCAACCGCCTGTGCGGCTCCGGCGTCGAGGCCGTCATCCAGGCCTCGCGCGCGATCGAGGCCGGGGACGCCGACCTCGTGCTGGCGGGCGGTGTCGAGTCGATGTCCCGCGCGCCGTGGGTCGTGCTCAAGCCGGAGCGCGCGTTCCCGGCCGGCCCGGCGACGATGGAGTCGACCTCCATCGGCTGGCGCCTCGTCAACCCGCGGATGCCGAAGGAGTGGACCGTCGCCCTCGGCGAGGGGGCCGAGATCCTCGCGGACCAGCACGACATCTCGCGCGAGGAGCAGGACGAGTTCGCCCTCGCCAGCCACCAGCGTGCCTCGACCGCCTGGGACGAGGGCGTCTACGACCCCGAGATCGTGCCCGTGCCGGGCGTCGACCTCGCGCGCGACGAGTCGATCCGTGCCGACACATCCCTCGAGGCGCTGGCGGCCCTCCGGCCGGCGTTCCGCAAGGAGAACGGCACCGTGACGGCGGGCAACAGCTCGCCCCTCAACGACGGCGCGTCGCTCGTGCTCGTCGGCGGAGAGAAGGCCGAGGGGCTCGGCGACCCGATCGCCCGGATCGTCTCCCGTGGCGTCTCCGGCGTCTCCCCCGAGGTCTTCGGCATCGGCCCGGTCGAGGCCGCGAACCGGGCCCTCGCGCGCGCAGGGCGGTCGTGGGCCGACGTCGACCTGGTCGAGATGAACGAGGCGTTCGCGGCCCAGTCCATCGCGTGCCTGCGCCTGTGGCCGGACCTCGACCCGGCGAAGCTCAACGTCCACGGCGGAGCCATCGCCATCGGTCACCCCCTCGGCGCGTCCGGTGGCAGGATCATCGGCCACCTCGCCCACCAGCTGCGGGCCCGCGGCGGCGGCCTCGGAGTCGCGGCGATCTGCATCGGCGTCGGTCAGGGCCTCGCCGTCGTCCTGGAGGCCTGAGAGCTCACCGACCGACCGATCGGGGGCGACCCCAGTGGCCGGGCCCGACCCGTGCGGCCGGGCCCGACGACGCGATCAGCCCTGCTCGTCCTTGGCCTGCCCGATGCCCTTCTTCCCGCTCGCACGCAGCGACGTGACGACCGTGAGGAGGAGGGCGATGACGATGAAGCTGAGCGAGAACGCGATCGACGGCTCGGGGATCGCCTCGAGCAGCTCGTAGCCGTGGAAGGCGTGGATGAGCAGCTTGACGGCGATGAAGCCGAGGATCGCCGCCAGCCCGTAGTGGAGGTAGACGAGGCGGTCGAGCAGACCGTCGATGAGGAAGTAGAGCTGGCGCAGGCCCAGCAGCGAGAACGCGTTGGCAGCAAAGACGAGGTAGGCCTCCTGCGTGATGCCGAAGATCGCCGGGATCGAGTCGACGGCGAACATGACGTCGGCGCCGCCGAGGGCGACGATGCACAGCAGCAGCGGGGTGATGAGGGTCTTGCCGCCGTGACGGACGACGAGCTTGCCGCCCTCGAAGCCCTCCGTGACGGGCACGATCTTGCGGGTGAACCGGATGAACCAGTTCTCCTCGTACTCCTCGTCCTCGTCCGGCTTCTCCACGCCCTGACGGGCCTGGGAGATGGCGGTGTAGAGCAGGAACGCCCCGAAGATGAAGAAGATCCACACGAACCGCTCGACGAGCGCCGCCCCGACGAGGATGAAGACGAGCCGTAGGACGAGGGCGATGATGATGCCGATGAGCAGCGCCTCCTGCTGGTACTTCCGCGGCACCCGGAACCCGGCGATGATGATGACGAAGACGAACAGGTTGTCGATCGACAGCGACTTCTCGGTGATGTAGCCGGCGAAGTACTCACCGGCGAAGCCGCCGCCCCAGAAGAACCAGACGACGAACCCGAACGCGATGCCCATGGCGATGTAGGCGACGGACCACCAGGCCGACTCCTTGAGGGTGGGTTCGTGCGGCGTGCGCACGTGTCCCACGATGTCGATGGTGATCATCGTGACGATGACCGCGGCCAGTCCGATCCAGGCGATCGCGTGAACGTCCATGCATACCTCTCCGGTACGTCGAGTGAGCTGGTACCGGAGGTCTCTTCCGCCCACGATCGTGGGCCGCGACGCCGAGCGGGTGGGGGCCCGCCGTGGTGACGACGATCGCTGCGGGGGAATACTCCCCTCCGTCGGTGCGAGGCTACCCGACGGTCGGACGCCGTGGCGGGCCGGCCCGCCGAGACATTCCTCGCCCCGCGGGGCCCGGGTCAGGCGTTCGCGGCCTGCATCTGCCGCAGCTCCTTCTTCAGCTCGACGATCTCGTCGCGCAGCCGCCCGGCCAGCTCGAACTGGAGCTCGCCGGCGGCGGCCTCCATCTGGCCGGTGAGCTCGGTGATGAGCTCGACCAGCTCGGAGACGGCCTTCGGCGCGGTCCGCGACCGGACGTCGCCCGCGACGTCCGCGGGTCGGGGGGCGCCCCGCCTGCCCGTCTCCTTGCGGTAGCCGCCCTCGAGGAGCTCGGCGGTGTCGATCTGCTCGCGGGCGAGCATGTCGGTGACGTCCGCGATGCGCTTGCGCAGCGGCGTCGGGTCGATGCCGTGCTCCTCGTTGTAGGCGAGCTGCTTCTCGCGGCGTCGCTCGGTCTCCTCGATGGCGAAGGCCATCGACTCGGTGACCGCGTCGGCGTACATGTGGACCTGGCCCGAGACGTTGCGCGCGGCACGACCGATGGTCTGGATGAGCGACTTCGACGAGCGCAGGAACCCCTGCTTGTCGGCGTCGAGGATCGCGACGAGCGACACCTCCGGCAGGTCGAGGCCCTCGCGGAGGAGGTTGATCCCGACCAGGACGTCGGCGGACCCCGTGCGCAGCTCGCGCAGGAGCTCGACGCGCCGCAGGGTGTCGACGTCGGAGTGGAGGTACTGGACCTTGATCCCGCGCTCGAGGAAATAGTCGGTGAGATCCTCGGCCATCTTCTTCGTCAGCGTGGTGACGAGGACACGCTCGTCCTTGTCCACCCGGTCGCGGATCTCGCCGAGCAGGTCGTCGATCTGACCCTCGGTCGGCTTGACGACGATCTCCGGGTCGATGAGGCCGGTGGGGCGGATGATCTGCTCGACGACGCCGTCGGCCTGGCCGAGCTCGTAGTCGCCCGGCGTGGCGGAGAGGTAGACGGTCTGCCCGATGCGGTCGAGGAACTCCGTCCACCGCAGCGGACGGTTGTCCATCGCGGACGGCAGGCGGAAGCCGTGCTCCACGAGGGTCCGCTTGCGGGACATGTCGCCCTCGAACATCGCGCCGATCTGCGGGACGGTCACGTGGGACTCGTCGACGACGAGCAGGAAGTCGTCGGGGAAGTAGTCGAGCAGTGTGTGTGGCGCGGTGCCCGGCCCACGGCCGTCGATGTGCCGCGAGTAGTTCTCGATCCCGGAGCAGGTGCCGATCTGCTGCATCATCTCCAGGTCGTAGGTGGTGCGCATGCGCAGGCGTTGCGCCTCGAGCAGCTTGCCGGCCCGCTCCATCTCCGCCAGGCGCTCCGCGAGCTCCTCCTCGATCGTGCGGATCGCCCGCTGCATGCGCTCCGCTCCGGCCACGTAGTGCGAGGCGGGGAAGACGTGCACCGACTGCGGTGTGCTGACGACGTCACCGGTGAGCGGGTGCAGGTAGGACAGCGCGTCGATCTCGTCGCCGAACATCTCGATCCGGATCGCGAGCTCCTCGTAAACCGGGATGATCTCGATGGTGTCCCCGCGGACACGGAACGTCCCGCGGGTGAACGCGAGGTCGTTGCGGGTGTACTGCATCTCGACGAACCGGCGCAGCAGCGCGTCCCGGTCCATCTGCTCGCCGCGGGTCAGCCGCATCATCCGCGCGACGTACTCCGCCGGCGTACCGAGTCCGTAGATGCAGGAGACCGACGAGACGACGACGGTGTCCCGCCGCGTGAGGAGGGAGTTCGTCGCGCTGTGACGCAGGCGCTCGACCTCGTCGTTGATCGAGCTGTCCTTCTCGATGTAGGTGTCCGTCTGCGGGACGTAAGCCTCGGGCTGGTAGTAGTCGTAGTAGGAGACGAAGTATTCGACCGCGTTGTTCGGGAGCAGCTCCCGGAACTCCGTGGCGAGCTGGGCCGCGAGCGTCTTGTTCGGCGCCATGACGAGCGTGGGCCGCTGCACCTGCTCGACCAACCAGGCCGTGGTCGCCGACTTGCCGGTCCCCGTCGCGCCGAGGAGGACGACGTCCTTCTCTCCCGCCTGCAGCCGCTCGGTGAGCTCCGCGATCGCCTTCGGCTGGTCGCCGGCCGGCGAGTAGTCGGAGATCACCTCGAACGGCGCGTCGTCCCGCTGGATGTCGATGACCTCGCGCATGTCCCCAACCTACGTCGCCGCGCCGACAACGGCCGAGCGGCCCGGTCCGCGCGGCACCCGCCGCACCGACCGGGCCGCTCGTGGGCGGCGCTGGTGCTCACGTGACGACGAGCGACACGAAACCTCCGGTGCCGTACCAGTCCTCCACGATCGCGACGGCCGGGCCCTCGACGTACGCGGCGTCGACCGCGGCCGCCCGCCAGTTCGACAGGCCGACCGAGTTGTCGTCGTTCGACCAGGTGGTCCCGGCGCGGTCGACGAGGTGGAGGACCGGGTCGACCTCGGGCGCGTCGGCGGAGACGAGGGCCGGACCGGGCTCGACATCGACGATCGCCAGGGCACGCCCGTCGGCCGGCACGTTCACGCTCGTCGACCCGTAGCGGGCCATGCTCTCGGTGCCGGTGAGCGTCGTGAAGGTGAACGCGGTGGCGTCGCCGCCGAACTCGGACAGCGTGAGGTCGTAGACGCCGGCCTCCAGGACGAGGACGGCCGCGGCGTCGAGGGCGTTCGTGCTCTCGGTGAAGAGCTCGAGGGTCGTCGCGCTGTCGTCGAACCTTTCGTCGACGCCGTTGCCCGTGATCTCGATGACCATGTCCTCGGACCCGGACATCGCGCCGAGGGCGACCGCCGCGCGCTCGTCGACGACGAGACGACCGTTCCAGTTGTCGCCCTCGAGGAGCTCCCCGTGGCCGGAGACGCCGACGGTCGACCCGTCGAAGGCCTCGATGTGGGCGGGGCCGGTGACGCCGTCGCCGTAGATCGTGCTCTCGGGGACGTTCGAGGGCGGGGCCGGCGCGACCCCGCCGGGACCACCCGCGCTCGGCGGGACGGGGTCACCGGCGCATGCCGACACGCCGGCTCCGAGGACGAGGACAGCTGCTGCCGCACTCACGCGGCGAAGGACGTTGGTGTGCATGACCACTCTCTTTCCGACGGGCATCGACCTGGTTGGCAGCTCTGCGGTCCAGGTCGTCTCCGGTGTTCCGGTGACTGGTTCCGAAGGTAGGCAGCGGGCGGTCCGTGCACCATGCGCGACGTGGGGCAGGGCACACCTCCCCGGTCCTCGTGAGAGGCCGGACGCACGACGGCGGCCGCCCCGCGGGGGGCCGACGCACGACGACGGCCGCCCCCGTGAGGGGACGGCCGCCGTGGTGGGGCAGATGCGTCAGCCGGCGCGCAGGTCCTCGGGCACGAGCCCGATGAGGATCTCGTACACCGCGGCGTCGAGCTCGGCGTCACCGGTGCTGGCAGCGTTGCTCCCCCCTGTCGACGTCGGGTCGCCGATCTCCCAGTAGATGAGTTCCTCGGTGACCGAGTCGGGCGGGCCGTCGGTGCCCTCGGACACCGTCAGCCCCAGGTCGACGAGCTCGGCTCGCACGTCGTCGCCGGCGCCGGGCTCCAGCTCGATGGTCTCCTGGACCTCGGGGTCGGACTGGCCGACGTCGCCGTACATGTACGTGACCGTGTCCCCGTCGAGCGAGACCACCTCGGCGAAGGAGGTGTCGCCGTCGGGCACCATCCGGGCGAGGTTGACGTCGGCGTCCGGCGAGAGTTCCGTGATCGGGTCGCCCTCCGTGAGCGCGTCACCCTCGGTCTCGTCGATGATCGGCCCCTCCTCGGACCCGCCGTCGGTGGGTGTGTCGTCGGACGCCGAGCCCTCGCCCGGCACGCCGACCTCGGAGTCCTCGTCGGAGTCGGCACCGTCGGAGTCGTTCTCGGAGGCCCCGCCCTCGGAGCCGCTCTCGGGTGCGGCCTGGTCCTCGGAGGTCGCGGCCTCGGACGACGACGGCTCCTCCGGTGCGACGGTCTCGTCGTCGTCGCCGCCGCACGCTGCCAGCGTGAGGCCGAGTGCGGCGACGGCCGCGGTCGTGGTCAGTGCTCGTCGTGCTCGGGTGGTGCGCATGGGCGCCTCGCTTCCGTGTGGATGGTGCAGGTCGGTCGTCGGGGTCGGGTCCGCAGTCCCGGACAGGCCGTGGCGGCCGGCACCAGGAGGGTGCCGACCGCCACGGTCCGGTGCGTCAGCTGAGGCCGACGGAGGTGGTGCCGGTCGCGCCGCTCCAGCCGGCGACCGCGATGACGACGGGCTCGACGGTCTCGCCCGGGAGCGTGATGAGCGAGTCGAGGCCGTCGCCCGAGTCGTCGTCCTCGTAGGCGGTGTGCGACGACGGGATGAACGTCCACAGCACGGAGTCGATGTCCCCGTTGGTGGCGATGGACTCGTTGCCCGTGGCGAGCTCACCGATGGCGAGCGTGGCCTGCGGACCGGTGATCTCGAGGTTCGCCGTGCCGCCGGCAGGGATGACCGCCGTGCCCGAGAGGACCTCGAGCTGGTACTGGGCCGCGTCGCCCCCGTACTCGGTGATGTCGATCGTGTAGCTGCCGGGCTCGAGAACCTGCGTGATGGCCGGGTCGAGGCTCGCCTGTTCGAAGCTGAAGATGTCGGCGTAGCCGTACGTGTCGTCGATGCCCGTGTCGAGGTCGCCGCCGGCGATCGACATCTGCAGGTCACCGCCGTCGGGCGAGGTTGCACCGACGGCGACCGCCGCGCGCTCGGTGACCTCGAGCGTGACGGTCGCGGCGCCATCCGCCGGGACCGATCCGGAGAGCTCGCCCGACACGTTGACGGCGCCGTCTCCGGACGGTGCCGGGGGCGCCTCGGTCGTGGGCTCCTCAGTGGTGGGCTCCTCAGTGGTGGGCGCCTCGGTCGTGGGGGCCTCCGTCGTGGGGGCCTCCGTGGTGGGAGCCTCCGTCGGCGGAGCCTCGGTGGGCGGGGCCGGCGGCTGGCCGGTCGGGGCGATGGGGCCGGACTCGCTGCAGGCGGCGATCCCGGAGGCGGCCAGGAGGACGATGCCCGCGGCCGCGAAACGGCGTCGGTTGGTCGTGATGCTCATCGTGTCTCTCTCTTCTCGTGGAGGCGGGAGGAGCCTCGTGGTGGTGGTGTGGGGCGTCCGGGTCAGGGGCGGGAATCGCCTCGATCCAGGTGGCTGCACATCCGGATCGCGATCGTCGTGATCC
Organism: Actinomycetaceae bacterium; assembly: GCA_052093225.1. Taxonomy (GTDB): domain Bacteria; phylum Actinomycetota; class Actinomycetes; order Actinomycetales; family Actinomycetaceae; genus JB111. Next base: position 12,984 of record JBQDDG010000054.1, read on the forward strand.
CAGTGACCGGTTGCCACAGATGGAACCGTATGGCGTGATCGTGCCACCTCCGACCTCCTGGTGCGGGTAGGACACCCCTGCCCGACGGCATGTGCCCTGTGACCTGGGGCGACATCTGGAGCTGTGGTCCCGCGGCGACCAGCCGTCGCGCACCGACCGGGCGTCCCGCACCGACCGGGCGTCCCGCACCGACATGCCGTCCCGCGCCGCCCGGGCCTACGGCACGGTCGGCTCTCGCACGTTGCGGTCGGGCGCGACCTCGTGCGCCGCGAGCCGGTCGTGCACGAGGGCGGCCCCACGCCCGGCGAACCAGGGCTCCTTGCCGTCTGCGTATCCGGCGGTGGTCGCGTCGCCGGCGTGCTGCGCGGCCGTCGACGCCTTCAGCCTCGCGTAGTCGGCCCTGGCGGTCTCGTCGTCGCGGAGGAGGTCCCGGAGGGCCAGGGCCCACCGCCAGCCGTCCGAGCCGGTCGCCCGGACGTGCAGGTTGACCGGTCGCCCGGGGTCCGCGGCACCGTGCACGAGCTTCGGCCACGGCGCGCCCCCGGCCGGGTGGGGGTGGTCCCACGCGTCGGAGGTGACGGTCGGGAAGCCCGCCGCCGCGAGTGCGCCAGGCAGCCGGGGGTCGTCGAGGTCGTCCACACCGACCTGGAGGTCGATGACGTCCTTCGCCGCGAGGCCCGGCACCGCGGTCGACCCGATGTGCGAGACGTCGGACGGGATCCCTGCGGCGTCCAGGACAGCCGCGAGCCGGGAGACGAGGCGCCTGCCCTCGTCCGTCCAGCGCTCACCCGTGGTCCGCCCGTCGGCAGCCGGCGCGCCCGCGTCCACGAGGACCGCGGGCCCCGGCCGCCGTGCCGTCCGGCGCCCGAGCACGTTGTCCGCGTACGGGACGATCCGCCCGTGCCACACCGCGCGGACGGCGTCGCGCAGCTCGTCGGGGGTCCCGGTGTTGTCGAGCCACACGTCGGCGACGGCGCGGCGTTCCCGGTGCGTGGCCTGCGCGGCGATCCGCGCCCTGGCGTCCTGCTCGCTCATGCCCCGGTCACGGACCATGCGGGCGATGCGGACCTCCTCGGGAGCGTCGACGACGAGCACGAGGTGGTAGCGCGGAGCGGCGTCGGCCTCGACGATGAGCGGCACGTCGTGCACGACGATCGCACCCGGGTCCGCCGCGGCCGCCTCCCGCTCACGGCGCACGTGCTCGGCGAGCACGCGCGGGTGGGTGATCTTGCCGAGCCGGCGACGCGCGTCGGGGTCCGCGAACACGATCGAGCCGAGCGCGGCGCGGTCCAGCGAGCCGTCGTCCGCGAGCACACCGCTCCCCCACTCGGCGACGACGGCCTCGAGCCCCGGGGTCCCGGGCTCGACCACCTCGCGGGCGAGGACGTCCGCATCGACGACGACCGCTCCGAGCGCGGCGAGCTCCGCCGAGACGGCCGACTTTCCCGCGGCGATCCCGCCGGTCAGCCCGATGCTCAACATGTGCCGCTCCGGGCGGCGCGGCGCTCCCGCGCGCAGCCGTGGGTCACTGCGCTCCCACGGGGCACGGCGCGGCCTCGAGTCACGACGCGGCCGGAACCAGTGCCGTGACGATCGCGCGGACCGCGGCCGCGGCACGGTCGATGCTCAGGTGCTCGACCGGTGGGAGATGGACGAAGCCCGCACGAGTGTCCCCGCCGCCTGCGCGGGCGGCGTCGAGCACCGTGTAGAGGACGGCGTTGCAGACGTAGAGCCCCGCGCTCGCCGAGAGGTGCCCCGCCACCCCCGCGTCACCGGCGGCGGCCAGCGCGGCGCGCACGTCGATCGTCGTCAGGTGGGCGTCCGGGCCGCCGTCCCGCACCGGCACGTCGACCGGCTGCTCGCCGTCGACGTCGGGGATGCGTGCGTCCATGAGATTGACGCCGATCCGCTCGACCGAGAGGTCGGTGCGATCCTCCGCGAGGCCGAGCGAGAGCACGACGCGCGGCGTGCGTGCCGAGACCAGCTCGCGCACGCGGGCGGTCGCCCGGGCGAACGAGGTGGGCAGGACCTCGGTGACGAGCTCCGTGCCGGGCACGGGCGGCCCCGCTGCCGCGACCGCCGCCACGACGTCGGCGCTCGGGTTCTCCTGGTGCCTGCTGAACGGGGTGAAACCGGTGACCAGGACCACCGGGGCGGTCATGTGCAGGGTCCGGGAAGGATCGGTGCCATCACCCGGCCAGGGTAACCGGACGCCGTCGCCGGGCTCAGCCGTCCTCGCTCGCGTTGTACTCCTCGATCGCGGCCTGTCCCTCGTCCCGGAGCTGCTGCGGGACCTGGTCGAGCGCGACGTCCACGAGCTCGAAGATCGGGTCGTCGTCTCCGGTGGCGGTCGAGCCGTAGCCGGTCCCGTTGACGTGGGTGATGACGTAGCTGCCGCCCGCGCCGACCGAGGAGTGGGACTGGTCGTACCCGTCTCCGGTGTCCACCGGCACGTCGAGCGCCTCCCACGCGGCCATGACCTCCTCGAGCTCACCGTCATCGGCGGGGACCGTCTCGGAGTACATCGGCTCGTCCTCGTAACGCGAGCCCGCGGTGTAGGTGAGGCCCTCCGGCCCGATGGTCACCGTCTCCAGCGAGTCGAAGGGCGGCGGGACGGAGCCGGAGAGGGACTCGACCTCGACGACGAGGTCGTCCGGGTACGCGGCGTCGTCGGCGGGGCCCTCCGAGGGCTCCTCGGGGTCGGGCCCGGTCGGGTCCTCGGTCGGGCCGACCGGGTCGTCACAGGCGCTGAGGCCGGCCGCGAGCAGGACGGCGGCGAGGACGAGACGGGAACGGTGGGCGGTGCGACGCATCGGGGGGTCCTCTCGGTGGGCGTTCTCCCGAGAGTATGGGCAGGCCGGGGCGCCGGCCCGCGCGAACAGGGGTACCCCTGTCCGGCACCACCGGGCGCGCTACCCGGGCCCCTCGAGACCGGCTGCGTCCTGCCGCGCCCCGGGATCGGTTGCGTCCTGCCCGCCCGGGGACGACGAACGCCCGGCCCCCATCGGGGACCGGGCGTTCGTCAGCGATCCGTCGGATCAGTTGCCGGTGAGCTTCTCACGCAGCGCGGCCAGGGCCTCGTCGGACGCGAGCGTGCCCGCGGCCTCCTCGGCCGGAGCGTTGGAGGAGTAGGACGCGGTGACGTCCTCCTCCGCGCCCGCAGCCTCCGGCACCTCGACCTCGCCGGCCGCCTCGGCCTCGCGCGACGCCGCGATCTGCGCCTTGTGCGCCTCCCAGCGGGCGTGCGCGGCCGCGTACTCGGCCTCCCACGCCTCGCGCTGCGCCTCGAAGCCCTCGAGCCACTCGTTGGTCTCCGGGTCGAAGCCCTCGGGGTACTTGTAGTTGCCCTGCTCGTCGTAGTCGGTCGCCATGCCGTACAGCGAGGGGTCGAAGTCCTCGGAGTCCGGCTCGACGCCCTCGTTGGCCTGCTTGAGCGAGAGCGAGATCCGACGACGCTCGAGGTCGATGTCGATGACCTTGACGAAGAGCTCGTCACCGACCTTCGCGACCTGCTCGGGCACCTCGACGTGGCGCTGGGCCAGCTCGGAGATGTGCACGAGGCCCTCGATGCCGTCCTCGA
>JBQDDG010000055.1:0-15967 GCA_052093225.1 Actinomycetaceae bacterium
GTCCTTGGAGTCCTTGGAGTCCTTGGAGTCCTTGGAGTCCTTGGAGTCCTTGGAGTCCTTCGACCCCTTCTTGTCCTTCTTCTTGGAGGACTTGCCCTTGTCCTCGTCCTTGCTCCTGCCCTTGCCCGACGACGTGCCGCCGGCCTCCTCCTGGTCCGTACCTGTCGAGGGGGCGTCGGTCCCGCCGGGGACCGCGGGATCGATCCCGTCGGCCAGCTCGACGATCGCGGAGACGAAGTCCTTCTCGTCGGCGAGGGACTCCTCGCGCACCTCGGCGCGGTCCTCGTCGCTCGGCACGTTCTCGGCGTCCATGGTGCGCAGGAGGGCCGCGGTCTGGGTGGCCACCCGCCAGCGCGGGCGGGGCCAGGTCGGCTCCAGGTCGATGAGCGCCTGGGTGACGAGCTCGGTCACCGCGAGGCGCGCGTACCACTTCTTGTCCGCGGGGACGACGTGCCACGGAGCGACGTCGGTGTTCGTCCGCGCGAAGACGTCCGCGTACGCCTCCTGGTAGGCGTCCCACTTCTTGCGCGTCGTGATGTCCCCCGGGTTGAACTTCCAGTGCTTGTCCGGGCGGTCGAGCCGTTCGAGCAGCCGGAGCCCCTGCTCCTGCTTGGAGATGACGAGGGCGACCTTGATGATCGTCGTCCCGCGGGAGGCGACGGTGCGCTCGAACCGGTTGATCTCGGCGTACCGCTTGCGCCAGACCTCCTCCTCGACGAGGTTGTCGACCCGCGCCACGAGGACGTCCTCGTAGTGGCTCCGGTCGAACACGCCGATCCGTCCCGGTGCCGGGAGCGCCCGGCGGATGCGCCACAGGTAGTTGTGCCGCTTCTCCTCCTCCGTCGGCACGCCGAAGGACGTCAGCGAGACGCCCTGCGGGTCCACCATGCCCATCACGTGCCGGACGATCCCGCCCTTGCCCGCGGTGTCGAGTCCCTGGAGCACGAGCAGTACCGAGCGGCCGCCGCCGGAGCGGCCCTCCGCGAAGAGTCGCTCCTGGAGCTCGGACAGGACGAGGCCGCGCTCGGCCATGAGCTTCTTGCCCGCGTCCTTGTCGCCGTCGAAGCCCGGCGTCGCGTCCCGGTCCATGGTCGTCAGGTCGAAGTCGGGTCCCGGCCGCAGGAGGGCCGCGGGCGGGGTGAGCCAGGAGTGGTCGTCGGCCACGGGGTTCTCCTTCACGTGTGGGGCCACCGACCCTAGCCGGATGCGGTCGGGTCGGCGAGGCGGTGCGGCCCGGACGTGGGGGTCAGGCCGCGCCCGCGGAGGCGACGGCGATCGCGCCCGCGTGGCAGGCCCACCCGACGACGGTGCCGACGTGGAAGATCTCGTGGAAGCCGAACGTCCCGGGGACCGGGTTCGGCCGCTTGAGCGCGTACGCGGAGGCCCCGAGCGTGTAGGCGAGCCCGCCGGCGATGACGAGCCAGACGACGGCGGGGTGGCCCGACTGCCAGAAGTCCGGCAGGAACCAGACCGCCACCCAACCGAGGGCGATGTAGACCGGCGTGTAGACCCACCGGGGGGCGGAGAGCCAGAACATGCGGCCGAGCGTGCCGAGCAGCGCGCCGCCCCACACCACCGCCAGCAGCATCGTCGCCGCGCGCCCGGGCAGGAGGAGCGTGGCCAGCGGCGTGTAGGTGCCGGCGATGAGCAGGAAGATGTTGGTGTGGTCGAGGCGGCGCAGGAGGCGCTCGACCTTCGGCTCCCAGACGCCCCGGTGGTAGACGGCGGACGTGCCGAAGAGCAGCACCGCGCACAGCGTGAAGATCGCGTTCGAGACGCGCCCGGTGAGGGTCGGGGCGAACGCGACGAGGGCGAGGCCGACCACGAGGGCGACCGGCGTCGTCGCGAGGTGGATCCACCCGCGTGCGCGCGGCTTGACGACGACGACGCGTCCGTCGTCCGTGCCGGCCGGGGCGTCGTCGGGAACAGTGACGGGCCGCCCGCCCGGCCCGGCCAGGGCGTCGTCGGGGACAGGTGCCGGCCGCCCGCCCGGCTCGACCGGCGCGGGGGCGCCTTCCGCGGTGCTCATGACGCCTAACCTACATGTGTGTAGGTAGTGGGCCGCGTCCCGTCCGGGCAGGCCCGCGCGTCCGACGAGGACGCGCGAGGTCGCTACGCTGCCACGGACGCCGCACCGTGCGGCGACGGTCCGGAGGTGGATGGTGCGCTCGAGCGACGTGCTGTACTCGCTGTACGAGCGTCGCCTGCTCGCGGAGATCGACCGGACGCGACTGCCCAAGCACGTCGGCGTCATGCTCGACGGCAACCGCCGGTGGGCGCGATCCGTCGGGGCCGCGACCGCCGACGGCCACCGCAGGGGCGCGGACAAGGTCCACGACCTCCTCGAGTGGTGCGAGGAGGTGGGGGTCGAGGTCGTCACGCTCTGGATGCTCTCGACCGACAACCTCCGGCGCGATCCCGCCGAGGTCGCGGACCTGCTGGAGATCATCGTCGGCTCGGTCGCCTCGATCGCCGCGACCGCCCGCTGGAACGTCCGCCTCGTCGGTTCCCTCGACCTCCTGCCCGCGGACATCGCCGAGCGCCTGCGCGCGGCCGCCTCGCCGGTCGGCGAGGGCCTCGTCGTCAACATCGCGGTGGGCTACGGCGGGCGCGAGGAGATCGCCGACGCCGTGCGCGCGCTGCTCAACGAACGGGCCGCGGCGGGCGGCAGCATCGAGGAGCTGGCCGCGAGCCTCACGGTCGAGGACATCGACAGCCACCTCTACACCTCCGGCCAGCCGGACCCCGACCTCCTCATCCGCACCTCCGGCGAGCAGCGCCTCGGCGGCTTCCTGCTGTGGCAGTCGGTGCACTCCGAGCTGTACTTCTGCGAGGCGTTCTGGCCCGACTTCCGCCGGGTCGACCTGCTGCGCGCCATCCGCGACTTCTCCCACCGCGAGCGACGGCTCGGTCGCTGAACCCGCGTGCGGGTGTCCCTCCCGCGTCGGCTGAGCCCGCGTGCGGGTGTCCCTCCCGCGTCGGCTCGATGAACAGTTGTCGACGCGGCGCGCCGCGCGCGCGTGGCCTCCGCCCACGGCGCCGGGCGCGGCGTAGGTTCGATGGTGACGGACGGCACGCCCGCCGTCCTCCGGGAGGTCGCCCATGGCGCACGTCGTGCGCGTGACGGGGGCCGGCCGGTCCTCGTGGGCCGGCCGCTCGCCCCGAGTCCGACGCCGGCGCACCGCGCCGGGCGGAGGATCCTGACCCGCGCACCTGCGCCGGAGGGAGCACGCCGTGAGCACCACCGCTGCCGTGACCGAAGCGTTCCAGAGGGCCGACCGCCCACAGAGCGAGGTCGCCGAGTCCCTCGGCGTGGCCGAGCCGCAGGGCACCGCGCTCCGCACCTACGTCCTCGACACCTCGGTCCTCCTGTCCGACCCGCGGGCGATGACGAAGTTCGCCGAGCACGACGTCGTGCTCCCCGTCGTCGTCGTCACCGAGCTGGAGGCCAAGCGCCACCACGCCGAGCTCGGCTACTTCGCCCGCGCGGCCCTGCGGCTCCTCGACAACCTGCGCATCAAGCACGGCCACCTCGACCAGCCGGTGCCGGTGGGCGCCGACGGCGGGACGCTGCGGGTCGAGCTCAACCACTCCAGCGACCAGGTCCTCCCGTCCGGCCTGCGGCTCGGGGACAACGACACGCGGATCCTCGCCGTCGCCGCCAACCTCGCGGCCGAGGGCAACGCCGTCACCGTCGTCTCGAAGGACCTCCCGATGCGGGTCAAGGCCTCCGCCGTCGGGCTCGACGCCGAGGAGTACCGCGCCGGGCAGGTCGTCGACACCGGCTACACCGGGATGACCACTGCCGACGTCACCGAGTCGGAGATGGCGCAGCTGTGGGGCGAGGAGGGCCTCGTCGTCGCCGACCTCGCGACGCCCGGCGACCTCACCGAGCAGCCGGTCAACACCGGCGTCGTGCTCCACTCGCCGCGCGGCTCCGCCCTCGCGCGCACCTCCGCCGGCGGCCGCCTCACCCTGGTGCGCGGCGACCGCGAGATCTTCGGGATGCGGGGCCGCTCGGCCGAGCAGCGCGTGGCCATCGACCACCTCGTCAACCCGGACGTCGGGATCGTCTCCCTCGGGGGACGGGCCGGCACCGGCAAGTCGGCCCTCGCCCTGTGCGCGGGCCTCGAGGCCGTCCTCGAGCGGCGCGAGCACAAGAAGATCCTCGTGTTCCGTCCCCTGTACGCCGTCGGCGGCCAGGAGCTGGGCTACCTGCCGGGCACCGAGGCCGAGAAGATGAACCCGTGGGCCGACGCCGTCTACGACACGCTCGGGGCCGTCGTCGACTCGCAGGTCGTCGAGGAGGTGATGGCGCGCAACCTCATCGAGGTCCTGCCGCTCACGCACATCCGCGGGCGCTCGCTGCACGACGCGTTCGTCATCGTCGACGAGGCCCAGTCCCTCGAGCGCAACGTCCTGCTCACGGTGCTCTCGCGGATCGGGCAGAACTCGCGGGTCATCCTCACGCACGACATCGCGCAGCGGGACAACCTGCGGGTCGGCCGCCACGACGGCATCGCGTCGGTGGTCGAGGCGCTCAAGGGGCGCGAGCTCTTCGCGCACGTCACGCTCTCGCGCTCGGAGCGCTCGGCCGTCGCCGCCCTGGTCACGGAGCTGCTCGAGAACTACGAGGTCTGAGCCGCCGCGGCCCGGCCGCACCGTCGCGCTCCCGCCGGGGCCCGGCCGCACGGGGCGGCCGGGCCCCGGCTGCGCGCGTGAGACGCTCCCGACGTGGAGTGGCTGACGACGGAGCTGTGGGTGGTCCTCGCCCTGCTGTCCGTCGGCGTCGGGATCACCAAGACCGGGATGCCGGGCCTCGGCGCGCTCCTCGCCGCCGTCCTGGCCGCCGCGATGCCGGCCCGGGCCTCGACGGGACTGCTGCTGCTCGTCCTCGTCGTCGGGGACGTCATCGCCGTCACGACGTACCGCAGGTCGGCCGACCGGAAGGTCCTGCTCGCCCTCCTCGTCCCGATGCTGGCCGGGTTGCTGCTCGGGTCGGCCTTCCTCCTGGTCTCGGGCGACGCCGGGGTCCGGCTGACGATCGGCCTCATCGTCCTCGCCATGGTGTCCATCGAGACCGTGCGCCGGCTCCGGCGGCGCAGGGAGCGGGACACGGGGACGGGAAGCAGCCCGGCACCGACGCCGACCAGGACGTCGACGCCCGTCCCCACGTCGACCCCGACCCCGACGTCGACCCCGACCCCGACGTCGGCGTGGCGGCAGCGCGTCGCACCGTGGACGTACGGGACGCTCGGCGGTTTCACGACGATGGTGGCCAACGCGGCCGGACCGGTCATGTCCGTCTACTTCCTGTCGATGCGGTACTCCAAGCTGTAGTTCATGGGGACCGCCGCGTGGCTGTTCTTCGTCGTCACCCTCGCCAAGGTGCCGCTCTCGATCGGCATCGGGATCATCACCTGGGAGACGGTGCGCATCGCTGCCCTGCTCGTCCCGGGCGTGCTGGTCGGCGCGGTCCTCGGGCGACTGCTGTTCGTCCGCCTCGACCAGAAGCTGTTCGACGGCCTCGTGCTCGTGCTCAGCGCCGTCGCCGCGGTCAACCTGCTGATCGGTGCGGTATGACCGACGGCCGATCCTGGGGCACCGGCGAGCACGGCTGATAGCGTCCGAGACACCGGCCCACCCGCCATGATCGGGCGTCGGCAGGCCCATGAACTGGGCAGATGAGAGCGTGTCGTCGATCGGCCGCGGATGTCTCCGGCCGAGGAAGGACCACATGACATCGCTGAACCAGACCACGATCCAGGACCTGTACCCGACCCGTTCGGGCGAGCGCACCGAGGTGCTCGACCGCGAGGGGCCGATCGTCCACGGCACCGCGGAGCAGGGCCCGATGGACGCCGAGACGCTCCGGCACTTCGACGAGAAGGGCTACCTGACGATCGACGAGCTCATCTCGCCGGCCGAACTGGAGCTCTTCCGCGGTGAGCTGTCCCGGCTGGCCTCGGACCCGGCCACCAAGGCCGACGAGCGCACCGTGGTGGAGGCGAAGTCGGACGAGGTGCGGTCAGTGTTCGACATCCACCGCACGAACGACATCTTCGCGAAGATCGCCAACGACCCGCGCATCGTGGGCCGGGCCGAGCAGCTGCTGGGTTCGCCGGTGTACATCCACCAGAGCCGGATCAACTACAAGCCCGGGTTCGTGGGCAAGGAGTTCTCCTGGCACTCGGACTTCGAGACGTGGCACGCCGAGGACGGGATGCCCGAGCCGCGCGCGGTGAGCATCTCGATCTCGCTCACGGACAACTACTCCTTCAACGGGCCGCTGATGATCATGCCGGGGTCCCACCGGAAGTACATCAGCTGCGTCGGCGGCACCCCCGAGGACAACTACAAGCAGTCCCTGGTGATGCAGGGCGCCGGCACGCCGGACCCGCAGACGCTCACCGAGCTCGCCGACACCCACGGGATCGACGTCCTCGAGGGCGTGGCCGGCGGCGCGGTTATGTTCGACTCCAACTGCATGCACGCCTCGAACGGCAACGTCACGCCGTACTCCCGCTCGAACGTGTTCATCGTCTACAGCTCGGTCGAGAACACGACCGTGGCCCCGTTCGCCGCGGCGAGCCCACGTCCGGAGTTCGTCGGCAGCACCGACTTCACGCCGGCCGGCAGCTGACGCGGGATCCCGTCCGGGCGGGTGCGTTTCCTCGTGCAGGTGCCGCGCCCACCCGGCCGGGCGCCTCGGGCCGCGGGCGCCGTCGCGTCAGGCCGAGGGTGCCAGCGGCGTCTCGCCGACCTCGCCCACCACGTCCACGAGCATCGCCGTGCCCTCGGCCAGCGTGTACTCCACGCCGACGACCGCGGTCTCGCCGCTCTCGATCGACTGGCGCAGGAGGGCGGAGTAGTCGACGAGCATCTCCACCGTCGAGCGCACGTGCTGGCGGCGCAGCGAGCCGGCGGGCGGGAGGGCGAGCCGGAAGTCCCCGGGGTCTGTGACGTGCTCCGCCTCGCCGCGGCGGGCGTCGGCACGGTCCTCGCCCGGCAGCACCGCGCGCGTGACGAGAGAGGGGATCACACGGTCGACGACGGCGCGCACGAACCCCGTGGGCATGCGTCCCGTCGTCAGGGCCTGGACGGCGGCACCGACGGCGCCGCACGAGTCGTGGCCGAGGACGACGACGAGCGGGATGCCGAGCTCGATGACGCCGTACTCGATCGAGCCGATGACCGTCGTGTCGAGCACGTGACCGGCGGTGCGGACGACGAAGAGGTCACCGAGACCCTGGTCGAACACCAGCTCCGCCGCCACGCGGGAGTCGGAGCAGCCGAGCACCACGGCGAACGGGCGCTGGTCGGTGGAGACCTGGGTGCGGTGCGCCGCGGACTGGTCGGGGTGCTCCATCGTGTCCTCGACGAAGCGTCCGTTGCCGAGGCGCAGCCTGGACCAGGCCTCGGCGGGGGTGGCGGTGGTCGATGGCATCGGGCTCCTTCGTCAGGCGTCGGTGGTGGGGGCGTCGTCGGCATCGCCGCGAGCGTCGTCGAGCGCGCGGCGGGCGCCGTCGAGCCAGGACTGGCAGCGGTCGGCGAGGGCCTCGCCGCGCTTCCACAGCCGCAGCGCGTCCTCGAGCGGGAGGTCCCCGGACTCGAGCCGGCGGACGACGGCGACGAGCTCGTCGCGCGCCTGCTCGTAGGAGAGCGCGGCCACGCCCTCGGCGGGGTCGTCGTCGGGACCGCCCGCCGGGTCGTCCGCGTCGGCGGGATCGGACTCGCGCTGCGGCGGGCGTACCCCCTCGGGGCCCGCGTGGCCGGAGCCCTGCTCGGCCGCCGCGCGCATGGCGCCCTCGGGATCGATGGAGTCGGGGTGCTGCATCCGGACGTTCACCGGGTCAGTCAACTACACCTCGCGGGTGGCGACGACCTCGACCCCCAGGCGGCCGGTGTGCAGGATCGCCTCGAGGCGGTCGCCGGCGTCCACCTCGGCCTGGTCGCGGACCACCCGCCCGTCGCGGTCGCGCAGGACGGCGTAGCCGCGGGCGAGGGTGGCGGCGGGGGAGAGGGCGAGGAGGCTGCCGTGCCCTCGGGCGAGGTCGGACGCCGCCGAGGAGAGCCGGCCGTCGAAGGCGGCGCGGGCGCGTCCGCGCAGCGCGGCCACCTCGGCCGTCGGCGCCTCGAGCATGGACTGCGGCCGGGCGAGCACGGGACGCCCGCGCAGTGCGTCGAGCTCGGCGGCGGCGCGGTCCAGGCGCGCGAGCACCGCGCGCCTGACCCGCTCACGGGCGTCGGCCACGCCGGCGCTCTCGCGCGCGAAGTCGGGGACGATCCGCCGCGCCGCGTCCGTCGGCGTCGAGGCCCGCACGTCGGCGACGAGATCGAGGAGCGGTGAGTCCCCCTCGTGACCGATCGCCGAGACCACCGGGGTGCGGCACGCACCGACGGCGCGGACGAGCGCCTCGTTGGAGAACGGGAAGAGGTCCTCCACCGAGCCCCCGCCGCGGGCGACGACGATGACGTCGACCTCCTCGAGCGCGTCCAGCTCGGTGAGCGCCGCGCTCACCTGGGCGACGGTGTCCACGCCCTGCACGGCGACTTCGCGCACCTCGAAGCGGACGGCCGGCCAGCGGGCGCGTGCGTTGTTGAGGACGTCGTCCTTGGCCTTGGCGTTGCGCCCGCAGACGAGCCCGACCACCCGGGGCAGGAACGGCAGCGGCTGCTTGCGGGAGTCGTCGAAGACGCCCTCGGCGGCGAGCACCTTGCGCAGCGCCTCGATCCGGGCGAGCAGCCCGCCGACGCCGACGGTGCGCAGCTCGTCGGCCCACAGGTTGAAGCTGCCGTTCTTCGTCCAGAAGCTCGGCTTGGCGTGGACGACCACGTGCGCGCCGGCCTCGACCTCGGGCGCGAGGGTGCGCGCCGGGATCGACACGCGCAGGGACATCTCGGCGTCGGTGTCCCGCAGCGTGAGGAACGCGGTGCGGGCACCCGGCCGGCGGCCCACCTCGACGAGCTGCCCCTCGACCCACAGCGCCGACATCCGGGCGATGTAGTCCGAGATCTTCTGGGAGAGCAGCCGGACCGGCCAGGGCGCCTCGGGCGTCGTGGCCGCCGCGGTCGCCGGCAGCGGCCGGCCCGGCTCCGGGGGCACGGCGGTCACGACAGGAGCGACTCCGCCTCGGGGTCGAAGTCGTCCGCCAGCGCGGCGAGCCGCTCGACCTCGCGCTCCTCGCCGATGGTGCCCGCCGCGTCGCGCAGGGCGAGGACCGCGAGGATGACGCCGTGGTTCGGCCCGTGGGAGGCGGGGACCGGGCCCTGGCCGCGCCAGCCGCCCTTGCGCAGGGCGTCGAGCCCGCGGTGGTAGCCGGTGCGGGCGAACGCGTAGGCGGCGACCGGGTCGTCGGCGGAGCTGGCGCTGGACAGGGCGGCCCACGCGTAGGGCGACGCGGGTTCGGCGGCGGCGACGCTGCGCGGGTCCTCGCCGGCGTCGAGCGCGGCGCGTGCCCGGGCGTCGGGGCCGCCCTCGGGAAGGTGGACGGGATCGGGAGCGAGGAGGTTGTCGACCATGGCCCCATCGTCGCACCGGGGCCGGACATGGTGACTGCTGTCCGCACACCGGCACCACCTGGCGCGCCTGCCGACCTACCCTCGACTGGCCCCAGACCTCGACCGGAACGGCACCGCCTCCATGAACCGCACGCCCGACGAGACCGACGAGGACCCCGGCGCCACGATGGCGGTCCCCGGGACCGTCCCCGCCCGCTGGCGCTCCTCGGGGTCCGTCGCCCCCGGCACGTCGGCGTCGTCCGGCAGGTCGGCGGCCGAGCTCTCGGCCGCGACACCCCAGGACCCGGTGGCGCACGACCAGACCGCCGAGCTTCCCGCGCTGCAGGAGCCCGCGGGCCCCTACCCGGGCGGGCCGGGAGCCGGTCCGTACGCCGGAGGTGGCTTCGTCGGTGGGCCGGGCGCCGGCGGACCCGGTGCCTACGCCGGCGGGCCGGGTCCGTCCGCCGGTAGTGGCTACGTCGGTGGGCCGGGCGCCCGTCCGTACGTCGGCGCGCCCTACCCCGGTGGGGCGGGCGCCGGTCCCTACGCCGGCCGGTCCGGGACCGCACCCGGCCCGTATCCCGCCGGACCGGGCTACGGGCCGGGAGCTCCGCCGTCGGGCACCGCGGCGGCCGGCCGCCCGTACGGCACCGGGCACTACGGGGCGGGACCGCACGGGGCGCACCCCGGCGCGACGACCGCCCGGCGCGGAGGGCTCCCGCCCGCGAACGGCGGCGTGGTAGCGGTCTCCGTCATCTGGCGGCTCGCCGTCGCCGCGCTGGCAGTCTGGGCCGTGTGGGAGCAGCTGGCCCCCGTGCACGAGTGGGGCGGTCTCGAGGCCGTCGGCCGGCAGCTGATGTTCTTCACGACGATCAGCTCGGTGCTCGTCGCGCTTGTCATGACCTTGTCGGTGCTTCGGGTGGTGGGCCCCGGCCCGGCCCGGCAGCGCCTCGAGGGCCGCGCGGGCTGGTTCAGGGGCATGGTCACCACCTACGCGGTGATGACGGCGATCATCTTCAACTTCCTCATGGAGGGCTCGCTCGAGGGCACGTTGTCGCTGGTGGTCCACCTCGTCCTGCCGGTGGCGATGCTTCTCGACTGGCTGTTCGTCGGGCGGAACCAGGACCGCCTCGGGGGCGGGTGGCCGCTGCTGTGGATCCTGCCGATGGTCGCGTACCTCGCGCTGTACGTGTGGGACGCCGAGCGGCAGGGGCAGCCGATGTACGGCTTCCTCGACCCGGCCGCCTCGGACTTCTGGACCACGGTCGGCGTCCTCCTCGCGGCGTGGCTCGTCTGCGGGTTCGTGCTGTGGGGGATCGGGCGGGCGCGCGGGGCGCTGCTGCGCTGACCGTGCCCGCGGACGGCGCTCCGTGTGAGGGCGGACTCCTCCCGGCCGGGCCTTGCGCCCACGACCTATCCTGGTGGTGTGACCTCCACCGACACGATCCAGTCCCTGGCCGGCGCGTCGGCGTTCCCGCAGCAGGTCGAGTCCTTCGACTCGCCCGACGGGAAGCGGATCCTGCTGGCCACCCCCCGCGGCTACTGCGCCGGCGTCGATCGGGCCGTCGACGCCGTCGAGAAGGCGCTCGAGCTCTACGGCGCGCCCGTGTACGTGCGCAAGGAGATCGTGCACAACAAGTTCGTGGTCGAGACCCTGACCAAGCGCGGCGCGATCTTCGTCGCCGAGACCGACGAGGTGCCCGAGGGCGCGCGCGTGGTCTTCTCCGCCCACGGCGTCTCACCCGCCGTGCACGCCCAGGCCGCCGCGCGGAACCTCGCGACGATCGACGCGACCTGCCCCCTCGTGACGAAGGTGCACAAGGAGGCCGTGCGCTTCGCGAACGACGACTTCGACATCCTGCTCATCGGCCACGACGGGCACGAGGAGGTCGAGGGCACGCAGGGCGAGGCCCCCGAGCACATCCAGGTCGTCAACGGTCCGCACGAGGTGGACCAGGTCGAGGTGCGCGACCCCGAGCGCGTCATCTGGCTCTCGCAGACCACGCTGAGCGTGGACGAGACGATGGAGACGGTGAACAAGCTGCGCGAGCGCTTCCCCGCGCTCCAGGACCCGCCGAGCGACGACATCTGCTACGCCACGCAGAACCGTCAGGTCGCGGTGAAGAAGCTCGCCCCCGAGTCCGACGTCGTCATCGTCGTCGGCTCGGCCAACTCCTCGAACTCGGTGCGCCTCGTGGAGGTCGCGCTCGACGCCGGTGCGGGCTCCTCCTATCGCGTGGACACGGCCGACGAGATCGACCCCGCCTGGTTCGACGGCGCGACGTCGGTCGGGGTCACCTCCGGCGCGTCGGTGCCGGAGATCCTCGTGCGCAACGTCGTGCTGCGCCTGCAGGAGCTCGGCTACCTCGCCGTGGAGGAGGTGCGGACCGCCACGGAGGACGTCCTGTTCTCGCTGCCGAAGAACCTCCGCGCCGACCTCAAGGCCTCCGGCGTGCAGGTCGACGCACCCAAGCGGCCCAGGGCCGCGGCGACACGCGGGGCCGACGCCTAGGGCGAATCATTCTCAGAACCGACCTGCCGCGGTAGGATCGGCGCAGACACGGGCGCGCCGCACGAAGACCTCGAGGACGAGGTTGGCCCCGCGCACCGTGGCGGAGGTGACGAGATGAACAAGAACTCCGGGACCGGGGGTCGTTGGTCGGGCGAGAGCTGGAGTCTCCCGCATGCGGACCATTCGTTCGCACCGAGGGGCAAGGCGTTCGCGAACCGGGAGCAGGGCGCCCACAACCAGCCCGTGCTCCCCTTCAACGACCAGCCGCACAAGGATTCGGGCGCCGGCGTCCTCTCGATGCTCGGCCGCGCCGTGAAGGCGATGTTCTCCCGGTCGCGCGCCTGAGTCGATACTCCCGGCACGGTCCGAGGGGCGAACGACCCATCCGTGCCTGCGGTCGCTCGTCCGCGCGCCCGTTAGCGTGACCGACGCAGGCCTGCCGCAGCGCGGGCCGGGACGAGCGCCGGCCCGCGGGCCCGGCGCCGAGCAACGGGAGGAACGACATGAGCGATCAGCACGGCGGCTACGGCTGGAACGAGCCCCAGCAGGGCGGACAGCCCGGGTACGGGGGGCAGCCCGCGCAGGGCGGCTACGGCGGCCAGCCCGGTCAGCAGCCCTACGGCGGCCAGCAGCCGTATGGCGCTCAGCCCGGCCAGCAGCCGTACGGCGCCCAGCCCGGCGGTGCGTCCGCCTACGGCGCTCAGCCCGGCGGTGCGTCCGCCTACGGCGCGCCGCAGGGATACGGCACCCCGCAGGGCTACGGAGCCCCGACGTCCGGCAGGAAGGTGTCCGCACCGGCCGCCGGCTGGGTGGTGGTGCTCGGCGGTGTGATCGCCGCCGTGGCCTGCTTCCTGCCCTGGCTCGAGGTGTCGGCGTTCGGCCAGACCCAGAGCTTCAACGGCCTGGACGACAACCGCGACGGCGTCATCCTGCTGCCGCTCGCCATCCTCGCCGCCGTCGGCGGTCTGCTCATCGCTCTCAAGAAGGGGCGTACCTGGGTGGGCATCGTGGCGGTGATCCTTGCCCTGGCCGTCGCCGCCATCGGGGTGTACGACCTGCTCGACGCCATGGACCAGATCGAGAGCGAGGGCGCCGGACAGTTCATCGACCTCGGGATCGGCCTCTACCTCGTGGTCGCCGGTGGGGTGGTCGCACTCCTCGGCGCGATCTGGGCGATGGTGCAGAAGCGGACCGTCTGACCGGGCTGCGTCACCCCGCGCGCTCGTCGAGCTCTCGGGTCCCGTCGAACCGGTGCCGCCGACCGGGCTCCTCCGTGTCGTCGAGCGGTGCCGGGTCGGAGCCTGGTCCGGCCAGCTCGGGTGTGGTGAAGGTGCGGACCTGGGCGTCGTCGGCGTCGATCGGGCGCAGCTCGAGATCCTGCGCGCCGAGCGACTCCAGCGAGCGCGTGGTCACGAGGAGGCGGCTCTCGATCGACCCGACCGCGCTGTTGTAGTGCCCGACTGCCGACCGCAGCGAGGACCCCACCCGCCCCAGGTGGGCGGCCACCGTGCCGAGGCGGTCGGCGAGGGTGCGACCGAGCTCGAGCAGCTCGCCCGCCTCGTCCGCGGCCTTCTCGCCCGACCACACTGCCGCCACCGAGCGCAGCAGCGCGAGCAGGGAGGACGGGGACGTCGGCGCCACGCCCTTGGCGAGGGCATGCTCGAGCAGCCCCGGGTCGGCCTCGAGCGCGGCGCCGAGCAGGGGCTCCGACGGCAGGAACAGCACGACGAGCTCCGGGCTGCCCGGCAGGTCGGCGTGGTACTCCCGGGACGCAAGCGCGTCGACGTGGCCGCGCAGCGCCTTCGCGTGGCTGCCGAGCAGGCGCTCCCGCCGTTCGGCGTCGGCCCCCGTCGCGGCCGCGTCGATCGCGCTCGCCTCGAGATAGGCGTCCATCGGGACCTTCGCGTCGACCGCCACCGTCCGGCCGCCCGGCAGGTGCACCACGAGGTCCGGGCGCTTCGCGGACCGCGAGCCCCCGATCGTGCCCGCCGTCCGCTGGGTGTCGAAGTCCACGTGGGCGAGCATCCCCGCGGACTCCACCACGCGCCGCAGCGTGACCTCGCCCCACTGCCCCCGGGAGCCGCCCGCCCGCAGCGCACGGCCGAGCTCGGTGGTGGCGGCGACGAGCTCGGCGTCTGCGCGCCTGGCGGCGGCGAGTTGCTCGTCGAGCGCCGCCGCCCGCGCCGCCCGGTCCCGCTCGAGGACCTGGACCTGCCGGCCCACGTCGTTCAGTCCCGAGCGCAGCGGGGCCAGGGCCTGCAGCACGTCGGCGTCGGACGCCGCACGCTCCCTGAGATCGGCGACCTGAGCGGCGAGCGCGTCGGCGCGGGCGCGCGCAGCCCCCAGCTCAGCGGCGTCTGTGGCCGCCCGTTCGTGCGAGCGGCCCGTCCGATCGGCCTCGCGGCGGCCGGCGAGCAGGGCGTGGGCGCCCGCGCCGACGGCCGCGCCCACCGCGAGGGCGAGGACGACGACGAGGACGAGCACCGGCGTCGAGACAGTCATGGCCGCACCCTCTCAGGCGCCGCCGACAACGGCCGCGATCGACGTCGTCCTGCGGCTGCAGGAGGCGGACCCGACGGCGGACGTCGAGTACGCGAGGATCACGCCGGGCGGCCGGGCCGACGTCGAACTACGGGCAGCGGAGCAGGTGACAGGTCGCGCCGATCTCGAGGCTGCGGTGGCCGGGCTTCGGGTGGTCGTCGCGCAGTGCGTCCGAGGTGGCACAGGCCTTGCGAGCGGTGACGGCTGAGTCACCGGGGCGAGGTGGCGCATCCCTCGCGCGCGGGCGCGGCCCGGGCAAGATCGGTGCGACGCCCGCCGCCTACACTCGACCGGTGGCCCTCACCATCGGAATCGCCGGCCTGCCCAACGTCGGCAAGTCGACCCTCTTCAACGCCCTGACCCGCGCGACCGTGCTCGCCGCGAACTACCCGTTCGCGACGATCGAGCCGAACGTCGGCGTGGTCCCCCTGCCGGACCCGAGGCTGGACACCCTCGCGGAGATCTTCGGCTCGGAGAAGATTCTTCCCGCCACGGTCTCGTTCGTGGACATCGCGGGGATCGTCAAGGGCGCGAGCGAGGGGGAGGGGCTCGGGAACCAGTTCCTCGCCAACATCCGCGAGGCCGACGCCATCTGCCAGGTCACCCGCGCGTTCTCCGACCCGGACGTCGTGCACGTCGACGGCAAGGTGGACCCGGCGTCGGACATCGAGACGATCACGACCGAGCTCGTCCTCGCCGACCTCCAGACCCTCGAGAAGGCGATCCCGAGGCTGGAGAAGGAGGCCCGCGTGAAGAAGGGCGAGCCGGAGGTGCTCGCGACGGCGAAGGGCGCCGTCGAGATCCTCGAGCGCGGCGAGACGCTCTCCGCCGCGGGCGCGGCCGCCGGGCTCGACCCGGAGATCCTCGCGACGTTCCAGCTGATGACCACGAAACCGTTCATCTACGTCTTCAACACCGACGACGACGGGCTCGCGGACACCGAGATGCAGGACCGGCTGCGCGCCATGGTGGCGCCCGCCGAGGCGATCTTCCTCGACGCGAAGTTCGAGTCCGAGCTCGTCGAGCTCGAGCCCGACGAGGCCGCCGAGATGCTGGCCGAGTCCGGCCAGGACGAGCCCGGGCTGGAGCAGCTCGCGCGCGTGGGCTTCCGCAGCCTCGGGCTGCAGACCTACCTGACGGCAGGCCCCAAGGAGTCCCGGGCCTGGACCATCGGTCAGGGCTGGAAGGCGCCACAGGCGGCAGGTGTCATCCACACCGACTTCGAGAAGGGCTTCATCAAGGCCGAGGTCATCAGCTTCGACGACCTGGTCGACGCCGGCTCGGTGGCCGAGGTCAAGGCGCGCGGCAAGGCCCGGATGGAGGGCAAGGACTACGTCATGCAGGACGGCGACGTGGTCGAGTTCAGGTTTAACGTCTAGCGTTATTGACGTTCCACGTTATACACTGGTCTCG
>JBQDDG010000056.1:0-3265 GCA_052093225.1 Actinomycetaceae bacterium
CGATCTTGCCCTCCTTGCGGATCTCGATCTTGGAGACGATCGGGTGGATCGACGACGTCGAGTTATTGATGTAGGAGATCGACCCGGTCGGCGGCACGGCCTGGAGGTTCTGGTTGTACATGCCGTGCTCCATGACCGAGGCCTTGAGCGCTGTCCAGTCCTCCTGCGTGGGCACGGCGACGCCGGCCTCGGCGAAGAGCTCGCGGACCCGCTGCGTGCGCGGCTCCCACACCTGGTCGGTGTACTTGTCGAAGTACGCCCCGCTCGCGTAGTCCGAGCGCTCGAAGCCGTCGAACGTCACGCCCCGCTCCCGGGCGATCTCGTTCGACGCCCGCACCGCGTGGTACGTCACCGTGAGGAAGTAGATGTTGGTGAAGTCCAGGCCCTCCTCGGACCCGTAGTGGATCCGCTCGCGGGCGAGGAAGCCGTGCAGGTTCATCTGCCCGAGGCCGATCGCGTGCGACATGTCGTTGCCGCGCTCGATCGAGGGGACCGAGGAGATGTTCGACGCGTCGGAGACCGCAGTCAGCGCCCGGATCGCCGTGCTGATCGTCCTGCCGAAGTCCGGCGAGTCCATCGTCTTGGCGATGTTGAGCGAGCCGAGGTTGCAGGAGATGTCCTTGCCCACCTGGTCGTAGGACAGGTCCTCGTTGAAGGTGGACGGCGAGGAGACCTGGAGGATCTCCGAGCACAGGTTGGACATGCTGATCCGGCCGTCGATCGGGTTGGCCCGGTTCACCGTGTCCTCGAAGACGATGTACGGGTAGCCCGACTCGAACTGGATCTCCGCGAGCGTGGTGAAGAACTGGCGCGCATTGATCTTCGTCTTGCGGATCCGGCCGTCCTCGACCATCTCGTGGTACTTCTCCGTCACCGAGATCTCGGAGAAGGGCACGCCGTAGACGCGCTCCACGTCGTAGGGCGAGAACAGGTACATGTCCTCGTTCGTCTTGGCGAGGTCGAACGTGATGTCCGGGATGACGACGCCGAGCGAGAGGGTCTTGATGCGGATCTTCTCGTCCGCGTTCTCGCGCTTGGTGTCCAGGAACTTGAGGATGTCCGGGTGGTGCGCGTTGAGGTAGACGGCGCCCGCGCCCTGGCGTGCGCCGAGCTGGTTCGCGTAGGAGAAGGAGTCCTCGAGCAGCTTCATCACGGGGATGACGCCGGAGGACTGGTTCTGGATCTTCTTGATCGGCGCGCCGGCCTCACGGATGTTCGTCAGCGCCAGTGCCACGCCGCCGCCGCGCTTGGACAGCTGCAGCGAGGAGTTGATGCCCCGGGCGATCGACTCCATGTTGTCCTCGACGCGCAGGAGGAAGCAGGAGACGAGCTCGCCGCGCTGCGCCTTGCCGGCGTTGAGGAACGTGGGGGTGGCGGGCTGGAAGCGGCCCGAGAGCATCTCGTCGACCATGTCGCGGGCGGCCTGCTCCTTGCCGCCGGCCAGGGTGAGCGCCACCATGACGACCCGGTCCTCGAAGCGCTCGAGGTAGCGGCTGCCGTCGAAGGTCTTCAGCGTGTACGAGGTGTAGTACTTGAACGCGCCGAGGAAGGTCTCGAACCGGAACTTCTTGGCCCAGGCCTGGTCCCAGATGCTCTCGAGGAACTCGTGGCTGTACTGCGCGAGCACCTCGCCCTCGTAGTAGCCCTCGGCCACCAGGTGGTCGAGCTTCTCGCGCAGGTTGTGGAAGAAGACCGTGTTCTTGTTGACGTGCTGGAGGAAGTACTGACGTGCTGCCTGGCGGTCGGCGTCGAACTGGATGTTGCCGTCGGCGTCGTAGAGGTTGAGCATCGCGTTGAGCGCGTGGTAGTCGAGCTCCGGCGACGACAGAGCCTCCAACCCGGTGTCGGTCAGCGTGGTGGCCACAGAGCGTTCAGTCCTTCCTTCACCCGGTGCACGTCTTCCGGCGTGCCCAGGAGCTCGAATCGGTACATGTGGGGGACACGGCACTTGGCCGAGACGATCTCTCCGGCCAGTCCGTACGCCGCCCCGAAGTTGAGGTTGCCCGCGGAGATGACGCCACGGATGTACGAGCGGTTGTGCTCGTCGTTGAGGAAGCGGATGACCTGCTTGGGCACCGCTCCTCTGCCGTTGCCCCCGCCATAGGTGGGGACGACCAGGACGTACTCCTCGTCGACGTGCAGGTCAGGATCGGTCCGGCGCAGCGGGATCCGCTCGGCCGGGACGCCCAGCTTGTCGACGAACCGGTGGGTCGTGTTCGTGGCGGACGAGAAGTAGACGACGCGTGCCACGGCCGGCCCTCGGGTCAGGCGACCGCCGCGGCACGCGCGGCGGCGAGCGCCTTGATGCGGTCGGGGCGGAAGCCGGACCAGTGCTCACCGTCGGCCATGACCACCGGCGCCTGCTGGTAGCCGAGGGCCTGGACGGAGGCGAGCGCCTCGGCGTCCTCGGTGACGTCGACGACGTCGAACTCCAGGCCCTGCTTCGTGAGTGCGCGGTAGGTGGCATCGCACTGCACGCACGACGGCTTCGAGTAGACGGTGACGCTCATGACGAGCCGGTCTCCTTCCGTGAGGACCTGTGGGGAGATGCGCAGACTTCCGCGCGTGTAACTACAAGGATGTGGTTCGGACGAGGCGCTGGATCACCTCGGACCAACAACACTACACCTGGGGGTCACGTCCCGCGACGACCACTAGGTCTTGTGGTGTCGTGTCATCCACAGCCTCGGTTGTCCACAGCATGTCCGGTCCTCCTGTGCGTACCCACCGGCGATCTGTGGAGCCGCGGTGGACGGGCACCGGGACTCCTGGACCGCCGTCGAGGGGTACCCGGACCGCAGGATCCTGCGGTCGTTCGAGCCTCCCACCGACCACCGACATCGAGTCCCGGACCGGTGGACGACCGCGCCGACGGCGATGCACACCCTGGGGACGACGCTCCCGTCGAGGGGGTCGTCGGGTCGGGTGGGGCCCCAAGGTCTCGGCGTGTCTCGTCCGGCTCGGCGTGTCGTCCACAGGCCTGAAAGCCCGCGACCTCCTGACACCCGGGCGTGTCGCGGACGAGCGCCCGAGCTCCCGCGTCCTGTGCCCTGCTCTGTCCGCCCACCCACGCCGCAGAGCCACCCTCTTTTCGTCGACACCACGGGTTGTGTCACGAGAACACCGCCCCCGCGCATCCCCACCCGCCCATTTCGTCGAGACCACGGGTTGTGTCACGAGAACACCGCCCCCGTCGGTGTCTTCGTGACACAACCCGTGTCCTCGATGGGGAGAAGCTCTGTGGAGTAGGGAACGGCGCGGGGAG
>JBQDDG010000056.1:3365-7987 GCA_052093225.1 Actinomycetaceae bacterium
GCGGGGAGTGGGGCGCAGGGTGCGGCGCGCGAGGCGGACAGGACAGGCGAGGCAGCGGAGGCAGCCCCGGGTCGGAACTCAGGCGCCCGAGCCTCGGGGATCAGCCGGCCTCGCCCGCGTCCTGCACGATCCGCGCCACGTGCACCCGGTTTGCCACACCCAGCTTGTTGAACACGCGGCCCACGTGGGTCTTCACCGTCGCTACCCCCAGGTACAGCTCCGCGGCGATCTCGGCGTTGGACAGCCCGCGCGCCACGGCGCGGGCGACGTCCTGCTCACGCTCGGTCAGCTCGTCGAAGGCGGCGCGCGCCTCGTCCCGGTCCGCGTGCGAGCCGTCGTCCTTCTCGGGCGCCGCCACCCGCGCCATGAGCTGCGCCGCCACCGACGGCGAAAGCGCGGGCTCCCCCCGGGCGGCGCGCCGCACGGCGGCCACGAGATCCGCGGGCGGGGTGTCCTTGAGCAGGAACCCCTGGGCGCCGGCCCGCAGCGCGGAGACCACCATGTCGTCGGAGTCGAAGGTCGTCAGCACGATGACGCGCGCCCTCGTGCCCGAGTCGGTGAGCCGCTGGGTGGCCGTGACCCCGTCCACGCCGGGCATCCGCACGTCCATGAGGACGACGTCGGGCCGGTGCTCCTCGACGAGCCGCTGGGCGACGCGCCCGTCGTCCCCCTCGGCGACGATCTCGATCTCGCCCCCGTGCAGGAGCATCCTCAGCCCGGCGCGCACGAGCGGGTCGTCGTCGACGAGGACCACCCGCACGGGCGCGATGTCGTTGCTCATGGTGGTCATCCTGCCCCCCGTCCCCGCCAGCCGCCGACGCTCTCGTCCCACGGCAGCCACGCGCGCACCGCGAAGATCGTGCGGCCGAAGCCGTCGGGCTCGATCCCGTGGTCGAGGGTGCCGCCCGCGAGGTCCGTCCGCTCGGAGAGCCCCGTGAGCCCGCTGCCCGAGCCCACGAGTCCGCCGAGCGACTCCCCCGCGGCCCGGGCGACGCCCGCCTCGTCCCCGCCGCCCGGGAACGGCATCGGGTTCGTCACCGCGAGGGTGAGCACCCGCCCGAGGCGACCCGACAGCTCGAGGTCGACCACGGCGTCGGGCGCGTGCTTGCGTGCGTTCGTCAGCGCCTCCTGCAGGACCCGGTAGGCCGTGCGCGAGACGGTGGGCGAGAGGGTGCCGAGCACGTCCTCCACCCCGGACCCCGCCGTGAGGGCCTGCGAGGTGTCGCCCCTGATCGAGCCGATGCCGATGACGGACAGGCGCACACGCGAGCCGACGGAGCGGGCGTCGGTGATGAGGGCGTCGACGTCGGCGAGCGTCGGCTGGGGCGGCTCGCGGTGGCCGGTGTCGCCGTTGTCCGCCCGGAGGACGCCGAGGACCTGCCGCAGCTCGGTGAGCGCGAGGTGGGCGTTGGAGCTGATGACCTCCGCGGCCTCGCGCACCGCCTCGGGCGGCAGGTCGTCGCGGTGGCTGAGCGCGCCCGAGTGGAGGGCCACGAGCGAGATCCGGTGGGCGAGGACGTCGTGCATCTCCCGGGCGATGCGGTTCCGCTCCGCCGTGCGCGCGCGCTCCGAGGACGCCTCGACGACCGACTCGGCGCGCACCGCCCGGTCCTGCAGCTCGAGGAGCAGGGCTCGCCGCGCCCCGATGTAGGAGCCGACGGCGAGGCAGAAGCCGACGATGAGCGCCGACAGGACGAGCGAGGTCACCAGCGTGGCCACGTCGGAGGTGACGGAGGAGCCCGAGGCCATGTTCCCGGTCCCGTCACCCCCCTGCGTGTCGGCGACCGTGGCGGACAGCGTCCAGTCGTAGAGCACGCCGCCGGCCATGGCGAGGACGGCGATGAGGCCAAACTCGAGGTACCGGCGGGTGCGTCTCTCCCTGGGCGCCGGGCGCGCCGCGTAGCTGATGAGGGCGACGACCACCGCTCCCGCCGACGTCGAGGAGAGGAAGGACGAGGCGACGACGATGACGAACGTGACCGTCGTCGGCCACCGCTTGCGGAAGAACAGCAGCGTGAACATCACCGGCGCGAGGAGGAGGTCCACCACCACCAGCCACGTGAGCACGCCGGACACCGCGGTGGAGAGGAAGAGGACGGTGAGTGCGCCCACGATCGCCCATGCGGCGGCGAAGGCGTACGGCGCCGCACGCCGCCACCACCTGCGCCGGACCAGCGGCGCCTCGGGGAAGTGGGCGCGCGAGCTCACGGACCGGGCGGAGGGCTCCTGCGCCGTGCGCGCGGCGCCGGGGAGGTCCCCGGTGGGCGCGGCGGGCGGCAGCGAGGTCATGGCGTCACCCTAGGTTCCGCGCGCGGCCGCGCCGTCCCGCCGGCGTCTGACCCGCCTCCACCCGTGGTGGCCCCGTGTCCGCCCGACGGTGGACCCCTCCCCCGGACGGACTACGCCCAGCGGCGCGCACAACCATCCCTCCGTCGCGCACAAGCAACCCGTTCGGGCGATCCGCCGGGGGTGCCCGGCCGCGAACCTGGATCCATGATCACCACCGACTCGCTGACGAAGCGCTACGGACCTGCCACCGCCGTCGACAACCTGTCCATCACCGCGCGGCCCGGCCGCGTCACCGGCTTCCTCGGCCCCAACGGGTCGGGCAAGTCCACCACCATGCGCATGATGGTCGGCCTCGCCACCCCGACCTCCGGCACCGCCACGGTGCTCGGCCGGCACTACACGGAGCTGACCAACCCGGGCCGTCACGTCGGGATCCTCCTCGATGCCTCCGCCCAGCACAACGGGCGCACGGGCCGCGAGGTCCTCAACATCGGGGCGATGACGATGGGGCTGCCGAAGTCCCGCATCGACGAGGTGCTCGACACCGTCGGCCTCACCCCGAAGGAGGCCCGACGCCGGGTCAAGGCCTACTCGCTCGGCATGCGCCAGCGGCTCGGTATCGCGTTCGCGCTGCTCGGCGACCCGGAGGTGCTCATCCTCGACGAGCCGGTCAACGGCCTCGACCCGCAGGGCATCCGCTGGATGCGCCAGCTGCTGCGCGGCCACGCCGAGCGCGGCGGCACGGTCCTCCTCTCCTCGCACCTGCTCAGCGAGGTGGCCCAGGCCGCCGACGACCTCCTCGTCATCGGCAACGGACGCCTCCTGGCCTCCGGCCCCAAGGACGAGCTGCTCGCCACCACCGACATCGAAGAGCTGTTCTTCTCGACCACCGCCAACGACGACCGTTCGGAGCGTGCCGCATGACCGCCACCGTCCAGACCGCACCCGCCGCGACCGCTGCGGCACCGTCCACCGCCGGCACGCCCGGCATCTCGCTGGGCCGGCAGATCCGGGTCGAGCTCCGCAAGATGGTCGACACCCGCTCGGGCATCGGCCTCCTCGCCGCGATCCTCGTCGTCGACCTCGCCGCGATGGTCATCGTCGCGGTCGCGAACGTGAGCGACGGGCTCGGCTACGAGGGCTACCTCGCCATCCTGCTCAACGTCCAGGTGCTCCTGCTGCCGATCGTCGGCGTGCTGGCGGCGAGCCAGGAGTGGTCGCAGCGCACGACGCTGCAGACGTTCGCGCTCGAGCCGAGGCGCTCCCGCGTGATCACGGCCAAGGTCGCCGCCGCGCTCGCGCTCTCGCTCGTGATCACGGTCATCTCGGCCGTGTTCGCCGCCGGCGGCCACCTCCTGTCCGTGCTCACCGACTCCGCGACCACGGCCGACTGGAGCCTCCAGTCGAACATCGTCGTCGGACTGCTCGTCATCATCGGGCTCTACACCCTCATGGGTGTGGGCTTCGGACTGCTCCTGCACGCGCCGGCCATCGCGATCGTGGCGTTCCTCCTGCTGCCGACGGTGCTCACCGCGCTCTCCGGATTCTTCCCGAACCTGCAGGGCACCTTCGACTGGCTCGACCCGAACATCGCCTTCACGCAGATCTTCGACGGCTACCCGGACGCCACCGGCTGGGCCCAGATCGCCACCACGGCCGCCATCTGGGTGGTCCTGCCGATGGCCGCCGGCTGGTACCGCACCGTCCGCCGCGAGGCGGCCTGATCCCGGCGGTGCGTGGCTGGGGGGTCGCGCACCGCTTCCCAGGCGCCTGACCGGGACGAACCGTCGGCGCCCAGCCCGGAGCCCGATCCGCGGAACGCACCCCGCGGATCGGGCTCCGGTGCACCTGACGCACGCGGTGCGGAGTCCTGGGGGACGGCACGCCGCGTGGGCCGTCGTCGTCGACGACGGCCTCGAGGCCCTGGCACCGGGACGGCTACCCGGCGCCAGGGCCTCGTATCCGTCCGCCGTGTGGGAAGACCGACGCCGGACGGCGCTCGGACCCCGGTCGCGGACTGGAATGATGTCGGCGTCCCCCTGAGGAGAGGAACGCGTTGTGCCCCAGATGAACGTCGAGAGCTTCAACCTCGACCACCGCACCGTGGCGGCCCCGTATGTGCGGGTGGCCGACGTCAAGGAGCTGCCCGGCGGCGCCGTCCTGACGAAGTACGACGTGCGCTTCACCCAGCCCAACGTGGCCCACCTGGAGATGCCGGTCATCCACTCGCTCGAGCACTCCGTGGCCGAGGCGGTGCGCGACCACGCGGACGACGTCGTCGACTTCTCCCCGATGGGCTGCCAGACCGGCTTCTACCTCATGCGCGCCGGCGC
>JBQDDG010000056.1:8087-9444 GCA_052093225.1 Actinomycetaceae bacterium
CGCTCGTGATGTCCCCGATCGACCGGATCCGCGAGGGCCGCGCCGCGGCGCGGGAGGCGCGGCGGTCGCTCGAGGAGATCGACGCCGTCGTGCTGTGCGCGATGGGTGAGGAGCTCGCGCCGTTCCTCGAGGACTCCACCGACCCCGTCGAGCTCGACGCCCCTGGTGACGCCCGGGCCATCCGCGCGCACGTGCGCGGGCTCGACCTCGTGCTCGTGCGCACCCGCGTGGGCCTCGTCAACGCGGCGGTCGCGACGACCTGGGCACTGCTGAGTTACGCGCCACGCGTGGTCGTCTCCGCGGGCTCCGCGGGCGGCCTGCACCCGGAGGTCGCGGTGGGCGACATCATCGTCTCGACCGCACTGCTCTACGGTCAGGCCGACGCCACCGCGTTCGGCTACGCGCGCGGGCAGGTCCCTGGGCAGCCGCCGAGCTTCCCGGTGCTCCCCGCGCTGGTGGAGGCCGGCACGGCGGCCGCGCAGGCGGAGGGTCTGGCCTCCCGTGCGGGGCTCATGCTCAGCGGGGACGCCTTCGTCACCGCCGTCAACGTGGCCGACTACCGGGCCGCCTTCCCCGAGGCGCTGAGCACCGACATGGAGTCGACGGCGATCGCCCAGGTCGCCTCCGACGCCGGCATCCCCATGGTCTCCGTGCGCGGGATCTCCGACCTGTGCGGGCCCGCAGCCGACCAGGACTTCCACCTCGAGGTCGACCAGGTCGCGGGGTACAGCGCCCGGGTGGTCCTCGGGATGCTCGCGGACCGAGTCTGAGGCTGGCGGCCGGAGCGCTGCGGGCCGGGCGCACCGCGGGTCGCGAGCGCTGCGGGCCGGGTGCACTGAACGGCCGGCGAGCCCGCCGGTGAGACGCTCGGGCGGTCCCGGTGCGCCGGCGGACGTAGGATCGACGGAGCGACCAAGGAGAGACATGCCGGACTGGACCTGGATCCTCGTCGTCGTGGGCGTGCTCGCGCTCGCGGTCGTCGTGGCACGCACCGTCATCGCCCTCAGCCCCCGCGACGAGAGCGCCATGGCGGCGACCGCGGCGCACGGGGACGGAGAGGTCGCCCCCGGAAAGAACGCCTCCGGCAAGGACAACTCCGACAAGGACGCCTCGGGCAAGGACAACTCCGACACGACCGCGTAGCAGCCGCGGGCACATCTTCGCCCCGAGGCTGCTCCGCGGCGGCTGATTCAAGATGTGGCGCGCGCCGTGCGTGTCCGCCGCGCGTGTCCCAGCCGCGTCACCTCACCGTGTCGTCGACACCACTGCTTGTGTCACGAGACCACCGACGAGGGCGGTGTCCTCGCCCCACAACCCGTGGCCTCGACGGGTCGGGGCGGAGCGGACCGGCACCAGC
>JBQDDG010000056.1:9544-14105 GCA_052093225.1 Actinomycetaceae bacterium
CCAGCAGGGCCCACATCCCCGGGGCCAGCACCAGCAGGGCCCACATCCCCGGGGCCGGCACCCGCAGGGTCCGGACGCAGCGCCCGGGCCTCCGCGAGGAGCCGCGTGCGCCGCGCGTCAACCTTCGCGATCTTGCGCCCGTCCCGTAGCGGCAGCTGCAGGTCGCGCTCGGCCGGCAGGCCGGCCCGCAGCTGACGTACCCGGGAGAGCTCGGAGTCCAGCTCCGCGCCGAACACGATGACGAGGTTCATGAGGAACAGCCACAACAGGAACACGACGACACCACCGAGCGCCCCGTACGTGGCGTTGAAACGGCCGAAGCTGGACACGTAGAACCCGAAGCCGACGGTCCCCGCACCCCCGACGACGATGGCGAGCACGGCCCCGGGGCTGATCCACCGCATCCGCGAGAGCCGGGCGTTGGGCGTCGTGTAGTACAGCAGCGCGAGCATGACCATGACGACGAGGAGCAGCACCGGCCACCGGACCACGTTCCACACGGTGAGCGCCGTCGACCCGAGACCGACGAGATCGCCCAGCCAGCGGGCCACCGGTCCGCTGACGACGAGGAGCAGAGCGGCCACGGACACGAGCAGGACGAGCCCGATCGTCAGGAGGTACATCGCGGGGCGGTGCTTCCACAGCGGGCGCCCCTCCTGCATCCCGTAGACGCGGTTCATCGCCCGGCTGAAGGCGTAGACGTAGTTCGACGCGGTCCACATCGCGGCGAGGACACCGACGACCAGGCCGAGCCCGGCGCTCCGGTTCTCCGTGATGCTCGCGATCGGCTCCCGCAGCTGGGCGACGATCTCGCTCGGCAGCGGGTCCTCCAGCAGGTCGAGGACGGCGTTCGTCGTCGCCGCACCCTGGCCCACCAGCCCGAGGATGGAGACGAGCGCGACCAGGCCCGGGAACACCGACAGGACCGCGAAGAACGTCAGCGCTGCCGCCCGGTCGATGAGGTGGTCGTCGACGCTCTCGACGAAGGAGCGCCGCAGCGCGTACCACCACCCCGTCCGGTCCATTCTCAGTCCCACCCCGTCACGCGCGCTCGGTCGCGCCCAGCTG
Organism: Actinomycetaceae bacterium; assembly: GCA_052093225.1. Lineage (GTDB taxonomy): Bacteria > Actinomycetota > Actinomycetes > Actinomycetales > Actinomycetaceae > JB111. The sequence continues at coordinate 10,613 of JBQDDG010000056.1, forward strand.
GTCGAGCACGAACGCCCACTCGAACGCGCGCTCGGCCCACTTGTCGTACCGGCCGGAACGCCCCCCGTGGCCGGCGACCATCTCGCACCTCATGAGCACGGGGCGCTCGGCGGGGTCCGACGTCGTCACCTCGCGCATCCGCGCCACCCACTTCGCCGGCTCCACGTACATCACGCGGATGTCGTTGAGCGACGTGGTGGCGAGGACCGCCGGATAGGGGGCCTCGGCGAGGTTGTCGTAGGGGGCGTAGCCCGCCATGTAGTCGTAGACGCCCGGGTCGTGCAGCGGGTCGCCCCACTCCTCCCACTCCCCCGTGGTCAGCGGCAGGGAGGGGTCGAGGATCGTCGTCAGGGCGTCGACGAACGGCACCCCGGCGTGGACCACGCGGAACGTGTCGGGGGCGAGGTTGGTGACCGCCCCCATGAGCAGTCCGCCGGCCGAGCGTCCCTGCGCGGCGAGGCGCCCGCGCGCCACGAGCCCCGTGTCGAGGAGGTGGTGCGCGGCGGAGACGAAGTCGGTGAAGGTGTTCTTCTTGCGGTCCAGCTTGCCGTCCTCGTACCAGGAGCGCCCGAGCTCGCCACCGCCGCGCACGTGCGCCACCGCGAAGACCACGCCGCGGTCGAGCAGCGGCAGCCGCTCCGCGCTGAACGCGGGGTCGACCGAGACCTCGTAGCTGCCGTACCCGTAGAGCAGGCCGGGCGCCGTGCCGTCGGCCGTCGTCCCGGCGAGGTGGACGACCGACAGCGGGATCCGCGTCCCGTCCTCCGCCACCGCCCACTCGCGCCGCTCCACGTAGCGGTCGCGCTCGTAGCCGGGCACCACCTTCTGCTTGACGACGACGGAGGTCGCCTCCCGCAGCGAGTGCGCCGAGACGGTCGGCGGGGTGAGGAAGGACTGGGTCTCGACGAGGATCTCGTCGGTCTCCCACTCGCGGGCGGGGCCGAGCTCGACGGCGGTGAGGTCGCCGTCGGCGTCGACCCACCGGGGTTCACCGTATTTCCCGGGCTGCTCGCCGCGGGGCAGGACCCGCAGGCCCGGGAGCCCGCCGGTGCGCTGGACGACGACGGCGTGACCAGCGAATGACTGGGTGCCGAGGATCCGCTCACCCTGCTCCGAGCGCAACAGGTCGACCCACTCCTCGGGGCTCGAGGCACCCAGCGGCGCCGTGGACACGGTGAAGTCCCTCTGGTGGAGGTTGTGGGTGACGAGCAGGTGGTCCCCCGCGACGTCGACCCCGTAGTCGAGCCCCGCCCGCCGGGGAGAGACGACCTGCGGGAGGAGCGCTCCGCCGTCGAGGGGGACGAGGTGCGCCTCCCCGGTGGTGCTGGAGGCGTGGTTGATCGTCAGCCACCGGCCGTCGAGCGAGGAGTCGATCCAGGTCCAGTAGGTGTCGTCGTCCTCGCGGCGCAGGAGCTGGTCGGTCGAGGCGTCGGCACCGACGGTGTGCACCCAGACCTCGAACGGGCGCCACGCGTCGTCGGAGCGGACGTGCACGAGTCGCGTGGAGTCGGCGGTCCAGACGAGGCCGTAGGCGACGCCGCGCACGGAGTCGTCCAGGGTCTCGCCGGTGGTGAGGTCGACGATGCGCACGTCGAACAGCTCGCCGCCGGTGACGTCGATGCCGATGGCGGCGCGGCGGCCGTCGGGGGCGACGGCGATCTCGGAGATGCGGAAGAACTCCTTGCCCGCGGCCTCGGCGTTGCCGTCGAGGACGAGCTGCTCCCCCTCGACGGCGCCGCTCGGGTCGGGCCGCCCGGCCCCCGTGTCGGCCGCGCGGTGCCAGGTCGGGTACTGCAGGCCCTCGTGGGTGCGCGTGTAGTACCACCAGCCGTTCTCGCGCACGGGGACGTCGGTGTCCGTCTCCTGCGTGCGGTCCCGGATCTCGCCGACGATCCGTGCACGCAGGTCGGCGAGGTGGGTCGTGCGGGCCTCGGCGTAGGCGTTCTCCGACTCGAGGTGCGCGAGGACCTCAGGGGACTCCTTGTCCCGCATCCAGTCGAACGGGTCGAGGAAGTCCTGGCCGTGGTGGACGCGGTGGTGCTCGACGTGCTTCGGGGCGGGCGGCTGCGGGAGGTCGGTGGTGCTCACCGCCCGAGGCTATCGACCCGCGCCGGGGTCAGCCCTGCGCTTGGTGGTTCGCGCCGGGTTCAGCCCTGCGGGTGGTAGTTCGCGCCCGGGTACTGCTGCATGCCGGGCTGCTGGTGCTGCTGGCCGGCCTGCGGACCGTAGTTCGCCCCGGGGTAGGACTGCTGCCCCGGTGCCTGCTGCTGGTGACCGGCCTGCCCGTAGCCCTGGGGGACGGACCCGGCGGGGCCGCCGTAGGAGCCCTGGGCGGCGCCACCCTGCTCGGCGGACTGCTCGAGCTGCTCGAACTGCTCCTTGCTCAGGGCCGTCTGCGTGCCGCAGAACGTGCACTCGAGGAACCGCTTCTTCGACACCGGGAACAACGGGATGAAGAAGAGCGTGAACTTCGTGATGAGAAGGAAGAGGTGGTTGGCGGCCGGGTTGTGGCACCGGCTGCAGACGAGGTTGGCCGTCAGGACGTGTCGCCGCTTGGTGCGCGATCCCCAGATGATCATGCCGGAAGGATATGGCCGCCCGGGAAGCGCACCTGACGCCGTCCCAGGGGAGAACTTCCCGCCCGCTCCCCTGCTGCTTGGCCTCCCTGCTTCTCGGCCGTGCTACCTCGCTACTTCTCCCGCTCGCGCTTCTCGCGGGCGAGCCGGAGCTCGGACCAGACGCCGCTGACGATGCCGACGACGGCGCCGAGGAGCACCCAGCGCCACATGTCGCCGCGCCAGAGCCCCCACAGGCCGCCGAGGATCGCCCCGATGACGACAGAGATGATCAGCTGGGACCACTTCGGCGGGAGCGGGCGACCGGTGGGGGCATCAGGCATGGGCACGACGGTACCGGGCGGGTCAGGGGATCTGGAGCTCACCCATCTCGTCCCAGCCCTCGCCGTCGACCTGGCGGGAGATGATCCGCGGCGTGCTCACCAGGTGCGGGCGCATGGCCTCCAGGCCGGCCGCGAAGTGCTCGCTGCTCACGTGCGGGGCCGCGCCGTCGTCGGTGAAGCCCTCGACGAGCACGTACTCGTCCGGGCGCTCGACGCTGCGGGACCACTCGAAGAACAGGTTGCCGGGCTCCTGCCGGGTCTTCTCGGTGAACTCGCGGACGATCTCCGGCCACTCCTCCACGCTCTCCGGCCTGACCGTGTACCTGACGACGATGAAGTACATCTGTGCTCCTTGTGCTCGGTGGATCTCCGCGGCGAGCGGGTCCCGCTCGCCACCAGCCTGGCACGACGCCCGTGCGTCCCGGCGTCGCTCTCGTCGCTACCCCCTGGCCCGGGGCCCGTGGATCGAGGCCCGTGCCGCCGGGGCCCGACGGCCTAGCGACGAGTGAGGGGCGGCCCGCCCGGGGGGGGGGGGCCCCCCGGAAAGGTGTACCACCACCGGGGTTGGGGAGAGGCACACAAGGGACAACAGGC
>JBQDDG010000056.1:14115-15477 GCA_052093225.1 Actinomycetaceae bacterium
CCCCCGCCCGGGCGGCCCGTGGCTGGCCCCGGGGGCCCGCGGCCCCCGCCCGCTGTGGTAGTCGGGGGGGGCCCCGGGCGGGGCGCCGGCCGCCCCTCTGAATCGTTCTCCAGCATCAGGGGTCAGGAACCCCTGGGTCGGTCAGCGGTGTGCGGCGGGGGTGTCGGTGCCGCTGCCGTCCCAGTCACCGACATGGATCTCGTCGTCCGGCTCGCCATAGACATGCGTGATCTCGGCGTCCCCGTCGACCAGGTCGTCACGCAGCAGGAACTCATTCCCACGACGCACCGCGAACGTGTCCAGACCATCACCGTCCCAGTCACCCACCAGCACGACATCCTCGGAACGCCCGTAGGTGAACACCGTGTCCGCCCACCCGTCGGTCAGCGTGTCCCGCACGAAGTACGTCGCTCCACGACGCACCGCCAGAGTGTCCGTCGCGTTGCCGTCCCAGTCACCGACCAGCACGACATCCTCGGCCCGCCCGTAGGTCACGACCGTGTCCGCCGGACCCGACGTGATCGAGTTCCGCAGCTGGTACTCCGCACCGCGACGCACCGCGAACGTGTCCGTCCCGTCACCGTCCCAGTCACCGACCAGGATCGTGTCCCCCGACCGCCCGTAGACGATCACCTCGTCCGCAGCACCCGAACCCATCGAGTTGCGCACGTAGAACACGTTGCCCCGGCGCAGAGCGAAGGAGTCCGCGCCATCACCGTCCCAGTCCCCCACGAACACCTCGTCCCCGCTGCGACCGAACCGGAACACGTGCTCGTGCATCCCACCCCAGTCCTCATCCACGAAGAACCCGTTCTCCAGGAGGGGCTCGGTGGAGAAGGAGGGGACCTCGACCTGGACGACGTGCTCCGTCGTCGCGTCGTTCACGGTGAGGGACACCGTGACGGGCACGACCTGGTGACCGGACGCGTAGCCCGGCTCCTCGCCGTCGCCCAGCGTGACGAGCTCGCCGTCGACGACGGCGCGGCCCGGGACGGCCGCGACGACGCCGGTCGCCGGCTCCACGGCGGCCACCGCGGTCGCGGGAACCTCGGCGCCCGCCTGGACGGCCGTCTCGCCGTCGCCGGCCCAGAGGACGGAGACAGGCCAGCTCGCCGGGACCCGGCGCTCGTCCTGGACCACGGTGCCGTCGAGGTCGACGGAGCCCGCGTCGTCGAGGACGGAGGGGCCGGACACCTCGAGGGTGTCCACCAGCGGGCGAATCTCGATCTCCGACCACTCGCCGGCCGCGTCGTCCCACATGCCGTGCTCGGGGTGGACGCCGATCATCGACCAGCCCGAGAAGCCGCCCCGGTCCGGGGTGGAGTTAGGGGACTTGCCGACGTTGCCGTTGGTCAGGTACTC
>JBQDDG010000057.1:0-8577 GCA_052093225.1 Actinomycetaceae bacterium
CGATTCCCGCCATCTCCACTCATCCCTGTGAGCCCGAAGGCCCCGGAACCCTGCGTTCCGGGGCCTTCGGCGTGAGCGGCGGGCCACGATGACGTCCGCCGCGGGACCACCACCGCCCACGGGCGATACCCCGGTAGGGGGTGAAGATGGCTCCCGCGGGTGACGCGCGGGGAGGAGCCCGCTTCCTAACGTCCCTGTCATGACCACACGAACGGCTCCTCGCCCGGCCGCCACCGGCATGCTCTCCACCTACCTCTCTCCCGACGCGGCACCCGCCGCCACCTTCGTGCCCGGCCCCCTCGCCTACGGCCCACGCGAGATCGACGGCCGCACCTTCCTCGCGATCGACCCGCCGGGAGGCGCACGCGTCGTCGAGGCGCTCGGCGACGTCGCCACCGCCGACCACGTCGCCGTCCTCGTCCCCGGCAACGGCCACCACGTCCGCAACTACCTCGGCGCCCGCGGTGCCGGGAGCCTGCGATCGGTCGGCCTGCGCGTGCTCAGAGCCATGCAGGGCGCGGACCCGTCGGCGCGTGCCGCCGTCGTCGTCTGGGTCGGCTACCTCACCCCGCCCGGCATCACGGCCGCGTTCTCCAACCGACCCGCGCGGGACGGCGCCGCCGACCTCGCCGCCCTCACCCACTACCTGCCGCGCTCCGCACACCTCACGGTCATCGGCCACAGCTACGGCTCCACCGTCGCCGGCTTCGCCCTCTCGCGCTCACGGGTCGACGACCTCGTCGCCCTGGGGAGCCCGGGGATGGGCGTGCGACGCCGCTCCGAGCTCGGCGACGCCGCGCGCGTCTGGGTGGCCCAGGCCGATGCCGACTGGATCCGGCACTTCCCGCGGCTCCGGTTCGGCTCGATGGGGCTCGGGCGCGGTCCGCTGCACCCCGAGCTCGGCGCCACGCGCTTCGGCACCGGCTCCATCACCGGCCACCTGCGCTACTACGCGCCCGGCAGCGAGTCGCTGCGCAACACCGCCCGCATCGCGACGGGCCTGTTCGACCAGGTGACGTCGGCCGGAGCCGTGCGGTACGTCGACGCCGTGCACCGCGCCGCACACCCGGTCGTCACCGGCTCGGCCGTCACCGAGCCGGCCGGCGCCGGGCTCACCCTCGTGGAGGCCGCCTGATGACCGCCACCGACCACGCCGGCCCTGCCATCCAGGCCGACGGCGTCCGCAAGGTCTACCCCGGCCGGGGCGCCGCCCTCGACGGGCTCGACCTCGTCGTCGAGCCCGGCACGATCCACGGTCTGCTCGGGGCCAACGGTGCGGGCAAGACGACGGCGGTCCGCATCCTCACCACCCTCCTCGGGCTCGACGCCGGGCACGCCCTGGTCGCCGGCCGGGACGTCACCCGCGACCCGGCGGGCGTGCGCGAGCGCATCGGCGTGGCCGGCCAGTACGCGGCCGTCGACGAGATCCTCACCGGGCGGCAGAACCTGCAGATGTTCGCCCGCCTCAACCACCTGCGTTCCCGGACGGCGCGCACGCGCACGAACGAGCTGCTCGAGCGCTTCGACCTCGTGGCGGCGGCCGACCGGCCGGTGCGGCACTACTCGGGCGGCATGCGACGCCGGCTCGACCTCGCCGTGAGCCTCGTCCGCAGCCCGCACGTGCTCTTCCTCGACGAACCCACCACCGGGCTCGACCCCCGTAGCCGCGCCGAGGTGTGGGACGCGGTGCGCGAGCTCGCGGCCACCGGGACCACCGTGCTGCTCACCACCCAGTACCTCGAGGAGGCCGACCGGCTCTGCTCCCGCATCTCGCTGCTCGGCGGTGGCCGCGTCGTCGTCGAAGGGTCACCCGAGGACCTCAAGTCCCACGTCGGCGGCAGCCGCGTCGAGCTCGTCGTCCCGGGCGGGCACGACCTCGTCGAGGTCGCCGGGACCATGGCCGCAGCCCTGGGCACCGACCCGGACGTCGACGGGGGAGCGCGGCGGGTCTCGCTGCCGATGCCACGTGGACCCGAGGCGCTCTCCCGGCTCGACCACGGGCTGGACCGGGCCGGCCTCACCGCCGACGACGTCACGCTGACCCGTCCCGACCTCGACGAGGTCTTCCTCCATCTCACGGACCGCCACCTGGAAGGGGCCTCCCGATGACCGCACCGGCTATGACGCCGACTCTGTCGCAGGCAGCCCGACCGGGCCGAAGGAGCGACACCTCTCCCGCGCCCGCCGTCGACCGGTCGGCCCCGCGCCGGCGCGACCTGGTGGCCCGTCCCAGTCCCCTGCCGCGTGCGGCCTGGGCGGTGCTCGACACCTGGGTCGTCGCCCGGCGACACCTCCTGCGGCTCGTGCGCCGCCCCGACGAGCTCCTCAGCACGCTCCTCATCCCCGTCCTCGCGGTGGCGATGTTCGGGCTGGTGCTCGGGGACGCCCTCGGCGCCTCGGTGGCGTCCGGGGCGGGCGACTACCGCGAGTTCCTGCTCCCCGGCGTGTTCGCCCTGACCATGGCGTTCGGCATCGGCTCCACCACGATCTCGCTGGCCTCCGATGCGCAGGGCGGCGTGCTCGACCGGATGAGGTCCCTGCCCTCCTCGCCGGCCGCGGTGGTGACGGGCCGCGCGCTCGCCGACCTCGTCGTCGCGGTCGTCGAGCTCTCGCTGCTCATGGCGCTCGGCACGCTGTTCGGCTGGCAGTGGCACGGTGGGCCCGGCGCGGTGGTCGCCGGACTCGGCCTGCTGCTGCTCCTGCGACTGGCGTTCTCGTGGATCGGCATCGTCATGGGGCTGCTGGTCAGCGGGCCCGAGGCGGCGATGAAGTACTTTTCGCTCGTCTTCCCGCTCGCGCTCGTGGCGGACACGGTCGTGCCCGCCGCGCACATGCCCGGCTGGCTCGCCCCGATCGCCGAGTGGAACCCGCTCTCGGCCACCGTCATCGCCACGCGGGAGCTCTTCGGCAACCCGTCGGGCCCCACGGGGTCATGGGTCGCCGATCACGCGCAGCTCCTCGCCGTCGCCTGGCCGCTGGCGATCATCGCGATCTGCGTGCCTGTTGCCCTGGTCCTCATGCGTCGCCTCGGACGGTGAACCGACGGGCCTGGTGCCGTTCATGACGAAGGACCCCGGACCAGATCTGGTCCGGGGTCCTTCGTCATGCGATGGCCGGCGGGAGCGGTCGTCCCCGTGGGGACAGGGCCGCCCTCGCTCATCGGAGCAGGCCGATGGCGAGCAGGTGTCGCGCCGTCTCGACCTGCCGGCGACGGTGGTCGGCCTCGATCGCGGCCGAGGCTCCGTCATCGGCGAGGTAGCGGGCGACGGCGCGGAGCACGACGAGCAGTCGACGCGCCACCGGCGTGCGCGGCGCACGCTCGGGCAGCGCCGCGGCGCCGACGCCGCGGTCCTTGAGCACGACGACCACGTGGTCGTCGGTCCTTCTGTCACGTACTGCGGTCTCGATCATGGGTGGCACAGATCTCTCCCAGGTGGTGATGGGCGAAGGCAGAGTCGCGAGAACGGGCATGGTGGGGTCCTTCCGGGCAGCAGGAGCGGGGACGACCTCCGCGTCGGAGGGCGCAGAAGGGCGCGCGGCGGCAAGGCAGTGCGGGCCGCGGCCCGGTCGTGGGTGATCGCCCCGTCGGGCAGGCATGCCCGACGTCGAGGAGGGGGACGGTCCCGTGTCGTCGTCCGACGCGTCACGTGGCCTCGTCCCGTGCGCGTCCTCTAGTGCGTCGTCATGTCCCAGACGCTAGGGCAGCGACCGCCGCGGCGTCGCCTCTTTTACCGGGATCGGATGCCGCGCGGTCGACGCCCAGTGACGGCGGCGCCGTGGGGGAACACCGCGACGGTCCTGTGGACGCGCGGCGTCACGTGAAGGACAATGGATGAGCGTGACTCGTGAGGAGGTGGAGCGATGAGTGCCGACACCGTGCGGCCCATGCCGGTCCAGGTGGTGGTCGACATCGTCAACGGCTGGGGCGGACGCGTGCGCGCCGAGTCGGACGAGACGCACTCGCCCTATCCGGACCCGGAGGCGCTCGAGGCAGGCGGTGCGGACCTGTGGGAGGACCTGGGCCGGCCGGACGACGCCGCGCTCGCCGACGTGGCCGACCGCCTGTTCGAGGTCTTCGCCGCCACCTCCGGACCAGATACTGCCGAGCGCCTCAACGCGCTGGTGACCGAGTCGCGGCTGACCACGGTCCTCGCGTGCCACGACGACTCGACGCTCGGCGAGGAGTGGCGCACGAGCGACCGGAGCAGGGCGCTGCTGGCGGCCGCCACGCTCGCGCTCGTTGAGCACTTCCGCGACTTCCCGGACCCGAGCAGGCTCGGGACGTGCGACGGGGACGAGTGCCTCGACGTCTACGTCGACACCTCGCCGGCCGCCCGGCGTCGCTTCTGCACGGTGACGTGCCAGAACCGGATGCGTGCGCGGACCTACCGCGCCGGCCGTCGCGCCGAGGCCGACGCCCGCGCTGCCGCCCAGCGGGCGGCGGCGGAGGCGCGTGCCGCAGCGCTGCGCGCCGCGGGCGAGATCAGGGGGGCGGTCGGCCGCGGCGCCTCAGAGGCACAGCGCGCCGCGGCGGAGGCGCTGGAAAACGCCCTGCGGGAGATGGAGGAGGCGCTCGGGGGTGCGGTCCCCCCGGACCCGCCCGCGCCACCCGTTGCGCCTCAGCGGTAGTTCACCGGGAGCAGATGCACCTCGAGGCGTGCGCGGCGATGCTCGGGCACCGAGTCGATCCGGTGGCTGAGCTCGTCGTGCAGCGCCCACCGGACCGCGCGAGCCACGAGCTCTGCGGCGCGGGCGAGCGTGCGGCGCCGCAGGTACCGGCCCCCGGGCGCGGGGGAGCGGGTGGGCGAGGGAGGGTAGGTGGTCCCCGATGCGCGGCGGGCGCGGAACGGGGTCGGCCGGGTCGATGTCGTGACGGCTGACGTGGTCATGGCGGCGGCTCTCGGTGGTCGTTGGCGCCCGGAAGTACGCCGCCGTGGGTCACCCCGGGGCGCAGGTTCGGGCCGATGGCCTCCGCGGGGCCGGCCGGAACCCGCGACGGGTGACGACGACGTTGTCTCTCGCCGGCCGCGTCCCGCCCAGACGGGGGACGCGCTCGATGTCACGTGAACGAGACTACTTGCGCGTGACACACGTGTCACGCTTATTTACGTCAATGAGCGTGACGACATGGTCACCCCCGGGTCGACCGTTGTGTGTGGTGGCCGTCGGGAATCGGCGTGGCGACGGCGAGCGGTGCGTCACGGCCGACGAGCACCTTCCGGGTGCCTCGGACGAGCCTGCGACCACTAACGGAGGTGCGCGATGAGCGCCGAGAACCTGTTCGCCCTCGCCTGCGTCCTGGTCGTCTTCCTGGCCCTCCTGGCGATCAGGTTCCACGTGGGCCTGCCGCTCATGCTCGCCGGCATGGTGGGCATCGTCATGCTGCGCACGACCGACGCCGCGGTCAGCACCGTCGCCAGCCAGCCGTTCTCCGCTTCCGCGGACTGCTCGCTGACGATCATCCCGCTGTTCATGCTCATGGGAGTGTTCGCCGTCCACGGCCGGCTCGCGGCCGCGGGCTTCGACGGCGCCTCCCGCATGCTCGGCCGGTTCCCGGCCGGCTCGTCCGCCGGGGACGGTTCGACGCCGCGGGACACCTCGGTCGGCAGGCCGGACCGGGCGGGCGTGGCCTATCTCGCGGTGATCTTCCTCGTCTCGATCGGCACGATCTACGCCGGGGTCGCCACGCCCACCGAGGCCGCCTCGTTCGGAGCGATGACGGCGCTGATCATCCTGCTGATCCGCACCCGGCCGCCGCGCTGGATGGTGGTGCTCAAGGAGTCGGTGACCGAGGCCGTCGGCCTCACCGCCATGACGTTCCTGCTCATGGCCGGGGCGGGGGTGTTCACCTACTTCCTCGCCCTGTCCGGGGCGAGCAGCGCACTGGTGGACGCGGTGGTCTCCGCCGACCTGCCGCCCTACCTCGTCCTGGTCCTGTGCCTGCTTATCCTGCTTCCGCTCGGCATGTTCCTCGACGGCGTGTCGATGATCCTCGTCGCGGCGCCGCTGCTGCACCCGATCCTCACCGAGTACGGGTTCGACGGCATCTGGCTGGGGATCCTCGTGGTCAAGGTGGCGGAGATGGCACTCATCACGCCACCGGTCGGCATGAACGCGTTCGTCTACTCCGGCTCGGTCCCCGAGGCCGGTCTGGGACGGGTCTTCCGCGGCATCGTGCCGTTCATCATCGCCGACGTCGTGGTGGTGGCGATCCTCGTCCTCGTGCCGGAGATCGTCACGTTCCTGCCGGACATGGGGAACGCCTGAGCGTCACAGCGAGCCCGCCGAGCGGAAGACCTCGAGGAACGCGGCCGCGGCGGGGCTCAGCTCGCCGGTGCGGTGCATGGCGACGAGCGTGAGCTCGACGTCGGTGTGGAGCTCGCGCACCTGCAGGCCCGCGTGGCGGGCGAGCGAGCGCCACCCCTCCGCCATGATCGCCGTACCGGTGCCGGCGAGCACCATCGGGAGGATGGCCTCGCGGTGCTCGGACTCGATGACGATCGCGGTCGACCGGTTGTGGGCGACCACCGCGTCGGCCACCGTCCGCATGCCCGTGCCCTCCTGCCCCGCGATGAGCCGCAGGCCCTCGAGGTCCCGGTAGGTCAGGGCTCGCCCGGCGGGCAGCGTGCTGTCCCGGGGTGCGACGACGATGAAGCCCTGGTGTGCCACCGGCGTGAGGGTGAGACTGCCGGGACTGAGCGGCACCGTCGTGGCCGCGATGCCGACCTCGACGGCGCCCGAGAGGACGAGCGAGCTGACCACCGCGGGGGTCCCGGCCGCCCGGATGACGATCTCGACGAGCGGGTACCGGCCGGCGAAGGCGTCGAGCACACCCGGCAGCGGGTCGACGGCCTGGGAGGGCATCGTCGTGATGACGAGCCGGCCGCGCCGCAGCCCGGACACGGCCTCGACGTTGGCGCGGGACAGGGCGAGCCAGTGCAGCACCTGCCGGGCCGGGGCGACGAGGGCCTCGCCCGCGGCGGTGAGCAGCAGCGAGCGGCCCGTCCGGGTGAACAGGTCGGTCCCCACGCTGCGCTCGAGGTTGCGGATCGACTGGGACACCGAGGGCTGGGCGACGAACAGCGCGGCCGCCGCCGCGTGGACGCCGCCCTCGTCGACGACGGCGAGGAAGTACTCGAGCTGACGGGCGTCCATCACACGGACAGTACCGACGTCTGGGCCTATCGGTCCCGCCGTGCCGCGTCCTGGTTCTCCGATTTTCTCCGACCATCGATAGCCGCGGCCTATCGGTGCAATCCATTGTTCGTCTTGGACGCGGGCCCGGCCCGCCCGGTCTACTGGCCTGGACGTCGCGGCGCTGCGACGCAGACCACCGCACAGGAGCGTGACGTGACCAAGGTCCACAGGATTGCCGTGATCCCCGCCGACGGCGTCGGCCGCGAGGTCGTCGAGGTCGGCCGGCAGGTGCTCGAGGAGGCCGTCAGCCTCTCCGGGGCCGACTCGTCCTTCGAGTGGGAGGAGCTCCCCTGGGGCTCGGCCTACTACGCCGAGCACGGCCGGATGATGCCGCAGGACGGCCTCGACCGGCTCAAGGACCACGACGCGATCTACTTCGGCGCCGTCGGCTGGCCCGGCGTGCCGGACCACGTGAGCCTGTGGGGCCTGCGCCTCGCCATCTGCCAGGGCTTCGACCAGTGGGCGAACGTCCGCCCCGTGGTCTTCCACCCCGGCATCACCAGCCCGCTGCGCAAGGCCGACACCACTCCGCTCGACTGGGTCGTCGTCCGTGAGAACAGCGAGGGGGAGTACGCGGGCGTCGGCGGCCGCAACTTCGCCGGCCGCGAGTCCGGCGAGGTCGCCGTGCAGAGCTCGCTGTTCACCGAGGCGGGCTGCGAGCGGATCATGCGCTTCGCCTTCGACCTCGCGCGCACGAGGGACCGCAAGAAGGTCACCAGCGTGACCAAGTCGAACGCCCAGCAGTACGGCATGGTCCTGTGGGACGACGTCTTCCGCCGCGTCTCCGCCGACTACCCGGACGTCGAGACGGACAGCGTCCTCGTCGACGCCATGGCTGCGAAGTTCGTGCTGCGCCCCGAGGACCTCTCGGTCGTCGTCGCCTCGAACCTCAACGCCGACATCCTCTCCGACCTCGGCAGCGCCCTGGCCGGGAGCCTCGGGCTCGCCAGCAGCGCGAACCTCAACCCGGAGCGCCGGTTCCCCTCGATGTTCGAACCGGTCCACGGATCCGCGCCGGACATCGCCGGGCAGGGCGTCGCCAACCCGATCGGCGCCGTCCTCAGCGGCGCCCTCATGCTCGACCACCTCGGCGAGGGGGCCGCGGCGGACGCCGTGCGGTCCGCCGTCGACGCCGTCACCGCCGCCGGCGTGCTCACCCCCGACATCGGTGGGACCTCCGGTACCGCGGACGTGACCTCGGCGCTGCTCGACGAGCTGCGTGCCGCGGCCGGTGCACGCCCGGACCCCGACGGCGTCGCGGCCGCCCGGTAGTCCGGCGGGCGCGAGGCGCCCGCCCTCGCGGCGGGGGTGCGGCACCGCAGCCGCGCACCCGCCGACCAGCACTACCAGCACGACGAGCACCACCAGCACGACGAGCAC
>JBQDDG010000057.1:8677-14446 GCA_052093225.1 Actinomycetaceae bacterium
ACCAGCACGACCAGCAGGTTCGCATCACACGATCCAACGGAGGACGAGACATGAACCGACTGACGAAGATCGCCGCCCCCCTCGCGGGCGGCGCGCTGCTCCTGGCCGCCTGCGGCGGTGGCGACGACGCCGCCGACTACCCGGACCGCCCGATCGACTACGTCATCGCCTTCGACGCCGGTGGCGAGTCCGACATCACGGCACGGCTCCAGCAGGACCCCCTGCAGGAGGCGCTCGGGGTGGACGTGACGATCTCCAACCAGCCCGGCGGCGGCGGTGCGCTCGCCTGGTCCGAGCTCACCCGCACGGCCCCCGACGGCTACACGGTGATGGGCCACAACATCCCCCACATCATCCTCCAGCCGATGATGCGCGACGACGCCGGCTACGAGACCGACGACCTCGAGCACGTCTACTTCTTCCAGAGCACCCCGAACGTGCTCATGGTTCCCGCGGACAGCGAGATCGAGACGCTCGAGGACTTCATCGCGGAGGCCGAGGCGAACCCCGGCTCGATGTCCGTCGGCGGCTCGGGCGACTTCAGCGCCAACCACGTCGCCACGCTCCTGCTCAACGACGAGGCCGGCATCGAGACCACCTACACGCCGTTCTCCGGGACCGGCGCGGCCACGCCGGCCCTCCTCGGTGGTCACGTCGACGCGCTCATGACCTACACCCCGATGATCGAGCAGCTCGGCGACCAGGTCCGCGTCCTCGCCGTCGCCACCGAGGAGACCCTCCCGCAGTGGGAGGAGTACGAGACGTTCGTCGAGAACGACATCGACCTCGCCGACGGCGCCTACCGCGGCGTCGCCGTCCCCCCGGAGACCCCGCAGGAGGTCATCGACACGCTCGTCGCGGCGTTCGAGGAGGTCAACCAGGACCCGGAGCTGGTCGAGCAGTTCGAGCAGCAGGGCTTCGTGCTCGAGGACATCGGTCCTGAGGAGGCCCAGGAGCTCATCGACGACCGCAGGGAGGTCTACACCGACCTCTTCGAGCGTCTCGGCATGCTCTGAGCCGGGCCGGCTGAGAGCGAGACACCATGCTGGACCTCCTCGGCCAGGGCTTCCTGGCCAACCTCGCCCCCGCCATGCTGCTCCTCGTGCTCGTCGGCACGGTGGGTGGCATGGCGGTGGGCGCCATGCCCGGCCTGAGCGCGACGATGGGCCTCGCTCTCCTCGTCCCGTTCACCTTCACGATGGAGCCGACGAACGCGCTCGTCCTGCTCGGCGCCTTCTACATGGGCGCCATCTACGGCGGGTCGTTCACCGCGATCCTCGTCAACGCCCCAGGTACGCCCTCGTCGGTGGCGACGGCGTTCGAGGGCTACAAGATGACGAAGAAGGGCAAGAGCGAGCTCGCGGTCGTCGGGGCGACGATGGCCTCGCTCGTCGGCGGCATCGTCGGCGTCATCGCGCTCATCTTCCTCGCACCGCCGCTCGCCGACTTCTCGCTGCGCTTCGGCCCCCAGGAGTACTTCTGGGTGGCGATCTTCGGACTGACGATCATCATCAGCATGTCGACGGGCTCGATCCTCAAGGGCGCGATCGGCGGCGCCATCGGCCTCCTGCTCGCCACCATCGGGATCGCTCCCGTCGGCGGGGACGTCCGGTTCACGTTCGGCGAGCCGATGCTCCAGGGCGGTGTGCCGCTCGTGCCCGCGATGGTCGGGCTGTTCACCATCCCCGAGGTCATCAAGCTCATCGCCCGCAAGGGGCGCGAGGCCGACATGGAGGCGGTGACGCCGGAGAGGCAGAGCGTCTGGTCGATGGTCAAGGAGACCGTCGGACGGCCGTTCAACGCCATCCGCTCGGCCGTCATCGGCACCGTCGTCGGCATCCTGCCCGGCGCCGGCGGCAACGTGGCCAACCTCGTCGCCTACAGCGAGGCCAAGCGGGCGTCGAGGAAGAAGGAGAACTACGGCAAGGGCGAGGTCGAGGGCGTCGTCGCTGCGGAGTCGGCCAACAACGCCACCGTCGGCGCGGGACTCATCCCCACGCTGACGATCGGGGTCCCGGGCACACCGCCCGACGCGATCATCCTCGGCGTCCTGCTCCTGCACGGGCTCCGTCCCGGTGCCGAGCTGTTCGAGCAGTCCGGCGACCTCGTCTCCACGCTCGTCATCGCGCTCCTGGTCTCTGCCGTGATGATGGTGCCCGTCGGCCTCATCGCGGGGCGTGGTCTCCAGCGCGGCGTGCTCGCGCTGCCGGCCCGCTACCTCGCGCCCGGCATCATGGTGCTCACCATCGTCGGTGCCTTCGCCGTCCGCTCCTCGGTCGTCGACGTCGTCATCATGCTCGTCCTCGGCGTGCTGGCCTACTTCCTCGGCCTGGTCGGCATCAGCTCCGCGCCGATCGTGCTCGGACTCATCCTCGGCACGATCGCGGAGACCGGTCTGGTCCAGGGGCTGCTCACCTCGCAGGGCGACGCCACGCCGTGGCTGTCGTTCTTCACCCGGCCGATCAGCATCGTGCTCATCGCGATGACGGTGCTCTCGCTGCTGTGGCCGGTGATCCAGGGGATCCGCCGGCGCCGCGGCGCCGAGGACCTCGAGGCCGTCCTGGCGGACGAGCACGAGGCCGAGAAGACGGCCACCGCCGACGCCGACGCCGGTGGCACGGCCACCGCCGACGCCACCGCTACAGCCACCGCCGGCGATGCCGACGGCCCGGCCACCGCCGGCGGGCGTCCCGACGCCGGGCACCCGGCGAGCGGGCGGACGCGACGGAGCACAGGAACTGACGAGGGGAAGGACTGACATGGCACGCGCACTCGACGCGGCATCGAAGGTCAACGTGCTCGTCGGCCTGGTCGTGGTCGGCGTCGCCGGCCTGTTCTGGTCGCAGCGCAGCTACACGACGGCGCAGGGCGGGACGTTCCCCGACCCGGTGATCCTCGTCCTCGGCGCGCTCGGCGTCGTCCTCGTGGTCCTCGGGCTGCTCGGACGAGAGATCGGCGGGGGAGACGACCAGGACCTCGAGCGGCTCCCCGTCCTACGCCTCGTCGTCGCCGTCGCCGTGCTCACGGCGTGGATCCTCACGCTGCCCTACCTGGGGTACGTCGTCGGCGGGATGATCTTCTTCGTGCTCACCGCGCTCCTCATGCGCCGGGAGCGGCCGACCTGGAAGGGCGTCCTCCTCGACGTCGTGGTCGCCGTCGTCGTCCTGCTCCTCTTCAACTACGTGTTCACCGAGTTCCTCTACATCCGCATGCCCACGCTGGGCCTCTGACCCCTGACCGACGGCGCCGCCCGCCCCCGGGTGGCGGTGGCCGTCGCGCCCGGGGCCGGGAGCCGGCCGACCCGCAAGGGAGACCCATGTCCACGCACCAGACCGTCCCACCCGCGCACGCCGCGGCACCGGAGGTGGCCCGATGAGGATCGTCGAGATCCGCGAGCGCACGTTCCCCATCAGCTCGCCCATCCGCAACGCGTACATCGACTTCAGCAGGATGACGCTCAGCCTCGTCGCCGTCGTCACCGACGTCGTGCGCGACGGCCGGCCCGTCGTCGGCTACGGCTTCAACTCCAACGGCCGCTACGGGCAGGGCTCGATGATGCGGGAGCGCTTCATCCCGCGCATCCTCGAGGCCGACCCGGCGAGCCTGGTCGACGCCACCGGGGAGAACCTCGACCCCTCGGCGGTGTGGGACGCGATGATGTCCAACGAGAAGCCGGGCGGCCACGGCGAGCGTTCCGTCGCCGTCGGGACGATCGACATGGCGGTGTGGGACGCGGTGGCCAAGATCGCCGGCGTCCCGCTCTACCAGCTCCTCGCCGACCGCTACGGGCAGGGGACGCCCGACCGCGAGGTGTTCGTCTACGCGGCCGGCGGCTACTACTACCCGGGCCAGGACCTCAGGGCGCTGCAGGACGAGATGCGCTCCTACGTCGATCGCGGGTACACCGTGGTGAAGAAGAAGATCGGGGGGGCGGACCTGGAGACCGACCTGCGGCGCATCGACGCGATCCACGAGGTCATCGACGGCCACGCGACCCTCGCCGTCGACGCCAACGGGAAGTTCGACCTCGAGACCGCCCTGCGGTACGGGCAGGCCCTCGGCCAGTACGACCTGTTCTGGTACGAGGAGGCCGGGGACCCCCTGGACTACGAGCTGCAGGCGCAGCTCTCCCAGGCCTACCCCGGCCCGATGGCGACGGGGGAGAACCTCTTCTCCGTCCAGGACGCCCGCAACCTCATCCGGTACGGCGGGATGCGCCGGGACCGCGACTGGCTGCAGTTCGACTGCGCGCTCAGCTACGGCCTCGTGGAGTACCTGCGGATCCTCGACATGCTCCGCGAGCACGACTGGTCGCCGACGAGATGCATCCCGCACGGCGGGCACCAGATGTCGCTGAGCATCGCCGCGGGCCTCGGCCTCGGCGGCAACGAGTCCTACCCGGACCTGTTCCAGCCCTTCGGCGGCTTCCCAGACGGCGCACGGGTCGAGGGCGGCAAGGTCACGCTGCCCGAGCTGCCCGGGATCGGGTTTGAGGGCAAGACCGACCTGTTCGCCCTGATGGCCGAGCTCTCGGCCTGACGGCTGGTCCGCACCAGGTCCTCCGCCGACGACGGCGCGCGCCCCTCGTAGGGCGCGCGCCGTCGTCGTGCGTGCAGATCAGCCGATGTTGATCATCCACTCGGTGCCGAACCTGTCGACGAGCATGCCGAACGACGCGCCCCAGGGCGCCTCCTCGAGCGGCTGCGTGGCCTCGCCGCCCTCGATCAGGGCCTCGTAGGCGCGGGTGAGCGACTCCTTGTCCGCCGCGTCACCCACGAGCGAGAGCGTGACCGCGCTGCCCGAGGAGTGCGGCATGCCGGGCAGGGCGTCGGCGGCCATGAGCTGGAAGCCGAACGGCGTGGTGAGCGAGGCGTGCATGACGAGGTCGCCATGCTCCGGCGGCACCATGAGCGGGGTGCCCGAGCTCTGGGCGAACGAGGCGTGGGTGTCGATCTCGAGCTCGCCGCCGAGCACCGAGCGGTAGAACTCCATCACCTCGGCCGTCGTGCCCTGGAAGTTGAGGTAGGGGATGAGCTGGACGGTCATACGGGTTCCTCCCGTCGTGCCCGGACCGGGGCGGCCGGGCTCCGTGTGCACCGGACGCGGCGTCGCGGTCGGTGATCGGGCGCCTCGTGCCCGGTGCCGACGACGCTAGACCCGCCCGCCCACATCGCACACCCCCGTGCCCCGACCACCCGACGCGCGTGTGACGGATGGTGCGAATGTGGTGGACGTGACGAGAAGGCCGGAGAATTTGGCGCCACGCCGCGGAAATCGACCCGTCAACGCACCACCGGCGCCGGATCTGTGCGTAGTCTCGTCGCACTGCGCTCCACCGGGCGCTCACCACGTACGACGAGAGGGATTACATGTCCGTCAACCGCACCGAGCTCGTGGCCGCCATCGCCGAGCGCGCCTCCCTGACGAAGGCCCAGGCCGACTCCGCCCTGGCCGCCTTCCAGGACGTCCTCATCGAGTCGCTCAAGGCCGGCGACGCCGTCAAGGTGACGGGTCTGCTGTCGGTCGAGCGCGTCGAGCGCGCCGCCCGCACGGGCCGCAACCCGCGCACCGGCGAGGCCATCGAGATCCCCGCCGGCTACGGCGTCAAGGTCTCGGCCGGCTCCAAGCTCAAGGACGCCGTCTCCTCGAAGTGACCCTCGGGCTCCATGACGGGCGGGTGCCGGCGAACGCCCGCCCCCCCCCCGAGCTCAGAGCGGGGGGAGACCCCGCCGGCGCTGTACACCCACGACGAGGCCAAGACGGGCTAGC
>JBQDDG010000058.1:0-13854 GCA_052093225.1 Actinomycetaceae bacterium
GCACGGGCGAAGAGGTTCTCGTCGGCGACTGGGACGGCAACGGCACCGACACCCTGGGTGTGCGGAGGTAGCCCCGTTATCCGCCGCTGCCCCTCGCCCGTCGCGCTGTAGGCGCCAAGACGAGATCGCGGCAAGATGCATGAGTGCGGCGCACGACCTTCGGGTCGTGCGCCGCACTCATGTCGCGTCGTCGGCCGTCATCGCTCGCTCGCGCACGGGTCCGCTCGCTCGCCGGCACCAGCGCGATCGAGCGCGTCCAGGGCCTGGCGGATCATCTCCGTCCGATCGCCGACCGTACCGACACCGGCGGGCCAGGACATCTTGGCGCCGAGCCAGGTCTGAGCGTCGAGCGCGGCCACGCAGTTTTCAGCGCGCTCGTCCGTGAGGAGTGACAGCGGGTCGCCGTGCGGATGCGCGTCGGAGAGCCGGAACCGTTGGTGCGCGTCGGCCCAGGGGCGACCGTGCGGCTCCGTGCTGTCGGAGACGCCCGAGAAGACGAACCCGCGCAGTAGGCCGGCGTCGCGGGCGAGCGCGATGTGTTCGACGACGCGATCCGGATCACGCAGCTCGAGCGCCGAACGTCCCCAGTTCAGCGCGATCCCCACACGGGTATCGGACATCCGTATGGCGTCGATCTCGTCCGACAGCGGGAGGAAGCCCTTCTCGGGCTCGCGCCCCGGGACGAGGGCGTCGCAGTGCTCGACGACGAGTTCCGCGTCGTCCCAGGCCCAGCTCGCGAGCTCGGCCAGGGATGCGGCGAGCGGTGCCGCGGCCGCGAGGTCCGCCCGCGGGCCCGCATGCAGCTCGACGGCCCGCACAGCGCGTCGCCCGACGCGATCGTTGAGCCTGCGGACGTCGTCGTGGAGGCGACGCGCATCCTCGACGGCGTTCGCGCGCTCCTCACCGTCGGTCGAGGCCAGTCCGTACCGCGGCCGGTCCCGGGTCGTGAGGAACACGTGCGCGACATCCGTCAGCACCGCGTCGACGTGCGGCGGGAGGTGGGCGAACAGCCACTCCTCGTCGTGCGCGTGCAGGGCTCCCTGCCACGGCAGCTCGAGAGCGCCGACCCGCGCATCTGCTGCCAGGGAGGCGAAGTACCTGCCCTCGGCGACCGGGTCCCATCCACCCCCGGACGGCGACGCCGTGTACGCGCCGACGACGTAGCAAGGAATGGTCGCCCGGCTCATCCCTGCCGGCCCGCCGCGACGAGGCGGGAGCGCTGCTGCCCGAGGCCGGCCACGCCCATCTCCATGACGTCCCCGTCCGCGAGGTACGGGAAGCGGCCCGACAGCGCGACGCCCTGCGGCGTGCCGGTGGAGATGAGGTCACCGGGCTCGAGCTGCATGTACTGCGACAGCTCCTGGACGATGGTGGGCACGTCGAAGATGAGGTCGGCCGTCGTCGAGTCCTGTCGCGGCTGCCCGTTCACCGTCGACCAGATCCGCAGGTCACCCGGGTCGATCTCGTCGGCAGGGACGAGCACAGGTCCGACGGGGCAGAACGTCGGCGCAGTCTTGCCCTTCGACCACTGCCCGAGCGACGTGACGAGCTGGTGCTCCCGCTCCGAGACGTCGTTGCACACGACGTACCCGGCGATCGCCGCCTCCGCCTCGGCGCGCGAGGACAACCGGTGCGCCGTGCGACCGACGACCACGCCGAGCTCGACCTCCCAGTCGAGCTTCTCGGCGCCCGGGGGGATGACGACGTCGTCCTCCGGGCCGACGACCGTGTTGGGGTGCTTGAGGAAGACGATGAGCTCGCTCGGCGGCTCGGCCCCGGACTCCGCGGCGTGCGCGGCGTAGTTCTGGCCGATGCAGATGACGGCGGAGGGGCGGGCGATCGGTGCGCCGACGCGCTCACCCGCGATGCTCACCTCGGGAAGGTCGCCCGCGGCGAGCGCCTGCGCGACGCGAGCGATCCCGCCGTCGGCGAGGAAGCCGCCGTCGATCTCGCGGGTGAGGCCGTCCAGCGCGTAGGTGGTGCCGTCCTGGCGGACGACGGGTCGCTCCTCGCCGGGCCCCCCGATGCGCATGAGCTCCATGCGTCACACGTCCCCGGGGAGGGCGACGATCGCGTCGACCTCGACGAGGAAGCCGTTGAGGTCGGCCTGGATGGACGTGCGTGCCGGGTACGGCGTGCCGAGTAGCTCCTTCGAGACGTCGTTGAACTCGGCCCAGTCGCCGAGGTCGTCGAGGTAGACGCCGATGCGGACGGCGTGGCGCATCGAGGTGCCCGCCGCCGCGGCGACGGCCTCGAGGTTCGCGAACGTCTGCCGCACCTGCTCGGCGAACGTTCCCGCGACGAGGTTCCCGTCGGCGTCGAACGGGCCCTGCCCGGCGAGGAACAGGAGTCCCCCGTGGACGATGCCGGACGAGTAGGTGCCGGCCGGCGCCGGCGCCGTGGGTGCTGAGATCTGCTGCACGTGCGTTCCTTCCTAGTGGCGGCCCAGGACGGGCCAGATGTCGACGACGACGCCGTCCTCGACGGCGAGGACGTGGGAGTGCATGTTGGTGAGCCCGCAGGCGTGGTTCGGGCGGATCCGGACGAGGTCACCGACCCCCAGCGACGACGAGCCGCGGAGGAAACCGTGCTCCTCGTGCCCGGTCGCGAGCACCCCGCCGCCCTCGGTGACGACGGTGCCGATCCGGCCGTCGCCGTGCATGGACCCGTCCGAGCTCATGGCCTTGATCCCGGCGTCGACCAGCACGGGCTCGCCCCGATGCGTGCTGATCACGCGGCTGAGCACGGTCGACGCGGTGTCGGCGGGATCGGTCGTGCCGATCGCCACCTGGTTCTCGTCGCCGTAGACGTAGGTGCCCGGGCGGGCCTCGGTGACCCCGGGGACGCCGGGGGCCGACCGGGCGCCGGCGGTCGAACCGACCGAGACGCTCGGCAGCTCGAACCCGTCCGCCCGCAGCTGCTCGGCGACCTCCACCAGCAGGCGCCCCGCCGCCGTCCCGACCTCGAGCCGCCGCTCGGGGTCGGCGCCCACGCCCTGGACCTGTCCCTCGTGCGTGAAGACGCCCTCCAGGACGAGGCCCGGCAGGCGTGCGAGGCGCCGCGCGACCGCGAGCGCCTGGTCCGGGTCGACGCCCGCGCGCCCCAGCCCGGAGTCGACCTCGAGACGCACCTCGAGGTCGATGCCCTCGGCAGCGGCGGCCTCGGCGAGCGGTTCCGCCGCCTCGAGCGAGTCGAGCCCGACGACGAGGCGCGCGTCCCGGGCGGCACGCAGCGCCGTCCGGACCCGGTGCCGTCCCACGGGCGCGTAGGCCCAGAAGACGTCGCCGACCCCGGCCGCGACGAGCGCCTCGACCTCCCTCGCCGTCGCCGCCGTCAGCCCGACCGCGCCCGCCTCGAGCTGCATGCGAGCGACCTCGGCGCTCTTGGTCGTCTTCCAGTGCGGGCGCAGGTCGACGCCGAAACCGTGCGCGACGTCCGCCATCCGCGCGATGTTGCGACGCACCGTGGGCACGTCGATGAGCACCGCGGGGGTGGGCAGGTCGTCGATCGGGCGCCCGACCAGGTCGGGCAGGGCGGTCGCATGCTCGGACACGGGTGCTCCTGGGGCTCGAGGGTGGGGCCGACGGCTATGCGAGCGGGAACTCGCGGCGCACGTCGAACTGGGAGTACGTCACGTGGCGGGTGAGCGGGTCGGCCGCCTCGGCGTATTCCGTCAGCGGCAGCAGCGCGCGGGTCTCGCTGCGGAACCGGACGTAGGGCTCGGCGAGCGCCACGCCGGCCGAGCGTCCGGACTCGCCGTTGCTGGCCTCGATGAGCTTGCGAGCGAACGGGCCGTCGTACCCCTGGCTGGCGAAGCAGTCCATCGCGGCGATCTTTCGGCCGACGACCGAGCTGATGTCGATGAAGAGGTCGTTGCGGACGCCGTAGGTGGACAGGGCGTCGCTCGCCATGACCGGGAGGCCGCCGAGGAACACCTGCTTGACGTTGACCTCCTCCTTGCCGTCCAGGTTCGTGAGGAACTGGGACGCCCGGTCGAGCGCGGCGATGAGCGTCATCGTCGCGATGGTGTGGGCGGAGTTCGTCACGGCGGGGTTCTGCGGGTAGTCGGCGATGATGACGTCCGGCCGGTGCTTGGCGATGAGCTCGGCGACCTCGTCGACCATGTCCTCGCGCACGACGCTGATGGCGTCGTCGTAATCGAGGAACTCGATCGTGCCGATCCCGACGAACTCGGCGGCGCGGCGCAGCTCGCCCTTCTTGTTCTCGATGATCTCCGCCCGGTCGGCCGCGAGGAGCGCCTGGTCGGCATCCGACTTTCGCGCCTCCTCGGCGTACACGTTGGGGTGGATGCGGCCGCCGTGCGTGAGGATCACCGCGACGATCTCGTCACCGGCGTCGGCGTGCAGAGCCAACGTGCCACCGCAGTTGGTGATCGTGTCGGCGGGATGGGCGTAGACGGTCATGACGCGCATGGGTGCTCCTTGTGGGGTTGCTCGAACTGCTTCGGGTTGCTTCGGACGTGCTCGGACAGCTTCGGGTCGCTCGCGCGGTTCTAGGCGGTCGTGGTGGTGAGGTGGCGTGCCCGCTGACGAGCGGGGTCGGGGATGGGCGCGGCCTCGACGAGGCGCCGCGCGTACTCGGTCTGCGGGTCGTTGAGCACCGACCCCGCGTCGCCCTGCTCGACGATCCGTCCGTGCTGCAGCACGACGACGGTCTCCGACAGCAGCTCGACCACCGCGAGGTCGTGGCTGATGAAGAGGCAGGAGAAGCCGAGCCGCCGCTGCAGGTCCTGGAACACCTCGAGCACGGCGGCCTGGACCGAGACGTCGAGCGCCGACGTCGGCTCGTCGGCGATGAGCAGCTCGGGGTCGAGGGCCAGCGCGCGGGCGATGCCGACGCGTTGCCGCTGACCGCCGGAGAGCTCGTGCGGGAAGCGCGTGATCCAGGCGGCAGGGAGCTGGACCTGCTCGAGGAGCTCGATGACCCGTGCGCGCCGTGCGGCGCGGGACATCTCGCGCCGGTGCGCCACGAGGGGCTCGGCGATGCACTGGCCGATCGTCATCCTGGGGTTGAGCGAGGAGGCCGGGTCCTGGAAGACCATGCCGTAGTGCTCGCGCGACCTGCGCGCGGCTCCACCGCGAAGATCCTTCAGGTCGACGCCCCCGACCCGGATGCTGCCGGACGTGATCGGGGCGAGCCCGACGATCGCCTTGCCGATCGTCGACTTGCCCGATCCCGACTCGCCGACCAGCCCGACCACCTTGCCCTCGGGCACCGAGAAGCTCACGCCGTCCACGGCCGTGAGGCCGTGCCTGCGCCATGAACGGCGGTACTGCACGACGAGGTCCGTCACCTGAAGGGCGGACGGCTCCTCGGTCTCCGGACGGCCGTGGTCGGAGACCTCGCCCGACGGCTGGGGGACGGCGTCGAGCAGCTTGCGCGTGTACGGGTGCTGCGGAGAGGCGAAGAGAGCCTCGGACTCACCCGTCTCGACGACCTTGCCGTCCTTCATCACGACGATGCGGTCGGCCATGTCGGCGATCACGCCCATGTCGTGCGTGATCAGCATGATCGAGAGGCCGCGCCGGTCGCGGAGCTCGCGCAGGAGGGCAAGGATCTCCGCCTGGATCGTCACGTCGAGGGCCGTGGTCGGCTCGTCGGCGATGATGACGTCCGGGTCGTTGATGAGAGCCATGGCGATCACCGCCCTTTGGCGCATCCCGCCGGACCACTGGTGCGGGTACTGCCTCGCCCGGTCCTCGGCGTCGGGTACGCCGACCTTCTCCAGGGTCTCGACGACGCGTGCGTGCGCCTGCGACCGGGAGGCACGCGGGTGGTGGATCCGGTAGGCCTCCGCGATCTGCGCGCCGATGGAGATCACGGGGTCGAGCGTGGTCATGTGGTCCTGGAAAACCATCGCGATGCGGCGGCCCCGGATCTTGCGCATCCGGCCCGACCCGAGCGTGGCGAGGTCGACGCCCTCGAACTCGATGCGCCCGCCGACGATGCGTGCGCCGGGAGGCAGGATCCTCAGCACGCTGAGCGCGGTCATGCTCTTGCCCGACCCGGACTCGCCGACGACGCCGACGATCTCGCCCGGTTGGACCTCGAACGCGACGTCCTCGAGGATCCGGACCGGGCCCTGCGGGGTGGAGATGTCGAGCGTGAGGTCGTGCACCGCAAGCGGGGGCACCTGTGTGGACTCGTTGGTCATGTCAGCGGTTCTTCCGGGGGTCGATGGCGTCGCGGACGCCGTCCCCGATCGCCATCGCCGACAGGACGGTGACGGCGATCATGAGACCCGCCGGCACCCAGAGCCACGGCATGGACGACAGGACGGTGAGGGACTGCGCCTCGTTGAGCATGTTTCCCCAGCTGGACTCCGGGGGCTGGACACCGGCGCCGAGGAAGGACAGGGAGGACTCCAGCAGGACGGACTCGGCCACGAGCAGGGTCGCCGAGACGACGATCGGGGGCAGCACGCCCGGCACGAGGTGCCGGAAGAGGATGAAACCCGTCCGCGACCCGAGCGCGCGGGCGGCCTGGACGAACTCCTCCTCCCGCAGGCTGAGGACCACGCCTCGGGCGATACGGGCCGGCGTCGGCCACGCGAGCCCCGCGATCACGATGATGAGCATCGGCACGCTCGGACCGATGACGCCCGCGAGGACGATGATGACGAGGACCGGCGGCACCGACAGCATGATGTCGATGACGCGGCTGATGATGCCGTCGACGATCCCGCCGAACCACCCGGCGACGACGCCGGCCAGCGTGCCGATGACGACCGCCATCAGGGCCGCGAGGAATCCCACCATGAGCGAGATCTGCCCCCCGGCGAGCAGCCGGCTGAAGACGTCGCGACCGGTCGAGTCGGTGCCGAGCAGGTGGTCGGCGGACGGGGGCTGCCGGACGTTCGTGAGGTCGATGGCGTTCGGCGGGTAGGGACTGATGAGCGGGGCGAGCACGCTCGCCAGCACCGTGATCACCAGGGCGACCACGCCGATGACCGCGACGGGATTCTTGAGGAACCGGCGCCACGCGAGCTTGTCCGGTGACGTCTCCTGCGGGACCGGTGCGGGGTCGACCGTCGATGCGGGAAGGTGGTCCTGGCTTGTCATCCTGCGGTCCTCACCCTCGGGTCGATGATCGTGTAGGACAGGTCGGCGATGAGGTTGCAGATCAGCACCAGCACCGCGATGTAGAGCCCGAACCCGATGAGGACCGGGTAGTCGCGTTGCCCGAGGGCGTCGATCGCGAGCTGGCCCATCCCGGGCCAGGAGAAGATCTGCTCGAGCACGACCGCGCCGGACAGGGCGATCGGGATCGTCATCGCGAGGACGGTGACCAGCGACATGAGGCTGTTGCGCAGAGCGTGCCGCAGAGCCCTCGTCCGCGTGCCGCCCTTCGCGATGATCGTGCGGACGTAGTCCTTGTCGAGCTCCTCGAGCACGCCGCTGCGCACGTAACGGATGAAGTTGGCCGCGTTGGCCAGAGCGAGCAGCCCCACCGGCATGACCATGTGGAGCAGCAGGTCACCGAGGTCGTCCCGGCCCGGCGAGTGCATCCCCGAGGAGGGGAGCACACCCAGGCGCACCGCGAACGTGTAGATGGCGAGCATGCCGAGGAAGAAGCTCGGGACGGCGATGGCCACGACGCTGACCGAGCTGATCGTGTAGTCCGCGACGGTGTTGCGCCGCACGGCCGCGATCACGCCCGCCGGTACGGCGACGATGAGGCCGATGGTCATCGCGCTCCCCATCAGCAGCGCCGTGGGGCCAAGCCGGTCGGCGAGCAGCTCGCCGACCGGCCGGCCGTTGGAGTAGGAGAAGCCGAGATCTCCCGTCATCAGCCCGCCGAGCCACCGCCAGAACTGCACCACGATCGGCTGGTCGAGACCGAACCGCTCGCGGACCGACGCGATGTAGGCATCGCGTGAGGCACCCGCCAGCTCCGGCGGCACCATCATCTCGATGGGGTCGCCGGGGGCGAGCCGGACCAGGGTGAACAGTCCGACGGCGATGAGGAGGAAGACTGCCACGCTCGAGAGGAGGCGTGGGACGAGAGCTCTCAGCATGCAGCTACTCCGTCACGGTCCACTCGGCTGCGTTCCAGAAGCCGGCGGCGAAGTCGCCGTGCGGCTCGAAGCCCTGCAGGCGGTCGCTCGCCGCCCAGAGCGTGTCGGGGACGTAGAGCCACAGGTAGGGCACGAGCTGGTTGTCCAGGCGGGCCGCGTCCTGGTAGATCGTCTCGCGCTCGGCCTCGTCGGCAGTCACCGCGCCCTGCTCGAGCAGCTCGTCGAGCTCCTCGTTGCAGAACAGCGAGGTGTTGCCGCCGGCGGGGAAGACGTTGTCGCAGGTCAGCGCGTTGGCCGAGACCGTCGGGTCGGGGGTGTAGAAGCCGCCGCCCGAGACCATGAGGTCGTACTCCGCGTTCTCGATCATGGAGAGCTGGTTCGCGCTCTCGATCTGGTTCGCGACGGCGTTGACACCGATTGCGTTGAGGTTCTCGATGGCGACCTGGACGGCGGCGTCACGGTCGGCGGTCCCCGGGATCCAGCTGATGGCGAGCTCCTGGTCGAAGTCGAAACCTGCCTCCTCGAGTAGGGCCGTCGCCGCGTCGGGGTCGTAGTCGTAGGTCTCGAGGTCGTCGGGCAGCGCCCATGGCGTCATGATCGTGCTGTTGATGGTCTCGCCGTGGCCGCCGAGGATGCCGTCGATGATGCCCTGCCGGTCGATGGCCATGAGGAGCCCCTGGCGGATCCGCTCGTCCTCGTACCTCTCGAAGTTGACGAGCAGACGGAGGAACCCGGGCGACGGCGACGAGCCGACGGTGACACCGTCGAGCCCCTCGACCGTCTCGAGGTCCTGGGGGGCGATCTGGACGAGGTCGATCTCGCCGGTGGCGAGCTGGGCGGTCGCGACGTCGCTGGTGAGCATCTGGAGGTAGAGCGTGTCGATGCCGACCTCGGACCAGTAGTTGGGGTTGGCGTCGAGGACGACGTTCTCGTCCGTGTTGAACTCCCGCATGACGTACGGCCCGGAGCTCACCGTGGGCAGCTGGAAGAACTCGTGCTCCATGATGGCGCCGGGCTCGACCTCGCCGAGCTCGTGCTCGGGAAGGATCCCGAACCCGATGCCGAACTCCGCGAGATAGCCGGGGGTCGGCTCGGTCAGCGTGATCGTCACGGTCTGGTCGTCCTCCGCCACCAGGCCCTCGAGCGTGTCGGCCGAGCCGTCCTGCACCTCGTCGAACCCGACGACGCCGTCGAACGGCGCGACGTTGGGGCTCGCGACCTCGGGGTTGGCGAACAGGTTGTAGGTGAAGACGACGTCGTCGGCGGTGATCGGCTCGCCGTCGCTCCACTCGAGACCTTCCCGCAGGTGGAACGTGTAGGTCGTGGCGTCGTCCGAGACGTCCCAGGACTCGGCGATGCGCGGGACCGGCTCGAAGTCGGGGCCCAGCGTGAAGAGGCCGTCGTACACGAGCGACATCGTCAGCTGCTCGGCACCCTGCCCGGGGGCCAGCGGGTTGAACTGGACCGGGGCCTGGTACAGGTAGAGGTTGGCCGACGTCGGGTCGCCGCCGTCCGATCCGGCCTCACCGCCGCCGTTGTCGTCGTCGCCACCTCCTCCGCAGGCGGTCAGCAGGGCTGTGGAGAGGCCGAGTGCGACGGCCGTCCTGGCGATTCGTGATCGCATGGTTGCTCCTCGTGGTCGGGTTGATCTGCGTTGATCAGGTGGTGCGGGGGCGCGTGGCGTCAGGGCGCCACGACAGGGGTGGTGAGGGACCCGAGTCCCTCGACCTCGGCGACCATGCTGTCGCCGGGCTTGAGGAAGGTGCCGGTGGTCGCACCGACGCCGGACGGGGTGCCGGTGAGGATGACGTCACCGGGGTTGAGGGTCATGAGTCGCGAGCTGAAGGACACCAGCTCGGCGACGGTATGGACCATGTCCGCAGAGCTGCCGCGCTGCATGACCTGGCCGTTGAGCTCGAGCGTGAGCCCGAGGCTCTGCGGGTCCGGCACCTCGTCGGCGGTGACGAGGTAGGGGCCGATGGGGGCGGAGCCGTCGAGCCACTTGCCCTCGAGCCAGTCGAAGAAGCCGGTCCAGGCCTCGCCGTCGCGTTCGACGCCGAGGTCGAGGCTGCGCGCCGAGATGTCGTTGCTCGTGGCGTAGCCGAACACGTGGTCCAGCGCCTCCTCCTCGGACACGCCCTGCGCGCGCCGGCCGATCACCACGGCGATCTCGACCTCCCAGTCGAGCTGCTGGGTGATGGGGTTCAGCGTCACGGGTGCGTCCGGCCCGATGATGGAGGTGTCGGGCTTGAGGAAGAGGCGCGGCGTCGCCGTCGTCTGGTCGCGGGCGTCGCTGCCGGCCTCCTTGACGTGCTCCTGGTAGTTCGCGGCGACCGCGAGCACCTTGCCCGGCGTGAGCAGCGGAGCGAGGATGCGCGCGCCGCGGATCGGGCGGCGCTCCTCCGCCCCGGTCGCAGGCTCGCCGCGGACCACGGCCGCCAGGTCCCCGTCGCCGGTCACGACGATCTCCTCGCCCTCGACGTACCCGTGCCGGACGGTCCCGTCGTCGTCGAACGTCAGCCACTTCATGCCCTGTTCTCCTTCACCAGCTGGTCGTGATGTGTCGGCCGGATCGCGCCGAGTCGGCGATCGCGGACAGGGTGTCGGTCGCGTCGCCCGGTGGGGTCTCTACGCCGGGCACCCCGAACGGCACGTGCGTGGTCCCGGCCGCGGTCCGGACGTCGAGCCGGGGGCGCAGCAGGTCGACGAGCACCGACCCGTGGGTGCCGACGAGCCGGATCGACGCCCGCAGGTGGTCGCCGCCTGCTCCCGCGACGAGAGACAGGTGCGCGCTCACCGCGATCCCGTGAGCGCCGCGTCCGAGGAACGTCGTCGCGCCGCCGCCTGAGGTCGAGTGGGCCTGGAGGTCGAGGGTCGTCGGACCGGTCGCCGCGCGCAGGACGTCGATCGCCTCGGGGCCCAGGCGGCGCAGCGCGTCCCCCTCGCCGACCGCGACGACGTCGAGAGCGACGGCACGCAGCAGTCCGATCTCGGCGCCACGCACCGCGGCGAGCGCGCGGGTGAGACCGGGCCGGGTGGTCAGCGGCGCGGTCATGCGGCTGCTCCGATCTCGATCGTGCGGCCCTCGCGGAGCGAGGCCTCGGACGCGACGGCGATGTCGACGGCGTGGATCGCTGCCGTGAGCGGCGGGACGACGTCGGCCTCGCCGCGGGCCGCGGCGACGAACGCCTCGAGCTCGCGGACGAACGTCCGGCCCCCGGAGCCGTCGACGCCCCATGCCGTTAGACCCGCGTCGGTCCAGGCGAGGATGCCCTCGGCGTCCCACGTGCGGGAGAGCACGCCCTCGCTGCCGACGACGGTGAGCTCGAGGTAGCCGGCGTTGCGGGGGCGCTCGCCGCGGCTGATCTCGCACACGGCCGAGGCACCGCCCGCGAAGCCGAGCTCCATCACCAGGTAGTCGTGGATCTGGAGCGACTCGCTCGTGGCGTGTTGCCCGACGGAGAAGACGCTGGTCGCGGGCTCGCCGATCCACCAGCTCGCGAGGTCCACGAGGTGCACGCCGTTGTGCAGCGAGTGGCCGCCGGACAGCTCGGGGTTCAGCACCCACGACTGCCAGCCGGGCCAGATCCATCCGCCGTTCATGACGACGCGGACGAACCGCGGGCTGCCGATCTCACCGGCATCGATGACCTCGCGGACGGCCAGGCTCTGGTCGGCGAAGCGGTGGCTGTGTCCCACGGCGAGCGCGAGGCCGCGCGCGTCCGCCTCGGCCGCGACGGCGCGGGCGCCGTCGGGGGTCAGCGCCAGTGGCTTCTCCATCAGCAGGTGCTTGCCCGCTTCGAGCACCTGCAGACCGAGGCTCTCGTGCGTCATGTTCGGGGTGCAGACGATGACGGCGTCGACGGCGTCGTCGGCGAGGAGCTCCTCGGCCGAGCCGTAGCCCGCGCATCGCTCCGCGTGCGCCACCTCGGCGGCGCGGGCGGCGTCGACGTCGCACACCGCGACGAGCCGTGCGCTCGTCATCGTGCGCAGCGCGGCCATGTGGGACAGCGCGATGCCGCCGACTCCCACGATGCCGATACCCAGTGGTGGTCCGTGCTCGGTCACTGCTGGTGCCTCCTGACGAGGGTTCCTGGGCGCGCCCCGGTGGGGCGCCCAGATCGGATGACGGCCGTGCCGTTGACAAGGACGTGGTCGAGCCCGACGGAGGGTTGCGCCGGCTGCCCGAACGTCGCCGGGGAGTCGAACGCCTCGTCGTCGAGGACGACCAGGTCCGCGCGGTGCCCGGGGACGATGCCGCTGGCGATCCCGGCGCGAGCGGCCGGCGCGGTGGAGAGCCGGCGGACCGTCTCGCCGACGGGTGTGCCGCGGTCCCGCAGCCGCCGGTAGCCGGCGGAGAAGGCGCCCCAGGAGCGGGGGTGTGCCGCGGACGTGCGATGCGTGGGGCTCAGCGCCGTGCCGTCGGAGGCGATGCTGACCCAGGGGGCGGCGAGCGCCATGTCGACGTCGTCCCACTGCCCGCTCTCGACGGCGACGTCGACCAGCCCCTGGTTCGCCACCAGCAGGTCGACGAGCCGGCGCCAGGGGTCCCCGTCGATCTCGGTGAGGTCCCTCCCGACGACGTCGGGCGTGTGCGCCGCCTTCATGACGAGGAGCTGGTCAGGCTCGTAGCCGGACGCCTCGAGGTGAGCCGCGATCGCCGCCGGGTCGGCCAGGCAGGCCGCGACCACCGCGTCCGGTCCCGCGGCACGCAGCCCTGGCGGCAGCAGCTGGATGAGCGTGGTGTGCCCGTGGACGTAGGGGTAGGCGTCGGCGGCGATGTCCGCCCGTTCCCGCAGCGCCTCGACGTGGGCGAGCACATCGGCGAAGCCGCTCCCTGCGCCCAGTCCCCGCAGGTGCGAGATCTGGAGCCTCGGCCCGTCGGTACCGACGGCCTCGGCCAGCTCGTCGATCGAACGGGTCAGCGAGCTCGTGCGGTAGTCGCGCAGGTGCGCCGACAGGACGCCGTCGTGACCGGCGACGACGCGGGCGACCGTGGCGAGCTCCTCGGCGCCCGCCGACTCGCCCGGGGCGTACATCAGCCCGACGCTGATACCCACGACGCCGGCCGAGAAGGCCTCCTCCAGCTCGCGCTCGAGCGCTGCCAGCCGGTCGTCGTCGAGAGGGGCCGTGCTGGTGCCGGCCACGGCGAACCGCGCCGAGCCGTGCCCCACGTGTGCGGCGACGTTGGTCGCCGTCGGGCAGTCGTCGAGCGCCTGCAGCCAGCCGGCGACGTCGCTCCAGGTCCACTCCAGGTCGGGTGTGACGTCGATCGTGCTGATGACCCGCGCCAGGCCGGCGGCGTCGCCGCCCACCGGGGCAGGCGTCATGCCGCAGTTCCCGACCACCTCGGTCGTCACGCCCTGGGTGGTCCGGCTCTCGTTGTCCGGGTAGGTGAGCAGGCTGAGGTCGGAGTGGGAGTGCACATCCACGAACCCCGGTGCGACGACCCGCCCCGTGCAGTCGACGACCTCCGCGTCGTAGCCGCCGGCGGGCCGCTCGCGCGCCGGGACGACGGCGTCGATCCGCTCCCCAGCGACGAGAACGTCGCCGGGGAAGGGGGCGCCGCCGGACCCGTCGGTGACGAGGCCGCCGTGCAGCACGGTGCGGGAGGTCGAGGTCATGTCAGACCGCAGCCTTCGGTGCCGTGAAGAGTCCCTCGCGGGCCATGGCGCCGAGGACCTCCTCGGCCTGCGCGAGGGTGCGGTCGACGTCGGCCTCGGTGTGGGCGAGGGAGATGTGATTGCGCTTGAGCGCCATGGGGTACATGAACGACCCCTTGTCGATCATGCGGCGGTGGAACGTCGCGTAGGCCT
>JBQDDG010000059.1:0-13427 GCA_052093225.1 Actinomycetaceae bacterium
TCTGCGACGCGTGCCGGCCCGGGTCCTGTGAGGACGGGATCACCGGCGCATCCTCCGCCGCGTCGACGTGCTTCTCGAGGTGCTCGAGCAACCGGCCGGCCAGGCCCGCGGGGATCGCGAGCGTCCGGGCGCTGCCGGCCTTCGGGTCGGTGAAGCCACCGGCCTTGGCGTTGGCCTGGCGGCGGACGTGCACGACCGCCCGGTCAGGGTCCTCGAGGTGCTCGAGGTCGCCCCGGCGCAGCCCGAGGACTTCCCCGAGGCGAAGCGCGCACCATGCCGCGAGGTCCACGGCGACCGACCACGGCGCCGGCATCGCGTCGGCGAGGGCTCGCACCTGCGCCGGGGTCGCGACGTCACCGACGGGCTTCCCGCGGCGCGTGCGCGGTAGCTCGTAGTGGTACGGCGACACCTCGAGCGGGTTGTCGGGATCTTTCACGGCGGCGTTGAGGCATGCCCGCAGCGTCCGGGCCACGTTGACCTTGATCGGGCCGGCCACGTCGTCGAGCAGCGTGTCGACATCCTCCCGGGTGATGTCCACGAGCGGGACCGCCCCGAGGGTCGGCAGTACGTGGACGCGCATCGTGGACCGGTAGGTGATGACAGTCGACACGGCGTTACCTCGCCGCTCGACGCCCTCGAGCCACGTGCCGACCCACTCGGCGAGCGTGAGGGCGTTGCGCTCGTCCTCCTCGGCCTGTTCGGCGGCCTCGGCCTCGGCGGCGCGCTCGCCGGCGGCGCGGTCGGTGGGTGTGATGAAGGTCCCGGTCTGTTTCGCGCGCCTGGCGTCCCGCAGGACCGCCCTGGCGTCCTCGAGGGCGTCGAACATGCCTAGCGAGTGCTGGATACCGTTGACGAACAGGCGCACCCGGTACCGCTTCCCGACCATGGAGATACCGGGTTCGAGCTTCGGCTTCCGGGCCATCAACGCTCCTGTGTCTACCGCTCCGGCGAGTCTGTCTAGCCATGATGTCTAGTCATGGGCTAGATTGTTGTCCATCACAGGGTACCGCTGGGCACGCCAGTCCAGTCGGGCGCCACGCCGAATCGGCGTCATTGCAAGGAAAAGGCCGGAACCTTGCGGTTCCGGCCCTCCCAGGGTGGCGGGTGCAGGATTCGAACCTGCGAAGCTCTCGCGGCTGATTTACAGTCAGCTCCCTTTGGCCACTCGGGCAACCCGCCGGGCGCACCACGAATGGTGCGGATGGCACGATATCAACATCCCGGCGCACGACCACCACCGAGACAGGGAGGTCTGCGTCACCCGCACGCCCCACCGGGGCCGTCCCACGGAGGTCCTCATGGCCGACTCCTCGTTCGACATCGTGTCCAAGGTCGATCGCCAGGAGGTCGACAACGCCGTCAACCAGACCCGCAAGGAGATCGGACAGCGCTACGACTTCCGCGGCGTCGGCGCCGACGTCACGCTCTCGGGCGACGTCGTGTCGATGGCGGCGAACACCGCCGAGCGCACCCTCGCGGTCCTCGACGTGCTCGAGACGAAGCTCGTCCGCCGGGGCGTCTCGCTCAAGGCCCTCGACCTCGGCGAGAAGGAGCCCGTCCAGTCGGGCAAGGAGTTCCGCCTCGCCGGCCCGCTCAAGGAGGGGCTGGACCAGGACGTCGCGAAGAAGATCACCAAGCTCATCCGCGAGGAGGGTCCCAAGACCGTCAAGGCGAACATCACGGGCGACGAGATCCGCGTGAGTTCGAAGTCCCGCGACGACCTCCAGGCCGTCATCGCCCTGCTCAAGCGGGCCGACGACATCGACGCGGCGCTCCAGTTCGTCAACTACCGCTGACCGCTCCCACCCACGACCGTGCGCGGGTCCCGCGCACGGTCGTGCCGATGGTGGGCGCCACGATCCTCGACGTCGTGTGCTCGTTCCTGTTCATCCCCGCCTGACGCCGGCGCGGTGGGCGCTCCCTATCCTGTGCGCATGCCGCACGACCCCGCTGACTACGGCGCCGCTCCCCCGCCCGGCCGGCCGTCGACGAACCCGTACGGCCGGCCCGGTCCGCGAGGCGTCGGTCGGCGTCGCGCGACCCCCTCCGACGGCGGCTCGCGCCCCGTGGCAGACGGCGCCACCCCCACGGGCGACGTCGAGGCGATGCGCGCCGCGGCCGACGCCGCTCCGTTCACGTCCGCACCGCCGTCCGCCCCCGCCGCTCCCCCGCGGTGGGCGCCGGTGGCGACGGCGGACGACCACTCCCACCCGCGCGCCGCCGTCGGGTACGGGCGGTACGCCTCGCCTTCGTCGTGGCACTCCCTGCGTCCCAGGGTCGGCGCGCTCCTGCACGGCCTCGTCCGCATCGGGCGATGGGGGTCCGCGCTGCTGCTGGTGGCGTTCGTCGTCGGCGTCGTCCTGCACTCCCGGCTCAGCACCTGGGAGACCGAGGTGCCGCTCGACGGGACCCCGGTGAGCATCGATACCGAGCGGGGCGCGGAGCTGTGGGTGTGGCTGCCCGAGGGCGAGCCCGCGGCCCGCTGCGAGGCCGCCGACGGTGACGGCCTCGACGTCCGCCCGTACGTCCTCACGCGGCACCTGACGAACGACGACCACGACTCCGTGCTCGGCGTGCCGACGGGGTCCGGCGGCGCGCTGAGCCTCGCGTGCGAACCGTCGGAGGACGCCGTCGTCCCCGCACCCGACCGGTCGGACACCGCCCAGGTCGGCCCGGCACCGTCGTCCGCTCACCTGTCCGCGACGCTGACCCTCATGCAGGTCACCGTGCGCGTCGGCCCGTGGGTCCTCGCGGGCACGGCCGTGCTGTGGATCGCGTGGGGCGTCCTCAGGGCCATGCGGGTGCTGCCGCGCCTGCGGGCGTGACCGTGGACAGGGCCGACGCCGGCGCCTCGCCTCGGCCGCTCACGCGCTCCACCGCTACCCGCCCGGTGCGCGGAACTCCTCGAACGAGGCGGCAAGGCCGGGCACCCATCCTCGCGCCGCCAGGCGGGAGAGGATGCCCATCCTCATCTCGTAGTGTCCCGGTTCGAACGAGGCCGCCACGTCGTCGTGGTTGTCCCTGCTGACACCGTCGCTGTAGATCATGGTGCCGCAGTCCACCGTCGCGATCTCCACGACGAACGCGCTCGCCGAGTACTGATCGCCCTGGCGCCCCTTCGCCCCCACCACCTCGCACGGCACCCACTCCTCGTCCATGCCGCCGAGGACGCCGGCCGCCACCATGAGGAGGACGCACACGCAGATCGCCACCGCGACGATGCGCTGGGCGAGCGGAAAGCTCCGGAACGTGCGCGGACGGTCCGTCGGGTCGTCGCTGGACGGCACGAGTTCCCTCACCTCCGGAGCCGCTCGGGACGATGTGGCGACGACGCGCCGGCGAGGCTCAGTGCAGCGGGCCGATGTCCTCGTGCCGGCGGGAGATCGCCGTCATCGCCTCGCGGGAGACGACCTTCACGCGCTCGCGCACGTGGGCGTCCGTCTCACCGAGGTTCCGCTCGAAGGCGTCGAGGACCTCCCAGCCGGACCAGTCGGTCCACGGCACGCCGGCCGCGTCGAGGTCGGCGA
Source organism: Actinomycetaceae bacterium (assembly GCA_052093225.1). Classification (GTDB taxonomy): domain Bacteria; phylum Actinomycetota; class Actinomycetes; order Actinomycetales; family Actinomycetaceae; genus JB111. Next base: position 3,528 of record JBQDDG010000059.1, read on the forward strand.
TGAGCGCCTCCCTGCCGCCGCGCTCGGGCCCCTCACCGACGACGCCCGACTCGACGTCCTCCACCACGTGGGAGATCGTCTGCTGGGCGTCCGACTTCGTCGAGCCGATGAGGCCGACCGGACCGCGCTTGATCCACCCGGTGACGAACACCCCCGGCACGATCTCGCCGTCGTCGCCGAGGATCCGCCCCTCGACGTTGGGGATCACGCCGCCGCGCACGTCGAACGGGAGCCCCTCGATCGGCGCCGAGTAGTAGCCGACGGCCCGGTAGACCGCCTGGACGGGGGTCTCGACGAACTCGCCGGTACCGCGCACCGAGCCGTCACCGGTGAGCTCGGTGCGCTCGGTGCGCAGCGCCGTCACGCCCTCCTCCGGCGAGCCGAGCACGGCGGCCGGCGAGTGGAACAGGTGCAGGTGGATGCGGCGGGAGGCGGTGAGCGACTCCGGGTCGCGCATCGCGAGGTCCATGAGCGTGTTGACGACCTGCTTGGTCTGGTTCGACGAGCGGATCGCCTCCTCGGACCCCTCGTCGAAGTGGAAGTCCTCCTCGTCGACGATCAGGTCGACGTCGGGCACCTTCGCGAGCTCGCGCAGCTCGAGCGGGGTGAACTTCACCTGAGCGGGCCCGCGGCGGCCGAACAGGTGGACGTCCGTCACCGGCGAGGCCTCGAGGCCGGCGACGACGTTCGGCGACACCTCGGTGGCCATGAGGTCCTTCGGGTGCTTGGCGAGGATCCGGGCGACGTCGAGGGCGACGTTGCCGACGCCGAGGACGGCGACCTCGCGGGCCTCGAGCGTCCACGTGCGCGGGACGTCGGGGTGCCCGTCGTACCAGGAGACGAAGTCCGCGGCGCCGTGCACCCCGGGCAGGTCGACGCCGGGGATGTCGAGCGGCGCGTCGGCGTCGGCGCCCGAGGAGATGATGACGACGTCGTAGAGCTCGCGCAGCCGCTCGAGCGAGACGTCCTTGCCGACCTCGACGTTGCCGAGCAGCCGGACGTCGCCCCGCGCGAGGACCTTCTCCAGCGCCCGGATGATCGCCTTGATACGCGGGTGGTCGGGGGCCACGCCGTAGCGGACGAGGCCGAACGGGGCGGGCAGCCGCTCGAGGAGGTCGATACGGACGTCCAGCCCGGTGGCGGAGAGGATGTCGGCGGCATACGTGCCGGCGGGTCCGGCGCCCACCAGGGCGACGTGCAGGGGGCGTGAGCTGGTCACTGCGTCCTCTCGGTGCGGCGGGGTGGTCCGAGGACCAGTCTAGGTCGCCCCGTCACCCGGGAAAGGACGGATTCCGTGAGTTCACCCGCGTCGGCGGGGTGCCTTGGCGAGCAGCCCGGCACCGCCGACCACGACGAACGCGCCGAACACCCACCAGGCGGCCTCGCCGCGGACGGCGTCGAGCGGGTCCGGCGGCCGGGCGGGCACGGGCACGAAGGAGGCGGCGTCGGCCGTCGGCGCCTCGTGCACCGGGCTCGGCGGGCCGGGGGCGGAGCCGTCGTCGACGAACGTCACCGCGTCGTAGGGCGCGACGATCCCCCACCCGAGCAGGTCGTCGCGCTCCTGGGGGTTCGCCCGCACCGCCGTGCTCGTCAGGCGGTACTTCCACTGCGCCGGGGTCTCGTCGGGGTGCTCGGCCGCCACGAGCGCGGCGGCGCCGGCGACGTAGGCGGTCGACCAGCTCGACGACGGGTTGCCGGTGAGGTAGCACGGCCCGTCGTCGAGGAACGGGTAGTAGGCGACGTCACCGGGTGCGGCGATGTCGACGTGCTCCCCGTGGATCGACGACTCCGACGGCAGACCCTCGATCGTCGAGGCGGTGACGGCGAGCGCCTCCGGGTAGGCCCCCGGGTACCGGGCGCTGTCCGAGGTGTCCTCCGTGGTGTCGGCGTTGCCGGCGCTCGCCACCACGAGCGACCCGGCGGCGGTCGCGTGCTCCACCGCCTCGCGCAGCGCGGGGTCGTCGACCGTGAGGGACATCGACACCGAGATGATCTGGGCCCCCTGGTCGGCCGCCCACCTGATCCCCTCGGCCATGCGGCCGACCTCGGGGCCGTACCCCTGCTCGGCCAGATCGTGGTCCCTGTCGACCGCGTAGACGCGCACCGGGAGGATCTGGGCCGCGGGGGCGACGCCGAGCACCCCGGACCCCTCGACCGCGCGGGAGGCGATGAGGCCCGCGGCGGCCGTGCCGTGGAAGTGGACGTCGGTGCGACCGTCGCTGCTGGACAGGGGCGGTCCCTCGGTCTGGGACTCCGAGCCCGGGAGCGTGCCCATCGAGTCGTGCCCGGGGAGCACCACGTCCTCCCCCTCGCCGAAGTGCTCGCTGGCGGGCAGCACCCCGGAGTCGACGACGGCGACGGTCACGCCCTCGCCGCGGGTCAGCTCGTGGGCACGCTCGAACCCGACCTGGTCGAAGATCGGGGAGGGCTCCGTCGGTTCCGGCTCGACCACGCACGAGTCGGGCAGCTCGAGGCGCACAGTGGTGGCCCCGGGGGCGGGCCCGGTGGCGCCCGCCGCCGCGGAGGGTCCCGCGAGCGCGAGGGCCGCGCCGGCCGCGAGGACGACCGCCAGGCGCCGGCTCACGACGCGCTCTCGCTGCCCGGGTCCTCGCTCGCTGACTCGCTCTCGGTCTCGGCGGGGCCGGGCAGGTCCAGCTGCTCGAGCTCGGGCCCCTGCGGGAAGAGCCGCACCCAGTCCATGGGGACGTCGCCGACGTCGTCGGTCGAGTAGCCGAGGAGCTCGAGGGTCGCGCCGCGCTCGCCCATGAGGGGGTAAGCCCGGCCGGTCTCGTCGATGAAGAAGTCCGCCGAGAGCAGTCCGCCGCCGCTGCCGGCGACGAGCGCCCCGGCGCCGCCCTCGACCTGCACGGTGCCGGCGGTCACGGCGGGGACGCCGGTGGCGGCCACGAGGACGGCGCTCTGCGAGTCGTCCATCGCGTCGGCCACCAGCTGCACGCACGGGGAGGCGCCCTCGGTGTCCGTCACGGCCGCCGAGATCTCGTCGGGCCAGGTCGCGGGGTCGGCGGGCTCGGTGGTGGGCATCTGCCCCAGGTCCGCCGCGCCCACCTCGACGGCTCCGCCGAGGTGCGCGCCGTCGCCCAGCTCGTACATCGCGTAGCCCACCGTGCTCAGCGGGTGCAGCTCGTCGTCGGTGCCGAGGACGTACATCTCCCCGGCGGCCGCGCCGGACGAGATCTCGACGACCTGGCCCGCCATCAGGTCCGGGTGGTTCGGCAGCGGCTCGGCCATCGGGTCGCCGGCGCCGGGGGTGGCCAGGGGCTCCAGCGGGTCACCCTGCGTGAAGAGGTTGAGCCACGCCGCGCCCGTGTCGGGGATCTCCGTCCCGGCCAGACCGAGCGCACGGAGCACGGCGTTCTCCTGGTCCGCCGCCACCGCGTGCGAGTGCGTGCCCGCGACGACGTACAGGGCGCCCTCGACCCGGACCACGGACACCTCGTCCTCGGCGGGCACGGCGGCGACCTGGGTGTCCTCGCCGTCCTCTTCCTCGACGGTGGGCCGGCCGATCGAGGTCCAGGTCGCTCCCGAGGGGGCGACGCAGGACAGCCAGGCGTCGTTGACGAGGTCCTCCGGCTCGGGCAGCGAGTCCGGGGCGTCGACGATCCCGACGGTCTGGCCCCGCTCGACGCCGGCGACCTCGTCCGCGGACAGGGTGCGCACCGTCATCTCGGCGTTCCCGAGCAGCAGCCGCGCCGACGCCGTGTTGCGGACGGGGTACATCACGCCCTCGGAGGTGACGTACCTCGAGCCGTCCTCCTCGACGACGACGAGCGAGCCGTCCTCCCACCCCTCGGGGGTGCCCGGGGCGAGCCAGCGCGAGACGAAGCCCCCCACGAAGATCAGTCCGACGATCACGAGCCCGCCGACGACGCCCCGCCACGGCTTGCCCGGCTCGAGCTCCTTGCCGCCGGGCGCCCCCGAGACGAAGGAGGTGACGAGGCGCTGGCGGTTGAACCGCTGCGCGTCGAGGATGTCCTTGTTGCTGGCCATGCGGTCAGACCACGTCGGCGGCCATGGCGGCCAGCGGGAGCACGGCCAGCACGCAGATCACCTCGACGGTGTCCGCGACGCGCTGGAGCGCGGGGCGCGGGCCGGGGCTGAGGATCGCGAGCCCGATGATGCCGACGGTCAGGGCGGCGACGGCGATCGCGACGGCCAGCCACCAGTCAGGGTGCACGAGCACGGCCGTCAGCCCGACGATCGCGGCGCCGACGACGCCCGTGCCGGTCATGACGACGACGTCGCGGCGCGCGTAGACCTCCCGGATGCCGAGGATGAGGGCCGCGCAGATCACGAGGACGAGCGCCGTGCCCCAGATGCCGGTGGCGACGGCGTGGGGCGTGCAGATGAGCACCGCCGACGCACCGGAGAGGCGCAGGGCCAGGAGCAGGCGGGAGCCGCGCAGGAACTCCGAACGCACCCGGGCGGCGTTGATCTCCTGCCGTTCGGCGTCGAGCTCGGCCTGGGTGCGTGGCACCGTCACCCGGATGCCGGTCATGGCCACGGCGATCCACGGTGAGGAGGCCAGGACGATCCCGCTGACGGCGACCACCCCGACCGCCACCTGCCCGGCGGTGACGTCGGTGAACCGGGGCAGGCCGCCGAGGGCCGCGAGCACCACGCCGACGAGGACAGGGACGGCGGCATACTCGCGCACCACCCCGAGGAACGGCAGGGCGAGCGCACCGGCCGCGAGCACTCCGAGCCCCCCGTAGAAGAGCGGCTCCCCCATCATCGGGCCGACGCCGATCGCCAGCCCGCAGGTGAGAGCGAGCACGGCGGTCGCAGCAAGCATCGTCAGGCTCGCGGCCGGGCGCCGCAGCGCCGCGAGCACGCCGGTGACGCCCAGCGAGAGGACTGCGGCGGCACCGGCGACGACGGGCACGACCATCGAGGAGTCGTCCGCGCTGAGCAGGACGATGCTGCCCGTCACGACGAGCACGAGCGTGGCGACGAGGGTCATCCGCGCGGAGTCGGCCGCGGTCCACGCCTTGTGCTGGTCCTCGACGGCGTCGGCGACCGCCTCGACGAGGTCGTCGTAGACCCGGCCCGCCGAGCCGGCGTCCCGGATCACGAGGGAGAGCAGGGCACCGTCCTCGATGCCCTGCGCGGTGAGCGACTGGTCGGTGGCGAGCTCGGTGCCGTCGGCGCGCGTGAGCCGGTACCCGGTGACGGCTGAGCGCACCTCGAGCATGCCGAGGCGGCGGGCAAGACCGGGCACGATCTCCGCGACCGGGACCGACCCCGGCAGTGCGAGGTCCGTCCGGTCCTCGCCCTCGACGAGGGTCACGCGGACCACCGTGCCGACCGAACGTCGCCCTACTGCCTGGCTCACCCGGTGCCCTCCCTCGACGGTCGAGCGCCCCCGCCACGGGAGCGCCTGGACGAGGATATCCGCACCGGGCGCCGTCCCTGGTCGCCGTCATGGGCGCATCACCCCGAGGGCGACCTCCCGGTGTCCTCGAGGTGACCGGCACGTGACTTCTCGGCGATGACCGTCACGGGCCGCGAGACGCACGGATACTGGCCTTCGGGCACGTCAGGCGGGTGGGGAGGACTCCCCGGGGCAACGTGCTCCCCGCGACCCCTCGTGGCCGTAGCGTGATGGTCGTCGTCGAGAACGGGTGCACATCCGGTTCGACGGACGTCAGGCCCCGAGGGGCACCGGGCCCACCACGGTCCCACCCACGAGTAGATACGTAGGAGGAGAGCATGAGCACTGTTGAGGCAGGCGAAGGCGCACTCGAGAACGCTGCCGGCATGGTCGACGACACGAAGCAGAACGTCGAGGCGAAGTTCACCCAGCTCGGTTCGCAGCTGCAGGGCATCGGCGCCGCATGGACCGGCCAGGCCCGTACCGCGTTCGACCGCGCGATGGTCCGTTGGGACGAGGAGGCTCGCTCGACGAACAACATCCTCACCGAGCTGGCGTCCGCGCTCCGCGGCACGCAGCAGTCGTTCACCCAGCAGGACGAGAGCGACTCGAGCTCGTTCAACACGATCCTCGGCTGACCAAGCCCCCACACGGAGAAAGCGAGATCATTCAGATGAACGACATCCGCGTAACCCACGCCGCACTCGAGGGTGGCGCTGCCGACATCAGCTCCGCCGGCCAGCAGATCCGCTCGATTCTCGAGGACCTGCACTCCAACACCGCGGACCTGCGCGAGCGCTTCCACGGTGAGGCCCGCCAGGCCTGGGACTCGGCGAAGGCCGCCTGGGACCAGAACATGAACGACGTCGACCAGATCCTCATGAACATCGAGCAGCTGGTCATCCGGACCACGCAGGACATGGGTTCGGCCGACCGCCGGTCCGCGGGCGGCTTCGGCGCCTGACCCGCGAGCACCACGGTCGCGCCGGGGCCATGCGTCCCGGCGCCTCCGTGGTCCTCGCGGGTCGGGCGACCGCAGGGCAGGCAGAACACGTGAACACGTCCGTGGCGACGGACATCCCACTGGAGGAACGGTCGAGATGAACATCGAGCTGGAACCCGAGGTCCTGCGTGCACGCGTCGAGTTTCTCGACGAGGTCGTCACCCAGCTCGGGAAGATCAACGACGAGATGAACACCACCGGCGTCGACCAGCAGAGCATGTGGTCCGAGCTCAGCACGATCAGCCGCATCGGCAGCCCGCTCGCCACGGCCAGCTTCGACCTGGCGACCGGCATCAACGAGCTCCTGATGAGCACAGAGAGCATCCGGCTCTCGCTCGTCCGCGCGGCCGAGCTGCTCACCGAGCAGGACGAGGAGCTGATGGCGGACCTCGAGGCCATCGGCGAGCAGATCGAGAACGCCGCACCGGCACCGGACCCGGGAACGCGCCCGGGTGGCGGCCCGATCCCGCTCCCCATCTGAGCCGGCCACCGCGAGAACGAGGGACGACCCCATGACCTACTTCAAGACCGAACCGACCATGCTCACCGAGACGCTGGCGAAGACCTGGAACCTCGAGAAGGGCGGGCTCGCAGGGATCGAGCGCAACTTCGTCGACTACGCCACCCGCCTCGAGGGCCTCGCCGACGACATCCGCACCCGCGCGGCCGACCTGGGGATCACAGGGGCCGCCGCCGACGCAGCCGCGCGCGGCTTCAGCAGCCTGGAGACCTGGGCACGCCACCGCGCGGAGGAGTCCCGCGAGCTCGAAGCCGTCGTGACGCAGGCCGCGGGGGCGGGTGACGAGGCGCGTGGATACTTTACCGACCGCTCCGGAGCATGGTACGGGGATCCCGACCGGGAGCGGTGGGACGAGATGAGCGACGACGAGCAGCGCGAGCTCATCAACAGGTACGACCGCCCGGCCGGCGAGACGATCGAGACGCTCGACTACCGGATCCAGGACGCGATCGACGCGATCCCCACCATCGAGCCGTCCACCGGTACGCCGAGCAAGGGCCAGGACCCAGGCGGCGCGACCCGGAGGTCGACCCCCGACGGGCCCGGCCGTCACACACCGCTCCCCGACCCGCCCGGTACCGTGAACCCGCCGGGAAGCAACGATCCGACGGTGCCCCCGGGCTCGAACGACCCGCAGCCTCCGGGAGTGGCCCCGCCGCCGGGCGTGGTCGATCCCCCGCCCTTCATCCGCGATCCACGGTTCCCTGATCCGCCCGTGGTCCCGGAGCCTCCCGGGGACGACGTCATCCGTCCGCCCCAGCCGCCGGTCCTGCCGCCACCGTTCCAGCCGCCCGGCCCGGACCTGCCACCCCCGCCGGACATCGACGCCCCGATGCCGACGCCGGTGCTGCCGCCGCCGGACCTCGTCGGGCCGACCCCGCCGCCCGCCCCGGGCGGTCCGGGTGTCCCCGCTCCCCCGCCCGGCGGTGGCGGAGGTGGCGGCACGCTGCCTCCACCCATGGTCGGCGGCCCGGGCAGGCCGGGTGTTCCTGGCCGTCCCGGTCCCACGCCGACTCCAGGTGGGCCCGGCGGCCCCCCGCGTTACATCGGTGGCCCGCCCCCCGGCGGCGGTCGTGGCCCCGGCGGCCCCGGTGGCCGCGCTCCCGGCCTGGTCGGGTCCCCGCCCCGCTCCGGCGGCGGCGTCGGTGGTGGACCCGGCGGCCGCGGTGGCGCTGCTCCCGGCCGCGGCGGTGTGGGCGCAGCCCCGGGCCGCGGAGCCGCGGGCGCTGCTCCCGGCCGTGGTGGTCGTGGCGGCGCTGCGCGTCCCGGCGTGGCGGGTGCTCCGCCGCGTGGAGCGGGCCGTCCCGGCGCAGCCCCGGTACAGGGCGCTGCCGGTGGACGAGCCGGTGCAGGCGCGGCCGGCGCTCCGGCGCGCGGTGCAGGCGCCGCCGGGCGTGGCGCAGGTGCTCCGGCACGCGGCGCAGGCGCCCCGACGCGTGGTGCCGGTGCCGGTCGCGGTGGGGTCGGAGCCGGCGCTCCGGCGCGTGGCGCCGGCGCAGCCGCCGGTCGCGGAGCCGGCGCTCCGGCGCGTGGCGCCGGTGCAGCTGTCGGTCGCGGTGGCGGAGCTTCGGGCGCAGGCCGCGGAGCGATGGGCGGCGGGATGCTCGGTCGCACGGGCGACAAGAAGAAGGACGGTCGCCCCGAGGACCGCGAGCACCTCGACGGCGTCGATCAGCTCGAGACCGAGACCGAGGTGTCGACGTCGGAGGGTGCGCTGAAGGGAACGCGCACCGACTCGCGGACGGCACCCGACATCACGCCGGACACCCAGTCCGACGACTGGTGACCGACGACTGACACACGCGCTGGTGGGGCCGGGTTGCCGGCCCCACCAGCGATGTCCGAGACCTGAACCGGAGACCGAGGACGAACGATGGCGATCGAGCTGCAGCCCGAGGTGCTGACGGCGCGGGTCCGTCTGCTCTCCGCCACCGTCGACGAGGTGGAGGCGCTGCGGAACCAGGCCTGGACCGACCGCAACAAGCACAGCGAGGGCTGGTCGGACCTCACGACGATCAACCGGATGGCGGCCCCGGTCGCCGAACGCATGTACGCGCTCGGCATGGGACTGACCTACCTGCTCCAGGACCTCGAGACGCTCGCCCGCTCGCTGGAGGACTCCGCCGCGCTCCTGGGCAACGTCGACGACGCGACCGCCGAGATGCTCGAGAAGACGCGGGAACAGCTCAGCGACATGGAGCTCGGCAACTTCGACTGATCCCCGGGGTCGGACGAGCCGAGTGAGCTCCGACGCCTCTCTCCCTCCCCCTGACCAAGGACCACCGATGACGGACGAGCCCGACTCGCTCACGACCAACCTCCGGAAGATCTCCCCGCTGTACCGGTCGCTGCTCGACGAGTATGCGAACGACCTCGACGGCATGGAGGAGAAGCTGCTCGAGCTTGCCGACGACCTGGCGTCGGGCTCACGGAGCCTCGGGATCGAGGGCGAGGCCGGGGACGAGGCGGTCCAGGCCTTCGGACGCGTCTACTCGTGGGTCGGTGTGCGCGCCGACGAGGTCCGGCAGATCGCCCAGGCGGTCCGGTACGCGAGCGAGTCCGGCGGCCTCACGCAGGCCCACTACTTCGACCTCAACGACAGTTACATCACCGCCAGGGAGAACGGCAACTACGACGACGAGCTGCGGCGCCAGTACAACGTTGCCGCCGGCGAGACCATCGAGTCCCTCGACTACCAGATCGAGGATGCGCTCGCGATCCTTCCCGACATCGCCGACGGGAAGGGTGAGATCCCCGGCGGGATCGACACCGAGCTGCCCGGGACTCCGGGTGGACCCGGAGGTCCGGGAGGGCCCGGGGGCCCAGGAGGACCCGGTGGGCCCGGCCTGCCCGGCGGTCCGGGTGGCCCCGGCGGCCCCAGCCTGCCCGGCGGTCCGGGTGGCCCCGGTGGGCCCGGCCTGCCCGGCGGACCGGGTGGCCCCGGCGGCCCCAGCCTGCCCGGCGGTCCCGGCGGTCCCGGCGGTC
>JBQDDG010000060.1:0-13379 GCA_052093225.1 Actinomycetaceae bacterium
GGTCTGTCACCCGTTCGAGTACCACCGTTCTCGGCACCGGATACAGCGGCTCCCGGCCGGCCAGCATGTCGACCACGTGCTGCGCCGCGAGCTCGTCCATCCGTCCGTAGCTCTCCTCGCTGTGCCCCACGTTGTGCATGGTCGCGATGACATCGCTGCGGCGCAGCAGCGGGTGGTCCGGCCGGGGCGGCTCGGTCTCCCACACGTCGATCGCCGCACCGGAGAGCCGTCCCTCGTCGAGGGCCAAAGCGAGAGCACGTTCATCGATGACCCCGCCACGTCCGATGGACACCACGCCCGCCCCCGGACGCATCACCGCGAGCTCCGCTGCACCGATGAGCCCGCGCGTCGAATCGGTCAGTGGAACCTGGACGCTGATGATGTCGGACTGCGCCAACAGCTCGTCCATGCTCACCGGCTCGACCCCGGGTGTCCGACGTGCAGCGGAAGCGGTCGAGACGAGACGGCACCCCCAGGTCGACAGACGCTCGGCGATCGCCGTCCCGATGCGGCCGAGGCCCACGAGCCCGATGGTCCGGCCGCTGACCAGACCACCGATGCTCGAAGGACGCTCCCCCGACAACAGTGCGGCTTCCTTCTCCTTCACCCGATGGACGAGTGCGACGGTCAGCCCGACAGCCGCCTCCGCCATCCCGATGACGTTCTCCGGGAACGCCCCGTGCGCAACCGGGATGCCACGTTCGGCCAGGAGCTCCAGCGGAAGATGGTCGGTGCCGATCACGGGGCTCACGACCGCGCGCAGGTGTGGCGCTGCCGCAAGCTCAGCACCCGTCAGGGGTCGCGCGGGCGGCAGCACGGCTGCGACCGCGCCGTGGAACAGCTCGTCGTCGTCCGCACCGAATGGGAGGACCTTCCAGGGATGACCGGCGTCCTCGATCGGACGGGTCACCGCCGGGCGCCCGGCCATGTGGGAGGGAAGAAGCACCCAGCCCGTCTCGTCCATGTCGTCGATGTGCGCGTGCAACTCGTCTCCCTCGTCGTTCCATGGGCGGCGTCCCTCCGGGCCAGGTGCCGGACCGGCATCGCCGCCCGACCGCTCCCTGGTGGTGCCCGCCTGTCAGCAGGGTAGGCCGGACGGGTGCGGGACCGTGTCGCTCATTCGACGCGGCCCGCCGTCCTGCGGGAGTACCGGGTCAGGCACCCTGGCTACATGTCCCTCTCGCCCCGCACCACGATCGAGCGGCCCGACCTGCGCGCGGTCCTGCTCGTCGCGATCGCGTCGGCGTGCGGGTTCGGCACGTTCTACGGCCTGTACACCTCCGCGCCGGTCGTCCTTGCCGGCGGCGGTGTCTCCGCGGGTACCCGCACCGGGGTGTTCATGGCGTGCGTCATCGCGGTCCAGCCGCTGGTGCCCCTCGCCGGCCGCTGGTTGCGCGTCCGCTCGCGCGCCGTCGGGGGCGGTCTGGCCTCGATGGCGCTCGGGTTCGCCCTCCTGCCGTTCGTCGGTGGCTGGCCTGGACTCGTCCTCATCGGCCTCGGCTTCGGCGTCTTCGTCGTGACGAGCGCGGCGTGGGTGCGCGAGCTGTCCGACGAGAGCAACGCCGGCCGGTCGCTCGGCATCTACGGCCTGGCCTCGGCGATCGGCGGGACGATCGCCGCCCCCGCCGCACTGGCCCTGACGAACGCCGCCGGCGTCGCTGGTGTGGCGGTCGGGGGTGCGGTGGTCGTCGGACTGGGGGTCATCCCCGTCGAGGCTGCCCGGCGCATCGGCGAGCACGGCCGACGCGGCCTCACCGACGCCCCCACCGACCACGTCCCCACGCTTCCCCGCTCGCTCGGTGCGGACGTGATCAGCGAGGATCCGGGTCCGTACGGGGCGGCCGAGCCCGACGACGACGACCGGTCCGGTGACCGGCCCGGCGACCCGTCCGGCACCCGGTCCGACGACGGGACGGCACGGACCGCCGCGACGATGCCGGACGAGGCGCGCGGGGCCGCCCCTGCCGACGCCGTGCGCGCCGCCGCTCCCGACTCCCCCTGGCCGCCCCCCGAGCATGCCCCCGCCCCGGACGGCTCGACCGCCGCGGCACAGGGCAGCTCAGCCGCCCCCGCGCGCGACCGCTCGGCCGCCACCGTCATCGCACCGACGCTCACGGTGCACGTGCTCGCCGTCATCGCCTACGGGCTCATGCTCAGCTCGGCGGGCGCCCTCACCGCCGGGGCCGCCGTCGTGGCCGCATTCAGCGTGCAGGGCGCGGTCGCCGTCGGCCGCCCCGTCGCGGGCTGGCTCAGCGACCGGTGGTCCGGGGTGGGGACGATCCTCGGCGCGGCGGCGGTCGTGGCGGTCGCCCTTGCCTGGGCCGTCCTCGACGACGACCCGGTGCGGTTCGTCGTCGCCGCCACCGTCGTGGGCGCCGCGTCGGGCGCCGTCCAGACCGCGGCGCTCACCCTCATGATGCGGCGCGCGCACACCCCGCTGCGGGCCGAGCAGGTGAGCATGGGCTGGAACGTCGCCTTCGACGTCGCGCTCGGGCTCGCCGCGGCACTCGCCACGCGGGTCGCGCTCGTCTGAGGCGGAGGCGGAGGCGGAGGCGGAGGCCTAGGCCCGAACTCCCGCCGTCCAGCCCCGCGGTGCACCCAGCCGGCGCCGGTGCTGCCACCCGCGCCGGCTCCGATGCCGGCCCCCGCTCCGGCACCGGCTCCGGTGCCGGTGCCGCAACGACGACACCCCCGGCCATGCGGCCGGGGGTGTCGTGACGTGACGCGGTGGGTGAGGCTCAGGCCTGCGGCACCACGTCGACGACGAGGCTCGCCGAGACGTCCTCGTGCAGGCGGACCTGCACGCGGTGCTCGCCGAGGGACTTGATCGGTGCGGCGATCTCGATCTTGCGGCGGTCGAGCTGCGGGCCACCGCCGGCGGCCACCGCAGCGGCGATGTCCACCGAGGACACGGCACCGAACAGACGGCCGGACTCGCCGGCCTTGACCGCCACGGAGACGGGGCCGGACTGCAGGCGGTCGCGGACCGCCTGCGCCTCCTCGATCGTGGCGATGGAGCGCGACCTGCGGGCCGACGCCATCTGGTCGACCTGCTTCTGGCCGCCCTTGGTCCAGCGGGTCGCGAGACCCCGCGGGACGAGGTAGTTGCGGGCGTACCCGTCCTTGACCTCGACGACGTCCCCTGCGCCACCGAGACCGGTGACCTCGTGGGTGAGGATCAGCTTTGCCATCTCGATCCTCCCCCTCAGCGTCCGGCGCCGGTGTAGGGCAGCAGCGCCATCTCGCGGGCGTTCTTCACGGCCTTCGCGATGAGTCGCTGCTCCTGGACGGACACCCCGGTGACGCGGCGCGAACGGATCTTGCCGCGGTCCGAGATGAACTTCCGCAGGGTCGCGGTGTCCTTGTAGTCGATCGTGCCGACCTTGACGGCCTTGACGGGGCCGATCTTCTTCTTGGGCTTGCGAAGTACGGGCTTCGCCATGGGTCTCTCCTTGGATCATCTCCGGCCCGCGCCGCGCGAACGGTGCGCGGCGGGCCGACGTGGAATGGTGTGGGGTCCGCCGGTCAGAACGGCGGGTCGTTCGGGAACGCGGTCGCGCCGCCCTGGGTGGCCCACGGGTCGTCGGCGCTGCCGCCGGACGGTCCGTTGAAGCCCCCCTGGTTGCCGCCGAAGCCGCCGCCCTGGTTGCCGTAGCCGCCCTGGTTGCCGCCGAAGCCGCCCCCCTGGTTGCCACCGCCGCCGAAGTTGCCGCCACCGCCGCGCTGGGTCTTCGTGACCTTCGCGGTCGCGTAGCGCAGCGACGGGCCGACCTCGTCGGCCTGCATCTCGACGACGGTGCGCTTCTCGCCCTGCTGCGTCTCGAAGGAACGCTGCTGGAGCCGTCCCTGCACGACGACGCGCATGCCCTTCGTCAGCGACTCGGCCACGTTCTCCGCGGCCTCGCGCCAGATCGAGCAGCGCATGAACAGCGTCTCGCCGTCCTTCCACTCGTTCGACTGTCGGTCGAACGTGCGGGGGGTGGACGCGACGGTGAAGTTCGCGACGGCGGCACCCGACGGGGTGAACCGCAGCTCGGGGTCGGCGGTGAGGTTGCCGACCACAGTGATGATGGTGTCGCCTGCCATGAGGGCTCCTGACGGTGGCTGTCGGGTCGGGTCAGTTGGCGTCGGGGCGCAGGAGCTTCGTGCGCAGGACGGCCTCGTTGAGGCCGAGCTGGCGGTCGAGCTCCTTGGCGACCTCGGGCGTCGTGGACATGTCGACCACGGCGTAGATGCCCTCGGTGCGCTTGTCGATCTCGTAGGCGAGACGGCGCTTGCCCCAGATGTCGATCTTGTCCACGGTGCCACCACCGGTCGTGACGACCGACAGCAGCTTGTCGAGCGACGGGGCGACGGTGCGCTCGTCGACCTCCGGCTCGAGGATGATCATCAGTTCGTACTGCCGCATGGGTATCCCCACCTCCTTCGGACTGGGCGGTCACGGTCTCTCCGTGACAGGAGGGTCATGCGCGGCCCCGAGAGCGGGGCCAGCAGGCCACGCTACCGGCTCGCGGCCCGCCGTGGTGAGGCCGGTCCCGTGCCCCCGGTCACTCCGGAGCGGTCAGCGGCCCACGGGCCTCTCCCAGGTGGTCAGCCGCCCACGGGCCTCTGCCGGACGGTCAGCCGTTCCCCGGGCGTCCCGCACCCTGGCCACCGCCCTGACCGCCGCCCTGGCCCGGCCCTCCCGGGGCGGGCACGGACGGCTGCTCGGTGGGCCGGTCGGACGGGAGACCGCTCGGGAGCTCGGTGGGCTCCTCGGTGGTCGGCTCCTCGGTCGGTTCCTCGGTGGTGGGCTCCTCCGTCGTCTCCTCCTCCGTGGTCTCCTCCTCGGAGCTCTCCTCCTCGGTGGTCTCCTCCTCGGTGGTCTCCTCCTCGGTGGTGGGCTCCTCCGACGGCGGCGTCGTGGCCGGCGGGGCCGGCGCCCTGCTGGGCCGGTCCACCTGGCCCGGCAGGTCCTCGGGGTCCGGACGCTCCGGGAGCTCGACGACGGGCATCCCCTCGGTGGCGACGTTCATGTAGTCCCGCCACACCTGCGCGGGGAAGGTGCCGCCCGCGACGAGGTCGACGCCGCCGAAGCCGGTCAGCTCCTCCTCGGTGCCGTCCTCGCCCACCTGGTACATGTTGACGACGGTGGTCAGCTGCGGGATCCAGCCGGCGAACCAGGCGGAGCGGTAGGCGTTGGAGGACCCGGTCTTGCCGGCGGCCGGCCGGCCGATCTCCCCCGCCGTCGCGCCCGTCCCCCCGGGCTCGAGCACGGCCTGCATCGCGTAGGTGGCCTCGTTGATGACGGCCTCGTCGAACGCCTCGACGCCCTCGTCGTCGCCGGTGTAGATGCGGTTGTCGTCGCGGTCGAGGACCTCGGCCACGATGTAGGGCGTGTGCCGCACGCCCTGGGCCGCGAAGGTGTTGTACGCCGTCGCGGTCTCCAGCGCGGTCGGCGACGCGGGGCCGAGCACGTTCGAGGGGCTGGACACCAGTCCGGGCGTGTCCTCGGACCAGCCGGCCCGCGTGGCGACGTCGACCATCGTGTCGGACCCGACCTCCTGGTTGACCAGCGCGTAGGTCGTGTTGACGGACTGCGCCGTCGCCTGCCGCAGCGTGATCGGCCCGCGGTTCTGCGTGTCGTAGTTGCTGACGGGGAAGTCGTAGCCCTCGATCTCCATCGGCGAGTACGACGGGAAGGTCTCCGACAGGGAGATCCCCGCCTCGATCGCCGCGACGAGGGTGAACGGCTTCGCCGTCGACCCCGCCTGCGCGCGGTCCTGCGTGACCGAGTTCCGGGCATCCGTGAGGTAGTCGGGACCGCCGTACAGGGCGACGATCGCCCCGGACTCCGGCCGCATCGAGACGAGGCCGACGTGGTTGTTCTCCGGCCGGTCCTCGGGCAGGGCGTCGACGGCGTCGACGGCGGCCTGCTGGTTACGCTGGTCGATCGTGGTGACGATGTCGTACCCGCCGGTGTCGATCTGCTCGAGCGTGAGGTCGCCGCGGGCGACCAGCTCGTCGCGGACCATCGCCAGCAGGTAGCCGTCGGGGCCGGCGTACTGCTCGTTCGTCTCGGGCTCGACCACCTCGGGGAACTCCGCGGCGGCGTGCTCCTCCTCGGTGATCCACCCGTCCTCGAGCATGAGGTCGAGCACCCGCTCGAAGCGCTGCTCGGCCTGCTCGGGGTCGACCCCCGGGTCCCACGCGGACGGGCTGGGGATGATCCCGGCGAGCAGGGCCGACTCGCTGATCGTCATCTCGGAGGCGCCGTGCCCGAAGTAGGCCATCGAGGCCTCCTGGACGCCGTACGTCCCACGGCCGAAGTAGATGGTGTTCATGTAGTTCTGCAGGATCTCGTCCTTGCCCTGCTCCTGGTCGATCCGCAGGGCGAGGATCGTCTCCTCGAACTTGCCGACGTAGGACGTCGTGGTCCCCGTGTAGTAGCGCTCGACGTACTGCTGGGTCAGCGAGGAACCGCCCTGTCGCGGCTCGCCCTGGACGTTGTTCCACAGGGCGCGGGCGATGCCGCGCCAGTCGACGCCGGGGTTCTCGTAGAACCGGCGGTCCTCGGAGGCGATGACCGCCTCGCTCACGTGGTCGGGGATGTCCTCGAGGTCGATCGAGCTGCGGTCGTACTCGGCGAACCGGCCCATGACGGTCTCGCCGTCGGCGTAGTAGACGGTCGTGCCCTCGGCGAGCGCGAAGTCGTCCGGCGCCGGGACGTCGATGGAGGCGTACGCCGCGACGAACAGGCCGGCAGCGCCGGCGAACCCGGCGACGAGCAGGCCGAACGCCCAGAACAGCACGCGCCGCCAGATCGGCACCCGCTCCTTGACCCGCGCACCCGTGGGTTCCTTGACCATCCGCGTCAACCTTTCGTCATGACGTGAGCTCCACAGTATGGAGCTCGGCCGCCCCGCGCCGCCTCGGGCTGTGCGCGATCACACCCCGCGCGACGGCGTGGCCCGCCGTCGCAGGCCCGCCGGGCCTCGCAATACGCTCGGCCCCGGCGGGCCGCCCGGTTACCGTGGCGGACATTCTCGAGTCGTGGAGGTCCGTCGTGGTCAAGGTGGCAGTGGTCGGTGTGGGGAACTGTGCGTCCTCTCTGGTCCAGGGTGTGCACTACTACGCCGAGGCGGACCCGGACGCCGTGGTTCCCGGCCTCATGCACGTCGACCTCGGTGGCATCCACGTGGGCGACGTCCAGGTCGTCGCGGCCTTCGACGTCGACGCCGCGAAGGTCGGCACCGATCTCGCCGACGCGATCCACGCCTCCGAGAACAACACGATCCGCCTCGCCGACGTCCCGGCCACGGGCGTGACCGTCCGGCGCGGCCCCACCCTCGACGGGCTCGGGACGTACTACCGGGAGACGATCGAGGAGTCGGCGGCCGAGCCCGTCGACGTCGCCGCCGCCCTGCGGGAGTCCGGCGCCGAGGTGGTCGTCTGCTACCTCCCGGTGGGCTCGACCGAGGCCGCCCGGCACTACGCGCAGGCGGCGCTCGACGCCGGCTGCGCATTCGTCAACGCCCTGCCCGTCTTCATCGCCTCGGACCCGGCGTGGGCGCAGCGGTTCGTCGCGGCCGGGCTGCCGATCGTCGGCGACGACATCAAGTCCCAGGTGGGCGCGACCATCACGCACCGCGTCCTCGCCCGGCTCCTGGAGGAGCGCGGCATCCACCTCGACCGCACGTTCCAGCTCAACATCGGCGGGAACATGGACTTCAAGAACATGCTCGAGCGCGAGCGGCTCACCTCGAAGAAGATCTCCAAGACGCAGGCCGTGACGTCGAACATCTCCGAGACCCTGGACGAGCGGGACATCCACATCGGCCCCTCGGACCACGTGGCCTGGCTCGACGACCGCAAGTGGGCCTACGTCCGGCTCGAGGGCCACGGCTTCGGAGACTCGCCCATGTCCCTGGAGTACAAGCTCGAGGTCTGGGACTCGCCGAACTCGGCGGGGATCGTCATCGACGCGGTCCGGCTGGCCAAGCTCGCCCTCGACCGCGGCATCGGCGGCCCGCTGCTGTCCGCGAGCGCCGCGCTGATGAAGTCGCCGCCCGAGCAGCGCGAGGACCGCCGCGCCCGCGCCGACGTCGAGGCGTTCATCGCCGGCGACCTCGACCGGTAGCCCGCCCCACCGCCTTCCGCAGCTCCTCCGCCCACAGCACGACCGACGCCATCCCCGCGCACACCAGCCAGTGGGTGAGGTCCATCGACGCCGTCCCGAAGGCGACCTGGAGGAACGGCACCTCGACCACGAGCACCTGCAGCACCACGACCAGCGCCACCGAGCCCCAGAGCCACGGGTTGACGAACAGCCGGTGGAACGCGGTGCTCGTCCCCGAGCGCGAGCTGAACGCGTTGAAGAGCTGGGCGAGGACCAGCGTGGTGAAGCCGGCGGTGCGCGCGACCTCGAGGGAGTCGCTGCCCTCGACGAGCCCGCCGGGCAGGAAGATGTCGATCGTCAGCAGCACGACGACCGCCATCACCGAGCCCACGAAGAGGATCCCGCCCCACATCGCCCGGTCGATGATCCGCTCCTCGGGCGGCCGCGGCCGGCGCGCCATGACGTCGTCGATCTCCGGGTCCATCCCGAGGGCGAGCGCGGGCGCGGAGTCGGTGACGAGGTTGATCCACAGGATCTGGGTGGCGAGCAGGGGCAGGACCATCCCGCCGTCCCCGGCGTCGGTGAGCCCGATGACGCCCGCGAGCACCACCCCGAGGAAGACGGTGAGCACCTCGCCGAGGTTGGACGAGAGCAGGAAGCGCAGGAACTTCTTGATGTTGTCGAAGATGACCCGGCCCTGCCGGACGGCGGCGACGATCGTGGCGAAGTTGTCGTCGCCGAGGATCATCCGGGCGGACTCCTTGGTCACCTCCGTCCCGGTCACCCCCATCGCCACCCCGATGTCCGCGCTCCGCAGCGCCGGGGCGTCGTTGACGCCGTCGCCGGTCATGGCGACGACGTGCCCCCGCGCCTGGAGGGCGTCGACGATCCGCAGCTTGTGCTCCGGGGCCACGCGGGCGAAGACGCGGACCTCCTCGACGACGTCGGCCAGCCGGCTCTCGTCCATCGCCGCCAGCTCGGCGCCGGTCACGGCCCGCGCCCCGGGCTCCACGATGCCGAGGTCGGACGCGATCCGGGCGGCCGTGGCGGGGTGGTCGCCGGTGATCATCGTGACCGCGACGCCCGCGCGGTGCGCGTCCCGCACCGCCCGGGCGGCCTCCGCGCGGGGCGGGTCGATGATGCCGACGACGCCGAGGTGGACGAGGTCGTGCTCCTCGTCGCCGTCCAGCGTGCCGTCGTCGAGGTCGGGCGCGGACCCGTCCGCCACGCGGTAGGCGACGCCGAGGGTGCGGTAGGCCCCTGCGGACAGCGCCTCGACGTCGGCGACCACCGTCGCCCGCAGGTCCTCGGTCAGCGGTACGGCCTCGTCCCCGACCTGGATGTGCGTGCAGGCGCCGAGCAGGACGTCGGGGCCGCCCTTGCTCATGAGGACCTTGCGCCCGTCGTCGTCGACCTCGAGGGTGGACATCTTCTTCCGGTCCGAGGTGAAGGGGATCTCGGCCTCGCGGGCGAACCGCCCGGCCTCCGCCGGCGCCCCGGGGAACTTGGCGGCCGCCACGAGGAACGCGGCCTCGGTGGGATCGCCCTGGATCTGCCACTCGCCGTCGACCTCGGCCAGCTGTGCGTTGTTGGCGCGGGACCCGCCGGCGAGGACGTACCTCGCCTCGGTGACGGCGGCCGGCGCCACCCCCTCGAGCCGGGCCTCGCCGTCGGGCCGGTACCCGACCCCGGTGATCACGATCTCGCCGGACGCCGTGACGATCCGTTCGATCGTCATCTCGTTCTTCGTCAGCGTGCCGGTCTTGTCGGAGCAGATGATCGACGCCGCACCGAGGGTCTCGACGGCGTGCAGCTCCTTGACGACGGCCTTGCGCGCGGCCATCCGCTGGACGCCGATCGCGAGGACGACGGAGAGGATCGCCGGCAGCCCCTCGGGCACGGCAGCGACGGCGAGGGAGACGCCGAGCAGGAGGGTCTGGACGAGGTCGTCGGTGGTCCGGGCGCCGCTGATGAGCAGCATCGCCGCCATGACGACGACCGCGATGACCACCACGAGGATGCCGAGCATCTTCGAGACCCGCGAGATCTCCACGGTCAGCGGGCTCGGGTCGGCCTCCGTGGCGTCGAGCATGTGGGCGATCGCGCCCATCTCGGTGCCCATGCCGGTCCCGGTGACCACCGCGCGCCCCACCCCCTGGGCGACGGCGGTGCCCCGGAAGACCATCGAGGCGCGGTCGCCGAGCGGGGCGTCCGCCCCCACCACCGCCGCGGACTTCTCCGCCGCCGCCGACTCACCGGTCAGCGACGCCTCCTGGACCCGCAGCGCGGTGGCGGTGAGGAGTCGGGCGTCGGCCCCGACGGCGTCCCCCTCGGACAGGGCGAGGACGTCGCCCCGGACCAGCTCGTCGGAGTGGATGGTGACGAGGGTGCCGTCGCGCAGGACGGTGGAGGTCGCGGCGGTCATCTCGGCGAGCGCCGCGACGGCGCCCTCGGCCCTCGCCTCCTGCGAGTACCCGAGGACGGCGTTGAGCACGATGATGAGCGCGATGACGACCGCGTCGACCGGGATCCCGGAGGCGCCGTCGGCGACCCACGCGGCGAGCGAGATCGCGATCGCCACGAGCAGGAGGTAGATGAGGGGGTCCTGGAACTGGGCGAGCAGCTTGCGCCACCACGGGACCGGCGGGGTGCCGCGCAGCTCGTTGGGTCCGTCGACGGCGAGCCGGCGGGCGGCCTCCGCGGCGCTCAGACCGGCGGCGGGGTCCACCCCGAGCTCGGTGGCGACGTCGGCCGCGTCCCGGGTCCAGGGGGCGGGAGGACGTCCATCGGCGACCATGACCCCATCGTCGTCCCGTCCGCGGGCGCCCGGTAGCCCGCCACGGCCCGTGTGCGCAGGTCGGCACGGGTGGCGGGTCCGGTGAGAGCGTGCTCCCCGCCCACGCAACGGACCGAGGTCCCTCGCGGGCCTGCAGCACCGCTGGTCCTGCGCGCTCCCTGGTCCCGCGTGCTTCCTAGTCCTGGGCGCTCTCGGGCTGCTCGGCCCACCAGGCAAGCAGCTCGGCCTCGGCCCGTTCCTCGCCGAGCGGCCCCTCGTCCATCCGCAGCCCGAGCAGGTGCTGGTAGGCGCGGCCCACCACGGGCCCGGGCCGGATGCCGAGCAGCGCCATGATCCGCCCGCCGTCGAGGTCGGGGCGGATCGCGTCGAGCTCCTCCTGCTCGGCGAGCTCGGCGATGCGCCGCTCGAGGTCGTCGTAGGCGGCCGAGAGGCGGTGGGCCTTGCGCCGGTTGCGGGTGGTGGAGTCGGCGCGGGTGAGGCGGTGGAGCCGCTCGAGGAGCGGCCCGGCGTCGGTGACGTAGCGGCGCACCGCGGAGTCCGTCCACGCGCCGTCCCCGTAGCCGTGGAAGCGCAGGTGCAGCTCGACGAGGCGCGAGACGTCCTTCGTCGTCTGCTTGTCGAACGTGAGGGCGCGCATCCGCTTGCCGGTCAGCTTCGCGCCGACGAGCTCGTGGTGGTGGAAGCTCACGCCGCCGCCGGGCTCGAACCGGCGGGTGGCGGGCTTGCCGACGTCGTGCATGACTGCGGCGAGCCGCAGCACGAGGTCGGGCCCGGGCACGGGGCCGTCCGGCCCGGTCTCGAGGTCGATCGCCTGGTCGAGGACGGTGAGCGTGTGCTCGTAGACGTCCTTGTGCCGGCCGTGCTCGTCGACGGTCTCGCGCAGGAGGGCGAGCTCGGGCAGGACGACGTCGGCCACCCCGGTGGACACGAGCAGCTCGAGCCCGTCGCGGGGCCGGATCCCGACCATGAGCCGTTCGAGCTCGGCACGCACCCGCTCGGCGGACACGATCTCGAGGCGGGGCGCCATCCGCGCCATCGCCTCGCGGACGTCGTCCGCCACGTCGAAGCCGAGCTGGGAGACGAAGCGGGCCGCCCGCATGATGCGCAGCGGGTCGTCGTCGAAGGACTGCTCGGCGGTCACCGGGGTGCGCAGGAGGCCGCGGGCGAGGTCCGCCAGCCCGTCGTGCGGGTCGACGAGCGTGAGGTCGGGCAGGCGGACGGCGATGGCGTTGACGGTGAAGTCCCGCCGGGACAGGTCGCCCTCGAGCGTGTCCCCGAACGCGACGGCGGGCTTGCGCGAGCCCACCTCGTACTCGTCGCTACGGTAGGTCGTCACCTCCACCTCGAGCCCGCTGCGGGCGCCGCCGATGGTGCCGAACTCGCGCCCCATGTCCCAGGTGCGGGCGCCCCAGTCGCGCAGGATCCGCTCGGTGACGTCCGGCGTCGCGGACGTGGTGAGGTCGAGGTCCTTGGGCTCGGCGGCGAGGAACGCGTCGCGGACGGGCCCGCCCACGAGCGCGAGCTCCTCGCCGGCGTCGACGAAGCGCCGCGCGAGGTCGAGCACGGGCCTGGGCAGCTCCGCGAGCACCTTCATGGCTCGCACCTGGAGCGCGAGGTCGTCAGGGAGGTCGTCGGGCACCGACCAAGGGTGCCACGCGGCACCGCGCACCCGGCCCCTCGCGAGCGTCGTCCCCGCCACGTCCGCGGCCGCGTACCGGGGCCGGGTCCGGCCTGCCCTCCTTCGGACCCGCACCCGAGTCTCTTACAGTGGACCGCATGCCTGCCGCCCCGACCCCACGCCCACGGGCCCCCCGCCCGTTGCGGGTGAGGACGCCGGGCGTGCGCACGTCGCGCCTGCCCGTCGTCGATGAGACGTCGGCCGGCGGGGTCGTCGTCAAGGTCGCCGACGGCGTCGCGTACGTCGCCGTCATCGCCCGGCGGAACCGGGGTGGTCGCCTCGAGTGGTGCCTGCCGAAGGGCCACCTCGAGGGTGTCGAGACGGCGGAGCAGGCCGCGGTACGGGAGATCGCCGAGGAGACCGGCATCGACGGTCGGGTCCTGCGCCACCTCGGCTCGATCGACTACTGGTTCGCGGGGACCGACCGCCGTGTCCACAAGGTGGTGCACCACTACCTGCTCGAGGCCACCGGCGGCACGCTGACCATCGAGAACGACCCCGACCAGGAGGCGGAGCAGGTGGCGTGGGTGCGTCTGGACAAGGTGGCCGCGCGCCTCGCCTACCCCAACGAGCGGCGCGTCGTCGCCACAGCCCGGGACGTGCTGGCCGGCCGGGCATGAGCCTGCGTGCCGCGCGGGGCCGGGCCGCGGCGGCAGTCCTGGCGGTGACCCTCGCGTCGCTCCCGGCCGTCGCGACGGCCGCCCCCACCCCCCCCCCCCCCCCGCCCGGCGGCGAGGCCCGGGCCCACCGCGCGGCCCCGGCCGACCGCGGGGGGGGCCCCCCCCCCGGGCCCCACCCCCCCCCGG
>JBQDDG010000061.1:0-2948 GCA_052093225.1 Actinomycetaceae bacterium
ATCGGGGCCTCGTAGCCGCGCTCGTCGAAGCCGGTGAGGCTGACGGTCATCGGCTCGCCGGCGGCACCGATCTGCATGACGCTGCGGTCCGCCTGCACCCGGACGAGCTCGCCGAGGACCTCGAGGTCGAGCTCACCGGTGGCGGTGCCGAGCTCGGTCTCCGTGGTGGCGGTGACCGTCGTGGTCCCGCCGGCCGTGGCGGCGACCAGGCCGTTCTCGTCGACCGAGGCGACGGCCTCGTCCGAGGAGGACCAGGCGCCGGCCGGGGTGTCGACGGCGCGCATGACCTCGTCGTAGCCCAGCGCCGCCAGCTGGCGGTGCAGCCCGGGGAAGACGCGGTGGGTGTTGGCCACGCGGTCGGCCGCGCGGACCGTGTAGTTGTGCACGATGCCGGAGCTCGGGCCCACGATGACGCCGATGCCGTTGGCGTCGTGCCGCTCGGAGCCGTCCGAGGGGCTGTTGACGATGTCGTCGTCGGTCTCGCCCGGGTCGGTGGCGTTCATCTGGGTCGAGCCGCCGCCGTCGAGGTTGAGGGCGTTGTGGGACCCGATCTGCTGCATGAACTCGCCGGTCTCGTCGAGGCTGAGCCCACGGGAGATCGCCTGGCGCCCGTCGATGACGACCATGTAGAGGTGCTCGCCCGCCTCGTCGAGGCCGACGGCGGTACGCGGCGCGAGACTCTCGTCCGACGCGTCGTGCAGCACGCCGTCGCGCAGGAGGATGGCGTTGCCGCCGCCGTGCCCACCCATGGCGAGGACGACGTCGTCGGCGTCTGAGCGCACCGAGTATGTGGTCTGCAGGCGGTCGCCGACGGCCAGCGTGCTCAGCTGGTCCGCGAGCTCACCCGCGGGGGCGACGACGACGCGGGTCCCCTCGGGGATCTCCCCCTCGCCGACCGGGCCGGCGGCCTGGGTGACGCGCGAGCTGCGGTCGACCCACACCTCGACCGCGTTGTCCCGGTCGGGCAGGTTGGTGGCGCGCGCGTAGGTGCCCCAGCGGTCGGTGAACACGCCGACGCCGGTGGTGTCCCACGTCGGGGAGTTGACCCCGGTGAGCGGCAGCTCCCAGCCGGCGTCGGGCGCCACCGCGACGCCCTCCATGAAGACCTCGGTGATGAGTCCGAGCCCGCTGGAGTCGATGACCAGCGCCGCGGAGTCGTTCGGGTTCGGGGACGTGATGACCCCGGTCTCCGGGTCGACGCCGATGCCGTTGGGGGCGCCGGAGTTGTTGATGTCGAAGCCGGAGCCGTTGATGCCGGCCACGGCGTCGGCCTCGTCGATCATGTCCGAGATCGTCGACGTCCCGGCGGTCTCGCCGGAGTCCATGTAGTCCAGCGAGATCGCCGGGCTCGTCAGGTCGATGTCGAGGAACGCACCCTGCAACCAGCCCGCGGACTCGAGCCGGGTGAACTCGGTGAGCACGGCGCCCGGCGCGATCTGCGTCGCCGTCTGCTCGCTGACGATCGCGGTGCCGTCGTTGGACACGTCGAGGTAGTCGTCGGCGACCTCGGGGGCGTCGGGCTCCGGGCCGTCGGAGGGCGCCTCGCCACCCTCGCTCGGTGACTCGACCGGCGCTTCGCCGGGCGCGGCGGTGGCGCTCTCGGCGGTGTCGTCGGCGGTGGGGGCGTCCGGCTGCGGGGTGGCCGCGGCAGGCGCGACGAGCGCGGCGGTCAGGCTCGAGGTGACGAGCAGACCGAGAGTGCCGGCGACGATCCGAGATCGCCGGCGCGCGGGCACGACTGACATAGGGGGTCCTCCGGGGAGTACGTGGTTTGGGGGGCGGGGTCATCCCACTCCGTCCCGATGAAGGCGACCTGTCGGCCAGGTGGACCGCGGGTGTCCGAGCGACGTCGCGTCGGCGCCCCATGCACAACCTGTGCACGCAGGTGGGGACGGGCGGGACGCATGTCCACAGGTCGCTCGGCCCTCGGTCCTGGGCAGAGCCGCCACCCCGCCTGGCGCCCCCCGGTCAGGCTGTCGGGACGGGTGCGGAGACGACCTGCACGGTGGCGTGCTCGAGGTGCGGAACCGTGGCGCCCAGCTCGCCCTGCACGCGCCGCGCGGTCTCGGCCGCCGCCATGGCCGTGGCTCCGGCGTCGACGACGATCTCGAGCTCGGCCAGCAGTCGGTGGCCCGACCACCTGGCCCGCACGGCCCCGACGCCGACGATGCCCTCGACCCGGGAGGCCGCGTCCTCGATCCGGAAGAGTGTGAGGTCGTCGACCCCGTCCATCAGCCGGTGGATCACCGTCCGCATGGAGCTGACGAGCACGGAGATGACGACGACGGCGATGAACAGCCCGACGATCGGGTCGAGGTAGGGCCACCCGAGCCAGGAGCCGACGACGCCGCCGACCACCGCGAGAGAGGTGAGCGCGTCGACGCGGGCGTGCTGCCCCTCGGCAACCAGCGCGGCCGACCCGATCCGACGGCCCACGCGGATCCGGTAGCGGGCCACCACCTCGTTGCCGGCTGCGCCCACGAGGGCGGCCGCGAGCACCCAGCCGTGGTGGGTGAGGACGTGGCTGCCGCGCAGGGCGTCGATCGACTCCCAGACGATGATCCCGGCGGAGAGCGCGACGACAAGGCCGATGAGCAGCCCCACCAGGTCCTCGGCGCGCCGGAAGCCGTGCGGATAACGGGCCGAGGCGGGGCGGCGACCGATCCGGAACGCGACGATGAGCGGGATCGTCGTGGCGAGGTGGCCGAGGTTGTGCACCGTGTCCGCGAGAAGGCCGATCGAGCCGCTCAGCCACACGATGACGATCTGGAGCAGGGCGGTCACCGCCATTCCGGCGAGGCTGAAGACCGCAGCACGGATCCCTTCTGCGCTCGACTCCTCCGCACTCTGGATCGACTCGGTGTGGTCGTGGCTGTGCGGGGTGAGCGCGTGGCGCAACCGGCCCCAGAGGCCCGTCCCGTGCTCGTGCTCGTGCTCGTGCTCGTGCT
>JBQDDG010000061.1:3048-12928 GCA_052093225.1 Actinomycetaceae bacterium
TCCTCGCCGCCGCGATCTCGCGGCTGGGTGCCGACCTCGTCCTCGCGGGCAACGCCGCGACCGACGGCATGGGCGGGGTCGTGCCCGCGATGGTTGCCGAGATCCTCGGGCTCGCCCACGTCACGCACGCCGAGGACGTCGCGCTGTCCGGCACGGAGCTCACCGCCCGGCGCGTCTCCGGGCCGCTCTCCCGCTCGGTCCGTGCCTCGCTGCCGCTGGTCGTCTCGGTGGTCGAGCAGGCCGCCGAGCCGGGGATCCCCAACTTCATGCGCCTGCGCGCGGCCCGGAAGAAGCCCGTGGAGACGCTGACGCTCGCCGACCTCGGGCTCGCCGTCCCGGCCGGGTCCTGGCAGGTGGAGGACGCCGAGCGCCCGCCCGCCCAGGACCGGGGCGACCTCGTCACCGACACGGACGAGGCCGTCGCCCGCATCATCGACCTGCTGGAGTCCACCGGAGCGATCGGAGCCGCGAAGTGACCGTCCTCGTCCTGCTCGAGACCGCCGGGGGCGTCGTCTCCCCCGCCTCCCTCGCCCTCCTCCCCCTTGCCCGCTCGCTCGACGCCGGGCGCCTCGCCGTCACGACGTCTGCGCCGGAGGAGGACCACGACCAGATCGCGGCCGCCGCCACCGCGGCGGGCGCCGACGTCGTGGCCCTCGCCCCCGCGCCGCCGCAGCCGCTCCTCGTCTCCCCATTGGTGGACGCGCTCGAGGCGGCCGTCGAGGGCCTGGGCGACGTGTCCGTGGTCCTCGCCCCGGCGAGCGCCGACGCCCGGGAGGCAGCCGCGCGACTCGGCGTGCGTCTCGACGTCGCCCCCCTGTGGGACGCGGACCGCGTGGGTGGCTCCGGCGGTGCGGTCGACACGAGCCAGTCGGTGCTCTGGAACCAGTGGGTCGTGTCGTCGAGCAGCGTCGGCCGGGTGGCGATCGTCGTCGTCGACCCCGCGCTCACCGCCGATCCGGTGGGTCAGGGCGCCGGCGAGCGCCTCGAGCTGGACGCTCCCCGGTCGCCGGGCGCCGTCGTCGAACACGTCGAGGTGACCGCCACGGAAGGTGGGCGGCCCTCCGTCACGGACGCGACCGTCGTCGTGGCCGGCGGCCTCGGGGTGGGCTCGGGCGACGACTGGCCGGTCGTCGAGGAGCTCGCCGACGCGCTCGGCGCGGCCGTGGGGGCGACGCGTTCCGCGGTGGACGAGGGCTGGGTCCCGTTCGCCGCGCAGATCGGGCAGACCGGCCAGGTGGTGGCACCGCGCGTCTACATCGGGCTGGGCATCTCCGGCGCGGTTCAGCACACGTCCGGCATGCAGCGCTCCGGCACGGTCATCGCGGTCAACGACGACGAGGACTCACCGATCTTCGACGTCGCCGATCTCGGCGTGGTGGCCGACGTGCACGAGCTGGTCCCGGCGCTGCTGGAGGCGCTCCGCGCGCGCTGACCCACCCGCTCGCGCCCCCCTTTTCATCGAGGCCACGGGTTCTGTCACGAAGACACCGACGAGGTCGGTGTTCTCGTGACACCAGCAGTGGTCTCGACGGATGGAGAGGGCCAAGGCACCCGCACTCGGGCATGCCTACCTTCGGGAGCTTGCCAGGTACTGGACGGCCCAGCGCACCTCGCCGTCGATCACCGTGTCCGTGCGTCGCAGACCGATTCCCGCGGCGACGGCGTTCGACGCCCCGTGGTCGGGGTGGATGTCCGCGACGACGAGGCCCGCACCCTGTTCGAACAGCCACGCGAGCACCACCTCGGCGGCCTCCCGGGCGAACCCGTGGCCCTGGTGCGCGGTGCCGACGACCCACGCGATCTCGGCCTCCGGCGCGCCCTCGCCACCCGTGACCGTGGCCTGGAGGTACCCGGCGGCCTCGCCGGTCGCGCGGCGGCGGAGGATCCAGTTCAGCCACAGCTGGTCGCCGGCGGCGGAGCGGCCCACGACCTGACGCTCGTAGAGCTCGTGGAGCTGCTGGGGGGTCGCCGGCTGCCCGCCGGTGAACTCGTGCAGGCGCTCATCGTCCAGCACGGCGGCCATCTCGGCGGCATGCTCGACCCGCAGCGGCTCGAGCACGAGGGCGGACGTCTCGAGCGGCCGCGCGGCGGGCCAGGACCCGGGTACCGACATGGGCGCGAGCGTAGGCGGGCGGCCCCTACCGGGCAAGCTCGATCCCGTGCGCCTCGGCGACGCCCGCGTGCCTGACCTGACCGGCGTCGGTGTTGAGGCCCTTCGCGAGGACCGGGTCGGCGTCGAGGGCCGCGCGCCAGCCGCCGTCGTCGGACAGGGCCATGACGTAGGGCAGCGTGAGCGAGGTGAGGGCGAACGTGGACGTGCGCGGGAAGGCGGCCGGCATGTTCGCCACCGCGTAGACCGTGGACCCGCCGACCAGGAACGTGGGGTCGGTGTGCGTGGTGGGGCGGGAGACCTCGAAGCAGCCGCCCTGGTCGATCGAGATGTCGACGAGCGCCGCGCCCGGTCGCATCGCCTCGACGACCTCCCGGCTGACGAGCTGCGGGGCGTGGGCGCCCGGCACGAGGACCGTGCCGATGACGAGGTCAGCACCCAGCACCGCCTGCTCGATGTCCTGGCCCGTGGCCGCGATGGTCCGCACGCCGGGCCCGAACGTGTCGTCCAGGCGGCGCAGCGCGGGGATGTGCTTGTCGAACACCGTGACCGAGGCGTGCAGCCCGTGCGCGAACGTCACGGCGCCCGTGCCCGCGACGCCGGCACCCAGCACGACGACCTCTGCCGGCGGCACGCCCGCGATGCCGCCCATGAGCACGCCGGTGCCGCCGCGGGTGGCGTCGAGAAGATTTGCGCCGACGATCCCTGCCATCCGGCCGGCGATCTGGGACATCGGGGCGAGCAGCGGCAGCCGGCCGTCGTCGCTCTGCACGGTCTCGTAGGCGATCGCGGTGGTGCCGGCCTCGAGCAGTCGTTCGGTGAGCGGCCGGTCCGCGGCGAGGTGGAGGTAGGTGAAGAGCGTCTGTCCCTCGCGCAGGAGCTCGAACTCGCCCGGTGTCGGTTCCTTGACCTTGACGACGAGCTCCGCGTCCCACGCCTTCGCCGGGTCGTCGACGAGCTCGGCCCCCGCGGCGGCGTAGTCGTCGTCGGACAGGCCGGAGCTCTCTCCCGCACCGCGCTGCACGAGCACCGTACGTCCCGCGTCGATGAGCTCCTGCACGCCGGCGGGCGTGAGCCCGACGCGCCCCTCGTGGTCGAGCACCTCGGTCGGGACACCGATCCGCATCTACGCCTCCTGGTCGGGACAGCGCCCGGGGCGGGCGCGTGATCGGACCAGAGTAGTGCGGCCGTCGGTGCTGGTCGTACGGCGTCGCCGGCCCCGGTCGGGCCCTCGGCTCAGCCCTCCCGCGAGGCGGTGAGCTCCTCCTCGGCCAGCAACGGCGCCGGATTGCGCCGGACGTGGAGCTGCTTGCGGACGCGGGCGACCACCGTGCCGTCGGTGGCGACGACGTCGGTGCTCAGCCAGTGCAGGTGCGCGGCGCCGTCGGCGGCCCCGGTGCGGATCTCGTCGAGCAGCTCGTCGGTGACGACGAACTCCGCCTCCACCGCGGTGCGGCCCGGGCGCAGGTAGTCGATCTCGCCGCGCTTGTCCCACACGGTGTACCCGTCGCCGAGGGCGCGCTTGACGAGCAGCATCCAGAACGGATCCGTCATCGCGTACAACGACCCGCCGAACTGCGTGCCCACGTAGTTCGACGTGAGCGCCGTCTTGGCGAGCCGCACGCGGACGCGCCGGGCGTCGTCGGAGATGTAGGTGATGCGGATGCCGGCGAAGAGCATCGGCGGCCACGCATTCATCACCCACTTGAGGGCGAACGGCGAGTCGACGAACCGGTCGAGGTCCGCGTAGGTGGGCAGGGAGGGCAGCTTCAGCGCGGGCATGCGTCATCCTCCCGCGCCGGCGGGCGCGGCGCACGCGTCGCCGGCCGGGTTCCCGTCTCCGTGACCGCGTGCGCGCCGGCCGCCGGGCGCCGTCGCGTGGCCGGCTGCGCCTCCACCCGACGGCGCGGGTCAGCGTCTCTCGTGCCGACGTCGGGCCGTGTCCTGGTCGCCGAGGAAGACCTGGACCAGCACGCGCGCACCCAGCGTGAACGCGAACAGCAGGAGCGCCGCCCCGACCACCGGGAGCACCCGGATGCCCTCGGCGAGGTCGGGTCCGCCGGGTGCGGCGACGAGGATCGTGCCCGCGAGGCCCAGGGAGGCGGCGAGCACCGCCACGGTGAACTGCTGGACGA
Organism: Actinomycetaceae bacterium; assembly: GCA_052093225.1. Classification (GTDB taxonomy): domain Bacteria; phylum Actinomycetota; class Actinomycetes; order Actinomycetales; family Actinomycetaceae; genus JB111. The sequence continues at coordinate 7,294 of JBQDDG010000061.1, forward strand.
TCCGGGAGACGAAGGCGCGGTCGTCGTCGTGCCCGAGCACGCGCGTGTTCACGGTGAACCGCCCGGCCTCGAGGTCCTCCGTGAGCCGGTTGAGGCGGCGCGGCAGGCGCTGGAGCATCGGGAGCACGGACGCGACCTGGCCCAGCAGGGCGTCCTTGACGGCCTGGGGGCCGAGCTTCTCGCGCGAGAGCGTGCGCCCCTCTGCGCGGGCGGCACCCACGAGATCGACGTCGCTGCGCAGGAGGGCGAGCGTGCCCTCGAGCGCACCGAGCGCGCGGAACGCCCCGGCGAGCTGCGGCGGGACGGTGAACCGGTGCCGGAGCACGATCGTCAGCAGGTCGGAGAACAGCGCGGCCGAACCCCGCCCGGACGTGTGCCCGAGCCGCGTGAGAAGCTGCCCGATGTCCCGCTCGAGCGTCCGGTCGTCGAGGTGGGGCGGGCGGTCGAGGAGGTCGACGAGCGCGTCCGTGGCGGCGATCGCGTCACCCCGCTCGACGGCGGCGAGCACCATGCCGAGCGACCCCCTCGAGGCGGAGTCGAGCCGGCCGACCGACCCGAGGTCGAGGAGCGCGAGCGTCCCGCCGGGCTGGAGCATGACGTTGCCGGGGTGGAGGTCGGCGTGGAAGACGCCGGTGACGAGGACCTGCCGGAGGATCGTGCCCACCAGGGCCTGCGTGAGCTCGTCGCGGGCGGTCACGCTCAGCCGGTCCACGTCGGCGCGCGGCGAGGACAGGGGGTTCCCCTCGATGCGCTCCATCACGAGCAGCGTGCGGCTGCTGACCTCCGGGTGGGTGTGGGGGACGTGGACGAGGTCCGACGTCGTCGACGCGGCGACCGCCTGCATGTTGGCGAGCTCGACGCCGTAGTCGAGCTCCTCGTCGAGGGAGTCGGCGAACCCGCGGGCGAGCGAGCGCAGCCCGAGGTTGCGGCCCCAGGCGGTGGTCCGGTCGAGCCGGTCGGCGAGCCGCAGCACGATGTCCATGTCCCCGGTGACCTGCTGCCGCGCGCCGGGCCGCTGGATCTTGAGGACCACCTCCGAGCCGTCGTGGAGCCGGCCGGTGTGCACCTGGGCCACGGAGGCGGCGGCGAGCGGGACCGTGTCGACGTGGGCGAAGACCTCCTCGAGTGGCCTGCCGAGGGCCTCGTCGATCGCGGGGCGCACGTCCTCCCAGGACAGGGCCGGGGCGTCGGACTGCAGCCGGGCGAGCTCCTCGACGACGGGGGCCGGGATGAGGTCGGGCCGCGTCGAGAGCATCTGGCCGAGCTTGACGAATGTGACGCCGGCATCCTCCAGGGCACGCCGGAGGGCGCGGGCAGAGGTGAGGGGGGCGTCGTCGTCGCGGCGCCGGGGCATCCGGGGCCGCAGCCAGGCGACCAGCCCGTGCCGCGCGGCGATCTGCACGACCTCGGCGTAGCGGCGCGCGCGTCGCACCCGCGCCGGCGTCCCCCGCAGGAAGGCGATCGGCGAGGGCAGCGCGCCGGTGGGGACGACCGCCTCGAGGACGGCGAGGACCATGATCTCGAGGACGAGCACCCAGCCGGTGCCGAGGAGGACGATGACGATGATCGGCAGCGAGTCGGTCGTCCCGCTGCCGGCCCCGTCCCGCGCGATGTCGAGCCCGTCGAGGACCCGGCCGAGCAGGAACGCGCTCGCCGAGTTCCCCAGCAGGGCAACGACGATCGTCCGCGGCCAGCCCACGGGGGCGCCGAGCAGCCGCCGCGCGACCACCGCGACGATGAGCGCGTTGACCAGCGCGGTGACGACGACGAGGACGAACCCCATGGCGGACCCCATGGGTAACAGTGTGGCGGAGGTCGCGGCGCGAGCGGTCCAGGCGGCAGGAACGGGCACCGCCGGGTGCGGGACCGGACACTCCCGGCCGGCTCCCCGTAGGCCGACTCCCCGCGGACCGGCTCCCCGCGGACCGGCTGCCCGCCGTCGGGCCGCCTACCGGCCGACGCGCATGAACCCCGCGTCCGCGAACGTCTCCTCGCCGAGCGCCTGCTGCGCGAGCAGCTCGCCGATCGCCGGGGCGTGCTTGTGGCCGTGCCCGGAGTCGCCGGCGGCCACGAGCACCCGGTCGCGGCCCGGCACGCGGCCGATGTGAAAGTTCTTGTCCGCCGAGCGCGTGTACATGCAGGCGACGCCGGAGCGCGGCGTCGGGTCGACGTCCGGGTAGGCGGTCGCGACGGCGTCGGCGAGCGCCGCGGCGTCCCGGCGCAGGTCGATCGACCGGTCGAGGTGGTCGGGGTCGGCGTCACTGAACCCGAGGCCGTCGGTGCCGTCGTCGTCGAGCCCGATCTTGACGGCGAATCCGCCGTCCTCCCCCGGCCGCGAGGCGCCGTGCCCCCACAGGCAGCGGCCGTCGTCGAGCTCGCGGATGACGACCGGGAACCGGTCGAGGTCGAGCGGCCCGCCCGGGGCGAGCGCCGCGGCGTCGCGGCCGGTGAACCAGAACATCGGGACGCGGCGGGGGCGCAGGTCGAGGTCGACCAGCGCGGACGTCCAGGCGCCGGCGGTGACGATCACCTGGCGCGCGGTGACGGTGCCGCCGCCCGCCAGGCGCACGACGACGCCGGGCCCCGTCTCGTCGATGCCCTCCACCCGAGCGCGCAGCACCCGGGCGCCGGCCGCGGTAGCGGCGTCGACGGCGGCACTCACCCCGGCCTCGGGGCGGGCGACGCCGGCGGCCGGGTCGAGGAGCGCGACGTGGTGGTCGGGGAGGGCGCGCAGGGCGGAGAACCGGTCACGCGTGGTGGCGGCGTCGAGGCGCTCGACCGGATGACCGGCGACGTCGGCGGCTGCGGCCACGCCGGTGACGACCCGGCCGTCCGGCGGGCCCGCCATGATCCCGCCCGTGAGGCGCAGGAGCTCGGTGCCGGTGGCCTCCTCGAGCTCGCGCCACAGCTCGCGCGCGCGGCCGGCGACCGGCGTGAGACCCGGGTGCTCGAGGCACAGCTCGCGGAAGAGCCGCGTGGTGCCGTGGGTGGAGCCGAGGGCGTGGCCGACGTCGAACTGCTCGATCCCGACGACGTCGACCCTGCGGGCCGCGAGCCGCCACAGCGCTTGGGAGCCCCAGGCGCCGAGTCCGACGACGGCGACGTCGGCGGTGCGGGTGGCGGTCTCCGGGGTGCGGGCGTGCGGGGCTGTGTGGGCGCGCGTCATGGGACCGAGTCTCACACCTGCGGGGTCAGCCCCAGATCTTCCACCAGGGGCGTCTCGTCGCGGGCTCGTCACGCGCCGGTCCGGGCCCGGGGTCTCCATGACGCGCGCCTCGCCCGGCCGTGTCGTCGCCTGCTCCGGGCCAGGCGCTCCCGCCTGCGCCGCGCCCGGGTGTGTAGAGGCCCATCTCGGTCTCGAGCAGGGCGTCGTCGAACGTCACGCCGGTGGCGCGCGCAAGCAGCTCCATGAGCGAGTCCTCGGTCAACGGGTGCAGGTCGAGGCCCTGCTCGGCGGGCCCCGGCTCGCCGGCGTCGGCGTCCATCTCTCCAGCCACAAAACGCAGCTCGCGCACGACGCCGCCCGGGCCCGACTCCTGCCACATGTAGGTGTCCGACGTTCCCCCGAAGATCGCGAGCCGGGTGGTCCGGCCGAGAGCCTGTGCGGCCGTCTCGCCGAGCTCGAGGACCGTGAACAGGTCGCCGAGGACGACGGTGCCGGACGGCACGCGGGCCGCGGCCACGCTCCCCGGCTCGACGTCGGAGCCGAGCCTGCCGGACAGCGCGAAGTCCCCCAGCACGGTGCCTTCTGCCCGGTCGGAGCCCGCGCGGGAGAGCTCGGAGGGGTCCGCGTCCGCGACGACGAGGACCGCCGTGTTCCATGACATCAGGTGATGGTAGCGGCCGTCCGGGCGCCGCGCGGGAGGCGTGGGGCGCAGGCAGGCAGGGGGCGCGCCGGTGCTTGCGCGGTGGCCGAGGGGCGATCGAATGCCGTGGCTGTCCGGTACGGCGAGAGGTCAGGCAGGCGGCAACAGGTCCGTGCGGCCGAAGTACTCCGCCGTCCCCCGGGCCGACGGCTGCCCGGCATCGGGATCGGCCCCGGCGTCGAGCAGGGTGGCGACGACGTCGGCCTCGCCCTTGAAGATCGCGCCGGCCAGGGGTGACTGGCCCCGCGCGTTGAGGCGGTCGACGTCGGAACCGCGTCCGGCGAGCGCCGCCACGAGGCCGGCGTGGCCGTGGTAGGCGGCCAGCATGAGCAGCGTGTTGCCGTCCGGCCCCGCGAGGTCGACCGGCGCACCGGCGTCGAGGTAGGCGGTCAGGCGCTCGGTCTCGCCCCGGCGCGCGAGGTCGAGGAGCTGGTGGGCGAGCTCGACGGCCTCGTCGTCGGTGGTGCTCGCGTCGTCGCTGTCCGTCATGGGACGAGCGTAGGGGCGATGACTTCGACACGGATACGGGCACCGGATGCCTCGGTTCCCTCCGCGGCACGCTTGGTGGCTCGCAGCTCGTCGATTCTTTCGTCGTCCGCCTGCTCGTGGATCCAGTTGCCTTCTCGTGTGCCGATCACAGGGACCAGTGCGTCGATGGTCGGCTTGACGAGGTTGTCCAGGTCCCAGCCGGGGTGACCGACCGGACGATGCGCGGTGACGAAGTCGATCTCCACGCGCAGCCGGCCGGCGAACGGCTCTCGACCGCCGAAGGCTCCTCTGGCCTTGTCACGCACCGCCGCCCGCCACGCGGCCTCTCCCGCGGTCGCGAAGGAGGCGGGGATCCCGTCGACCTCGAAGGCGACCGACTGCCCGACGACCGAACCCGTCGGTGCGCTCGCCTGGCCCGAACCTGCCGGGGACGTCCTCGAGCGAGCGAGTCCAGCGCGAGGAGAAGGAACGTGCGTCGGAGGTGGCGGCGCGACGATGTAGCCGGCGGCGGCACTGCCGTAGACCTGGAGCGCATCGGGACTGATGTCCCACAGCCATGCCAGATGGGCGCAGAGGATCGCGTCGACCTCGTCCTCGACGCGGTTGAGATCGACCGGGCGGGAAGCGGCTGCCACGATCTCGCCGATCTCCCGCCAACGCCGGCTCGTGTGGAGCTTGAGGTTGTCGAGCCCTTCGATGAGGCCCAGCACCTCGGCAAGTGCTGCGCGTCGGGTATCGACGGAGCCCCTCTTGTACTTGAGCGTCCGCCCGAGCATGAAGAGCCCCACCATCGCCGCGTGCGGATACACCTCGAGGCAGAGCGGCCTCGCCGTGGAGCTCGGATCCACCTCCCAGCCGTGGCGGAGCCTCAGACGTTCACCCCGCGGCGGGTTCATGTAGCTCAGTGAGCGGTTGCTCGAGTGGCAGCCGGCGTCGTAGCGACCGTAGGTCGAGGTCACGAGGCGCTCGCACTCCCGCTGCCCGGCCTGGTTCGTGACGACCAGGGGTGCGTCGACGGCGACGATCTCAGGCCCTGTGGTGACATGGCGGGCGAGCTATTCATCGATCTCTGCGTCGGACCCGGCCGATCCGGACGCGGTCAACGCACCGTGCGCATCCAGCACCGCCAGACCGGTCCTCGCACGGTCGTTCCACGCAAGGTCGATCCCGACATAGGCCATGGCGGTCCACCGCATCTCTCGTCCGTATGTGACGAAGGCTCCCGCCCGGTGACCCGGACGGGAGCCTCGTGAACTACGTGCGCGAAGGGGGACTTGAAC
>JBQDDG010000062.1:0-12437 GCA_052093225.1 Actinomycetaceae bacterium
TGCCCCAGTCGGGGACGTCCGTGTGGTAGAACGCCGGCTCGAAGAACTTGTACTCCAGGACGAGCCGCTGCTCCTCGCCCAGGCGGGCGTAGACCTCGGCGAGGGAGTCGGCCAGCGCGTCCTGCCGCGAACGCAGGTCCCCCTGGCCGGGGTAGTTCGTCCCGTCGGCGAGCCAGATCTTCAGGTCCTTCGACCCCGTGGCATCCATGATGTCGATGCACTCGAGGTGGTGGTCGATCGCCTTGCGCCGGGCGCTCTCGTCGATCGAGGCGAGCGAGCCGTGCTTGAGGTCCTCGTCCTGGAAGGTGTTGGAGTTGACCGTCCCGAGCCGCATGCCGAGGTCCTCGGCGTGGCGGCGCAGGGCGGCGTAGTCGTCGACCCGGTCCCACGGGATGTGCAGCGCGACGGCGGGTGCCGCCCCCGTGTACCGGTGGACCTCGGCGGCGTCGGCGATCTTCTCGAAGGGGTCGCGCGGCACGCCGGCCTGAGGGAAGACCTTGAAGCGCGTACCGGAGTTGCCGAACGCCCAGGAGGGCAGCTCGATGGTGAGGTCGTCCAGGTGCTCCCGGGCGTCGGGCGTGCGGGCCATCATGTCTGCTCAGCTCTTTCTCGTTGGTCCTCGAGATGGAAGATCTCGTCGATAGGGACGAACTGCTCGTCGGGGCGGGCCCCGTCGGAGGCGAAGAACTCGGACATCTCCGCCTGCCAGCGGGCGTTGACCGCGGTCGCGGCCATCGCCCGCCTGGCGGCGTCGAGGTCCTCGCTCTCCACGTAGGCGACGAGCAGTCCGTCCGGCGCCAGGAAGATGGAGTAGTTGCGCCACCCCGCCTCGTGCAGGGCGTCGAGCATCTCGGGCCAGACCTCGGCGTGACGCTCTCGGTACTCCAGCGCCCGGTCCGTCCTGATCCGGGCGAGGAGGCAGTAGCGGCGCATCTGCTCAGAAGTCGAAGTCGTCGATGTTCTCGGAGTTGAACCGCGTGGGCGGGCCGAGCACGATGACGCCGTCGGGGCCCACGGTGTACTCGCCGAGCTCACCGGCGGTGAACGTGTCGCCCTCGCCGCTGATCATCCCCGAGGCGAACGCGGCCCCGGCGTAGGCGGCGAGCTCGCCGAGCTCTCCCGGGTCCCAGAGCGCGAACTCGGTGACCGTGCCGTCCTCGACGTACTGGCGCATGTCGTTCGGGTTGCCGAGACCGGTGACCGCGACGTCGTAGTCGGAGCCCTGGACGTACCGGGCCGCGGACAGGATGCCGACGGTGGTGGGGGCGACGATCGCCTCGAGGTCCGGGTGGGCCTGGAGCAGGCCCTGGGTCTCGGCGAAGGACCGCTCGTCCTCGTCGTCGCCGTAGGCGATGGCGACGAGCTCGATGTCGGCGTAGTCGGGGTTGGACTCGAGCTCCTCCTCCATCACCGCGATCCAGGCGTTCTGGTTGGCGGCGTTGGCGGTGGCGGACAGGACGGCGATCTGGCCGTCGCCGTCGACCTGCTCGGCGGCCATCTCCATGAGGGCGAGGCCGACCTCCTCGCCGTCGACCTGGCTGACGAACAGGTCGCGGCACTCCGGGTCGACGTCCGAGTCGAACGTGACGACGGCGGTGCCGGTCGAGCGCGCCTGGTCCAGCGAGGAGCACAGGGCGTTGGGGTCGTTGGCGGACAGGAGGATAGCGTCCACGCCCTGCTGGGAGAGCGTGTTGATGTAGCTGACCTGCGAGGACGCCGAGGCGTCCGAGGGTCCGGTGTACTCGTAGGTGCCGGAAAGGTCGGTGACCACCGCCTCCGCGCCCACCGAGGAGGACTCGAAGTAGGGGTTGTTGACGGACTTGGGGAGCATGGAGATCGCCAGGCCCTCCTCGTACTCGCCCGAGCCGCCGGCGTCACTACCGGCGTCGTCGCTGGCGGAGTCGCCCCCGTCGTCGGAGTCGTCGACCTGCTCGGCGCCGTCGTCGGCGTCCCCGCCGTCGTCCTGGCTGTCCTGAGTGGTGCTGCCGCAGGCGGCGAGCGCCAGGGCGAGTCCCGTCGTCAGGACGATGGGGCGTGCGCGTCGTTGCGTCCTCATCGTGGTGTTCCTTTCATCGTGCCGCGTCGGCGGCCGTGGGGTCGTGCAGAAGTGGGTCGGAGTGGTCGGGGGCGTTCCGGTCCGGGTCTGGATCCGGGTCGGGGTCGATGGCGGGGGTGGCCGGCCCGCCGGGGGCCGGACCGGCCGGGTGGTCCTCGGGCGGGGGTCTGCGGCGGCGCAGGGCCTGCCGGGTGCGCGCGACGATGTTGGGCAGCAGCACCGAGGCGATGAGCAGGGAGCCGGTGACCACGGTGAGGGCCTCGGTCGAGATGGACTCGAGCCGCAGGGCGTTCTGCAGGGACATGAGCAGGACGGCGCCGGCGAGGACCCCCGGCAGCGAGCCCTTGCCGCCGAAGATCGAGACGCCGCCGAGCAGCACGGCCGCGACGACGGTGAGCTCGAGCCCGAACGCGTTGTCCCCCCTGGCGCTGGAGTAGCGCATCGTCCAGAAGGCGCCGACGAGCCCGGCGACGGCGCCGGAGGTGACGAAGAGGAGGAACCGCGTGCGCATGACGTGGATGCCGGCGTAGGCGGCGGCCGTGACGTTGGCCCCGATCGCGTAGATCGCGCGCCCGGCGGGGGTGGCGTGCAGGACGACGGCGAAGACCACCGCGAGCCCCACGAAGTACGGGAGCACGTTCGGGAGCCAGCCCGTGGCACCGATCGTCCAGCCGGAGAAGTCGCGCGGGAAGTCGGCCACGGCCCGGTCACCGAGCAGCACGTAGGACAGGCCCCGGTACAGGGCGAGGGTGCCGATGGTGACGGCGAGCGCCGGCAGGCCGAGGACGGCGACGAACAGCCCGTTGACGGCCCCGAGGACCGCCCCGAGGACGACGGCGAGCACGAGGATCGTCTCGAGCGGCAGGCCCGCCTCCCACATGACGCCGATGGCGCTGGAGGTCAGGCCCACCATCGAGGCGACGGACAGGTCGATGTCCCCGGTGATGATGATGAGCGTCATCGGCAGGGCGAGCAGCAGGATCGGGCCGAGGTCGAGGACGAGGAACAGGAAGTTCCGCTCGGTGCCGAAGTGCTCCACCCCGAGGGAGGCGGCGACGAGGAACGCGACGGTGATCGCGATGATGATCGTGTCCCACGTCAGGGTCCGGGTCGAGCGACGCGGGGCCGCGGTCAGGGCGGTGTCGGCGGTGCGCAGCTGGGTGTCAGCCGACATGGGTGTCCTTTCGTCGTGCACGGTCGAGGCGGACGGCGACGATCCGGTCGAGCGCGATGGCGCCGATGATGAGGGCGCCGACGATGGCGCGCTGCCAGAACTGGTCGATGCCGAGGGACGGGAGCGCGTTGTTGATGGTGGTGAGCAGGAGGGCGCCGAGCGCGGCGCCGAGCACCGTCCCGCTGCCGCCGAAGATCGCCACGCCGCCCACCACGACGGCGGCGACGACGTCGAGCTCCATCGCGTTGCCCGCCGAGGCGTCGACGGTGCCGTACCGGGCGGCGTACAGGACGCCGCCGAGCCCGGCGAGGGCGCCCGCGACCACGTAGGCGGTCATCAGGCGGCGGGTCGCGGGGATGCCGGCGAGCGTGGCGGCCTCCGGGTTGGAGCCGAGGGCATAGAGGTCGCGGCCCGCGCGGTAGCGGGAGAGGAAGAGGCCGACCGCTGCCGCGCAGAGGATCGCGATGATCATCAGGTAGGGCACCCCGAGGAGGCGACCGGTCCCGAAGGAGAGGAAGCTGTCCGGCATGCTGCCCGCGCTGATGCGGGAGCCGCCGGCCCAGAAGTAGACGACGCCCCGGAAGAGGTAGAGCGTGCCGAGGGTGGCGACGAGCGGTGGGACGCCGCCGATCGACACGAGGGCGCCGTTGACCATCCCGCAGGCGGCGCCGAGGAGGACGCCGAGCACCATCGCGACCGGGACGGCGAGCCCGTGGTCGGCCATGAAGGTGGCCGTGCCGTAGGCGGACAGGCCGAGGACGGAGCCGACCGAGAGGTCGATGCCGCGGGTGAGGACGACCATCGTCATGCCCGCGGCGAGCAGGACCGAGATCGCGGCCGCGAAGAGGATGTCCCGCACGCTCTGGCCGGACAGGAACCGGGGGTTCATCGCCGTCGTCACCGCGACGAGCAGCACGAGCGCGATGACGAGGCCGAGGATGCGGGCACCGAGGAGGCCGCGCAGCCGGCCGAGCCAGACGCCGCCGGCGGCGGGGGCGGTCGGGGCCGTCGTGGTGGTGGTCATGCCGCCTCCTCGGTGGTGCCGGCCCGGACGATGGACTCCTCGGTGGCCTCGGCGCGGGGGATGTCGGCGGCGATGCGGCCCTCGCGCATGACGAGGACGCGGTCGGCCATGCCGAGGACCTCGGGCAGCTCGGAGGAGACCATGAGGACCGCGACGCCGGACGCGGCCAGGTCGGAGACGAGGCGGTGGACCTCGGCCTTGGTGGCGACGTCGATGCCGCGGGTGGGCTCGTCGACGATGAGCACCTTGGGCTCGGTGGAGAGCCACTTGGCGAGGACGACCTTCTGCTGGTTGCCGCCCGAGAGCGTGGCCACCGGCGCGGTGATGGCGGAGAACCGGGTCTGCAGCCGCCCGGCCCACTCCCTCGCGGAGCTGCGCTCGGCGCGGCCCGTGAGCAGGCCGAGGGTGGCGAGGCTGCGCGAGCGAGGCAGGGTGATGTTGCGTTCGATCGACAGGTCGAGGACGAGCCCCTGCTGGCGGCGGTCCTCCGAGACCAGGGCGAGCCCGGCGGCCATCGCGGCCTTGGGCCGGTGGGCGGGCACCTCACGCCCGGCGACCTTGACGGTCCCGGAGTCGCGCGGGTCGACGCCGAACACCGCCTGCGCCACCTCTGAGCGTCCCGAGCCCACGAGGCCGGCCAGGGCGACGATCTCGCCGGCGCGCACCTGGAAGGTGATGTCGGCGAACACGCCCGCCCGGGTCAGACCCTCGACGTCGAGCACGACCTCTCCCGGCTCGACGTCCTGCTTGGGGAAGAGCGCGGACAGGTCGCGGCCGACCATCCGGCGGACGAGCTCGTCGACGGTCACGTCGGCCATGAGGTCGGTCGACACGTGCCGGCCGTCGCGCATGACGGTGACGCGCTCGCACAGCGCCTCGACCTCGCGGAAGCGGTGGGAGATGAACAGGACGGCGGCGCCCAGGTCGCGCAGCCCGCGGACCACGGAGAAGAGTCGGTCGACCTCGACGCCGGACAGGGCGGCGGTGGGCTCGTCCATGATGAGGACGCGGGCACCGACGGACAGCGCCTTGGCGATCTCGACGAGCTGCTGGTCCGCGATCGACAGGCCGCTGGCGAGGCGTTCGGGGCGCAGCGGCACGGCGAGGCGGTCGAAGAGCTCGGCGGCGGCCGCGTTCATCGCCCGGCGGTCGATCGCGCGCGCCCGGCCGAGCGGCTGGCGGCCGACGAAGATGTTCTCCGCGACGCTGAGGTCGGGGAAGAGCGTGGGCTCCTGGTAGATGACGGCGATGCCGGCCGCCATGGCGTCGGCCGTGCTGCGGAACGTCACGGGGCGGCCGTCGACGGTGAGGCGGCCGGAGTCGGGCTGGTGGACGCCTGCGAGCACCTTGATGAGCGTGGACTTGCCCGCGCCGTTCTCCCCCACCAGTGCGTGCACCTCGCCGTCGTGGAGCTCGAGGCGCGCGCCACGCAGCGCCTGGACGGCGCCGTAGCTCTTGGTCGCGTCCTCGAGCGCGACGACGGGGCCGCGGCCCGTGGTGGGGCCCTCGGTGGTGGCCGGTAGGGCGCCGGGTCGCTGCGGTGCGCCCGATTGAGTCTCGCGTGTCTGGTCCTGGGACATCCTCGTCCTCGCTGAGCCATGAATGAATCGGTTCAATCCGTTGTCAGGGACGGTACTGGCGGTTCACTTCCTTCGTCAACCCTCTCGTTGGATCGATTCATACTGCAACCGTCCGACGCTTCCGGTCCTGACAAGTTGTAACGTTGCAACGCCGAGCGAGAGGAGGACGCCGTGAGCGAGCGCGCAAGCATCCGGGACGTCGCGTCCCTCGCCCGAGTGTCGGTCGGGACGGTCTCCAACGTCCTCAACCACCCGGACCGGGTCTCGGCCGACACCCGGGACCGCGTGATGACGGCCGTGACGAAGCTGGACTTCGTGCGCAACGAGTCTGCCCGCCAGCTGCGCGCCGGGACGAGCGGGCTCATCGGGCTCGTCGTCCTCGATGCGGGCAACCCGTTCTTCACCGATGTCGCGGACGGTGCCGAGCGGGCCATCAACGAGGCGGGCTACTCGCTCATGCTCGCCAACTCCGGCGAGGACGCCGAGCGAGAGGCGTCGCATCTCGCGCTGTTCGAGCGGGTGCGCGCCGAGGGCGTGCTCGTCTCCCCGGTCGACAGCGCGAGCCCCGCCCTGACCCGCCTCAGGGAGCTCGGGATCCCCCTCGTGCTCGTGGACCGCGGCATCGAGCTGGAGCAGGCGTGCGCGGTCTCCGTGGACGACGTGGCCGGCGGCGTGCTCGCCGCGGAGCACCTCCTCGAGCAGGGCCACCGACGTCTCGCGGTAGTCGGGGGCCCCGATTCCCTGCGACAGGTCGCCGAGCGGCGGTCGGGCGCCCAGCAGGCGGTGGCGGGCTTCGCGGACGGCAACGGCCGCTGGGCACGCCTCGACGTCGTCCCGACCTCGGCGCTGACGATCGCCGAGGGCCGCCGCGTGGGCGGGGAGATCGCCGCGATGCCGACCGTCGAGCGACCGACGGGCGTATTCGCCCTCAACGACCTCCTGGCGCTCGGCATCCTCCAAGGACTCACGCTCTCCGGACTGCGGGTGCCGGAGGACGTGGCGATCATGGGCTACGACGACATCGCCTTCGCCGAGGCGGCCACCATCCCGCTGAGCTCGGTGCGACAGCCCCGCGCTGACCTCGGACGCCGCGCCGCCGAGCTGCTGATGGAGGAGATCCGGGCGGCGGCCGGCGGCGACCACGTGCACGAGCACGTCGTCTTCCCGCCCGAGCTCGTCGCCCGCGCGTCAACCCTCGGGCGGGGCGGGACGCCCGCAACTGCGACCGCGACCGACCCGGCCTGACGCGCGACCGACGCAACGTGAACCACGCCCATGCCGGGGCCGACCAGCGGGCCGTGGTCAGCCCATGGCCTTGACCGCGAGCACCGGGCAGGGCGCGGGCGGTCAGGGAGGCCGCCGCACTTGCACGAGTCGGTGGGGTCGGCGGCCGGCCCCGCCGCACGCGAAACGGACTACGCCCTCACGCACCATGCCGATGACTCGCGTCGTTGTCGGAAGTCGCCAAACCGGTCCAATCTGGACCAGACACGCAGCGGCCGATATCTACCTGGGAATGTCGGGGCTGGCGATATCATGGTTTCTCCTGAGTGGTCGCGCTACGCGGTGGACAACAACGTCCGCCGGATCATGGATCATGAAGGCAGATTGGTGCGTGCAGGAAGACTGTGACGGATGAGTACCGCCGCGTGTGCGACGCGATCGCCGACGTCATCTTCGGTGGCGAGGCTGCCGGTCGGCCTGTCTATGCGTTGCCGGACACAGACGCGCTCAAGGAGATCCTGACTCGCGCCGAGGTAGAGGGCGATGACCCCAAGGCCCTCGCGCGCGTCGTCCGCCGCAGTTTGACGCGGGGTGCCCCATCCGCCTCTCCCTTCACATGGCAGGGCGAGGCGGCGGTCCAGCACGCATTCAGACCTCACGAGAATCCACCGGCACTACCTCTCCTCGTGCTGCTGTCGATCGCTGCAGAGAACATGCAGGCCGACGAGAAGGTCGCAGCACACAACTACTATTCACGTCTCCACCTGCTGCTCGACATACCAGCGGAGGATGAGTCCCGGTTTGAGGCGGGATACCGGCGCCAGGCAAGGAAGCTATGGGGTTCGCTCAACAACTGGCTCGAGGCGTGGGAGGGCGAGCGTGGAATCCCCACCGCGTACGCCGTCGGGAACCATGAGTACATAGGATTACCACTCTCGCAGGCGGTCGTTCGACACCACGACCGCCCCGGCCTGCACGAGATGTTTGCGCTCGAGGGGATGACACCGGGATCTCGCATCGCGCCTGCAGAGATGCGGGTCGTCATCGACTCGCACGTCGGAACGACTCACAGTCCGCTCAGCTCACACCTGGTGCGCCTATGGCTCATGGCGGACGTCCGCGAGCGCGTGGTCGAGGCCGCTTGCCTAGCCCCGGTCTTTCACGGGTAGGGCGATCGGGGGTTCGCGAGGAACTCGTCGTCGGTGCGGCACGGTTGATGGATTCCGGGCATCACGGTGTGCCGGCTGGCGCTGCCGGGCTGCGGTTCTCCGAGGTCCCTGGAGTCACGGACGGATGGGGGCGGGTCAGGCGGGTGGTGGGATCGCGGCGATGTTCGCGAAGACCGCGACGATCACGGCTGCCCAGGGCCAGGACTCGGGGATCCGCAGGTGTCGTCGTCGCTGCCCTCGGGTGAGGCGGGCGGGGACGTGCAGGAACCGGTAGCGCAACGCTTTCGGTTCGCATGGCGCGAGCGTGGCGGCCTCGCCGACGCAGCCCAGCAGCCTTGTCCAGGCGGTCAGATCGGCCGCGATCATGGTCAGGCCCAGCCAGGCCTGGTTGACCTTGAACTCCCGGGAGGGGAACCGGCCCAGACCGGAGTCCTTGGCGTGTCGGATCCGGTCCTCGACCCGAGCGTGCGCGCGGTGGCGGGCCTCGAGGAACGCGTGCTGCCCGACGCGTGTGTTGGTGACGAACGCCTGGTAGCGCCACCCGTCACGCTCCTCGAACAGCGACAGCTGCGCGCCGGGGTGGGGCCGTTCCCGACGCACGATCACCCGCATCCCGGCCGGCCAGCGTGCGATGTCGAGGAGGCCGGTGAGCTCGGCGACGTCGCCGCCGTCACGAATCGTGCCCTCGGTGTTGATCGCGGGGGTCCAGGCGCCCGTGGGGGCCAGATCGATCGCGTCGCGGATCTTGTCGGTGACGGCGAAACCCACGCTGTACTCCACGCTTCGGCCACGGACCCGGTCCTGCCCGGTGAGCCAGTCCAGCAGCGCGTGCGACGCACCCGCGCCATCACTGCGGATCAACAGCTTCCTGCGATGCGTGGCGGGGATCTGAGCGATCGCCTGGGTCAGGACCTCGATGTGATCCGTGGCGGTGTTCGACCCCGCGTTCCCGGCCCGCAGCTTCGCGCTGAGGAACTCTGCGGTGTTGTCGCACCACACCCCGATCGGGTGGTAGCCGAACGTCCTCTTGAACGTCGCAGCAGCATGCTCCTTCTCGCTATGCGTGACCACGACCGTGGCATCCACGTCCAGCACGACGACATCGCCGAGGTCCCTACCCGCCACCCGCGACACCGGTAGCCCGTCGGGGAACTGGGCCCAGACATGGCGTCGGACCCGGGCCCGCGCGGCGGCGATCTTCTTGACCCGGCCCGGCGTGATCTCGGCCAGGGTCCGCCAGACCGTCGGCGCCGAGGCGACAGGCCCCAGCACCGCGTTCTGATGGCGGAGCACGTCGATGTCCGCGATCGCCTCGCCACCATCGGCGAGCATGACCGCGACATCGGTCAACACCTGGCCACGGTCATGGACCGGGACGAACCGACGGCGCGCCAACGCCGCCGACAGCTCAGCCGTGAGCCCGCTGCGGTCGGCCAACAGCCGGGTCGCGATGCTGCCCGCGTGAGCCACCACGCCGACACCATCGGCAGTGACGGACAAGGCCTGGGACCACGAGTTACGCTTCACCTACGGAGTGCCTTCCAGCTCGAGGATCTTGAGACGTCGTAATCCCAAGTTTCCCCCGCCTGGCGGGCACTTCCGTGCATCTACACGCCGCCCAGACCCCTCACCTCATGAAAGACCGGGGCTAGAGCTGGAGAGCTGGGACGGGTCGGGCCGTGAACGACTGGCGGCTGCGCGTCAGGTCGCATCTACCCGGCTCCTCACGTTCCTGCAGGGTTTCCCCAGGAAGCGTGTTGTCTTCAACCTCATGCTCCCATATCGCTCAGACGGCCCGGACATCGCCCGTTTCACAGCCACCGAGGGCAGGATCGAAGTCCCCACCCAGACGGGCCCGGGCGGATCGACCTGGCTGGCTGGAACGCACAACCTCGATACAGTGTCACTCGTCGGAGAGACCCTCGAGGGGCAATTCGGTGAAGGGGACGACCGATCGTTCGGCAGACAGCCCAGGCGAGTTGTACCGCTGCGGTGGGACGACCTGCAAGGTGGCTTCGTCGAGGTGGAGCGCGTGACGTTCGCAGACGACACCCTGGTCCTCGCGAAGCGAGATGCGACAACGAAGGTCGAAACACACCTCGAGCAGTACGCGCGTCCTGGCTGGAGCAACATGGGGGACGTGCCAGGTCTGCCCGACGGCTGGACGCTGTACCGAGATGTGCAGATCGTCGCGACTTCCTGGTCCACGACCCACTTGGACCTCTTGCCGATCACACCTCGCGCAAGCGGCGGCCTCTCCTTGCGCGGCGGCTTCGTCCTTCCCGGGATGCTCCGGAAGTGGTCCACGCTCGCCCCGCCAGAGATCGTCGCCCAGGCGCCGGGGGCGGAGTCGATCGCTGTGCAGATCTATCGAGGCACGCGCGTGGACATCGACGAGCTCGTTACCGAGAGAACGATAAATAGCGAGACGCTCGTCCTACCACTTGCAGACCGCGGCCTCGGTGATGGCGAGTACCTCGTCACGATGCGGTCCAATGGCGCCACGCGGCCCGACTCCACCGCGCTTCTCCGGCTCAGATCGGCGGACTCACCGCAGTTCGACGTGGACGACACCGATCTCAGGCTCGTCTACTCACCTGACGCGACCCCGCTTTGGCCGCTCCGGGCCGGACCGGCCGACTGGCCGAGGTACGTCAACGGCACGCGCACCGTCTCGCTGACAGAGGCCGGGGAGGACTTGACCGTCACCACGCGGGACTACTTCCATCGTCGCCGGGCCATCCAAGCACCACCAAGACCCCCGGCACGGGTCGGCATCCCGGTGGACAGCAAGTCCTGCATGGTGACGGGCAAGCACAGATTCGACCTACCCGACTTCGGCAAGGATGCGCCCAGAACGACGACGATCGAGGGAGAGTGCACCACCTGCGGACTCGTTAAGCGGTTCGCCGGCAGTCCGTGGGCAGCAAAGAAGCGCGACAAGCTGCACCTGTCTCAGACGACCAGCCCCGTGACGATCCCCCCTGTCGCCGAGGATGGAAAAGGCGCGGAGGTGGCGCTCGACGCGCTCAGCCACGTCGGCCACGGTTCACGCGGCGTTTTCGAACGCATCGCAGCCCAGATCGAAGGCTCAGGCCTGTTCGCCGACACCCTCCTCCGCAGGCTCGAGGTGCTTGGACACATTGACGTCGCGCGAGACGAGCGGCTCGAGGCCTCCGAGTGGGCCCTGAACTCACCCACGCTTACACCCGTAGCCGATGACACATGGGTGCTCACCGGGACGCGCTCGCGTTCCCTGATCGAGCAGATCCGGCGCGCAACCGCAGGCTGCGCCGAGGTCCGGCAGCAGAACGACTTCGGCATAGCACGCGTAGAGGTCGAAGGGGACCTACCCCTCAACGCACTGGCTGAGATCGGGGTTACCGTGCTCGTGACTTCTCCGGCCCCCACGATCGCGAGGTCGCTACCGACGATGAGCACGCTGGAAGCGGCGCTCAAGCGCGTCAGGGTCCCCTTCTACCGGACGGCCGAGCGCTGGGACACGGGGTCCGCGACGTGGTTGCAGTCCGACCGGATTACTGTCCGCGGTGCGTACCGGCTCAGGGACTTCGCCTCGACCTACGTCGTCCGGAACGAACAGGACCTCGAGAACGGAACCATGGGAATCGGTACCGCGCGAGTCGTCAAGCACGTCGCCAACATGTGGGCCGCCGACCCGCTCATGGGCTACCACCAGAAGACCGGATCCGTACTCGTACCGCTCGGAGCAGACCTCCCGGCGCTCTACGGGCGCGCCCTCTCCCTGTGCTCGGGGCACGCCCCGCGCGAGTTCGTGGATCAGCGAATGCTCGTCTACCGATCTGTCCCACGCGAGGTCGCAGACCTCGTGTACGCACGAGTGAGTCTGTGAGGTGCCATGTCCTTTCCGACACCGGTGACGATCGCCGACGACCTTCGGTCGACGTTCCTGCGCTACATCGACACTGCCTACGCGCTGCGCGACCAGGCTCTCGCCGACGAGCGACGAGACCTTCTGCTCCAGGGACAGGGCAACCTCTTCGCCCCGCTCATGCTCGAGCCGGTTCTCCCGTACGACGGGGTGGCGACGGTCGAGCAAGCGGCTCATGAGGCAGGCGTCGATCCGATCGACCTCGCCGATGTGGTCGCAGCCGTGTTCGGGAGGACGCCCGGCAACCTAGGGCGTGTCTCCTAAGCGGTGGCCCGGGTGTGCGTGAGTCTGGGTGGATGA
>JBQDDG010000063.1:0-11704 GCA_052093225.1 Actinomycetaceae bacterium
ATCCCGACTGTTCGCCGACCTACGCCGGCTCCGTGGACGGCGGCACCAGCTGGGAGCAGGCACCCGAGCTCGTCGAAGGCAGCTGGTACATCGACCCCACCGACCGCGCGGTGCTCGGCACCACCGTCGGCCAGGTCGATGCCCCCTGCGAGATCGCCGGGCTCGCCGGGTTCGACGACAACAGTGCCGCAATCCTGTGCACCGACGGCAGCCTGACGGTCTCCACCGACGGCGGCGCGTCCTGGACCACCGCCGTCGAGGAGACCGACGCCGTAGCCATCGGCCTCACCCTGCAGGGCTACGTGCTGGCCGGCTCGTCCGAGGACTGTGCCGGCACGCAGATCTGGTCCGCCGGCATCGAAGGAACGACCGCGCCCGTCGGCTGCGCGGAGGACGTCCAGCCCGTGGCCGGTCAGACGGCCGTGGCGGGCGCGGGCAGCTCGATGTGGCTGTGGGCCGGCGAGGAGACCCTCGTGTCCGCCGACGCCGGCGTCACCTGGTAATCAGTCCGTCAGACCGCGCGTGGCGCGCTCCCTACGGCGCAGCGAGCGGCGGTCCAGGAGGTAGGCGACGAACGCGCCGAGGATCATCCCCGCCGGGCCGAGCGTGACTACGAGCAGGCCGATCGCGTTCGAGTCGCTGAGCCGATCCGTGAAGAACTGGTTCCCGCCCACCTGCTCGCCGTACTGGTCGCTGAACGACTCGCCGTCCGTGAAGACGACCAGCAGGATGCTGGCGAGCAGTCCGAGGAGGAAGCCCACCCAGATGAACCGCCCGTAGCGCGGGGCCCGGCGGACGTGCCCGACCGTCGTCGGACGCTCGCCGGGCTCCCCGGGCTCGCTGCCTGCCTCCTCTGCAGCCCCCTGCGGGGCGGGCGCTGCCTGCTCGGCGGGAGCGGCGGCGTCGTCGGGGCGGGACCGGTCCGGCTCGGGCGGGAGCCCGTCGCCGGGGTCCGCGGGGCGGGTCTGGTCCGGGTCGGGGTGCGTCACCGGCTGAACCTACCCCTGCGCACGAGCGGCAGGCACGCCGCGAGGTCCGCCCGCTCCCCCGACGCCGAGACGCGCTGGTCCGCGACCGCGGCGTCCCAGTCGAGGTCCCCGCTGGCGAGCTCGAGCCACGTGGCCGGGTCGGTCTCCACCACGCCCGGCGGGGTGCCGCGCGTGTGCCTCGGCCCGCCGAGCGCCTGGACCGCGCCCGCCGGCGGGACCCGCACCTCCAGCGCGCCGCCCGGCGAGGACTCGGCGAGCTCCTCGAGGGTGAAGCGCACCGCCGTCATGAGGTCCGCCCGCGTCACCGCGCCGGGGTCGGCCTGCCAGGCCCGCACGGCGGCAAGCCCGATCGTGGGGTCGATACGGCGTCGGGGCATGGGGACAAGGGTAGGCGGGAGCGGGCGGGGCGGGGGCGCCCCACGGGTGTCCTCGCGCGTCGCCATTGCCACCAGTCGCACTGCGCCTACCGTTCAGAGCAACCGGTCCGCGAACAGAAGGAGCCCTGTGATCGCCCTTCGCGACCTTCGGCACTTCGTGGTGCTCGCCGAGGAGCTGAACTTCCGCGCCGCTGCCGCGCGCCTGCACATCTCCCAGCCCACCCTGAGCGAGACGGTGCGGCGGATGGAGCGCTCGATCGGTGGGGCGCTGCTCGAACGCACCACCAGGCGGAGCCGCCTCACGCAAGCGGGCGAAGCTCTCTACCAGGGCGCTCTCCTTCTGGTGCGGGACGCCGACGCCCTCGAGAACGAGGTGCGAAGCGTCGCCGCGGGCATGCGCCGGGTCTTCCGGATCGGGGCCGTCAATCCCGCGATGCGCACGCTTGTCCCGCAGGTGGTCCGCGGGCTGCACGCCGAGTTCCCGGACATCCGGCTCAGCCTGCACCCCATGTCCTCCCACGAGCAGCTGCGTGCGGTGCGCGAGGGCAGGCTCGACGTCGCCGTGGTGCGCACCGCTCACCGACCGACGGCAGCAACCAGCCATGAGCTCGTGCACGAGCCTCTTTACGCCGTGCTGCCCACCGGGCACCCGCTCGCCGCGAAGGCCCACATCGATCTCAGGCAGATGCGCGGCCTCACCTTCGTCATGGCCCCGCGCGAGCGGAACCCGGAGTTCTACGACGCACTCGTCGCGCTGTACACCGCTCGCGGCTGCGCGCCGGAGCACATCATCGACGCCGACAACATGCACGCCCAGCTCTCGCTCGTCGGCGGGGACATCGGCGTCGCCGTCCAACCACTGCTGTTCATCGACCGCGACCGCTCCGACGTCGTCTTCATCCCCACCGGCGAGCGCCTCAGCGTCCCGCTGCAGGTCATCACCTCCCAGGAGCCCGACGAGCTCGCGGGCGCCTTCGTCACCGGTGCACGCAGGCAGGTCACCGAGCTCCTGGAACGCGCGGAGGCCGACGCACGAGAGCCGGCCCCCGCTCGGGGACCGGCTCCTGTGGATCGGTGACGGACGATCAGGCGTCCACCTCCTCCAGCTCCGCCTGCTGCTGGGGCGCCCTCTTGCGCGCACGCCACGCGCCGACGGCCGAGAAGGCCACCATCGCCACGCAGATCGCGACAAGAAGGCCCGAACCCGGGCGCTGCACGAAGATGAGGAAGCCGTCGTCGCTCATGAGCAGGGACTGGCGCATCGCCGTCTCCAGCATGCCGCCGAGGATGAACGCGAGCACGAGCGGTCCCGGTGGGAATCCCCAGACGCGCATGAGGTAGCCGATGACCCCGAACACGAGGGCGACCCACATGTTCCACGTGTTGTTGTCGATCGTGTACACGCCGACCAGGCTGAGCGCGATGATGAACGGGGCGAGCACCTCGGTGCGGACCCGCAGGATCTGGATGAACAGGCCGACTAGCGGCATGCTGAGCATCAGCAGCACGATGTTGCCCACGTACATGGAGGCGATGACGCCCCAGAAGAGGTCCGGCCGCTCGTCCACCATGCGCGGTCCCGGCGTGACGCCGTTGATGATGAGCACGCTGAAGAGCAGCGAGATGGTGACGTTGAACGGGATGCCGAGGCTGAGCAGCGGGACGAACGCCGACGTCGACGAGGCGTTGTTCGCCGTCTCCGGGCCCGCCACGCCCTCGATCGCACCCTTGCCGAACCGGCTCGGGTCCTTGGCGACGCGCCGCTCGACCCCGTAGCTGACGAGCGAGGACACCATGCCTCCGCCGCCGGGCACGAGCCCGATGAGCGTGCCGATGACCGATCCGCGACCGATCGCCCCGGAGCTGTCCCTGAGGTCCTTCCGCGAGGGCGTCACGCGACCGACCTTCGTGCTGACGGTCTCCGCCTCGGGCTCGTGCCGCTTGCGCAGCTGGAAGAGCACCTCGCCGATACCGAAGAGACCGAGCACGACGGCGACGACGTCGAGACCCTCGAGCAGCTCGGGCACGCCGCCGGCGAACCGGGTCTGACCGGACACCGGGTCGAGGCCGACCGTTGCGAGGAACAGGCCGGCTGCCGCCGCGACGAGTGCCTTCGCGAAGGCCCCGCTGCCGAGGAAGGCGATGAGGAAGAGCCCGAGGGCGGCAAGAGCCGCGTACTCGGGCGGGCCGAGCCGCACCGCGAGGTCGGCGAGGGCCGGCGCGGCGAAGGTGAGGGCGAGCAGCGCGACGGTCGCGCCGACGAACGAACCGATCGCCGCGATGCCGAGCGCGGGACCGGCCCGGCCCTGCTTGGCCATCTCGTAGCCGTCGATCGCGGTGACCACCGATGCGGCCTCGCCGGGCAGCTTGAGCAGCACCGACGTGACGGTCCCGCCGTACATCACGCCGGCGTAGATCCCGGCGAGCATGATGATCGCCGTCGTCGGTTCCATCCCGAACGTGAACGGCAGGAGGATGGAGATCGTGGTGATCGGACCGAGCCCGGGCAGGACGCCGACGACGACCCCGAGGACGCAGCCGATGAGCACGGCGAGCAGGTTCTCCGGCTGCACGGCGACGCTGAGGCCGAGCGAGAGTGAGTCGAGCACGTCGCCTCCTTAGAAGGTGGGGAGCAGACTGGCCGGCAGCGGAGTACCGACGGCGAACACGAACACGCCATAGATCACGGCGGTGATGACGAGGGACCCGACGATCGCGCGCGGCCACGGCATGTCGCTGAGCAGAAGCATCCACAGCAGGCTGACTGCCAGCACGGCGACGGCGAGATCGACGTAGCTGAACAGGCCGATGAACACCACGACGAGACCCACTCCGACCAGCGGCGAACCGACCGGGCGGATCGACGGCAGCACGGCGCCGCGGGCGGCGCCCACGGCCGCCACGGTGCCGGCGAGGCACCAGAGCGCGCCGATGATCGCCGGCCACATCCCCGCCCCGGGCGACGTCGGACTGCCGACGCCGAGGCGGAAGCTCCCGGCGACGACGAGCAGTCCGAGCGCCGCGACGGCACCGAGGATGACGGCCGAACGGACGCGGTCCGCGGGCGCGGCGCCGTGCTGCGCGGTCATTCGATCAGTCCGAGGTCGGTGAGGACGCCCTGGTTCTCCTCGGAGTCGACCTCGAGATCGGCGCCGTACTCGCCGCCGTCGCCGTAGCTGACGATGACGCCGGTCGCCTCGATGGCCGCGACGACCTCCTCGTCCTCGAGAGCGGTGCTCACCGCGTCCGCGATGACCTGGACGATCTCGTCCGGGGTGCCGACGGGGGCGATGAGGCCGCTGACGATGTTCGTCGAGGCCTCGTACCCGCTGTCGAGGAGGGTCGGGACGTCCTCGTAACCCTCGCCCGAGCCCTCCCCGAGGTTGGCGAGGATCCGCAGGTCGCCCGAGGCGACGGAAGCGGTGAACGCCGACGGCGAACCGGCAGCGGCGTCGACGTTTCCGCCGAGCAGCGCCGTCACGGCCTCGCTGCTCGAGCCGAACGGGACCTGGGTGGTCTCGATGCCCGCCGCGGCGTTGAGCTTCTCGACCGCGATGTTGGCGGGGTTGCCCGCGCCGGTCGAGGCATACCGGAACGCGCCCGGGTCGGCCTCCACATCGGCGACGAGGTCGTCGATGGTCTCCCAGGGCGCATCTGCCCGTACAGCGAGGACGAGCGGGGCCGACGCGATGCGCGCGACCGGCAGCACGTCGTCGAGCGCGTACGTCGCCTCCCCCAGGTGAGGCTGCACGGTGAGCGGTCCCGGCGCGAGGATGCCGAGCGTGTAACCGTCCGGTTCGGCGTTGACGACGGAGGTTGTGCCGATCGTCCCCGCGCCACCGGGCTCGTTGAGGATGATGACCTCGGCATCACCGCCGAGCGCCTCCTCGATCGCGGGGCCGACGGCGCGTGCCAGCTGGTCCGTCGCACCCCCGGCGTCGTAGGGCACGACGATCTCGATGGTTCCCGAGGGAAAGTCTCCCTCCCCGGAGCCCTGTGACTGCGCGCCCACCGAGCAGGCCGCCAGCGCGAGCGTGGCCGCGCCGAGGGCGGCGATCATCGTCGATCGCCTCGTTGTCCTGATCATCCCGTGTACCTCTTCCTGAACAGCGGACGCAGCTCGTCCAGCGGTGCGTCCGCGACGATGAGCTCGGCCATCCGGGCCTCGTCAGCAGCAATCTTCTCGATCTCGTCGATCACGTGGTCGACGTGCTCAAAGGGGACGCAGCACATGCCCGAGTCGTCGGCGACGATGAGGTCGCCGGCCTCGACGCGGACGTCCTGGACCCGCACGACGCCGTTGAGCTCGATGGCCTCGATCCGGAACTTGCCGGTGAGCGGGGTGACGCCGCAGCTCCACAACGGGTACCCGAGGCTGCGGATCGTGCCGACGTCACGAACCGCGCCGAAGACGATCGAGCCCGCGAGACCGCGCGTCTGCGCCACCGTGCACGACTGACCACCCATGTTCGAGACCTCGAGGTTCCCACCCGTATCGGTCACGAGGACGTCCCCAGGCTCTGCGAGATAGTAGATGTCCCGGGTCGACATCCGGATGAAGTCCTTGTCGTGGTACCCCTGGGTGGGGGTCTTGCGCTCCACCGCGTTGCGGATCGTCACCGCGGGGCCGACGACCTTCTGCCCGTCGTTGATCGGGCGCAGGTAGGAACCGGGGACCGTCCCGACGATGCCGAGGGAGTCGAGGACGTCCGACACCGAGGTCGTCATGTCCTCGATCGCGAGGTATCGCTCGATCGTCTCCCGGGGCACGCGAGGGAACTTGATCTTCGTGATCCGCTCGCGAGGAACGAGCCCCCAGATGCGGCCGGCCTCCTGGTACTCCTCGTACTCGGTCACATCTACTGCTGTCATTGTCGCTCCGTTGCTTCGACGTCGCCGACCGGCGGTTGCCCGCGAGCGGTCGTGCTGGTTGGTGGTCATACGTGTGTGGTGCTCGGCCGAACGGACGGGCCTGGTGAGGTCCGTGTGGTCGGCTGCGGCATGACTTCCGTGTCAGTTCCTGCCGCTGGAGAACCAGCCTCAGCCGGGACGTACTGATCGTCAATCCCCAAAGATTCGATGGACTCATCGGTGTGGTCGATCAGTCGGTGATCGCCCGCCGTCTTCTTCGTCCTGCCGGCCGATCTGCGGGCGGGACCTCTGCGTCGTAGCGTGGGCGCCCGCGTCCAGGGGGAGCAGGGGAACGGGCGCGCCGCAGGGCGCAGCGCCGACGCCGGGCGGCGGTTCCGCGCCCGGGCGCGCGTCGTCGTCGGGCGATCTGGCCCTTCCCTCGCGGCTGCACTCGCTGACCGGGTTGCGGTTCTGGGCCGCGCTGCTCGTGGTGATGTACCACCTGAGCGCGCAGACGGGGCAGGTGCCGGTCCTCAGCCATCTCACCGCGTTCGGGCGCACGGGCGTGACGTTCTTCTTCGTCCTGTCCGGGTTCGTGCTCGCGTGGAGCTACCTGGACCGGCCGGTCGCCCTGCGGGTGTTCCTGTGGCGGCGGTGGCGGGCGGCGATGTGGGGGGTGTGCGCGGTGGTGCTCGTCGGTCTGTGGTGGGTGTTCGGGGCCGGCGGCTGGGCGAGGTTCTGGATCGACTACTTCCCGCCGTCGCGGCTCGTGGTGGCCTTCTACGCCGCGATGGTGCCGTGTGAGCGGGCGGTCGGCGAGGGCGCGGCGTTCGGCCCCTACTCCGGGTCGCAGTGGTGGTCGGTGGTCGCGTTCGCGCTGCTCATCGTGGCGGCAGCGCAGGCCGACATCGACGGGAGGCGGACCCTTGTGCGCGGCGCGTTGTCGCTCAGGCTCGGGGCGTGGTCCTACGCGTGGTACCTCATCCACGAGCCGCTCATCCGCGTGTGGAACGAGCTGGTACTCGAACTCTCGACGGTGACTGTTTCGTCCGGAAGACCGTTACCTGCTCGTGGGCGGGGCGGAGGCCCCGCGACCCACGCGCCTCGTGGACCCTGCGCTGACCTACTGGAACACAGATGTTTCAGTAGAATGTTTCAGTAGATCGGCCCTCACTGGGCGTGCGGCACGGCCAGGCGGGCCAGCGGGTCACCCGCTCTCGGCCAGGCACTCCCCGTCGCCGACGGTGAACGGGACGTCGACCTCCTGACGGTCGTCGCGGCCCTCGAGGGTGAGGTCGAACGCGATGCGCGCGACGAACTGCCCGCACGGGCGGTCGAAGGCGAAGGAGAAATCGGTCGACGCCTGGCCGCCCGCGGGGATGTGCGCGGTCTGGAGGTTGCCGGGGTGCCGCTCCCCCAGCTCCTCACCCTCGATGACGGCTCCCTGCTCGAACACCTCGATCCGGTACCAGCGGGGTAACAGCGCGTCGGAATCGTTCGCGACGGTGAGCTGGAGGTCGAGCGAGTACTGGCGGTTCGAGGATGCGGCCCGCCAGCCGAGATCGCGCAGCTCCGGCACCAGGCGGGCGGTGACGCCGTCGGCCAGCTCGACGTCGACCCCCTCCCCCGCGGCCACCTGCGTGGCGGCCCCGCCGCGCGGGAGGAGGAGCAGGGCGGTGAGGGCGAGGACGAAGGCGAGGATCGCCGTCGTCCAGAAGGGCCGCCGCGAGGCGGGCGGCGGGTCGGCCGCGGGGGCGACGGGGGGGCTCGGGTCGGCGTCGGGGCGGGGGTCGGCGTCGGCGTCGGGGCGAGGGTCGGCGTCGGGGCGAGGGTCGGTGGTCATGCCGGCTCCTCGGTGCGGGCGGCGAGCGTGTACTCCTCGCCGCCGACGGACAGGTCCACCTCGAAGTGGTCGGCGTCCCCGGACGGCGGCTCGTAGGACAGACGGATCCAGTACGGGTCCAGGCCGCGGACCTCACCGCCGATGCCGTCCAGCGTGCGCCGGGCGCGGTCGGTCGGGACGAGCTCCTCGCGCTCGCCGTCACCGTCCACGGCGTAGGCGGTGAGGGTGAGGTCCTCGAGGTCGAGCCACTCCTCGCGGGAGTCGTCGTCATCGAGCGCCACGACGACGGTGAGGTAGCGGTCGCCCGTGGGCGCCGCGAGCCCCGGCACGGAGGACGGCTGGCGCACGTCCCACACGCTGACGAGCGAGACCGGTCCGGGCGCGAGGGCGTCCTCGTCGCTGAGCAGGTAGCCGGTGAGGTGTTCCTCGGGCTGGTCGGGGCGGGCGAGGCCGAGGGTGAGGAAGACGAGGGCGGCGGCGAGGATGCCGGTGACCAGGCCCAGCGCGGGCTGGCGCCACCGGGGGCGGGGGGACGTCGGCGTCGGTGCCATGGGGTGAGCGTATGGCGGGCTCGTGGGGCGGCGCCCCGGTAGCGCTACCCCCGGTAGAGGTGCCCGTGGGGAGGCATACGCGGGAGGCGGGAGAACGGCAGCGAGGTGCGTGCGGAATCTGGGGGCGATGCCGGCACACCTATGTGCGGAGTGCCGATCGACGTGGCGGTCGCGTGCTGGGGCGGCATCGAGCGCTCGGCCACCTGCAGGTGACGCACCGCTGGTCGTGGGCGTGCATACGCTTGGACCGTATCTCTAATTTTGATACCCTCCAAGCATGAAAGCGAGCGATGCGCAGCGCGTGCTCGCCGAGATCACCTCCCGGCAGTGGGGCCTCGTGACGTCGGCGCAAGCCGGCGCGTCCGGCGTCGCTCGGCTCACCCTGTCGCGTCTGACCGACGCCGGGCACCTCGAGCGTGTCTCGCACGGCGTGTACCGGGACGCAGGGGCACCGCGAGGCACGTTCGAGGACCTGCAGGCGGCCTGGCTCAGCACAGAGCCTCGGTCCATGGGCGAGAAGCGCCTCGCCGACCGCACGGGCGGAGTCGTCGTGGCCGGCACATCCGCTGCACGGCTCCACGACATCGGCGACATCTGGGCAGACCGGCACGAGTTCGTGTCCCCGACCCGTCGACAGAGCCAGCGGGCCGAGATCCGGTACCGCCGGCGAGCCCTGGAGGATCAGGACGTCACGCTCGCGCACGGGCTGCCGACGATGACCGTCGAGCGGACGATCGCCGATCTGCTCGAGGACGTCGGGGACCTCAGCCTCGTCGCGGACGTGCTCGGCGACGCTGCCGCCGCGTACGGCCTGAAGAACGACCGGCTGCGGGAGCTGCTCGCGCCCCTGGCCGAACGCAACGGCTTCAGGAGGCGGGACGGCGCGGCACTTCTTCGTCACCTGCACGAAGCAGCCGGAATCGATCCGGACTCGGTGGCCCGCCGGGTGGCCGCGGACCCCGCTGTCGGTCCGCGGGTCGCAGCGAGGGTCCTCGGTGACCTTCCCGCTCGCTTTCTGGACGAGTTCCTGAGATCGGCGGACTCCCGGAGGCGGATAGTCACGCTCCAGGACTCGGTCTCCGCGGCCCTCGAGGAATTCCTGAACCCACCGGAGGGTCCGCTGATCGCGCCGAACGTCATCTCCGGCGCCCCCGTCCTGTCAGCCCGCGACCTCGTGGGGACCGCAGCCGGCGGTCCTGTCGCCGAGGCGATCACCGCGCAGCTCATGACCGGGAGTGTCGTCGAGGGGCTCATCGACGCGTGGAGGGGCGCCCTCGAGGCCTCAGCCGGCGGCACGACGGACGCACCAGCCGCTGCCCGGTCCCGCAGGGGGACCAAGGCTGATGCCTGAGATCGAGCCAAGGTCCTACGCGACGTCGGCGGGCGTCGAGGATGCGATCTCGTCCGCTGCCCGAGAGGTTGCGTCACGCGACGCGTCGCTCGGCGTGGCCACGAGGATCCGGCTCGAGCACTTCCGTCGATTCCTCAGCCGCGTGTTCTCGGAGGGCGACGACTCGGAGTGGGTCCTGAAAGGTGGAACGGGGCTTCTCGCACGCGTGCCGTCGAGCCGTTCGACCCTCGACATCGACCTGTACCGCGAGGGCTTCACCCTCACGCAGGCTCTCGAGGACCTGGTCCGGCTGTCGTCGGTCGACCTCGCCGACCATTTCCGGTTCGCGTACGTCACACACAAGCCCGTGATCGGCAACGCCGCCCAGCCCTACACCGAGGGCTACCGGGTGAAGTTCGACGTGTTCATCGGACTCGCACAACGAGGTTCCATCCAGGTCGACCTCGCCGTCGGTGCTGGAACGACCGACACCGTCGTCCCGGCAGAACCGGCGAATGCCCTACAGCTGCCTCGGCTGGCCAGCCATCCCTATCGCCTGTACCCGCTGGTCGACCAGGTCGCCGACAAGGTCTGCGCCACCCTGGACGTCTATGGCAGCGCGGCCTCGACCCGCGAGAAGGACCTCGTCGACCTCGTGGTGATAGCGACCACCCACGACCTCGACGGCACGGCGCTCCGCATCGCGCTCACCACCGAGACACGTCGTCGCCGGATGGAGCCGTTCAGTCGGTTCGCCGTCCCGGCATCGTGGGGAGCTGGGTACGCCAGGCTGAGCCGTCCGGTGCCGCACTGCACCGACCACCGCACCGTGGACCGTGCAAGCACCCTGGTCGCACGGCTGATCGACCCGGCGCTCTCCGGCATCGCCGACGGCAGGACCTGGTCGTACTCCGCGCTCGACTGGACATGAGCACCCGGAGCCGCGCGGGCGCTCCCGCTCGTCAGGACAACGCGACGACGTGGTCCGCCGCGTGGCGGCGCGCGATGATCGCCCGAGCGTTCGGTTCGTCGACGTCGCGGACCCAGGCTGCGGCGTCGTCGGGGGCCTTGCCGAACGCGACGTGGCGGGCGACGAGGCGACCCTGGCGGACGTCGTCGGCCAGGTCGATGAACCAGGTCTCGGCGAGGACGCCGGCGAGCCGGTTCCACGGCGTCTCCTCGTCGAGGAGGTAGTTGCCCTCGGTGATGACGAGCTCGGCGTCGGGCTCGATGGCGACGGCGCCCGCGATCGGCTGCTCGAGCTCGCGCTCGAAGCCCGGCACGTAGACCGTGTGGTCCGTGGCGGCGGCCGCGCGCTCGAGGGCGGAGAGGTAGCCCCAGCCGTCGAAGGTGTCGAGGGCGCCCTTGCGGTGAAGGCGGCCGAGGCGGGTGAGCTCGACGTCCGCGAGGTGGAAGCCGTCCATCGGGAGGATCGCGACGGTGATGCCGCGGGCGCGCAGGCCGTCGGCGAGCTCGGTGGCGAGCGTGGTCTTGCCCGCGCCGGGCGGGCCGGTGAGGCCGAGGATCGGGCGGGCGGCGGAAGTGGTGTGCCCGTCGGTCCCGGCGGTGGCGTGGGCTGCGGGCTGAGATCGCCGTCCATCTGGCCGAGCGAGGCGCGCGGCGCGGTCGACGAGCTGGTCGGTGGCGATCATCCGGTTCAGCATCGCACCCGGTGGGCGGGCGTCGGGCGCACCGCCCCGACGACGAAAGAGGGGCGAACGGTCCGTAGACCGTTCGCCCCTCGTGTCGTGCGGAACTACTCC
>JBQDDG010000064.1:0-11673 GCA_052093225.1 Actinomycetaceae bacterium
GGTGGTCGATGTGCTTCCAGGACAGCTCGGAGACGTGCACCAGGCCGTCGACGCCGCCGAGGTCGACGAAGGCGCCGAAGTTGACGATCGAGGACACGGCGCCCTCGCGGACCTGGCCCTTCTGGAGGGTCTGCAGGAAGTCGGAGCGGACCGCGGACTGGGTCTCCTCCAGGTAGGCGCGGCGGGACAGGACCACGTTGTTGCGGTTCTTGTCCAGCTCGATGATCTTGGCCTCGATCTCCTTGTCCACGTAGGGCTGGAGGTCGCGGACGCGCCGCATCTCGACGAGGGAGGCCGGCAAGAAGCCGCGCAGGCCGATGTCGACGATCAGACCACCCTTGACCACCTCGATGACCTTGCCCGTGACGACGCCGTCCTCGTCCTTGATCTTCTCGATCGACGACCAGGCGCGCTCGTACTGGGCGCGCTTCTTGGACAGCAGGAGGCGACCCTCCTTGTCCTCCTTCTGGAGGACGAGCGCCTCGATCTGGTCACCCACTGCCACGACCTCGTCGGGGTCCACGTCGTGCTTGATGGACAGCTCGCGGGACAGGATGACGCCCTCGGTCTTGTAACCGATGTCGAGGAGGACCTCGTCGCGGTCCACCTTGACGATGGTGCCCTCGACGATGTCCCCGTCGTTGAAGTACTTGATGGTCTTGTCGATCTCGGCGAGGAGCTCGTCCTCGGTGCCGATGTCGTTGACCGCGACCTGCGGGGTGGTCGGGGCGGGGGTAGTGGTGGTCATGTAGCGGGAAACTCCGATGCGGACAGGGATACTCGAACGGACAGGGAAACGGGCGCGAACCCGGCGGCGGGAGCGTCGAGGTACAGACACAGGTCGCCAACAGGCAATGTTAGCGCCGGGGGCAAACCTGGACAACCATGCGGGGGTGGCGGCTCCCGATGGTGGCAGGGGTCACGGCTCGAGCAGGCCGAGCCCGTCGAGCCCCACGGTGACGAGCAGATCCCCCACCTGCTCGACGCGCTCCGCCCTGGCGATGCGACGGTCCTCGAGCACACCGGCCGTCGCAGGGTCCACCTCGGTCAACTGGTCGCCGACGACGACGAGCCCGCCCTCGTCCTCGAGCAGTCCGTCCGGGTAGTTCTCGCTCGCGATCTCGCCGACGACGCCGGTCCGGTCCGGTCCCAGCAGGACGAGCGCGTCGTCACCGCGCACGACCGTGTGCTCGCCGACGACGAGTCCGCTCGGACGCAGCGGCCCGACGAACGTGTCCGAGCTGCCGGGATCCAGGAGCACCGAGTCCGGCCGTCCGGTCGCGAGGTCGTAGTCGAGGACCCGGTACTCGGGGTCGAGCACGAGGGGCGTGAGGTGGTCGTCGGGGTCGAGGCTCGACATCGCGGCCATCCGGTTGGTCGGGTCGACCCACAGCTCGGCCCCCGTGCGGTCGTAGGCGCGCATGCCTGCACCGTCCTCGTTGCACCACATCGTGGCGCCGTCGGTGACGAACCGGGTGCAGAGGGGAGACATCTGCAGCTCGCCGGTCCCGACGTCGACGACCGCCGTGCGCAGCCCGGCGGACAGGGCGAGGTGTCCCTCGTCGACCGGTCGCCACCGCGGGCGGTCGAGCATCGCCCCGCCCCGCTCGCCGATCCCGCGCGTGATGATCCGGCTGTCCCCCGCGAGCATCCCGTCGGACACCTCGGCCCCGAGCCCGGTCTCCCAGAGCGGTGAGAGGTCCGCGGCGTCGAGTCCGCGCAGGACGACGTCGGTACCGCCGTCGGGCTGGTCGAGGAGGACGACGGCGCCCTCGTGCACGTAGATCGAGGTGAGGTGGCCGGCGATCCTCGAGGTCGACGTCGGACTGCCGGTCGCCGGGTCGACGAGCTGGAGGTCCCAGTCGGTGCCGAGCCCGGCGTCGTCGGTCCCGGTCGCCGCGAGGCACGCGATCAGGCCGTCGTCGGTGGGGTTGCGCGCGCACATCGCGTGCGAGAGACGCCGCGACCACGCGGTCTCCCCCGTCTCGGGGTCGAGGCCCACCAGCTCGCCGTCGAGCGAGGACTCGTCCTGGACGACGAACACCCAGGTCCCGTCCACCTCCACGATCGTCTCCTCGTCGAACGAGGCATCGATGGCGTGCCGGACCTCGGCGCCCGACACCCCGGTGAGGTCGGAAGCGGTCACCTCCCACGCGACGTCGACCTCCGGCAGCTCCGGCGCGCTCCCGCTCCCCGGCCCCGTCGCCGTTGGCACGTCGTCCGGCGGGCCGCCCGACCTGGCGACCATCAGCACGATCGTGAGGACCGGTGCGACGAGGAGCATGAGGACGAAGAACCCGACGGCGGCCGTCAGGCCGCGCCCGGCCCTGGAACCGCGCGAGACCCCGCCACGTGATCTGCTCCGGGACCAGCGTGCGGCCGAGGGCGCCCCCGTGCGGAAGCCCGACGGCATCGTCGGCCGGTGCTCCGACGTTCCCGGCGTCCCGCCGGTCCGGTCCGACGCTGCGGACCCGTGCGTCCAGGGCGGACCGGGGACGTCGGGCGTCCCCGCCGGGCCGGTCCCGATCCCCGCGTCCCGCCGGACGTCGTCGGACCATCGGTCGAGCGGGTCCTCGCCGGCCCCGACCCCGTAACCGTCGACATGGGCGGACCCGCTGTCGCCTCGGCGACGGTCGCGACGGGGTCGGAAGCGTCGGTCGGACATGGTCGGTCTCGGCGCCCGCGGCGGCGGCCTCAGGCTCCCGCGACGATGACGGCGACGACGATGCTCACTCCCACCACCAGGAAGGGCAGTCCGAAGTAGAGCAGGATGACGGCGATGGACCACTTGTGCGCGCCACCGCGACCGGCGTCGGTGTCCGCTGGTGCCCTGCCGTAGTCGTTGCGGACATCGCCGCCGTACTGGTGCGCCCCGTACTGCGGGGCACCGTACTGCTGCCCCCCGTGCTGGTCGGCGCCGTACACGGGCCCGGTGCCGCGATCGGGGTACACGCCGCGGGCGCGCGGGTCCTCGGCCGCGTACGGGTCGTGGTCCTGCCAGCCGTACCCGTTGCTCATCGCGATCCCTCCGTCACGTGCCGGAACCTGCCCTCGAGGCTCCCGTGGTGAACCGTAGCGCCGCGCCGGACCGTGCACGGGCGACGCGACGGGGGCCACCTCCCCACGGGTGGCCCCGTGCGACGATCCGGACGTGGACGAGGAGCACATGACCGACCCCCCGCCGGCAGGGGTCGGGCCCTGGGCGGGCTACACCGACGTCGACGGCGACGCGGCGGCGCGCGCGAACGCACGGTCCTGGTCCAGGTACGCCCCCGAGTACCTTGCCGAGCACGGAGCGACCCTCGGCGCCGCCGACCTCGTCTGGTGCCCCGAGGGACTCCGCGAGGCCGACGCCCACCTCCTCGGCGACCTGGACCGACTGCGCGGCGGGCTCGTCGTCGAGGTCGGCGCCGGGGCGGCCCAGTGCTCGCGCTGGCTCGTCACGCAGGGGGTGCGCGCACTGGCGACCGACGTCGCCCACGGCATGATCGACGCCTCCCGTCGGCTCGACCTCGCCACGGGCGTGCGGACACCCGTGCTCGTCGCCGACGCCCGTGCGCTCCCGCTGCCGGACGGCTGCGCGGACGCCGTCTTCACGTCGTTCGGCGCGATCCCGTTCGTCCCCGACGCCGCACGCGTCCACGCCGAGGCCGCTCGCGTCCTGCGGCCCGGCGGACGCTGGGTCGCCTCCGTCACGCACCCGGTGCGGTGGATGTTCCCGGACGACCCCACGGCGGCGGGCACGACCGTCACCCGGCCGTACGCCGACCGCCGCCCGTACGTCGAGACCGGCGGCGACGGCGTCGTGACCTACGCCGAGTTCCATCGCACCGTCGGCGACCACGTGCGCGACGTCGTCGCGGCGGGCCTGCGGATCGTCGACCTCGTCGAGCCGGAGTGGCCGCCCGGACGGGACCTCGTCTGGGGCGGATGGGGCCCCGAGCGCGGGGCGCTGGTGCCGGGCAGCCTCGTCGTCGTGGCCGACAAGCCCGACTGACGGTGCCGTCGGTGGCGGTCGTCAGTGGGCGGCGTCGCGCCAGGAACGGCCGAAGCCCACCGACACGTCGAGCGGGACGTCGATCTCCACAGCGTGCCCCATGGTCGAGCGCACGACCTCCTCGACCTCGTCGCGCTCCCCCGGCGCGATCTCGAGGACGAGCTCGTCGTGGACCTGGAGGAGGACGTCGGAGGCCAGCCCGCGCTCGGCGATCTCGGTGTCGAGCCGGATCATCGCGAGCTTGATGATGTCGGCCGCCGACCCCTGGATCGGGGCGTTGAGGGCGATGCGCTCCGCGAGCTCACGACGCTGACGGTTGTCGGACGTGAGGTCGGGCAGGTACCGCCGGCGCCCGAGGATCGTCGCCGTGTAGCCGCGCGAGCGCGCCTCGTCCTGCACGCCGCGCAGGTAGTCGCGCACCCCGCCGAACCGCTCGAAGTAGCCCTCCATGAGCGCCCGGGCCTCGTCGACGTCGACACCGAGCTGCTGGGAGAGGCCGAAAGCGCTCAGACCGTAGGCCAGCCCGTAGCTCATCGCCTTGATCCGGCGGCGCTGCTCCGGCGTCACCGAGTCGACCGCAACGCCGAAGACGCGGGAGGCGACGAACGCGTGCAGGTCCTCCCCGGAACGGAAGGCCTCGATGAGGCCGGCGTCGCCCGAGAGGTGCGCCATGATGCGCATCTCGATCTGGGAGTAGTCGGCGGTCATCAGCGACTCCCCCGCCTCGCTGACCACGAATGCCTGACGGATGCGCATCCCGTCCTCGCTGCGCACCGGCACGTTCTGCAGGTTCGGGTCCTTCGAGCTCAGCCGTCCGGTCGCCGCGACCGTCTGCTGGAAGGTCGTGCGGATGCGCCCGTCGTCCTGGACCTCGGCGCGCAGCCCGTCGACCGTCTGCCGGAGCTTGATCTGCTCGCGGTGGCGCAGGAGCGCGACGAGGAACGGGTGCTGGGTCTGGGCGAGCAGCCACTCGAGCGCGTCGGCGTTCGTCGTGTAACCGGTCTTGGTCTTCTTCGTGCGCGGCATGTCGAGCTGGTCGAAGAGCACCTCCTGCAGCTGCTTCGGGCTCCCGAGGTTCACCTCGCGACCGATCGCCTCGTAGGCGGCGCGTGCCGCGTCATCCACGTGGCTCGAGAAGTCGCCGGACAGCCCGTCGAGGTACTCGGTGTCGACCGCGATGCCGCGGTGCTCCAGGCCCTGGAGCACGCGCTGGACCGGGAGCTCGAGGTCGGTGAGCAGCCCGGTACCGCCCGCGCCCTCCAGCTCCGCGCTCAGCGGGACGACCAGCGCGAGGGTCGCGTGCGCGCGGCGGGCCAGCCCCTCGGTGGCGGCGCCGTCGTCGAGGGACAGGTCGAGCTCGCCCTGCGGGGTGGCCGGCTCCGGGTCGAGCTCGAGGCCGAGCCGCTCGAGCGCGAGGTCGGCGAGCTCGAGGTGCCGCGCGTCGGGGCGGGCGATGTAGCCGGCGAGTGCCGGGTCGTACGTGACGCCCGCCAGGTCGAGGCCGCTCCCGGTGAGCGCGTGCCAGGCGGCCTTCGCGTCGTGCACCGACTTGGCCGCGCCCGGGTCGGCGAGCCATGCCCGGAGCGCCGACTCGTCCGCGCCGGTGACGTCCGTGAGGTCGACGGTGACGGCGTGCGCCTCGTCGTCGGCGATCGCGAGCGAGCCGGCCTCCCCGCGTCCCGGCCGGCCGGACCCCTCGACGTACAGACCGAGCCGCCGGCCGGCCCGGGCGGCGAGCCACGTGCCTAGCGAGCCCGGCGCGACGTCGTCGACGGTGAGCACCGGGCCGACGGGCTCGGGTGCGGTGCCGTCGTCCGGGAGCACGGCGAAGAGCCTGGTGCGCAGCTCGGTGAACTCGAGGACGTCGAACAGCCGCGTGAGCTCGTCCCGGTCCGGGTCCGTGGGCTCGAGGTCGTCGAGGCCCAGGCCGAGCGCCGCGTCGGTGAGCAGGTGGTTGAGCCTGCGGTTGCGCAGCACGTCGGCCAGGTGCTCGCGCAGCGACGCCCCGGCCTTGCCCGGGACCTCGTCCACGCGGGCGACGATGTTGTCGAGGCCGTCGAACTGGTTGATCCACTTGGCGGCCGTCTTGGGCCCGACGCCGGGCACGCCGGGCAGGTTGTCCGCCGTCTCGCCGGTGAGCGCGGCGATCTCCGGGTACCGGTGCGGGGGGACGCCGTACTTCTCCTCGACGGAGGCCGGGGTCATCCGGGCCACCGTCTTCACGCCCTTGATCGGGTAGAGCACGGACACACGCTCGTCGACGAGCTGGAACGTGTCGCGGTCACCCGAGACCACCGAGACCGTCATGCCCTCGGCCGAACCCTGGTGCGCGAGGGTGGCGAGGATGTCGTCCGCTTCGAGCCCGTCCTTCTCGAGCGTGCGGATGCCGGCGGCGCGCAATACCTCGGCGATGAGCGGCACCTGCCCCTTGAACGCCTCGGGGGTGACGTCGCGGCCGCCCTTGTAGTCCGCGTACTCCTCGTCCCGGAACGTCGGCGCGTGGGTGTCGAACGCGACCGCGACGTGGGTCGGGCGCTCGTCCGCGACGAGGTTGATCAGCATCGCCACGAACCCGTAGATCGCGTTCGTGTTCTGGCCCGCGGAGTTGGAGAACTTATCCGCGGGCAGCGCGAAGAACGCGCGGAACGCCATCGAGTGCCCGTCGATGAGCAGGAGGCGCCGTTCGGTCGTGGGGTCCGTGGTGTCGCTCACCCGACCAGCCTATGGCCCGGCGCCGACACCGACGTCCCGCCGCCCGCGGTCCCGCCTGCGGACCCGCCTCCCGCCCCCTGGCGCTGCACCTCCGGCCGCCGGACGGCCACCACCACCCGTCGCTCTTCCTGGCAGGCTGTCGCGGTGCCCGCCCCCCGTGTCCCCGGCAGCCGCCGGCTCGCCTACGCAGCGGGCATGTTCGGCTCGTCGTTGCCGATCAACCTCGTGCGCGGGTCGATCCTCCTGTACTACGTCGACACGCTCGGCCTCGACGCCCGCGCCTACGGCATCGTCATGGTCGTCTACGCCGTTGTCGACGCGATCGACAACCCGCTGTTCGGGCACCTCTCCGACGGCACGCGCTCCAGGCTCGGCCGCCGGCGGCCGTGGCTGCTCGTCGCGGTCCCGGTGCTGGTGGCCGCGTTCGTCGCCCTGTTCTCCGCCCCGAGCTCCCTCGACGGCGCCGCGCTCGTGGCCTGGTTCGCCGTCTTCGTCATCCTCACCGAGGCGGCCGATTCCCTGTACAACGCGAACTACACGGCCCTGCTGCCCGAGCTGTTCGCCGGCGAGTCCGAGCGCAGCGTCGTCAACGCGATGCGACAGGCGTTCCAGCTCGCCGCGATGGTCGTGTCGGTCGCCCTCACGCCCGTCCTCACGACCAGATGGCTCGGCAGCGAGCACGGCCCGGAGGGGTTCACCCGCACGGCGCTGCTGTTCGGCGGCGTCGCCCTCCTCGTCATGGGCGCGATGGTGCTGTCGGTGCGCGAGGACGCGGACGTGCAGCGCGAGCCCACCACGCGGCTGGTCCCGGCGCTGCGCGGCGTGCTGGGCACGCGGGAGTTCTGGCTCATCGGCGTGACCACGGCCGGCTACGGCGCGGCCCTCGTGCTCATGATCTCGGGCATCCAGCTGTGGATGCGGTACACGCTCGAGCGGCCCGTCTCCGACACGACGCCGGTGCTCGCCTCCGCGATCCTCGTCGCCGCGGCCGTGCTCCCGGCGTGGTCGTGGCTGGTGCGCCGCGTCGGCGCGCCGCGAGCGTGGCGCTGGGCGCTGACCTGGCTCGCGGTGTCCTTCCTGCCGCTGTGGTTCGTCTCCTCGGTGCCCGTCGCGATGGTGGTCGCCGCGGTGATCGGCGTCGGCTACGGGGGCGTGCTGGCGACCACGGACCTCGTCATGGCGCGGGTCCTCGACCGCGACGCTCGCC
The DNA here is from genome assembly GCA_052093225.1 of Actinomycetaceae bacterium. Lineage (GTDB taxonomy): Bacteria > Actinomycetota > Actinomycetes > Actinomycetales > Actinomycetaceae > JB111. The sequence goes on from JBQDDG010000064.1 coordinate 7,917, forward strand.
GCACGGGACTGCACCGCGAGGGGGTCTTCCTCGGGGCGTTCGGCGTCTTCGCCCGTCTGACCGGCGCCCTCGGCGGTCTCGCCCTCGTCTCCCTCGAGCCGCTGTTCGGCTACGTCTCCGGGGACGACCCGGGCGACCGGGCGGGCCTCGCGTTCCGCGTCTACACGTGCCTGTACCCGGCGGCGCTCGTCGGCATCGCCGCGGTCAGCGCCCGCTTCGTCCGCGTCGACGACGAGGTGGGCGGACGCCCCTCGGTGCACGCCTGACGGCACGGAACGATCCGGCCCGGTCAAGCGCGATCCAGCACGGCCCGGCCCGGTGCAACGACCCGCTCCCGCGCCGTGGCAGGCTCGTCGCATGACGACCGACCACGACGCGCCCCCGTCCCCCGCGACCACTCCCGACCCGCCTGCGGCCACGACCGACCCGGAGCTCCTCCGCGCGTTCGCCGGTGTCGAGAGCTCCGGCCTCGCCGAGCGGCTCGGCCTCGAGGTGCTCCGTGCCGAGCGCGGCGACGTCCGGGCCCGCATCCCCGTCGAGGGAAACACGCAGCCGATGGGGCTGCTCCACGGCGGCGCGAGCGCGGCCCTGGCGGAGACGGTGGGCAGCGTCGCCGCGGTCCTCGCGGCGCCCGAGGGGCACGCCCCGGTCGGCACGGACCTCAACGCGACGCACCACCGCGCCGCACGTACCGGTCACGTCACGGCGCGGGCGAGCGCGCTGCACGAGGGACGCCGGACCGCGACCTACGCGATCGAGGTGCGCGACGACGACGACCGGCTCGTCTGCACGGCCCGGCTGTCGTGCCTGTTCGTCCCGTGGTCGGCCTGACCACGTCGGGCGGGGGTACGTCGCCCGACGGGAGTGCGGTCGGTCCGCGGTGGGGGGGGCAGTCAGCCCGGTGGGAGGCAGTCAGCCCGTCGAGATCGTGCTGAACATGTCGAGGACGTGCCTCGCACGCACGTCCCCGCCGCCTTCAGCACGATCTCCGCGGGTCGGTGGCGCGCTCGGCAGCCTCAGCCGCGGCCGCCGACCTGCTCGATGACGGCGTCGGCGACCTCGCGCATCGTCAGGCGGCGGTCCATCGACGTCTTCTGGATCCAGCGGAACGACTCGGGCTCCGAGAGCCCCATCTTGGTCTGCAGCAGGCCCTTGGCGCGGTCCACGCGCTTGCGGGTCTCGAACTGGTCGACCAGCGAGGCGACCTCGGACTCCAGCGCGATGATCTCCTCGTGCCGGCTGACGGCGATCTCCACGGCGGGGACGAGGTCGGCCGGCGTGAACGGCTTGACGACGTAGGCCATGGCGCCCGCCTCGCGGGCGCGCTCGACGAGCTCCTTCTGGGAGAACGCGGTGAGCATGACGACGGCGCACGTCCGGTCGGCCATGATCTTCTCGGCCGCGGTGATCCCGTCCATCACGGGCATCTTCACGTCCATGACGATGACGTCGGGCTCGAGCTCGGAGGCGAGGCGCACGGCCTGCTCGCCGTCGGCGGCCTCCCCGACGACGTCGAAGCCGGCGTCCTTCAGCGTCTCGACGATGTCGAGCCGGATGAGCGTCTCGTCCTCCGCGACGACCACCCGCCGTCCGTCGGTCTCCTGCTCACCCTCCGGCTCGGGGGCCGAGGAGAGGATGTCTGCGAGGTCGTTCGGCTCGCGGGTCGTGGAGTCCGGCGTGGCGTCGTCGCCTGCGGAGCTGTCGGTCGTGGTCACCCCCACAGCCTAGAACACGGGGGGATCACGGGGCGATCAGACGTGCATGTGAGCCGTGTCCCGCCCACGCCCTGCACGATCGTGCCCCAACCGGGAGAAAACTGTATCCTCGTTCGTCACCTTGAAATCGTTGATTTCACGCGGATCTTCCGAAGGTCAGGGCGTGTCGGCTTCCAGTCTAGCTGTGCCTCGAAGTGATGTTCGTGGGCCGGTGGTGACGCCGATTGAGACGGCTGGAACCCCGGTCGCCCCCGAGACGTTGCAGGCGATGGTCGCGGCGTACGAGTCCAGGGCGTCGCTGATCTCGATCGCACGTGAGCATCGTTTGGGTAAGGAAACGGTGCGGGATCTACTCGTGGATGCTGGTGTCAGGATCCGCCGTCAGGGGTTGGACGATGAGCAGGTTACGCACGCGGTTCGCGGTTATGAGTCGGGGCTGACGACGCGTGAGATCGCGCGAGAGCTCGGTGTGGGGCACTCGATGGTGTGGCGGGCGTTGAAGCGGGCCGGTGTTGAGTCGCGTCCAAATGCCCGCCGGGCGGGCCGAAAGCTTGGGCGGGGGTGACCGGTCTATGGGCGGGCCGGCCTCAGAACCTGACGTGCTGCTCGCGCCTCGCGGAGCCGTGCGCGGGCGAGGAGGACGAGGCTCCACGGCCCGAAGAGGAGGAACTTCAGGCCGTTCCACAGTGCCCAGAAGAAGGCCAGGTAGAGCCATTCGCTCCAGCCCTGCTCGATGAGCTCGGTGCAGGTCGCGGCGATCAGGATGTAGACGACGCCGAGGAGCATCGCCGGGACACCCCACTTCAGTCCGGTCCTGGAGCGGAGCCGGTCGAGGAGGATGTTGGTGGGCATCCAGCGGCGCAGGAAGATGCGGGTGTGGGTGCTGGCGTTCCAGAGCCGGTTCAGGAGCATGGTGTGGGCCTCACTTTCGCACGCAGGACTATTGCGGTGTGGCGGGTCCTGAGTGGTTGAGTGCCCGAGACGCTTCTCGAACGGTCTGCGTTGCTCCTGAACGATGTCCCGGGGCTCGGCGTGTGGTTGCTCCTGCCACCACCAGGATACCGACGCCCCTGCAGCAAAGGAAGAGCAATCCCTTGCCGGGCGATCGGTGGTGCTCACAGGGTGCGGCCGCTACGTCGCTGCTGTGCCCCGGATGCTACGTCCTGCGGGTCTGGCTGGTGGTTCGTGAGGAGCCCGCGGGCGCGTTCGTAGTCGACACGTTGTGCGTCATCATTGGGGACGGGGCCGAGGGGGCTGGTGGAGGTGATGCCCCACCGGTCCCGATACGCGGCCACCGCTCGAACCGCCGTCAGTCGTGCTTCGGGGTCCATGCCGTCGAGGGTTCTCATCCAAGGCTCGGGTCGTTCGATGGCCGTGGTGGTGAGGGCGTCGAGGCGTTGCTGCATGAGCTGCTCTCGCTCCTGGAGCGCCTGCTGCATGGCCGGGTCGGTGATGCCCGTCGCACGCGGGACGAGGCCGGCGATCAGCGACACCCGACGTGCTGAGGGTTGGTAGGTGGCGGCGACCTTCTGGATGCGGTAGCGCAGGAGCGATCCGAGATCCTCCACCCCGTCGATGCTTCCGGCGAGGGTGATGCGTGGGAGGAGGTCGTTGATGTCGTGTCCGTCTGCTTCGAGGCGGCGGAGATCGGTGGTGAGGATCCCGAACGACTCCGTCTCGACCAGGTCGTCGATCGCCTCGGGGGTAAGGCCTCCGTGTTCGAGGAGCGTGACCCACCGGTCCAGCTGCGCTTCCTGCGCGATGGTGTCGTACTCGGCAGCCAGCTGGGCCAGCGACCCCCACATGTCCTGCTCCGCCGTAGTGGTCTCGTGTGCGGACTGCTCCGCCCCGACATGCTGCAGAATCCCGTAGAGGATGCTCCGCGCGGTCATCTGCAGGTCGTCACGGTGCTGGTGCTCTTCGAGGTGATGCTGATCGGTGGCGATATAGGCACGGTTCGACTCCCGCCCTCGGGTCATCGCGACATAAAGGGACTCGCGGGTCATCTCGGGCGAGTGCACGATCGCGTGCGCGGTATCGAC
>JBQDDG010000065.1:0-11408 GCA_052093225.1 Actinomycetaceae bacterium
GTAGCGTGAATACCCGCCACAGCAGGGTCATTCACCACGAACCGCGAAGAGCCTGAAAGGCCTCGTCCAGAAAGCCTCCACCGGCGGCACCCCGATGCGCGCCCCGATCGGGTACCGCAACACCCTCCACCGCGACGACCTCGGACGTGAAGTGCGCGGCATCACCCTCGACCCCGACCGGGCACGCCTGGTCAAGTGGGCATTCACCGCCTACGCGTCCGGGAACTACAGCCTCGCCCAGCTCCGCACCGAACTCACCCGCAAGGGTCTGCGCAGCGTGCCGACGCCGAAACGTCCCGCACGCCCGCTCGGGCTCTCGAGCGTGCATCGGATGTTGCAGAACCCGTACTACAAGGGCGACGTCGTCTACCGTGGTGTCCGCTACGACGGTGCCCACGAGCGCCTCATCGAGCCCGAGATCTGGTACCAGGTGCAGTCCGTGCTCCGCGCCCACGCCCAGTCCGGGGTCCGCACCCAGAAGCACGACCACTACCTCAAAGGCACCCTGTACTGCGGGCGCTGTCGCCAGCGGATGACGATCATCCACGCGAAGAACCGGCACGGGAACATCTACCCGTACTTCATCTGCCTGGGCCGCAACAACAAGCGCACCACCTGCGACATGCCCTACGCACCCGTGGACCGGGTCGAGAAGCTCGTCGCCGACTACTACCGGCGCATCACCCTCACCCCAGCGATGACCGACGCGCTCCGGGGGATGCTCACCCACGAGTTCGACCAGCTCACCGCAGGCACGAACCAATCCATCCGCGACCTCACCGAACGGCGTAAGCAGATCCTCGCCGAGCAGGACAAGCTCCTCGAAGCCCACCTCGCCGACGCCCTGTCCCTGGACCAGCTGAAGAAGTTCCAGACCCGGCTCCGCGCCGAACTTGACGGGATCGAAGCGCAGATCGCCGAGCACCACAACGACTACCAAGGAGCCCGTGCCCTCATCGACGGAGCTCTCGATCTCGCCCGCGACTTCGCAAAGATCTACGAGCGCTGCGACGAGCAGAACAAGCGCCTCGCGAACCAGACCTTCTTCACCCGCATCTACCTCAACGAGGGCGACACACTCACCGCCGACACCGCCGCGCCCTTCGCCACCATCCTCGACGACACCACGAAGCAGCAAGCCATCACCTGGGCCGAAGCACACACGGCCTCAGACGAGAAGAGCGATGTTGTAACCCAAGACCTGTTTCCTCAGGCCCGGGTTACAACATCGCTCATTGAGTGCTCCCGGCGGGACTCGAACCCGCACGCCTCGCGGCGCCGCATTTTGAGTGCGGTGTGTCTACCGGTTCCACCACGGGAGCGCACGCTCCCGGCGTCGTCGGCCGGGAGCGGGTCACATCATGCCTCGACCGTGCGGGCGCGCACCCTCGCGCGCCCGCACGGTGCCGAGGGTCACTTCGCGGAGCTGTGGAACGTCTCCCCCACGCGGTGGACGCGGATCGAGTTCGTGCTGCCGACCTTCTGCGGCGGCATCCCGGCGACGACGACGACCGGATCCCCGTTGCTCGCGAGCCCGTTGTCCCGCAGGAAGTGGTCGACCTGGTCGACCATCTCGTCCGTGTGCGAGACGGCCTCGACGAGGTAGGGCTGGACGCCCCACGACATGGCGAGGCGGTTGCGCGTCTCCTCCGACGGGGTGAACGCGAGCAGGGGGATCGGCGAGCGCAGGCGGGACATGCGGCGCGCGGTGTCGCCGGACTGCGTGAAGGTCGCCAGGTAGGGCACGTCGAGCGTGGCGCCCACCTCGGCCGCCGCACGGGTGATGACGCCCGAGCGGGTGGCGGGGGTCGAGCCGAGCGGGGCGATGCGCTCGCCGCCGTGCTCCTCGGTGTGCTCGACGATGCGGGCCATGGTGCGGACCGCCTCGATGGCGTACTTGCCCACCGAGGTCTCGCCGGAGAGCATGACGGCGTCGGCGCCGTCGAGCACGGCGTTGGCGCAGTCCGAGGCCTCCGCGCGGGTCGGGCGCGGGTTGGTGATCATCGACTCCAGGACCTGCGTGGCCACGATGACCGGCTTCGCGCGCCGGCGGGCGATCTCGACCGCCCGCTTCTGCACGAGCGGGACGTCCTCGAGCGGGAGCTCGACGCCGAGGTCGCCGCGGGCGACCATGATCCCGTCGAACGCGTCGACGATCTCCTCGAGCGCGTCGACCGCCTGCGGCTTCTCGATCTTGGCGATGACCGGGAGACGCCGGCCGACCTCGTCCATGATGTCGTGGACCGACTGGACGTCCTCGGCGTTGCGGACGAAGGACAGGGCGATGAAGTCGACCGGCAGGCCGAGCGCCCAGCGCAGGTCCTCGGTGTCCTTGTCCGACATCGCGGGGACGGAGACGGCGACGCCGGGGAGGTTGAGCCCCTTGTGGTTGGAGACCGGTCCGCCGACCTCGACCCGGGTGACGACGCGCGGGCCGTCGACCTCGACGACGCGGACCGCGACCTTGCCGTCGTCGATGAGGATGCGGTCGCCGGGGTGGCAGTCGCCGGGCAGACCCTTGTAGGTGGTCGAGGCGAGCTCCTTGGTGCCCTCGACCTCCTCGGTGGTGATGGTGAAGGTGTCCCCGTCGGCCAGCTGGACCTCGCGGTCGATGAAGTTGCCGAGGCGGATCTTGGGGCCCTGGAGGTCGACCAGGACCGCGATCGGACGGCCGGACGCCTCGGCGGCGGCGCGGACCCGGTGGATCACCTGCTCGTGCTCCTCCGCGAGCCCGTGGCTGCGGTTGATGCGGGCGACGTCCATGCCCGCGTCGACGAGCTCCTGAATCTTCTCCGGGCTGTCGGTGGCGGGTCCGAGGGTGCAGACGATCTTGGCTCTACGCATGCCCTCAGCCTAGTTGGCCCGGGGACCTCGCCGCGCACCCGGCGGCCGGTCGGGCACCGATGGCCCATCTCCCACGGCGTCGGTCGCGCGGCGCACGTCCGCGCACCGCGCGACCGGGGCTCACACGCTCACCTGGACGGTGGTCGGCAGGACCGGCGCCGGGAGCTCGGTCGCGCCCCGCAGGTGGCGGTCGACGGCGGCTGCGGCCGACCGCCCCTCGGCGATCGCCCAGACGATGAGCGACTGGCCGCGGCCCGCGTCACCGGCGGCGAAGACGCCGGGCACGGTGGTGGCGAAGTCGGCGTCGCGCTCGATGCGGCCGCGCTGGTCGACGGCCGCGCCGAGCTGGTCGACGATGCCGTCCCTCGGCACGCCGACGAAGCCCATGGCGAGCAGGACGAGCTGCGCGGGGATCGTCCGACCGGTGCCCGCGACGGGCTCCGGGCGGCCCGAGGACAGGTCGACCTCGGTGACCCGCAGGTGCGTGACCTGCCCCGGTCCCGCGGAGCCGTCGGAGACAAGCTCGGCCGTGGAGGTCGCGTAGACCCGTTCGCCGCCCTCCTCGTGCGCCGAGGAGACGCGGAAGGTCATCGGGTAGGTCGGCCACGGCTGCCCCTCGGGGCGCTCCTCGCCGGGCCGCGGCAGGATCTCGAGCTGCGTGACCGAGCGCGCGCCCTGCCGGGTGGCGGTGCCGAGGCAGTCGGCCCCGGTGTCTCCCCCGCCGATGATGACGACGTCCTTGCCCGCCGCATGGATCTGGTCCTCGACGCTCTGGCCGTGGACGACCCGCGTGGCCTGCGGGAGGTACTCCATCGCCTGGTGGATGCCGCCGAGCTCGCGGCCGGGGACCGGGAGGTCGCGGGCCACGGTGGACCCGAGGGCGAGCACGACGGCGTCGTACCGCTCGAGGAGGTCCTCACCCGAGAGCGCCCCCTCCCCGGTGCCCCCGACGTCGGTCGAGGGGCGGAAGATCGTGCCCTCGGCGCTCATCTGCGCGAGCCGCCGGTCGAGATGCGCCTTCTCCATCTTGAACTCGGGGATGCCGTAGCGCAGGAGACCGCCGATCGCGTCGGCCCGCTCGAGGACGGCCACGGTGTGGCCGGCACGGGTCAGCTGCTGGGCGGCGGCGAGCCCGGCGGGCCCCGACCCGACGACGGCGACCGTGCGGCCCGTGAGCCGCTGCGGCACCTGCGGGGTGACGAGGCCGTCGTCGAAGGCACGGTCGATGATCGACTGCTCGACGTTCTTGATCGTCACCGGCGGCTGGTTGATGCCGAGCACGCAGGCCGTCTCGCACGGGGCCGGGCACAGGCGTCCGGTGAAGTCGGGGAAGTTGTTCGTGGCGTGCAGGCGTTCGGCCGCGCGGGCGAAGTCCCCCCGGCGCACGAGGTCGTTCCACTCCGGGATCAGGTTCCCGAGCGGGCAGCCGTTGTGGCAGAACGGGATGCCGCAGTCCATGCAGCGCCCGGCCTGCCGCTGCAGCGTGGGCACGAACGCCTCGTCGGCGCCGCGCTCGGCGTAGACCTCGCGGTAGTCGCGGATACGGACCGGCACGGGCCGGCGCGCGGGCAGCTCCCGCTCGCGGTGGTCGAGGAATCCTCTGGGGTCAGCCATTGCTCGCCTCCATGATGTCGGCCCACACGGCGGGTGCGGCCGGGTCGAGCCCGTCCTGCGCCGCGCGGGCGAGCGCCGCGGAGACCGCGGCGTACCGGCGCGGCAGGACGCGCGTGAGTCGCCGCGGCAGGGCGGCGCGGTGCTCGAGCAGCCGGGCCGCGACGGCGGACCCGGTGAGCTCGAGGTGGCGCTCGAGGAGGTCGACGACGACGGCGAGGTCGTCCGTGTCGGGCTCGGCGAGCAGCAGGTCCCCGGCAGCGGCGGCGGCCGGGTTGAGCAGGGCGCGATCGAGGTCGAGGACGTAGGCGACGCCGCCGGACATCCCGGCGCCGAAGTTCCGGCCCGTGGGGCCGAGGACGAGCATCGTGCCGCCCGTCATGTACTCGGCCGCGTGGTCCCCGACGCCCTCGACGACGAGGCTCGCGCCGGACAGGCGCACGCCGAAGCGTTCGCCGGCCCTGCCGCGCAGGAAGATCTCCCCGGACGTGGCGCCGTAGCCGATGACGTTCCCGGCCACGACGTTGTCCTCGGCGACGAATCCGGCGCCCGGGTCCGGGCGCACGACGATCCGTCCGCCCGAGAGCGACTTGCCGACGTAGTCGTTGGCGTCCCCGATCAGCCGCAGCGTGATCCCGCGCGGGAGCAGTGCGCCGAAGGACTGCCCGGCCGAGCCGCGCAGGGTGAGGTCGATCGTCCCGTCGGGCAGGCCGTCGCCCTTGTACCGGCGCGTCACCTCGTGGCCGAGCATGGTGCCCACGGTGCGATTGACGTTGCGGACCTCGAGCTCGGCGCGCACGGGCTCGCCGCGCTCGAGGGCGGGCGCCGCCAGCGCGACCAGGTCGTTGTCGAGCGCCAGGTCGAGGCCGTGGTCCTGCGCGCGCACGTGGTGCCGGGCGGAGCCGGGCAGCGGGTCGACGCGCGTGAGCAGCGGCCCCAGGTCCATGCCGGAGGCCTTCCAGTGGGAGACGGCCCGGTCCGCGTCGAGCAGCTCGACCCGGCCGACGGCCTCCTCGATCGAGCGCAGCCCGAGCGAGGCGAGGATCTCGCGCACCTGCTCGGCGAGGAACTCGAAGAAGGTGACGATGTGCTCCGCCTGCCCGCTGAAGCGGGCGCGCAGCTCCGGGTTCTGGGTCGCGACGCCGACGGGGCAGGTGTCGAGGTGGCAGACCCGCATGAGCACGCACCCGGAGACCACGAGCGGCGCGGTGGCGAACCCGAACTCCTCGGCACCCAGGAGGGCGGCCACGACGACGTCGCGACCGGTCTTCAGCTGCCCGTCGGTCTGGACGACGATGCGGTCGCGCAGGTCGTTGAGCACGAGCGTCTGCTGGGTCTCCGCGACGCCGAGCTCCCACGGGCCGCCCGCGTGCTTGAGCGAGGTGAGCGGGCTGGCACCGGTCCCGCCGTCGTGGCCCGAGACGAGGACGACGTCGGCATGGGCCTTGGAGACCCCGGCCGCCACCGTGCCCACACCGATCTCGGAGACGAGCTTGACGTGCACGCGCGCCGAGGGGTTGGCATTCTTCAGGTCGTGGACCAGCTGGGCGAGGTCCTCGATCGAGTAGATGTCGTGGTGCGGGGGCGGCGAGATGAGGCCGACGCCGGGGGTCGAGTGCCGGGTCGCGGCCACCCACGGGTAGACCTTGGGCCCGGGCAGCTGCCCGCCCTCGCCGGGCTTCGCGCCCTGGGCCATCTTGATCTGGATGTCGTCGGCCTGCGTGAGGTACTCCGAGGTGACGCCGAAACGCCCCGAGGCGACCTGCTTGATCGCCGAGCGCCGCTCCGGGTCGTAGAGGCGGTCCACGTCCTCGCCGCCCTCGCCCGTGTTCGACCTGGCGCCGAGCCGGTTCATGGCGATCGCGAGCGTCTCGTGCGCCTCGGCGGAGATCGAGCCGTAGCTCATCGCCCCGGTCGAGAAGCGCGTGACGATCGAGCTCACCGGCTCGACCTCCTCGATCGGCACGGGGTCCAGCTCACCGGTGCGCAGGCGCAGCAGCCCGCGGATCGTCATGAGCCGCTCCGCCTGGTGGTCGACCCGGTCGGTGTACTGCCGGAAGACGTCGGCCCGCCGGTGGCGCGTGGAGTGCTGGAGGCGGAAGACTGTCTCGGGGTCGAAGAGGTGCGGCTCCCCCTCGCGGCGCCACTGGTACTCGCCACCCGTCTCGAGCGCGCGGTGCGCCGGCGAGATCCCGGAGCGCGGGTAGGCGACGGCGTGGCGGGCCGCGACCTCGTCGGCGACGACGTCCAGTCCCACGCCGCCGAGCGGCGTCGGGGTGGCGGTGAAGTAGCGGTCGACGAGGTCCTGGGACAGGCCGACGGCCTGGAAGAGCTGCGACCCCCGGTAGGACGGGACCGTCGAGACGCCCATCTTCGACATCACCTTGAGCACGCCCTTGCCAAGGGCGTGGATGACGTGCGCGACGGCCTGCTCCGCGGAGACGTCCACCTCGCCGTCGGCCACGAGCCGCTCGGCGCTCTCCATCGCGAGGTAGGGGTTGACGGCGGCCGCCCCGTAGGCGACGAGCAGCGCGACGTGGTGGACCTCGCGGACGTCGCCCGCCTCGACGAGGAGCGAGATCCGCGTGCGCGTGCGGCGTCGCAGCGTGTGGTGGTGCACGGCGGAGGTGAGCAGCAGGGACGGGATCGGGGCGAGCGCGGCCGTGGCGTCGCGGTCGGAGAGGACGACGAAGCTGGCGCCGTCCTCGACGGCGGCGTCGACCTCGGCGCAGATCTCCGTCAGGCGCTGCTCGAGCGCCGCTCCGCCGCCCGCCACCGGGTAGAGGCCGGAGATCGTCACGGCGGAGAAGCCGCGTCCGGTGCGGCGTGCCCGGCCGATGTGGCGGATCTTCGCCAGCTGGTCGTTGTCGATCGTGGGGAACGGGAGGACGATCTTGCGCGCGTGCTCCGGCGACTCCTCCAGCAGGTTGGGCTCCGGCCCGATGGCGCCGCCGAGGGAGGTGACGAGCTCCTCGCGGATGGAGTCGAGCGGGGGGTTGGTCACCTGGGCGAAGGCCTGGGAGAAGTAGTCGAAGAGCAGCCGCGGCCGTGCGGAGAGCACGGCGATCGGGGTGTCGGTCCCCATCGAGCCGATCGCCTCGGCACCGGTGGCGGCCATGGGGCGCAGGAGGACCCGCAGCTCCTCCTCGGTGTAGCCGAACATCTGCTGCCGGCGCACGACCGAGTCGGCGGAGTGGCCGGTGTGCTCGCGCTCCGGCAGCGCGTCGAGGTGGACGAGTCCGTCCTCGAGCCACCGGCGGTAGGGGTGGGCCGCGGCGAGGGAGGACTTGATCTCCTCGTCGGGCACGATCCGGCCCTGCGCGGTGTCGACGAGGAACATCGAGCCCGGTTCGAGGCGGCCCTTGCGGACCACCCGGGCCGGGTCGAGGTCGAGGACTCCCGACTCGGAGGCGAGGACCACGAGGCCGTCGGAGGTCTCCCACCAGCGTCCTGGCCGCAGGCCGTTGCGGTCGAGGACGGCGCCGGCCACGGTCCCGTCGGTGAAGCAGATCGCGGCGGGCCCGTCCCAGGGTTCCATGATCGTGCCCGTGTACTCGTAGAAGGCGCGCAGCTCGTCCGGCATGCGCTCGTGGTTCTGCCACGCCTCGGGAACCATGGTGAGGACCGCGTGCGGGAGCGAGCGGCCACCCAGGTGGAGCAGCTCGAGGACCTCGTCGAAGCTCGCCGAGTCGGAGGCCCCCGCGGTGGTGATTGGCAGGAGGTCGGCCACGTCACCGAGCAGGTCGGAGGCGAGGGTGCCCTCGCGGGCGGACATCCAGTTCCGGTTCCCGCGCACGGTGTTGATCTCGCCGTTGTGGGCGACGAACCGGAACGGGTGGGCGAGCGGCCAGCTGGGGAACGTGTTCGTGGAGAAACGCGAGTGCACGAGCGCCACCGAGGTGACCACGCGCGGGTCCGCCAGGTCCGGGAAGAAGTCGGTCAGCTGCCCGGTGGTGAGCATCCCCTTGTAGGTGATGGTCCGCGGGGACAGGGAGGCGAAGTAGACGCCGGCGTTGTCGGCCCGCTTGCGGAGCCGGAAGACGCGGCGCTCGAGCTCGAGGCCGTCAAGCCCGTCCGCGGAGACGAAGAGCTGCCGCATCGTCGGCATGGTGGCGCGCGCGGTGGGACCGACGTCGCTCGGGTCGACCGGGACCGCCCGCCAGCCGAGGACGTCGACGCCCTCCTCCGCGGCGAGGCGCTCGACGAGCGCGACGGCGTCCGCACGCTCACCGACGGCGGGGAGGAAGGCGATGCCGACGGCGTAGGACCCGGCCGACGGCAGCTCGAAGGGGACGACCGCGCGCAGGAACGCGTCCGGGACCTGGAGGAGGATGCCCGCACCGTCGCCGGTCGCCTCCTCCGCGCCCACGGCGCCGCGGTGCTCGAGGTTGGTCAGCGCCGTCAGGGCGGCGTCGACGATGTCCCTCCCGGGTCTCCCGCGGGTCGTGGCGACCATCGCGACGCCGCAGGCGTCGTGCTCGTGGGCCGGGTCGTACAGGCCCTGGCGCGCGGGGTGTCCGGTCTGGACCATCGTCCGTCCTCCCTCTGGGCGCGTGCCGCGCCCGGATCGTCACCCGGAGCTGGTCGCCGGGTCGACGGAGGAACTCTACGCAGACTTGACTCTTCCTTGGCAATACTTCTTGGCGCACATGAGTCCGCGCCATCGTGGGCAAAAGTCCGCCCGCGGATCAGTGCTGTTACCGCGATGTTTCGAGCGTGTTTCGTCGCCGGAGCCCGGGAGTCGCCACGTCGGGGTCAAGCCGAGGTCATGCCGGATCAGGAGCGTCCTTCGCGGTAGAGGCGGGGTCCTCCGGATCCGACGCGGGGTCGTCAGGGTCGGACACGGGAACCTCCGGGTCCGACGCGGGGCCGTCAGGGTCCGACGCGGGGTCGTCAGGGCCGATAGCCCCAGCCCCGGTACCGGTGTCCGTCGTGGCCTTCGCGGTGTCGACCGTCGTGGCCCCGGCGCCGGCCGCGGTCGCGGTCCCTGCACCGGCCACGGCGAGCGGGCCGCGACCCGGCAGCCAGATCTCGTCGCGGTCCCGGTGCGACCGCGCGCGCCGAGTCAGCCAGACGATCGCCGCGACACCGACCACCCAGGCGGCGATGGCGATGATCTGGTGGATGCGCATGCCGCCGATCAGCACGGAGGGGTCGGTGCGCAGCGACTCGGTGAGCGTCCTGCCGGTGAGGTAGATGATGACGTAGAGCCAGAAGACGCGTCCGCCGTCGAGCCGGAACCGGCGCTGGGCGAGCACCACGACGACCGCACCGGCGAGGTTCCAGAGCCCCTCGTAGAGGAAGGTCGGGTGGACGAGCTCCGGCAGCTCGCGGTCGATGCGCAGGCCCCACGGCAGGTCGGTCGCCGTGCCGTAGAGCTCTTGATTGAAGTAGTTGCCGAGCCGGCCCACTCCCTGCGCCACGAGCATGCCGGGCGCGAGGGCGTCGGCGAACGGACCGACCCGCAGGCCACGTCTGGTGAGCCCGATCCAGGCACCCAGCGCTCCGAAGACGACGGCCCCCATGATGCCGAGGCCGCCCTCCCAGATCTTCAGCGCGTCAACGAGGTTGCCGTCCGGGCCGAAGAAGTCCGAGGGGTGGGTGACCACGTGGTAGATCCGCGCGCCGACGATGCCGAACGGCACCATCCAGTACAGCGCGATGTCGAGCGCGGTCTCGGCCGGACCGCCCTTGAAGGTGTACCGGCGGTCGAGGATCCACCAGGCGAGCACGGCGCCCGCGATGATCGCGATCGCGTACGCCCGCAGCGGGAGCGGCCCGAGGTCGATGACGTTGTCCGGCGGGCTCGGGATGCCCCGCTCGGCGGCCCAGGCGGAGGCGTTCCTCGCCCCGCCGGCCAGCGCCGCCGCGCCCTGCTGGAGCGCGAGGGCGGCGCCGCTCATGCGCGGCCCTCCCGCACGCCCTGCGCGAGCTCGGCGGTGAGCGCCCCGAGCGCGTCCAGGCCGGCCGAGGTGGTCTCCCCCGAGCCGAGCGCCTTGATGAGTGCGGAACCGACGATGACGCCGTCGGCGTAGGCGGCGACCTCCGCCGCCTGCTCACGGTTCGATACCCCGATCCCCACGCAGGCACGCTGCGCACCGGCCGCCCGCGTGCGCGCGACCAGGTCCGCGCCTCCGCCGGCGAGCGAGTCCTGGACGCCCGTGACGCCCATCCGGCTGGCCACGTAGACGAAGCCGCGCGACGCCTCGGCGACGAGGCGGAGGCGCTCGTCCGAGGAAGCCGGGGCCACGAGGAAGATCTTGTCGAGCCCGTGCTCGTCGGCCGCCTCGGACCAGCGGCCCGCCTCCTCCGGGACGAGGTCCGGCGTGATGAGCCCGGCGCCGCCCGCGGACGCGAGGTCCGCGGCGAACTGCTCGACGCCGTAGGCGTAGACCGGGTTGTAGTAGGTCATCACCGCGACGGCGGCGCCGGTCTCGGCCACCTGCTCGACGGCGGAGAGCACCTCGCGGGTCCGGGTGCCGCCGTCGAGCGCGATCTGGCCCGAGCGCTGGATGACGGGGCCGTCCATCCCCGGGTCGGAGTAGGGCAGGCCGAGCTCGATGACGTCCGCACCGTGCTCGACGGCGACCCGGGCGGCCTGCACCGAGGTCGCCAGGTCGGGGTAGCCGGCCGAGAGGTAGGCGACGAGACCCGCACGACCCTGCGCGAGGGCGGCGTCGATGGCCGATCCTGCGGTCACGCGGCTCATGCGCCCTCCTCGAGGTCGAAGTACTCCATCGCGGTCTCCGTGTCCTTGTCCCCGCGGCCCGACAGGCTGACGAGGATGACCGGCGGCTCACCGGCGGCCCCCGAGGCCTGCCACTCCCGTCCGATCCGCAGCGCGCCCGCGAGGGCGTGGGCGGACTCGACGGCCGGGATGATGCCCTCCGTGCGCGAGAGCAGGGCGAACGCGTCCATCGCCTCGGCGTCGGTCACCTGCTGGTACTCGGCGC
>JBQDDG010000066.1:0-600 GCA_052093225.1 Actinomycetaceae bacterium
GACTCCTGGACGGGCGTGGCCGCGGCCGGGGCGGCGATCGCCACCGGTCCCAGCAGGCCGAGCCCGCCGATGGCCGCGAGTGCGCCGGTCAGCGAGCGTCGTCGCCCTCTGCCTCGCGCGTGGAACTTCTCGGACATGTCTGATCCCCCTCGATCGGAACTGTTCCGGGTGCCGGCCGGGTGGGCCGGCCGGGTCGTGCTTGTGCAGCTGTGACGTCGTTGGTGTGGGTGTGGTCGGTCGGGTTCGTGCTCGGTCTGGGTGTGCTCGGTCTCGTTGGTCCTCGGTCTGGTCGGTGGTGGGCACGGCCGGGGTGGTCGTGCTCGTGGGCGTGGGCACGGCCGGGATGGTCGACGTGCTCATGGGCGTGTCCGCTGCCGCGGCGGGCAGGACCGGTCACAGCAAGTCGGGGGTGGCCCGCGCCGCCCCCGCTTTGAGCGACGACGAACCCCGCCCCCGGGACGACCCAACCCAAACACCCCCCCAACCAAACCCCGCTTTTCCCCAAAAACCATCCCCCGTGGGGGGGGGTCCCGCCCCCCACCCGCGCCCCCCCGCTCCTGGGGGGCCCCCGCTTCTCTGCGCTCCACGGATGCTGCGGTT
>JBQDDG010000066.1:610-11243 GCA_052093225.1 Actinomycetaceae bacterium
CGGGGGGGGTGGGTGGCGGTGCTCTGGGGGGTGTCGGCGGCGGGGGGGGGCGGGACGGGGCACCGCATGGGGGGGTTCGCCGTCGCCGACCTCGATGTCAGCGACGACGAACCGCGACCCGGTGACTACCAACCGCAATCTCGACACCTACGAACCGCAATCTCGGTGACGACCAACCGCAATCTCGGTGATCACCCACCGCAATCTCGACGAACGGGTCGACCGGGGGTACCGGTCACTCGCCGCCGAGCTCGGTGTAGACGTCGGCCGCGTTGTCCTGTGTGACGAGCTGCGTCTCGAGGATCTGCTCGGCGTCCACCTCGCCGCAGTTGATGAGGATCTCCTCGGCGGTCTCGACGGCCTCGACGCCGCCGGTCGGATAGACGAAGGTCGCCGAGAGACGGCCGTCCTCCACGGCGCGGATGCCGCCGGACGGGATGGGCAGGCCGTCGATGCCGATGAACTCGAGCTCGCCCTCGCGGCCCGCGGAGCTCGCGGCCAGGTAGGCGCCCTCGGCCATCGGGTCGTTGTGGGCGTAGAAGACGTCGATGTCGGCGTTGGCCTGGAGGATGCTCTCCGCCTGGCTCTGGCCCAGCTCGCGCAGCCAGTCGCCGCTCGCCTCGGCCACGATCTCGATGCCGTCCGTGCCGGCGATGCCCTCGCGGAAGCCCTCGGCCCGCTCCTGCGCGGGCGTCGAGCCCGGCAGGCCGGCCAGCTCGGCCACGTTCCCGCCGTCGGGCAGCAGCTCGGAGGCCACGTACTCGCCGGCGGCCCGGCCGATCTCGAAGTTGTCGGCCCCGATGTACTGGGTGAACGTGTCGCCCTCGATGCGGCGGTCGAGCACGATCACCGGGATGCCCTCGTTGTAGGCGCGCTCGACGACGTCGGTGAGCGGTGCGGCCTCGTTCGGGCTGATCATCAGCAGGTCGATCCCCTGGGTGAGGAAGTTCTCCACGTCGGAGACCTGCTGGGCGTTGTCCTGCGCGGCGTCGGCGAAGACCACCTCGAACTGGTCGACCCCCTCGGCCGCCGCGCGGATGTCGTCGTCCATCTGCTGGCGGTAGGGCTCGGCCACGTTGGCCTGGCTCATGCCGATGAGGTACTCGCCGTCGGCGCCGGCGCACTCGGCGCCCGCGTCGCCGGAGCCCCCGGAGTCCCCGGAACCGGCCTCGTCGTCCACGCCGGGCGCGTCGGACTCCGTGCCGCACGCGGCGGTGAACAGGAGCGCCGCACCTCCTGCGAGGGCGGCCGCCCGCCGGCGACGTCCGTAGGTGTGTCGAACAGTCATGTCCTGCCTCCTGTTAACTGCGGGCACGGAAGGTCTGGATACCTGCCGCGACGATGATGATTGCTCCGGTGATGAGGAGCTGGATGTTGGAATCGACGTTGTTGAGGGCGAGTGCGTTGTTGAGGACGCCGATGAGCAGCGCCCCCGCGACGGTCCCGGCCACGGTGCCGACACCGCCCATGAGGCTCGTGCCGCCGATGACGACGGCGGCGATGGCGTCGAGCTCGTAGCTGATCCCGGCGTTGGGGCTGCCCTGGTTGAGCTGCCCGGCCTGGACGATGCCGGCCAGGGCGGAGAGCACCCCGGCGATGGCGAAGACCGCGATCTTCACCCGCTTGACCGGGACGCCGGACAGGCGCGCGGCCCGCTCGTTGCCGCCGATGGCATACACGTGACGGCCGAACACGGAGTTGCGCATGACGAGGATGGCGATGACCGCCACCGCGAGGAAGATGAGCGCGGGGATCGGGACCGTGCCGTTGAACGTGCGCGAGTTGAGCAGCGCGAACGACTCCGGGACGGTGCCCGGCCCCTCCCCGTAGGCGATGGGGATGCCCTGGCCGCCGGACCAGATGCGCGCGAGCCCGCGCGCGATCTGTAGCCCGGCGAGGGTGACGATGAAGGCCTGTATCCCGAACTGCGCGGTGATCGCGCCCTGCGCCGCGCCGAAGACCAGCCCGATCGCGAGGATGATGAGCACGGCCGGGAGCACGCCGAGCTGGTTGACCACGAGCAGGCTCGCCACACCGGTGGCGGACAGCCCGAGGACGGAACCGACCGAGAGGTCGATGCCCCCGATGAGGATGACGAACGTCATCCCGACGGCGATGATCCCGATCTCGGACGTCGCCCGGACGATGTTGAGCAGGTTGTCGCTGCCGAGGAAGACGATCTCCCCGCCGCGCCGGGGCGAGAAGGCGATCGCCGCGACGAACACGAGCGCCAGGGCCACCCAGCTCTGCAGCGCGAAGAACTTCTCCGGGAGCTGGAAGCGGCGACGCTTCTTCTCGGTGCCGCCCGCCGGGGCACCGGCCGCGGCTGCGGTGGTCGACTCGTTCACTTCGGTTCTCCCTGTTCGTCCTGCTGGCCGGGCTGGTCCTGCTCGCCCGGCCGGTCCTTGGCGGGCGCGCCGGCCATGGCGGGCTCCGTCTCCATGCCGGCGGCCGCGAGGAGGGACTCCTCGGTGGCCTCGGCGGCGGTCATCTCGGCGACGACCAGTCCCTCCTGCAGCACCGCGATGCGGTCGCAGACGCCGATGAGCTCCGGCAGCTCCGAGGAGGCCATGAGCACAGTGACGCCCTGCGCCGAGAGCTGCGCGAGGAGGCGGTAGATCTCGGACTTGGCGCCGACGTCGACGCCGCGGGTGGGCTCGTCGAGCAGCAGCACGCGCGGCTCGCGCAGCATGTTGCGCCCGAACACGACCTTCTGCTGGTTGCCGCCGGACAGCGTGCGCACGATCGTCTCCTGCGAGTGCGTCTTGATCCGCAGCTCCTCGATGGCGCGGCTCGCCTGGGCGCGTTCCTTGGACCGGGAGCGCCAGCCGAACCGCGCGAGGCGCGGGAGCACGGACAGGACGACGTTGGCCGCCACCGTGGCGTGCATGTTGAGCCCGGCGGCGCGCCGGTCCTCGGGGACGTAGCCGATGCCGTGGGCCATGGCGTCGCGCGGGGAACGGATCTGCACGCGCTCGCCGTCGAGCTCGACGTCCCCGCGCAGGCGGCGGCCGCCCAGGCCGTAGATCGCCTCGAGGAGCTCGCTGCGGCCCGCGCCGAGCAGGCCGGCGAGGCCGACGATCTCGCCGCGGCGGGCCACGAGGTCGATCCCGCCGGGCTCGCTGCGCGAGGCTCCGGCCCCGGCGTCGAGCCGCAGGTCGCGCAGCCGCAGCCGCACGTCCTCCGCGGGGGTCTCCCGCTCAGGGTAGACCTGGTCCAGCGGCTTGCCGATCATCATCCGGATGACCTCGGCCGGCCGGGTGGTGGCGACGTCGAAGACGCCGACGTTCTCGCCGTCGCGCATCACCGCGCCGCGGTCGGCGATCTGGGCGATCTCGTCCATGCGGTGGGAGATGAAGATGACGGCGACGCCGCGACGCCGCAGCCCGGGGACGATCTCGAACAGGCGGGCGACCTCGCTCTCGGAGAGCGCGGAGGTGGGCTCGTCCATGACGAGGATGCGGGCGTCGAGGCGCAGGGCCTTGGCGATCGCCACCATCTGCTGCTCGCCCACGCGCATGGTGCCCACGTGGCGCGAGGGCGAGATGCGGATGCCGACCTCGTCGAGGAGCGCCCGGGTCTCGCGCTCCATGCCGCGCCGGTCGAGGAGGCCGAGGCGCCGCTTCTCGGCGCCGAGGAAGAGGTTGTCGGTGACGCTCGCGCCGGGCACGAGGTCCAGCTCCTGGTGGATCATCGCGACGCCGGCGTCCTGGGAGTCCGACGGGGAGGTGAACTGCTTCTCCTCGCCGTCGATGAGGATGCTGCCCGCATCGGGCTGGACCACGCCGGCGAGGATGTTCATCAGGGTGGACTTGCCCGCCCCGTTCTCCCCCAGCAGCGCGAGGACCTCGCCGGAGCGCAGGTCGAGGTCGACGCCCTTGAGCGCGTGGATCCCGCCGAAGCGCTTGGCGATCCCGGACATCTGCAGGATCGGCGCTTCTGGTGTGGACCGGCCGGTTGACCGCACGTTACCCCCATCGGTAACACTGACGACATTGACAGTAGTAATCGATTACTTCTCGGGACGCTACTGGCTCGGCACCGATGATGCAAGCGTCGCGGTGGGCCGCGTCGTCCATCCGACCGGGCCGCTCGGGCGCTGATGAGCGGCCGCGCTCAGGAGGTGTCGAGGACGTGGGTGCGCGGCTCCCCCGCCCGCCCGGCGATGCGGTCGACGAGCAGCCGCGCCGCCCGCATCCCCATCTCGCGCGGGTTGAGGGCGTGGCGCACCACGTCCTCGACGTCGGAGGTGGCGAACGGCAGGTCGCCGATGATCCCCAGGGCCACGTGAGGACCGGTCCAGCCGGTCAGCGCCTGGAGCACGCCGACGCCGACGAGGTTGTTCGTCGCGAGGACCGCGTCCGGCACCGGGCCGCCGGCGAGGATCTGCGCCATGGCCGACCGTCCGCCGTCGACCCGGAAGTTCGCGTGGATCAGCTCGCCGGGCTCGAGCCCGGCCTCATCGAGGGCCTCGCGCCACCCCGCCGCGCGCTCGACGGCAGTGGTGGTCGCGAGCGGGCCCGTGATGCAGGCGATGGTGCGGTGGCCGCGGTCGATGAGCGCGCGGGTGGAGCGCGCGCCGAGGGCGCGGTTGTCGAACAGGACCTGGTCGACGTCGATCTGCACCTGCCGGTCGATGACGACGACGGCGCGCACCGTCCGCGCGAGCTGGTCCAGGTCCGGGGCGTCCCCGGCCGGGGCCAGGATGACGCCCGCCATGTTCTCCGACCGGGCGACGCCGAGGTAGCGGCGCTCCTTGTCGTCGTCGTCGTCCGTGTTGCACAGGACGACGGAGAGTCCCGCCTCCTGGGCAACATCCTCCACGCCGCGGGCGACGGAGGTGAAGAAGGGGTTCTCGACGTCGGGGATCACCAGGGCGATGACGTCGCTGTACTGGCGCCGGAGCGAGCGGGCCGTCCGGTTGGCGCTGTAGCCGAGCTCGTCGACCGCGCGGCGGACGGCCTCCTCGAGGTCCGCGCGGACCTTGGTGCCGTTGAGGACGCGCGAGACGGTCGCGGTGGACACGCCCGCCAGCTGGGCGACGTCGACGATCCTCGGCATGGGGCTCCTCCGCTCGGGGGGAGCATACGACGCGCGCGGGCGAGGATCGGGCGCCGGCTCGGCGTCGGACTCGGCCGTGGGATCAGGACCGGGCAAGACGTCGGCGTCGGGCTCAGCCTCGGCGTCGACCTGGGGCCGAGCGGTGCGCGCCGCACGCGGGCCCCTGTCCCCCTTGCTCGCCACGGGCGCCGATCACCCGCGCCGGTGCGCGTCGACGAACTGCTGCGTCTCGGCCGCCGTCGGCGCCGCGGGTGCCCCGCCCCGGCGCGTGACGGACAGGGCGGCGGCCGCGTTGGCGTGGACGATCGCCTCGTCGAGGTCGTCCCCGAGGGCGAGCCGCGCACCGAGGTTGCCGCAGAACGCGTCGCCCGCGCCGATCGTGTCGACGACGTCCACGCGGTGCGCGGGGACGTGGCGGGGCTCCGGCCCGTCGACGACGACGACGCCCTCCTCCCCGCAGGTCACGACGACGACGCAGCCCGCCGAGCAGTGCAGCTCGAGCGCGGCACCGATGAGGTCGGGCTCGCCGGGCACCATCTGGCGCAGCTCGACCTCGTTGGGGATGAGCACGTCGACGCCCTCGAGCAGGTCGGGCGGCACGGGCACGAACGGGGCGGGGTTGAGGATGACGCGCGTGCCGGCGCCGCGGGCGATGCCGACGGCGGCGCGCAGTGCGGGCAGCGGGATCTCCAGCTGGAGCAGGAGCACGGCGGCGTCCTCGATGACGGGCCGGGCCGCCTCGATGTCCTCGGGGGCGACGGCCTCGTTGGCGCGCGGGACGATGATGATCGAGTTCTGCCCGCCGTCCTGGACCACTGGGAGGCCCACGCCGGTGCCGTGCTCGGCGTCAGTGCTCACGTGGGTGGAGTCGATGCCCTCGGCGTCGAGGAACTCGCGGAACTCCGCGCCGAACGGGTCCTCCCCCAGGCGACCGACCGCCGCGGTGGGCGTGCCGGTCCGTGCCGCGGCGACGGCCTGGTTGAAGCCCTTGCCTCCCACGTAGGTGGCGAAACCCGTGCCGACGAGCGTCTCGCCCGCCTCGGGGCGCCGCGGGGCGCTGGCCACGAGGTCGTACATGAACGAGGCCACGACGCAGACCTGCGCGGGGCCGCTCATGACGCCCCGCGGACGTCGGGGCGGTCCGTGCACAGGCGCGGAGCCACAAGGTGGTCCGGCGCTGCGAAGCCCCACGACACGGGGCGGTGAGCTCCGGTTCTGTCGTCGCCACGTCGGTGGGCACTCGTCGCACTGCGGGAGCAGGCGGCCGTGCGGGCGCGCGCGGCGCGGTCGGTCGTGTGCGGGCCTGCGGCGCGGCGGGGCCCCCGGGTGTGCGTCATCGTCACGTCCGTGAATCGTTCGGAAATCGATTACTGACAGACGTTAGACGGAGGCGCCGCGGACAGTCAAGGAAGCGCGCAGCCGGTCGGGCTACTGCCCGGCCACCCGCGCCAGGTCCTCCCCGCGCGCGTACGAGGTCTGGGTCCCGCGGCGCGTCACCGAGTCGGCAGCCACCACGGTGCCGAGCCGGATCGCGTCGGCCGCCGACCTCCCCGCGGCGAGCGCGTGGGCGAACCCGCCGCAGAAGGCATCCCCCGCGCCGGTCGTGTCCACGGCCTCGACGCTCGGCGCCTCGAAGGTCTCGACCTCGCCGTCGTGCACGAGCAGGGCGCCCCGCTCCCCCAGCGTGACCACCAGCGAGGCGCCGATGCGACCCCCGAACTCACGGGCATCGGCCTCGAGGTCCTTCACCCCACGGCCCGTCTCGGCCTCGAACAGGATGGCGAACTCGCTCTCGTTGGGGACCACCCAGTCCGTGATCGCGAGCAGCTCCGGCGCCACCGGCGCGGCGGGCGCCGGGTTGAGCACCGTGGTCGCACCGCCCTCCTTGGCGCGTTCGAAGCCGCGGCGGATCGTGGCCTGCGGCACCTCGAGCTGGCTCATGACGATCGTCGGTGCGCCCTCGGCGTCGAACGCCGCGTCGACGTGCTCCGCCGTCAGCAGGTCGTTCGCCCCGGGCGCGATGACGATGCGGTTGTTCCCGCTCGGCTCCACGAGGATCATCGCGATGCCCGAGTGCGTGCCGTCCATCTCCACCACGTGCGCGGTGTCGATGCCGAAGGACGCGAGGTTCTCGACCGTCTCCCGGCCGAAGGAGTCCGTCGCGACCGCGCACACCATCGTCACGTCGGCCCCGAGCAGCGCGGCCATCACCGCCTGGTTCGCCCCCTTGCCGCCGAACCCCTGCGCGAAGTCCTTGCCGAACACGGTCTCGCCCTCGTCCGGCACCCGCTCGAGGTAGGAGATGAGGTCGGTCATCGTGCTCCCGACGATCGTGATCCTCGGTCCGCTCACGGCACGCTCCTTCGTTCCGACGTCGTTGATCCCCCGACGCTATCCGGCCACGGACGGGTGAGAACTCCCCGCCCGGGGTGGCGCGCACCTTCACGCCGCCCCACTAGCGTGGCGCTGCCCGCCGGGTGCGGTGGGCGTCGCGCAGCGGGCCCCGGCTCGCCGTCGTGGTACCGGAGTGGCGAAGGAGTCGACGTGTCGAACGACCCGCAGTGGGGCCGACCGGAGGGCTACCCCCAACAGGGTGGCGTTCCGCAGAACGATCAGGGCTTCGGCCCGCAGGGTGGCTACGGCCAGCAGGGCGGGTACCCGCAGCAGGGTGGCTATCCGCCGCAGGACGGTGACCAGCAGGGTGGCTACGAGCAGGGCGGCTACCAGCAGCCCGGGTACGGCGCGCCGCAGGGGTACGCACCGCAGGGCTATGCGCCGCAGGGGTACGGCCCCCAGGGCGGCTACGGCGGCCCGGGCGGGCCCGGCGGTCCGCAGCAGGGCGGCAACGGCGGCGGCTCGAAGACGTGGCTCTGGGTGGTCATCGGCGTCGTGGTGATCGCGGCCCTCGCCGTCGGCGCCTACTTCCTCTTCTTCGCCGGCGACGACGAGGACGACTCCCCGCCCGAGGGGCAGCAGGGCGACGTACCGGCACTGCCGGAGGGAGCGCCCGGCGCGCCCGAGGGCGGCGTGCCCGAGGGCGGCGTGCCCTCGATCCCCGGCGGCGACCTGCCCACGGACATCCCCTCGCTCCCCGGCCCGGGTGACACGCCCCAGGTCCCCGAGCCGCCGGCGATGCCGGGCGACCCCGGCGGCGGTGACGTACCGACCCAGGACGTCGAGATCGGCGCGCCCTTCCAGACTGTCGACGGCCACACGGTCACGCTCAACTCGGTGGAGCGGGACTTCCAGTGCGACGGCAGCCCCCTGAGCCCGGGCCCGTTCGTCGCGCTCGAGTACACGGTGACCGCGGCGCCGGGGGCGCAGGCCAACGCGCCGATGGCCGGCCTCACGCTCACCTCGCCCGAGGGGGACATCAGCTCCTTCGACGCGATCGGCTGCCTCGCGGACACCTCCCAGGAGCTCGAGTCCTTCGTGCCCGCGGGGGCCACCGAGACGGGCCTCATCCTCGTCGCGCCGCCGGTCGACGGGACCTTCACCCTCGTCTACGACCCGCTGCTCGGCCTCGCCGTGCCCGGGACCGAGATGAGCGCCGCCCGCTGGACGATCAACTGACGCCGTCCGGCGGCCGGGGAGCGGTCCCCCGACGCTCGCCGAGCAGGCCGACGGTGCCCGCCGTAGGCTGACGCGCGCCGTCCGGGCGGGCGGCAGACCTGGGAGGACACGATGACCAACGACGGACGGTGGCGCCACGAGGGCAACGCCTTCGAGCAGCCCGGTGACGACGCCACGCGTCAGATGCCCGCGGCCGACCAGCACGCCTCCGGTGCCCACGCCGCCGGCCCGCAGGGTGGCTACGGGCAGCCCGGGTACGACGGCGCGCCGAGCCACGGCGCAGGCCCGGAGCACGGTGGCGCACGTGCGTACGGGGCCTCCTCCGCCCCCGTCTATGCCCCCTCCTCGGGCAGGTCCTCCTACGACGACGGCGCCGGCTACGACGGGCCGGGCTACGGCGGAGGCGGCTACGGCGGCGGCTCGGGCGACGACCTCCCGCCGGGTGGCGGGCGCGGTGGCCGCCGCGGGGGCTTCCCGTGGATCGGCGTCATCGTCGCGATCATCGCCGTCGCCGCCGCGGCGGCCGCGGTCTGGTACTTCCTCCTGCGCGACTCCGGCGGCGAGGACGGCGGCGACGAGTCCGCCACCGCCGGGACCTCGCAGACCCCCGAGGAATCGACCAGCGACGCCGCCCCGCCCCCCACGGACCCCGACGAGCCCTCCGGCGACGACGCCGAGGAGGGCAGCGAGGAGGAGTCCGAGCAGGGCACCGGCACCGGGTCCGGGGACGAGGACGCGACCGAGGACCCGGAGGACGGGACGGACGGGTCCGAGTCCCCGAGCGACGACGACTCCGAGGGCCAGGGCGGGAACGACGGCGAGACCGGCGGCGTCGTCGAGCTCGAGATCGGCGACACGCACACCCTGTCCAACGGCGCCGAGATCACGCTCGACGAGGTCGAGCGCGACTTCGAGTGCCGGATCCCCACCAGCGACCCGCTGGTCGCACTGACCTTCACCGTGGTCGGCGGTGACACCCCGACCGACACCCCGCGTCCCGGCATCTCGCTGTCCACCTCGGAGGGCGACACCGGCCTGCTCGACGGCGCCGGCTGCCTCGACGACGAGGGCCTGAGCCCCGTGGTCGAGAGCGGGGAGGAGGCCAGCGGCATCGTCCTCATCGCCGCGCCGACGGAGGACCCGTTCGACCTCGAGTTCAGCCCGGTGCTCTCCGGCTTCACGGGGACGCCCGAGACCCTGACCTGGACGATCGACTGACGCAGAGGGCCACGACCGCCCGGGCGACATCACCTGCGGCCGCGAGCGCCGGCCGGCCGCTTCGCCACCGCCCGGCGGCCGGAGCGCGCGAGGGCCTGCTCGCCCGCAGGTCGCCGCCACCGGTCCCTCGGCCCGCTACGGCGAGCCGAGGGACCGCCGGCGTGACTCCAGCTCCATGAGCGCGGCGAAGCGCTCGGCGTACCTCTCATCGCTGGGGTCGGTGCGCTGCAGCTCGCCCTTCGCGTCGCCGATGAGCCGCGTGAGGCCCATCCGCACGAGCGCAACGACGACGCCGCGCGCGTAGTCCTTGAGCGCCCCCGGGCGGTCCTCGGGCAGCGGGGCCACGGCCATCGCCGTCACCGAGTCGGCGACGGGACCCATCGCGTTCTCGCGGACCTCCTCCACCCAGTGGGCGGCGGCCTCACGCTGGGCCGCCTCCTCCCCCGCGCCCGCCTGACGGCGCTCCGTGAGGTGGGTGCCGAACGTCGCGACGCCCCCGGCGGCCCGGATCGCGTCGTGCAGCGCCCGGTAGGACGGCACGGTGAAGGTGTCCGCGGCGAGCGAGTCGAAGCCGGCCGCCGAGGCGTCCGCGGGCAGCTGGAGCGCCACCTCGAGGACCTGCCGCTCGAGCCTGGCCACCGGGTCCTCCGGGCCGCGCCGTGCGGCCTGCCCGCCGAGGTCGCCGGCGCCACCGAAGCCGGCGCGGCCATCAGCGCGGCCACCGCCGCCGCGCCCGTCACCGCCGCCGTCGGGCCAGCCCCCCTGTCCGCCGGCACCGCCC
>JBQDDG010000067.1:0-10905 GCA_052093225.1 Actinomycetaceae bacterium
GATGCCTACGCCCGCGCCGTCACCGCCCCCTCTACACCCTGGATTCGGAAGAGCCGCGATAGGTCCACCAGCGCACGAGCGACTCGAACGGTCCCCGTCTGCCCGTCGAGGCGAGCGCGCCGGCCACCGCGAGGCCGAGGACCCAGGTACCGAGGGCGACCGCCGCCGCCACGGACGTCGAGAGGCCCGCACCGAGGCCCAGCGGCCCCCACGGCACGACCACGACGACGAGCACCAACGTCTGCCACAGGTAGCCGCTCATCGACATCCGGCCCTGGGCCCTGATCAGCCGGACGACCGGCCCCGGGCCCTCCCCCGCGCTCCGGGCCCTGCGTGCGACAGATGCCGCCACGAGTCCGAACAGGGCCGCGTACCCGACGCCGCCGGCGTAGCCGCTGACGCCGTGCAGGAGCGACATCAGCGGCGCGACGGACGGCTGCGGCGGCAGGAAGCCGCCACCCACGAGGCCGTACCAGGCGCCCCCGAGGAGGGCGCCGCCGAGGCCGAGAAGGGCGACCCGGCGCAGGAGGTCGAGGTGCTCGCCGGGCCGGTCGAGCACTCCGTGCCGCGCGGCGAGGACGCCGAGCGGGATCGTCACACTCACCCCGAGGGCGTTGGAGAGCACGCCTCCCGCGAGCCAGTCTCCCGCGTGGCCGCCGACGGCGTCCGTCCAGCCGGTCGGGACGGGGTCACCGACCGATCCGAAGTGCCCGGTGCCGGCGAGGAGGAGGCACATGACCAGGGCCGCGGTCGCGGACCAGGCGGCGAGCGCGGCGTCGGAGGCACGCGTCATCACCGCGGGCAGAACAAGAAGGTAGAGGCCGTAGGCGGCGATGATCTCGCCCGGGAAGAGAAGGATCCCGTGCAACGCGCCGATGGCCAGGAGCACGACGGAACGGCGCTGGAGCAGACCGACGACGACGCCGGGCGGCGCACCCCCGTCCAGGCGCCGGGCGGCGAGCTGCCAGACGCCGTAGCCGAAGAGCAGGCCGAACAGCGGGTAGGCGCGTCCGTCGACGAGCACCAGCTGGACGGTCGCGACGACGTCGTCGAGAAGGCTCGTCCCGCGCGGGTCCGGGTATCCGCGCAGCCCCTGGAGGGGGACGTCGAAGAAGGCACGGACGTTGGCGAGGACGATGAGCGCGAGCATGGCGCCGCGCGCGAGGTCCGGGGCGAGCGAACGCTCGGCCAGCGGGGTGGGACCGAGCGGCTGCGCCATCCACGCATCGTCGCAGAACCGGACGGTGGCGGCTCCGTCCGTGCGCACGCGGCATGGACGTCACCCCGTCGGAGCTGGGACCGGACCGTTCGACCTGGAAGGATGCTCGGGTCCCGCCGTGCCCGACCCGAGGAGAAGTCATGACCGCCGTCGCCACCGCCCGCCGCTCCCCCGTGCTGGCCGATCTTCTGCCCGGCACGCGCGTGCGTGACGTCGCACTCGTGCTCACGGGGGCCGTGTTCGTCATGGTCGCCGGGTGGGTGACGGTGCCGCTTCCTTTCACCCCCGTGCCCCTCTCGCTGGCCACCTTCGCCGTCCTGCTCACGGGCGCGGCGCTCGGGCCGGCGCGCGCGGCGGCCAGCATCGGTGTCTTCCTCGCCGCCGGCCTCCTCGGCGCACCGGTGTTCGCCGAGTTCGGTTCGGGCTGGGCCTTCGCATCGTTCGGCTACGTCCTCGGCTACCTGGTGGCGGTGGTGGTGGTCGGGACGCTCGCCGAGCGCCGCGCCGACCGCACCGTCCTCGGCACGATCGGGCTCGCCCTTCTGTCCACCACGACGATCTACGCCGTCGGCCTGCCGTGGCTCATGGCGTTCCTCGACGTCGACCTCGCGGCCGGGCTGACCATGGGTGTCGTGCCCTTCCTCGTCGGCGACGCGATCAAGGCCGCGGCTGCCGCCCTGCTGCTGCCCGGCGCCTGGGCCCTCGTCACGCGGGTACGTCGCTGACGGCCAGGTCCCGCCTCATGACCAGCCGGGTCATCCTGCTCGCCCTGGCGTCGGTCTCGCCGACCACCCGGAACCCGACGTTCTCGAACATCGCCTGCGTGCCGACGAACCCCATCGTCGTGTCCATCCGGCCCGGCGGGTCGACCGGGTAGGACTCCACGGCGGGCGCACCATGCGCACCGGCGTGGCGGACCGCTCCCTCGAGGAGCTGTGCCGTCACCCTCTTCCGGCGGTGCCCGGTCCGCACGACGACGCAGATGATGCTCCAGACGGCGACCTCGTCGACGGGGCGGACGAGCGCGGAACGGACGAGCCGGAGGATCTCGTCCCGCGGGCTGATGCTGCACCAGCCCACGGGCACCCCGTCCTCGTAGGTCACCACACCGGGAGGGTGGGGGCGTTCGCACAGGGCGCGCATCGCCACCTCGTGCGATCTCACCCTCGACGCTTTTCGTACACCTGTTCGACCACAAGGGGCCGGCGCGGTGTGAACATGTCCGCAGGTACCTGGTCATAGTCACCCCGGGCGCCGGTACGTGCCACTCTTGGTCGCATGCAGCATTGGCCCGGTCAGCCCTATCCCCTCGGCGCGACGTTTGACGGTGCGGGTACCAACTTCGCCATCTTCTCCACGGTCGCCGAACGGGTCGAGCTCTGCCTCGTCGACGACGACAACACCGAGACGCGCGTCGACCTCGCCGAGGTCGACGCCCACGTCTGGCACGGGTACCTGCCCGGTGTCCGCCCGGGGCAGCGCTACGGCTACCGGGTGCACGGCCCGTGGGACCCCGCCCAGGGGCTGCGGTGCGACGCGACCAAGCTGCTCCTCGACCCGTACGCGAAGGCGGTCGACGGCCAGATCGACGGCCACCCGTCGCTCTTCTCCTACGACTTCGAGGACCCGGGCCGGTTCGCCCCGCAGGACTCGCTCGGACACACGATGGTCTCGGTCGTCGTCAACCCGTTCTTCGACTGGGGCAACGACCGGCCGCCGGGCCACGAGTACCACGACTCCGTCATCTACGAGACGCACGTCGCCGGGCTCACCCGCCTGCACCCCGACGTCCCCGAGGAGCTGCGCGGCACGTACGCCGGCCTCAGCCACCCCGCGATCATCGACCACCTCACCTCGCTCGGGGTGACCGCCGTCGAGCTCATGCCCGTCCACCAGTTCGCGCAGGACCCCCACCTCGTCGAGAAGGGGCTCTCCAACTACTGGGGATACAACACGATCGGTTTCTTCGCCCCGCACAACGCGTACAGCTCGCAGGGCACCCGCGGCGAGCAGGTCGACGAGTTCCGGTCGCTGGTCAAGGCGATGCACGAGGCGAACATCGAGGTCATCCTCGACGTCGTCTACAACCACACCGCCGAGGGCAACCACATGGGGCCCACACTGAGCTTCCGCGGCATCGACAACCCCCAGTACTACCGGCTCGTGCACGGGGACGAGGCGCACTACTTCGACACCACGGGCACCGGCAACTCGCTGTTCATGCGTGGTCCGCACACGCTGCAGATGATCATGGACTCGCTGCGCTACTGGGTCACCGAGATGCACGTGGACGGGTTCCGCTTCGACCTGGCCTCCACGCTCGCCCGCGAGCTCCACGAGGTGGACAAGCTCTCCTCGTTCTTCGACATCATCCAGCAGGACCCGGTGATCTCCCAGGCCAAGCTCATCGCCGAGCCCTGGGACGTCGGCGAGGGCGGCTACCAGGTCGGCGGTTTCCCGCCGCTGTGGACGGAGTGGAACGGGAAGTACCGGGACACCGTCCGGGACTACTGGCGCGGCGAGCCCGGTACCCTCGGCGACCTCGCCTACCGGCTCTCCGGCTCCTCCGACCTCTACGAGCACTCGGGTCGCCGGCCGGTCGCCTCGATCAACTTCGTCACCGCCCACGACGGCTTCACGATGCGCGACCTGGTGAGCTTCCACGAGAAGAACAACTGGGCCAACGGCGAGGAGAACCGCGACGGCGAGTCGCACAACCGCTCGTGGAACTGCGGCGTCGAGGGGCCGACGGACGACCCCGCGATCAACGCCCTGCGCGCCCGCCAGCAGCGCAACATGCTCACCACGCTGCTGCTGTCCCAGGGTGTCCCGATGATCTCCCACGGCGACGAGATCGGCCGTACCCAGAACGGCAACAACAACGTCTACTGCCAGGACAACGAGATCGCCTGGGTGGACTGGGACCTCGACGACGACGCGGAGCACCTGCTCGCCTTCACCCGAGAGCTCGTCGAGTTCCGACTCGCCCACCCCGTGCTGCGCCGCCGCCGCTTCCTCTCCGGCCGGCCGCACCCGGACTGGCCGGACGACCTGCCGGACATGGCGTGGTTCGCGCCGGACGGCTCCCCCATGGAGGACGCCGACTGGGACGACGACTCGAAGACCATCGTCTGCTTCCTCAACGGGGAGGCCATCGCCGAGCCGGACGCGCGCGGCGAGCGCATCGTCGACGACTCCCTCCTGCTCGTCCTCAACGCCTCGCACGAGGACTCGCTCGTCACGCTCCCGGGCGCGGACTGGGGACCGACCTGGAAGGTCGTCCTCGACTCCACCGGCGAGAAGGTCTACGCGGGCGAGCTCGCCGCCGGAGCCCAGATCACGGTGATCGCGCGCTCGACGATCGTGCTGCTCAGCCCGCAGGGCTCGCGGGCGAGCGTCGACGACGAGGGCGAGGCCCCTTCGCGCCCGACCGTGGGGCACCTCCCGACGTCGCCGGCCTGGGACGGCGGTCGGCGCCAGACGGCGGTCACGGCCGACGAGCCCGACGCCGACGGTGCGCTGCCGGCGGAGGAGGACCTCTCGGCCGACACGCCCGAGTAGCCGTCGGCCGTCCGGACGTGCCGCGCGCGTCCCCGGCTCCCGGGGCAGACTGGCACTGCCCGCCCCCTGAACCGGAGGATGCACGTGACCTCAACCGACCACGCCACCGATCGGACGGCCCCGCCGCACGAGCAGCCGGCGCACGACCCTTCCGCCGGGCACGTCGCCGCCCCCGGGCGGCGCACGCCGGTGAGCACCTACCGGTTGCAGCTCGGCGCCGACCTCACGTTCGACGACGTCACCGGTCTGCTCGACCACCTCGACACCCTCGGCGTCACCGACCTCTACCTCTCCCCCGTCCTCACGGCGGCGCCGGGCTCCACCCACGGCTACGACGTCGTCGACCACACGACGATCTCCGAGGTGCTCGGCGGCCGCCCCGCGCTCGAGCGCCTCGCCGAGGCGGCGCACGCGCGTGCGATGGGCGTCGTCGTCGACCTGGTGCCCAACCACATGGCGGTGCCCACCCCGGTCTGGCACAACGCGGCGCTGTGGTCCGTCCTCAAGCACGGCCCGGACTCCCCCTACGCAGGCTGGTTCGACATCGAGCTCTCCGAGGACGGCCGGGGCATCCTCATGCCGGTGCTCGGCCGCCGGGTCGGCGCGGCGCTGGCCGACGGCGAGATCGAGCTGACGACCGCCGTGATCCCCGGCGAGGAGCACGAGGGCGCCCAGCCCGTCCTCACCTACTACGACCATGTCCTGCCCGTGCGGTCGGGCACCGAGCAGCTCCCGCTCGCCGACCTGCTCGACCGGCAGTTCTACCGGCTGGCCTACTGGAAGGTCGCCGACGAGGAGCTCAACTACCGGCGCTTCTTCGACGTCGGCTCGCTCGCCGCGGTGCGCGTGGAGGACCCGGAGGTCTTCGACGCCACCCACGCGCTGCTCCTCGAGCTCGTCGACCAGGGCGTCATCGACGCGCTGCGGGTCGACCACCCGGACGGCCTCGCCGACCCCCGCGGCTACTTCCGTCGGCTCCACGAGGCCACCGGCGGTGCGTGGGTCGTGGCCGAGAAGATCATCGAGGACGACGAGGAGCTCCCGGTCGACTGGCTGGTCGCCGGCACCACCGGGTACGACGCCGCGTGGCGGATCCACGGCCTGCAGATCGACCCGGCCGGGCTGCCGACGGCCGCCGCGCTCATGCAGGAGATCGCCGGCGACGCCCCCGGCAGCTACGGCGAGGTGCGGGACGCGGCCAAGCGCCAGATCGTCGACGGCTCCCTGTACGCCGAGATCCACCGGCTCGCCACGCTGCTGTCCGACGTGTGCGACGACGACGTGCGGCTGCGCGACCACTCCTTCCGCCCGCTGCGCGACTGCGTCCGCGAGCTCATCGTCGCCGTGCACCGCTACCGCGCCTACGTGGTGCCCGGCGAACCGGCACCGGCCGAGTCCGAGGCGATCGTCGAGCAGGCGGCCGCCGCGGCAGCGGAGCTGCTCGAGGACGACCTGCGCGAGACGCTCGACGTGGTCGTGGACCTCGTGCTCGGGCGCGAGGCGGGATCGGCGGGCCGCACCCGCGAGGCCCGCCGCGACGAGATTATCGTCCGCTTCCAGCAGGTCTGCGGCGCGGTCACCGCGAAGGGCGTCGAGGACACGACGTACTACCGCTGGACCCAGCTCCTCTCCCTCAACGAGGTCGGCGGGGCGCCCCACCGGCCAGGCATGTCCGTCGACGAGCTGCACGCCTGGGCGCGGGACACGCAGGCCACGTGGCCCTCGACGATGACGAACGGATCGACCCACGACACCAAGCGCAGCGAGGACGTGCGCGCCCGGATCGGTCTCGTCAGCGAGCACGCGCGGCAGTGGGCCTCCCTCGTGAGGGACCTGCGCGCGATGACCGCGCAGACGCGCCCCGCCGACCTCGACGGACGCACCGAGAACCTCGTGTGGCAGACGCTCGCCGGCACGTGGGGGCCGGACGGGCCGATCGCCGCCGGCCGGCTCACGGACTACCTGCTCAAGGCCGTGCGCGAACAGAAGACGTGGACCACGTGGACGGACCAGGACGCGGGCGGCGAGGAGGCGCTCATCGCCTGGGTCACCGGCATGCTGGACGACGCCGGGGTGCGCGACGCGTTCGCCGGCTGGGTCGAGGACACCGCGGAGTCCCTGCGCACCTCCGTGCTGACGACCAAGGCGCTCCAGCTCACCCTGCTCGGCGTCGCGGACGTCTACCAGGGCTCCGAGCTGCTCACCGACTCGCTCGTCGACCCGGACAACCGGCGGCCCGTGGACCACGCGGCGATCGCGGCCGTCCTCGCCGAGCTCGACGCCGGCCGCACGCCCGTGGACCTGTCCGAGGAGAAGCTGCTGCTCACCGCGTCCGTGCTCAGGCTGCGGCGCCGCAGGGGCGAGGTCTTCGTCGGTGCGCCGTCGGGCTACGAGCCGCTCCCGACGACGACGCAGCACGCGGTGGCGCTCGCCCGCACGGAGGACGGGGTGCCCGGTGCCGTCACCGTCGGGACACGCCTGGTCACCGGGCTGCACGCGCTGGGCGGGTTCGGGGAGCACACCGTGGTCCTGCCGGAGGGCGCGTGGACCGACGTGCTCACGGGCGCCCGCTTCGACGGCGGCCCCGTCCGCCTCGCCACCCTGCTCGCCACCTACCCCGTCGCCGTCCTGGAGGCCGCATGACCGCCGACCGCAGCCCGGCCACCGACGCCCTGGTGCGCCACCCGCTCGTGCCCGCCGTCTGGTCGCCGGACGCCACCGAGATGGACCTCGTCCTGGTCGCCGACGGTCAGCGGGTCCCTCTCACGCGCACCGAGGACGGCTGGTGGACCGCGGGTGAGCCGCTCCCCGCCGGCACGGACTACCTCTTCTCCCGCGACGGTCAGGAGCCGGTCCCTGATCCTCGCTCCGCGCACCAGCCGGACGGCGTCCACGGCCCCTCGCGGCTCTTCGACCCCGGCGCCCACGGGTGGACGGACACCGCCTTCCCGGGCGTCGCCCTGCCGGGCGCGGTCATCTACGAGCTGCACGTCGGGACGTTCACCGCCGAGGGGACCCTCGACGCCGCGACCCGCCACCTCGGTGAGCTCGCCGAGCTCGGGGTGACGATGGTCGAGCTCATGCCGCTCGCCGCCTTTCCCGGGCTGCACGGCTGGGGCTACGACGGCGTCGCGCTCTACGCGGTCCAGGACTCCTACGGGGGCCCGGCCGCCCTCCAACGGTTCGTCGACGCCGCGCACGGGGCCGGCCTCGGGGTCTGCCTCGACGTCGTCTACAACCACCTGGGACCGGACGGCAACTACCTCGGCCACTTCGCCGACTACGTCACCGAGCGTCACCCGACGCCCTGGGGCGACGGGCCCGACCTCGACGGCGAGCGCTCCGGGGAGGTGCGCGCCTTCTTCCTCGAGAACGCCCTGCGCTGGCTGGACGAGTTCCACGTCGACGCCCTGCGGCTCGACGCGGTCCACGCGATCGAGGACTCCTCCGGGTACCACCTCCTGGCCGAGCTCGCGGACCGGGTCCACGCCCTCGGGGACCGGCTCGGCCTGCCGCGCACGCTCGTCGCCGAGTCGGACCTCAACGACCAGGTGATGGTCACGCCCACCGCCGACGGCGGGTTCGGGATGGACGCCCAGTGGGACGACGACGTCCACCACGCCCTGCACGCCTGGCTCACGGGCGAGCGCGCGGGCTACTACGTGGACTTCGGCGCCGGCGAGACCCTCGCCCACGCCCTCACCCGCGTGTTCGTCCACGACGGCCGCTTCTCCACGTTCCGGGACACCGACTGGGGCCGGCCGGTGGACGACGACGTCGACGGCCACCGCTTCGTCGTCTACTCCCAGGACCACGACCAGGTGGGCAACCGGGCGGTCGGCGACCGGCCGAGCCGCACGCTCGCCGACGGCGGGCTGGCCATCTCCGCCGCACTCGTGCTGCTCTCCCCCTACACCCCCATGCTGTTCATGGGCGAGGAGTGGGGCTCACGCACGCCGTTCCAGTTCTTCACCGACCACGTCGACCCGGCGCTCGGGCGGGCCGTGAGCGAGGGGCGCCGCGCGGAGTTCGGGCGGCACGGCTGGGACAGCGGCGGCGAGGTGCCCGAGGTCCCCGACCCACAGGACCCGGCCACGCGCGATGCGTCCGTCCTCGACCGGGCCGAGGCGTCGACCGACCGCGGCCGGCGGATGCGGGCGTTCTACTCGGCGGCCCTCGCGCTGCGCCGCGAGGAACCGGACCTCGCCACCGGCGACCGGGACGCGACCTCGGTGGCGGTCGACGACGGGGCCGGCTGGCTGCGGATGTCCCGCGGCGGGATCGACGTCGTCGCGGTGACCGAGGACCGGGCGGTCACGGTCCCCCTCGCCGGCGGCGCGGACGCCGCCGAGGTGCTGCTCGCGTGGGACCCGGCGGCGACCACCCCGGGAGACGGCGTGGTGACGATCGAGGGACCCGGCGTCGCCGTCGTCCGTCGGAGCGCCCGGGCGTAGCCCCAGCCCCGGCCCCAGGCCCACGCGCGGGCGCGGCTGCGGCCGTCCGCGCGGGGCTCCGGACGTCCGGTGCCGCGCGCCGGCGCCGTCAGTAGTAGACGGCCAGCGGCCCGTCGGGGCCGTCGACGATGCGCACCGGCGTGTCGAACACGCGGGTGAGGACGTCCTCGTCCATGATCTCGCCGGCCGGCCCGAAGTCGCACACGGCGCCGTCCTTCATCGCGCAGATGTGGTCCGCGTACTTGCCGGCGAAGTTGATGTCGTGCAGCACGATGACGATCGTCCGCCCGAGCTCGGCCGCCGCGCGCCGCAGGTGCTGCATCATCTGCACGGAGTGCTTCATGTCGAGGTTGTTGAGCGGCTCGTCGAGGAGCACGTACTCCGTGTCCTGGGCGAGCACCATGGCCACGTAGGCGCGCTGGCGCTGACCGCCGGAGAGCTGGTCGAGGTAGCGGTCCTCGAGCTCGTCGAGGTGGAGGAAGTCGATGGCCCGGCTGACGATCTCCTCGTCGGTCCTCGTCAGGCGTCCCTTCGTGTAGGGGAAGCGGCCGAAGCCGACGAGCTGGCGCACGGTGAGCCGGGTGATGAAGTGGTTCTCCTGGCGCAGCACCGAGACGATCGTGGCCAGGTCGCGCGACTTCGTGCTGGAGACGTCGTACCCGGCGATCTCGATGGACCCCTCGTCCATGCCGAGCAGCCGGCCGATCATCGTCAGCATCGTCGACTTGCCGGCGCCGTTGGGTCCGACGAGCGCGGTGATGCCGCACGCGGGGATCTCGAGGCTGACGGGGCCGATGGCGACCTCGGAGCTGTACTCCTTGCGGACGGCGTCGAGGGTGATCACAGGCGCCCCTTTCTCAGGATGACGACGAGGAAGACGGCGCCACCGACGAACTCGATGAGGATCGAGACGACGGACTGGGCGCTGAAGATGTTGCGCATGACGAAGTAGGCGCCGGACAGGACGGCGAACCCCGTGAACGCGGCCATCGGCATCGTGTACCGGTGGTCGTGCGTGCCGGAGAACTGGTAGGCGAGGGTCGCCACGAGGAAGCCGAGGAAGGTCATCCGGCCGACCATCGCCGTCGAGACGGCCATGAGGATGGAGACGAGGAAGAGCACCTTCATGACCTCGGCGCGGTGGTTGATGCCGAGGCCGGTGGCGATGTCCCGACCCATGGCCACGATGTTGAGCCGGCGCGCGCGGAGCATGAGCGCGCCGCCCGCGAGGACCACGAGCGGGATCGCGAGCGGGAAGTAGGACTCGTCGGCGTTGGTCACGGACCCGAACAGCCGAGCGGTGAGCACGTCGAAGTCGCTCGGCGTGAGCAGGCGCTGCATGAAGGTCGAGATCGACGCGAGCCCGCCGCCGATGATGATGCCGACGAGCAGCATGACCTGGAGGTTCCCGTACCTGCCCGAGAGCAGCCAGCCGTACAGGAGCAGGGCGAACACCACCATGACCGCGACCTGCAGCGCGAACTGGGGCACGCCCTGGAGCGCGACCACGCCCGCGACGCCGAAGAAGTAGACCGACGACGTCTGGACCGCGACGTAGAGGGACTCGAAGCCCATGATCGAGGGGGTGACGATGCGGTTGTTCGTCACGGTCTGGAAGGCGACCGTGGCGATCGCCTGGCAGACGGCGACGATCCCCATGACCAGGACGTC
>JBQDDG010000068.1:0-2211 GCA_052093225.1 Actinomycetaceae bacterium
TAGCGTGAATACCCGCCACAGCAGGGTCATTCACCACGAACCGCGAAGAGCCCGCTTCCGTGCCCGGATTCGACGCTACGCGTGCGCGGGCCGCCGTTGGGATCGCGCCGAGCAGGCCGAGGTGTCAGCGCTCGACGGGTGCCCGGCCCGGCAGCGCCGAGCAGGCTGAGGCGTCAGCGCTCAACAGGTGCTCGACCCTGCATGCGTCGGAGCATCAGTGCACCACCGGTGCGGGGTGCCTCAGCGACGCACGCCACCGAGCGACCACGGCGGCGACCACGAGGCACCCGGAGGCCGGTCCTCGGTCCCGGACCTGTGGTGGCGGTACTCAGACCGCGAGCATCTCCCGGGCCTCGCGAGTGAGCAGTTCCAGCACCGCCTGCCGTGCCGACTGCGCCTCCGCACTCGCCAGCGCGGCCTCCGCCATCGCCCGGCACTCGGCGAGCGTGTGCGACCGCACCGCGAAGCGGACCAGCGGGAGCGCTCCGGCGGACATGGACAGGCTCGTGACGCCCATGCCGACCAGCACGAGCGCCATGAGCGGGTCACCGGCGGACTCCCCGCACACGCCGACCGGCTTGCCGGCGTCCCGCCCTGCCGCGGTGGTACGCGCCACGAGGTCGAGCACCCCGGGCTGCCACCTGTCGAGGAGGTCGGCGAGCTCGCCGAGCAGGCGGTCCGAGGCCATCGTGTACTGCGCGAGGTCGTTGGTGCCCAGGGAGGCGAAGTCGACCTCGGCGAGCACTCCCTCGGAGCGCAGCGCGGCGGCCGGCACCTCGACCATCACACCCACCCGGACGCCCGCCTCGCGCAGGCCGGCCTCCTGCGCCGCCGCCGCGAAGTCGGCCGCCTCGCCCGGTGTCGAGATCATCGGGGCCATCACCCACACCTCGGCCGCCCCCTCCCCTGCTCGTTCCGTGGCGAGCGCGAGCGCGCGGAGCTGGTCGCGCAGCAGCTCGGGCATCGTCCGGACGAGACGGTAGCCGCGCACGCCGAGCGCCGGGTTGTCCTCGGCGCCCTGGTCCGCGAACGCGAGCGGCTTGTCGGCGCCGGCGTCGAGGGTGCGGACGACGACCTTCCGGCCCGCGAACGCCCGCAGGATCTGCGCGTACGTCGCCGCCTGGTCCTCCACGGACGGCGCCTCGGCGGCCTCGAGGAAGAGGAACTCCGTGCGGAAGAGCCCGACGCCCTCGGCGGCCGTGGCCGCGGCGCGCTCGGCGTCGGCGGCGGTGCCGATGTTGGCGAGGAGCTCGACGCGGTGGCCGTCGGCGGTGGAGCCCGGCTCGCGGTCGACCTCGAGCTCGGCGACGGCGTCGGCCCGGCGCGCGATCTCGTCCCGCAGCGCGTCGTCAGGCTCGAGGACCACCAGCCCGCGCGACGCGTCGACCGCCACGACCTGGCCGTCCGGGATCGACGTCGCCCCCTCGGCCCGGACGACGCACGGCAGGCCCAGCTGGCCGGCGATGATCGCCGTGTGGGAGGTGGGGCCGCCTGCCTCGGTGACGATGGCAAGGACGAGCGAGAGGTCCAGCGCGGAGGTGTCGGCCGGCGAGAGGTCGTGGGCGACGACCACGGACGGCTCGCTCAGCTCCACCCCGGGCTCGGGCTGCCCGGTGAGGCGGGCGACGACGCGGTCGCGCACCGAGCGCAGGTCCGTCACGCGCTCGGCCATCGCGCCGCCGATCGTCTCGAAGGTGCCGGCGAACTCCTCCACCGCGGCGTCGACCGACGTGGCGGGGCCGGTGCCCGCGCGGAGGAGCTCGGTCGCCCGCGCGGCGAGGGCGGGGTCCCCGGCCATCTGCGCCGCGGCGGCCAGAACGTCGGCGAGCGTGGAGTCCCCGGCCGCCTCGGAGCGGGCGGTCAGGTCGGCGCGGACGGCGTCGAGCGCCTCAGTCACACGCTGCACGGCCGCGTCCGCGTCTCCGGCGGCGGGCTCGTCCTCCGGGATGAGGGGCGCGGGGCGCAGCTGCCGGACGGGGCCGACCGCTCCCCCGACTCCGACGCCGATTCCGTCCATGCGCTGTGCCATCTCGACTCCCGGTGCTGTTCGTGCGGTCGACCAGTGGTTGTCGGCCAGCGTAATGGCGGGACGCGCCCGTGGCTCGTCGGGGCAAGGTGCGTGAGTGCCGGGGCTGGGCTTGTGCGTTCGGTCCGAGGTGTTTCTCATCGAGGCCACGGGTTGTGCCACGAGGACACGGGATTATCCCGTGG
>JBQDDG010000068.1:2311-10527 GCA_052093225.1 Actinomycetaceae bacterium
GTGTTTCTCATCGAGGCCACGGGTTGTGCCACGAGGACACGGGATTATCCCGTGGTGTCGTGACACAACCCATGTTCTCGATGAGGGGAGGTCCTGCGGGAGCGGCCCCAGCGGGCCAAGCGCCCTACGCCGCCTTGGCCCGCGAGCGCAGCCGCTTCTGGCAGCGCCCGCACCAGAACACGGTGCGCCCGGCCATGTCGTCGATCGAGACCGATTGCCCGCAGACGTGGCACGGGCGACCCGCGCGGCGGTACACGTACCAGCGGTAGTCGGCCTCGTCGTCGGTGGCGCGCTCGGCGGCCCGGGCCCAGGTCTCCGGCGCGGGGCCGTCGCGGTCCTCGGGCCGGGTAGTGAGGATGACGCCGAGCTCGACGCCGCTGGTGAGCAGCTCGGCGACGTCGTCCCACAGCGCCCGCAGCCGCGCGACGCTCACCGCCCGCCCCTCCGTGCGCGGGTGGATCCGCGCGCGGTACAGGGCCTCGGCCCGGTAGATGTTGCCGACCCCCGCGATGACGGACTGGTCCATGAGCAGCTCACCGATGCTGCGCCGCGTCCTGCGGACGGCGGCCACGAAGCGCTCGGGATCGGCGTCGGGTCGCAGGGGGTCCGGGCCGAGGCGGTCGTGGACGGCGTCCTTCTCGTCCTCGTGGATGAGGTCGCAGCGGGCGGGTCCGGTGAGATCGGCGACGGCGGTGTCCGAGACGAGGCGCAGACGCACGGTCCCGCGGGGCTCGGGCACGACGAATCCGGCGTCGTCCGGCTCGACGACGACGCGCGCCGGATCCTCCGCCCCCGCGCCCGGCGGCTGCTCGCGCGGGACGTCCTCCCGCGGCACGCGCGGGGCACCGATCGCGTGCGGCCCGGCGCCCTCGGCCGTGACGAACGACCAGGCGCCATAGAGGCCGAGGTGGACGTGGACGAACCGCGGCTCCCCGCCGGCGGGCGGCTCGAGCTCGAGGAAGAGGTGCTTGCCGTGCGCGTCGGTGCCGGCCACGCGCCACCCGTCGATGGCGTCCGCACCGGCGGAGAACCGCCCCTGCGGAGAACTCGCGCGCACGGTCTCACCGGTGAAGAGTTCGTCGAGCATGGTGGCGAGGCGACGGATCGAGTGCCCCTCAGGCATGCGTCTCCGGGGCCTTCCACGCGGTGGGGGCGTCCCAGAGGGCGCGCCGCAGGTCGACCATCGTGGGCACGTGCGGCTCGAGCGGGGTCCCCTCGTCCCGGTAGCGCGCCGTGGCGTCCGCGCGCAGCTGGCGCGGGAGCGTGCCGTCCGCACGCACCACGCGCCACCAGGGCACCCGGTAGCCGTGCCGGGCGAGCACCGTGCCGACATAGCGCGCGCTGCCGTGGCCCGTCCGGTCGCGCACCGCCTCGGCGATGAGCCCGTACGTCGTCGCCCGCCCCTGCGGCACCTGCTGCGCGACGTCGAGCACGAGCTCGGCGAGCTCGGTCGGGTCGTCGCGGAGGGGCCTGGGGACGGACATGGAACCTATGATCGCAGGCATCATGTCCTCCTCCACGCTTCCCACCCCGAGCACCGCCGACGCCCACGATGCAGGTTGCTCACACTGCGACGGCTCCGTCCCGCACGAGCACATCGACGTCCGGGCCGAGCTCACCGCCGCCGCGCGCACGTCACGCCTCCGCTCGGGCCTGCTCCTTGCGATCGCGCTGGTCCCGCTGGTCGTCGGGCTCGTGCTCGCCGCCGCCTCGGACCAGATCGGCGAGGGGCTGTTCCTCGTCGTCGCCGTGGTCACTGGTTGGATCCTCGCGACGGCGGTCGGGGTCGTCGTCGCCCACCTCGTCGGCCGCCGCTCCGTGCGGCTCGGCCTCGCCTCGGGCACGGCCACGACGTCGGCGCTCGGCCCGGTCGTCGGCCTCGCCGCCGGGATCGGGCTGAGCCTCGCCTCGGGGGCGCCGCTGGCCGCCGCCCTCGTCGCGGGCGGGACGTGGTGGACGGCGTCCGCCCTCGTCGACGCGTTCGCCGCCGTCGCGTGGCGCAAGTCGCTGTTCGAGCCGGGTGACGTCGCGGAGCAGGCGCGTGCGCAGGCGATCGCCGGCCGAAAGGATCGCCGGTTCGTGTCGCTCGCGTGGCTCGTGCAGGGACCGGCCGTGGCCGTCGCGACGGTGCTCAGCGGGCCGCCCGCCCTCGCCGTCCTGCTGCTGGCCGCCCTGTGCGCCGCGCTGAGCATCCGCGGCTCGGCCCACCGGAAGTAGCCGCCCCGCCGTCGAGATTGCGGTCCGGGCTCACCGAGAGTGCGGTTCGTCGGCGCCAAGGACGCGGTCCGCGCCCGACCGGTGACACTCGGCCACGCCACCTTGGCGCAGCGCGACGTCAGTCCCGTCGGACCAGCTCGTCGATAACCCGGACCGTCTCCTCGGGATGCGTGACCATCGGCCAGTGCCCGGCGTCGAGGGCGGCGAACCGCCAGCCGGGGGTGTCCGCCGTGATCCCCGACGTCGGTGGGTCGGTGTGCAGGCACTGCACGTACGCAAGGTCGACGCCGGCCCTCTCGATCGGGAGGTCCACCGCCTTCTCGACGTAGGTGCCGAGCGGCTGGCCGCTCACGCGCGCCGCCATCCACTCGTAGTCGGCACCGCTCAGGCCGTGGCCCGGGAAGAGGGCGTCGATCTCACGCCGGGAGAACCAGGGTATCGCCCCGTCGACGGCGAGGAGGGACATCACGTCCTCGGCCCCGTCGCCCTGCAGATCGAACCAGGACCTGCCCGGCTCGGGCAGCACGGCGTCGATCATGATCACCGAGTCGATACGGTCCGCCGGCCGTTCACCCCCGCGCTCCCGCTCGTCCCTGACCTGCGCGGCGAGGACACCCGCCACCACGTAGGC
This sequence comes from Actinomycetaceae bacterium, assembly GCA_052093225.1. Lineage (GTDB taxonomy): Bacteria > Actinomycetota > Actinomycetes > Actinomycetales > Actinomycetaceae > JB111. Next base: position 5,160 of record JBQDDG010000068.1, read on the forward strand.
GGCGAAGGAGTGCGCGACGACGGTGTGCGGTCCGCCCCCTGCCGCGAGCGCCGACCGGACATCCTCGACCCAGTCCGAGAGCGTGACGTCCTTCGCGGGCGTCGGGTCCCCGTCGATGCCGCGCAGCCGCGGTGTGGACACCCGGTGCCCCAGCTCGAGGAGCGACGGGGCGACGCCGTCCCAGATCCAGCCGCCCAGGCCGCTGCCACCCAGCAGGACGAGCGACCGGCCGGGGACGGACGGGGCAGGAAGCATGTCGTCGTGTGGAGCGTGGTCGCGTGGCGTCTCGTCGGCTGGAGCGAGGTCGTGTGGAGAGGGGTCGTGCGGAGCGAGGTCGTGTGGAGAGCTGTCTGGCGGAGAGGAGTCAGGCCTCAAGCTCGGCGACCTGGTCGATGCGGCGCTGGTGGCGCTCCTCGCCGGAGAATGGCTCGTCGAGGAAGGCGTCGACGATCTCGAACGCCTCCTCCTCGGAGTGCATGCGGGCGCCGATGCCGACGACGTTGGCGTCGTTGTGCGCGCGGGTCAGGCGCGCGGTCTCGACCGACCAGGCAAGCCCGGCGCGCACGCCACGGACCTTGTTCGCCGCGATCTGTTCACCGTTGCCGGACCCGCCGATGACGACCCCGAGCGAGCCCGGGTCCGCGACGACCGCCTCGCCGGCCTGGAAGCAGAAGCCCGGGTAGTCGTCCTCGGCGTCGTAGGCGTCGGCGCCGTGGTCGACGACGTCATGACCGGCCTGGGTGAGGTGGGCCGAGAGGGCGGACTTGAGCTCGAAGCCGGCGTGGTCGGCGGCGATGTGGACGCGCATGGCAGCAGTCTGGCACGGGCGCCGCGGCGTGCCACCTACCCTGGTCGTATGACCCTGGAGAACGCGGAGAGCACCACCGACTACGACTCGTTCGTCGACCCGGACGTCCGTCCGCAGGACGACCTGTTCCGGCACGTCAACGGGCGGTGGATCACGGAGACCGAGATCCCTGCCGACCGCTCGTCGGTGGGCGCCTTCATCGACCTGCGCGACGGGTCCCAGGACCGCGTCCGGGCGATCATCGAGGAGCTCGGTGCCGCCGTCGAGGACGACGCGCAGGACGCCGGGAGCGGCGCCGCCGCGAAGATCGGCGCGCTGTACGCGGCATTCATGGACACCGTCGCCATCGAGGCCGCGGGCACCGAGCCGCTCGTCGCGGACCTCGAGCTCATCACGGCCGCCGCGGACCACGCCGCGCTCGCACGGGCGATGGGCGAGCTCCAGCGCACCGGCGTCGGCGGCCTGGCCGGCCTCGACGTCTCCCCCGGCATCTCCGACCCGGACTACCTCGTGTGGTTCGCGCAGGACGGCATCGGGCTGCCGGACGAGGCCTACTACCGGGAGGACGAGCACGCCGAGGTCCGCGCGGCCTACGCCACGCACATCGAGCGTCTCCTCGAGCTCGTCGGTGCCGTCGGCGCGGGCGAGGGCGCCGCGGCCGCCGAGCGGGTGCTCTCCCTCGAGACGGCGATCGCGAGCCACCACTGGGACAACGTCCGCACCCGCGAGGCCGACCAGATCGACAACCCGATGACGTTCGACGAGCTCGCCGCCTCGGCGCCGGGCCTCGACTGGGACGCCTACCGCGCGGGGCTGCACCTGCCGGGCGGCGAGCTCAAGCTCCTCGTGGCGACGCCGTCGGCGCTCGTCGGGGCCGCGGCCACCTGGGGCGAGGCGTCGATCGACGACCTCATGGCCTGGCTGACGTTCCACACGGTCGCCGCGCGTGCCCCCTACCTCACCGAGGCGGTCGTCGAGGAGCGCTTCGACTTCGCGGGCCGCACGCTCACCGGCGCGCAGGAGAACCGGGAGCGGTGGCGCCGCGGCGTCGCGCTCGTCGAGGGGCTGCTGGGCGAGGACGTCGGCCGGCTCTACGTGGCGCGGCACTTCCCGCCGTCGCACAAGGACCACATGGACGCCCTGGTGGCGAACCTCGTGGAGGCCTACCGCCGCTCGATCGAGTCGCTGGAGTGGATGAGCCCGGCCACGCGCGCCAAGGCGCTCGTCAAGCTCGAGTCGTTCACCCCGAAGGTCGGCTACCCCGAGGTCTGGCGCAACTCCTCCGGCCTCGTCGTCACCGACGGCGACCTCGTCGGCTCGGTCCGCGCGGGCAACGCCTTCTGGTGGGACGACGAGCTGTCCCGCTACGGCTCGGAGGTGGATCGCCGCGAGTGGCTGATGACGCCGCAGACGGTCAACGCGTACTACAACCCGTCGTGGAACGAGATCGTCTTCCCCGCCGCGATCCTGCAGCCGCCGTTCTTCGACCCGGAGACGGACGACGCGTTCAACTACGGCGGTATCGGTGCGGTCATCGGCCACGAGATCGGACACGGGTTCGACGACCAGGGGTCCAAGTTCGGCCCCGACGGCCGCCTCGAGAACTGGTGGACCGACGAGGACCGGGAGCGCTTCATGGAGCGCGCGAACGCGCTCATCGCCCAGTACGACGGCCTGGTCCCCGCCCAGCTCGAGGGTGAGGAGGGGCAGCGCGTCAACGGCGCGCTGACCGTCGGCGAGAACATCGGCGACCTCGGCGGACTGTCCATCGGGCTCAAGGCGTACGAGATCGCCCTGCGGGACAAGGGCGTCGACGGCCTGGCCGAGGCGCCGGTCGTCGACGGTCGCACCGCCGTGGAGCGCTTCTTCCTCGGGTGGGCGCGGGTCTGGCGGAACAAGGGCCGCGACGCGATGGCGCGCACCCTGCTGTCCATCGACCCGCACTCCCCGGCCGAGTTCCGGGCCAACGTCACCGCGAGCAACCTCGAGGCGTACCACGAGGCGTTCGACGTACAGCCCGGCGACGCCGGCTACCGGCCCCCCGAGGAGCGCGTCGAGATCTGGTAGCCGCGAGATCCGGTGGCCGCCGCAGCCGGCTGGGCGTCAGCTTCGACGCGACGTCGCAGCCGGCCCGGTGGCGTGACCGGTTGGGCTCCGGGACCCGCTGGGCACGGAGGCCCCCTCGCTCAGCCGATCTCGTAGGAGTCGAGCACCTCGGCGATGTCCGGCTCGATCTGGTCGGCGGCGCCTGCCGTGACGACGAACGTGACGAGCGACGTGCCCCCACCGGGTGTCGGCACTGGGTAGGCGACCATGTCGAACTCCCCCGACACGCTTCGGGCCTGCCAGCGCTCCGTCGCAGCGCCCGCGACGTCGCGTGGTTCGCCCGTGGTGATCGATGCCGGGTCCGCGCCGCGGCCCTCCAGCAGCGCCGGCACGTCGGCCGCGGCACCGCCCGCCTCGTAGGTGACGACGGTCGCGGCGGCGACCCCGTCCGGCAGCGTGCGGGCCATCGCGACGGAGCCGGGCGGGAGGGAGTCGGCCGGCTGCTCGAGCCACTGGTCCGGCCAGGTCATCCGGATCGTCACGGGGTCGGCGGCGGTACCAGCGTCGTCGGCGCCTTCGTCGGCAGCACCTGAATCGTCGACGGCATCCTCACCGGCTGCATCGTCGCCGGGCGAGTCACTGCCCCCGACGTCGCCCGGGTCCTGGGACGCCGCTTCCTCGCCCGTCCCGCCGGTCTCGTCGCCGGACGCGGCCCCCGCCTGCTGGTCGGTGGGCAGCTCGTGCCTACCTCTGGGGAGCTGTTCGGAGAGTCCTGAGCACCCCGAGAGAAGAAGGCCGATCGCGAGGCCGGCGGCGGGAAGAAGGGTGATCCTGGAAGAGGTCATGCCGCAAGCGTGGCGACGCGCACCACCCTGGCGCCGTGCTCATCCACAGCCCGCTGCGCCCGCGCCGGATGTCCACAGGCACTGCGTCCGCCCACCACACGCGACGACGGCGCCACCCCCGGTGGGGCGACGCCGTCGGTCGTCGTTCGTGCGGTCCGGACGGACCGCGGGGGTCACTCGGAGATCGTCACCGAGTCGAGGATCTGGTTGAAGGCGTCCTCGTGCGTCGGGAACTCGTCCACCGACGAGGACAGGAGGATCTCGACGACGCTGCCGTCGTCGAGCACCACTCCGTAGGCCCGTTGGGTCATCGGCCCGGCACCGAGGTCCGTCTCGGTCTCGAACCCGGTGGCCTCGCGGCCGTCGACGTCCCTGGCCTCGAGCTCCTCGTACGCGGCGGTGTCCTGCCCGCTCTGCTCGAGCATCTCCGCGTAGCTGCCGGAGGCGGCGCCCGGCTCGGTCCGCAGGACGGAGACGTTGGTGGTGCCCGTCCCGCCCTCGGGTCCGAAGACCTGGACCTCGGCGACGCCGGCGGCCTCAGCCATACCGCCCGCCTGCTCGGTGAGGTCGCTCCAGCCCTCGGGCACCTCGATCTCGATGGTCGAGGCACCGGCCGCGCCGGACTCGGACTCGCCGCCGGCCGAACCGGCCTCGCTCTCGGACTCGCCACCCGGGGGCAGCATGCCGGCGTCGGACTCGGTCTCACCTGCACCGGACGAACCGGTCTCCGAACCGCCGTCGCTCGGGATCTCCTCGGAGGTCCCCTCGTCCGTCGGCGGAGCCTCTTCGCTGGTCGACTCCTCCTCGTCCCCGCCACCACAGGCAGCCAGGGTCAGACCGGCGCCAAGAGCGACGGCCGCCACCAGGGAACGACGGACAGGTGCGTGGGTGATGCTCATATGAACTCCTCCTCAGAGGCGGGTGTGTCAGGTCAGTTGATCTCGATGGAGTCGACGAGCTCGTCGAAGGCAGCCTGGTGCTGGTCGAACTCCTCCGAGGGCGCGATGACGAGGACCTGCACGAGCGAACCGTCCTCAAGCACGACGCCGTACGCCTGCTGGCGCAGCACACCGGTGCCGAGGTCCTGCTCGCCGTCGATCCCGTCGGCCTCGTACCCACCGATGTCGCGCGGCTCGAGCTCGGTGAACGCCGACGTGTCGCCGCCCGTGGCCTCGATCATCTCGACGTAGGACTGCGCACCGCCGGTGACGCTCGGGTCGAAGGTGGTGATGCCCATCGTGGTGGTGCCGGAGACGTCGCCCGACGGGAGGAGCGTGTGCATCTCACCCACGCCGGTCTGGGCCGGGATGTCGGCGATCTCGGAGGCGTCCTCCCAGCCCTCGGGGACCGTGAAGTCCACGCGCTCCTCGCCCGCTGCGCCGGTCTCGGACTCGGCGCCGGCGCCGGCCGAACCGGCCTCGCTCTCGGACTCGCCACCCGGGGGCAGCATGCCGGCGTCGGACTCGGTCTCACCTGCACCGGACGAACCGGTCTCCGAACCGCCGTCGCTCGGGATCTCCTCGGAGGTCTCCTCCTCAACCGGCGGGGCCTCCTCGCTGGTCGACTCCTCCTCGTCCCCGCCACCACAGGCAGCAAGGGTCAGACCGGCGCCAAGAGGGCTCTTCGCGGTTCGTGGTGAATGACCCTGCTGTGGCGGGTATTCACGCTA
>JBQDDG010000069.1:0-10445 GCA_052093225.1 Actinomycetaceae bacterium
GTGGAGCTGACCTACGGCCGAGCATCCGACACGGTGCTGGTCGGTGACTGGGACGGCGACGGCGCGGACTCCTTCGCCGTGCGCCGGGGCAACTCCTACTTCCTGTCGAACAGCCTGACCTCCGGCTGGGCGGAGACCGAGCTGGACTACGGCCGCGCGGACGACCAGGTGCTGGTGGGTGACTACGACGGGGACGCGGTGGACACGTTCGCCGTGCGTCGCGGGAACACGTACTACGTGGCCAACTCGCTGTCCTCCGGTTGGGCCGATGCCGAGTTCGACTACGGCCGCGCCGAGGACGAGGTGCTGGTGGGTGACTGGGACGGCGACGCGGTCGATACCTTCGCGTCGCGTCGCGGGAACCTGTACCTGGTGGCCAACTCGCTGACCGGTGGCTGGGCCGACATCGAGGTGCGCTACGGCCGCGCCGGCGACGAGGTGTTCGTGGGCGACTGGGACGCCGACGGCTCCGACACCCTGGGTGTGCGGAGGTAGTCCCGCCATCCGCCGCTGAAGCTCCCTGACGAGTGAGCGCTCTTCCGCCCGCCTGGGCGGGAGAGCGCTCACGCGTCCGCACGGCTTCCGCCACGTACCGGCCACGATGGGGGCATGGGGCCCGGCGGGGCACGATCGATGACGTCCGACGGAGGACCTTGAGAATGACGACGATGACGAGGACGACGCTCGCCGACGGTCGCGAGCTGCTGTACTTCGACGCGCCTGGCGCGCCTCGGCGCGAGCCCTCGCCGGACCGGCGTGCGCTCGAGCAGCGCCCCGCCACGCCACGGCTGCGGCGCGACCCGCTCACGGGCGACTGGGTCTCCGTCGCCACCGCCCGGCAGGGTCGCGCCCACCTGCCGCCCGCCGAGTTCGACCCGCTCGCGCCGCAGACGCCCACCAACCCGAGCGAGGTTCCGGACGACTACGAGGTGGCGGTGTTCGAGAACCGGTCGCCCTCGTTCGGTCCCGACGTCGGCGGCGCGCGGCCCACCCGGGGGCTCGAGCAGACGCGGGACGCCTACGGCAGGTGCGAGGTCGTCTGCTTCAGCCCCGACCGCACGGGATCGTTCGCCACCCAGAGCGAGCGCCGCGCCCGCACGATCATCGACGCATGGGCCCAGCGCACGGGCGAGCTCGGCTCGATGGACGGCATCGAGCAGGTCTTCGTGTTCGAGAACCGCGGCGTCGAGATCGGTGTGACCCTGCACCACCCGCACGGGCAGATCTACGCCTACCCCTACGTCACGCCGCGTACGCAGCAGCTGCTCGACCAGGTACGTGCGCACGGCGGCGACCTGCAGGGCGAGGTGCTCGAGAGCGAGCTCGCGGGGTCGCGCCTCGTCGCGGAGACCGAGCGGTGGGCGGCGTACGTGCCCTTCGCCGCCCGCTGGCCGATCGAGCTCCATGTCCAGCCCAAGCGACGCGTTCCGGACCTCGCTGCCACCGACGACGCCGAGCGGGACGAGCTCGCGGGGCTGTCCCTGCGCCTGCTGCGCGCGGTCGACGCGTTGTACGCCACCCCCACCCCGTACATCGCCGCCTGGCACCAGGCGCCCGTGCGCGAGGGGCGGGACGAGGTCCGTCTGACCTGGCAGATCACCTCGCCCCGGCGAGCGGTCGACCGGCTCAAGTACGTCGCGGGTTCTGAGGCCGCGATGGGTGCGTGGGTGGGTGACGTCGTCCCGGAGGCCGGGGCCGAGCGACTGCGGGAGGCCCTCGCACGCGTCGACGCCGAGCCCACAGCCCGGATCGAGGGCACGGGTGCGTGACGACTTCGCCGCCGCGTTCGGGCGGGACCCGCAGGGCGTCTGGTCGGCCCCGGGGCGGGTCAATCTCGTGGGGGAGCACACCGACTACAACGGCGGCGCCAGCCTGCCCTTCGCCATCGACCGCAGGGCCCGGGTCGCCGTCGCCCTGAGGGAGGACCGGGTCGTACGCGCCGGCACGAGCTTCTCCGCCGGCGTGGTCGAGCACGACCTCGGTGCCCTCGCCGAGGGCAGGGTCCGGCCGACCGGGTGGAGCGCCTACGCGCTCGGGATCGTCTGGGCGCTCGGCGAGGTTCGTCCGCTGACCGACCTGCCCGGGTTCGACGCCTGGATCGACTCCGACGTCCCGGTCGGCGTCGGGGTCTCCTCGTCCGCCGCGATCGAGGCTGCCGTGTGCGTCGCGCTGGACGAGCTGTGGGGCCTGGGGCTCGACCGGCCCACCATGGTGCGGGTCTGTCAGCGCGCCGAGAACGTCGTCGCCGGAGCGCCCACCGGCACCCTCGACCAGTCCGCAGCGCTGCTCACCCGGCCCGGCGCCGGCGTCCTGCTCGACTTCGGCCGGTCAACGGTGCGAGAGGTCCCGCTGGACCTCGCCGCGGCGGGGCTCGCGGTGCTCGTCGTCGACTCGACCGTGCGTCACGACCACGCCACCGGTGGCTACCGGGAACGCCGGGCCGAGTGTGAACGGGCCGCGGCGATCGCCGGCGTCGGGCACCTGGCACAGGTCGACGCCGACGCGGTGCCCGGCTGGGAGGGGCGGATGCCGGACGTGGAGCTCCGCCGGATGCGGCACGTGGTCACCGACACCGCCCGCTGCCACGAGGTCGCGCGCCTCCTCGAGGCGGGATCGCCGAGGGCGACCGGCCCGCTGCTCACCGAGGCGCACGCCTCCCTGCGGAACGACTTCGAGGTGTCGGTGCCCGCGATCGACACCGCCGTCGACGCCGCCGTGGCCGCCGGTGCCCACGGCGCCCGGCTCACCGGGGGAGGTTTCGGCGGGGCGTCCATCGCACTGGTGGACGAGGTCGAGGCCGACCGCATCGCGTCCGAGGTCGTCGACTCGGTGGTGCGCGCCGGCTTCCCACGCCCGGACGTATTCCGCGTCCGGCCGAGCGGCGGGGCCCGCCGAGATCTCGTTCGTTCATCCACGAGTGAGGGGCATCTTCCACGAGTGAGGGGTTCGTTCCACGAGTGAGGGGATTCCCACGAGCGTGGCGAGGTGCGTAGGGCCGTCGTGACACCCGACCGTTCGGCAACGGATCGCGTGGCAGGAAAATGCCCCCTCACTCGTGGGAGGGGACGGTCAGCTCGCGCGCTGCTGCAGCCCGTGCGGGGTCGTCGTCGGGCGTCCGGCCGGCGCGTGCTCGCAGGACATGGTGCTGATCTCGCCCGACGGCGTCGAGAAGATCACCTCGTCCGCGAGCCCGGTGAACAGGCCGTTCTCCACGACGCCCGGGATCCAGTTGAGCTCGCGGTCGATGACCAGCGGATCGGCGATCGCCTCGAGGTGGGCGTCGATGATGAAGTTCCCGCTGTCGGTGATCACCGGGGAGCCGTCGCCGGTGGATCGGCGCACGAGCGGCACGTCCGCGCGGTACCCGTGCAGCTGGAGGAGCCGGCCGATGGACCGGGTGGTCGACTGCCAGCCGTGCTGGATGACCTCGATCGGCAGCGGGAACGCGCCGAGGCGGTCCTTGAGCTTGCTCGAGTCGGCGACCACCACGTAGCGGTCGGCGGCGTCGGCCACGATCCGCTCCCACAGGAGGCAGGCGCTACCGCCCTTGATCATGTGGCCGTCGTGGTTGATCTCGTTCGGCCCGTCGACGACGAGCTCGAGCCGGTCGATCTCGTCGAACCCGACGAGCGGAACGCCGAGCTCGAGCGCGAGGTCCTTGGTCGCGTTCGACGTCGGGACGCCGCGGACCTCGAGGCCGACGGCCACCTTCTCGGCGGGCGCGCGGACGAACCAGTGGCTCGTCGTGCCGGACCCGAGGCCGAGCAGCATGCGGGCCGCACGTAGCGCTCCGCGGCGGCGATGCCGACGGCCTTCTTCGGCGTCAGCCGCCAGGTGGTGCGCGAGGCCGCCCGGCTCCTGGAGGACCGCGGGCTCGTGGAGATCCGCGCCGGGCGCGGCATGACGGTCCTCGCCCCCAACGTCGACAGCATCGTGCGGCGCTTTCGCATGCTGCTGCGCCGCGGCGACGCGAGCTTCGAGCAGCTCATGGAGCTGCGGCGGATGACCGAGGGCGACATGGCGAGCCTCGCCGCTCAGAACCGCACGAACGAGGACGTGGAGTCCATGCGCGCCGCCATCGCCACGGCCGCGGAGAACCTCGACGACTACGCGACCTGCATGGATGCGGACCTCGCCTTCCACATGGCGCTCGCCCGTGCCACGCACAACCCGTTCGTCCTGGCGTTCGTGCAGCCAATCAACGTGGTCCTGCGCGACGTCTACCGCAAGCCGATCGAGTACCTGGCCACCCAGTCCGACACCGTCGCCGAGCACTCGGCCATCGTCGACGCCGTCGCCGGCCGCGACGTCGAGGCTGCCCGGACCGCCACCGCCGCGCACCTGGGCCGGGTCGTCGAGGACGCCGCCCGGCTCGTCGACGAGCTCGCCGTCCCTCGCCCCTGACCACCCGCCGACCGCACCTTCCTCGACACCACAGGAGAGAAGACCTCATGACATCCACGACTCCCACCACCACCGTCACCGAGGCCGTCCGCGCCGCCGCCCACGCCCAGCACCGCGTGGCCCGCGCCCCCTACGAGGACCGAGCGACCTGGCTCGAGGCTCTCGCGGATGCGCTGGACGGGCATGCCGAGGAGCTGATCGCGCTGGCCGATTCCGAATCGCACCTGGGGGGCGCGCGTCTGACCGGCGAGTTGGCCCGTACGAGCGCGCAGCTGCGGTTGTTCGCGGGCGTGGTCCGCGAGGGTGCCTTCCTCGAGGTGGTCATCGACCACGACACCCCATCGGCGACGCCGCCGATCCCGGACCTGCGGCGCATGCTCGTGCCGCTGGGGCCGGTGGCCGTGTTCGCGGCCAGCAACTTCCCGTTCGCGTTCTCCGTGCTCGGCGGAGACACCGCCAGTGCACTCGCGGCCGGCTGTCCCGTGATCGTCAAGGCGCACGAGGGGCACCCGCAGCTCTCGCGCCGGGTGGCCGAGCTCGCCACCGAGGCCCTGGCGTCGGCCGGTGCGCCGGCCGGGATCTTCGCGCTCGTCGAGGGACGCGAGGAGGGCGTCGAGCTCGTGCGGCACGCGGATGTGCGGGCCGTGGGATTCACCGGGTCCGTCAGCGGCGGACGCTTCTTGTTCGACCAGGCCGCGCAGCGGCCCGAGCCGATCCCGTTCTACGGAGAGCTCGGCAGCGTCAACCCAGTGGTGATCACCCCCGGTGCGGTGGCGGAGTCGCTCGACGACGTCGCTCAGGGGCTCGCGGGTTCCTTCACCATGGGCGTGGGTCAGTTCTGCACCAAGCCCGGTGTGGTGCTCGCGCCCGCGGGGGCGGGGCTCGCGGAGAAGCTCGCGGGGCTCGTGTCCGACGAGGCGAAGCCGCTGCTCAACGAGCGCATCGGCGAGGGCTTCCGCGGCCGGCTCGGTGACCTGGCTGGGCACAAGGGCGTCGAGGTGGTCGCCGGTGACGCGGGGGCCGATGCTCGTGGCGAGGCGGTGCCGGTGGTGCTGCGGACGACCGTGGCCGACGTGCTCGCAGCGCCGGGCGTGCTGCTCGATGAGGTGTTCGGGCCGGCGGTGCTCGTGGTCGAGTACGAGGGCCTGGACGAGGTGAGCGCCGCGCTGCGGGTGGTGCCGGGCAGCCTTACAGCCACGCTGCACGCGGCGCCGGGGGAGGAGGCCGCGGCCGGGCTGCTTGAGGAGCTGAGCCGGATCTCGGGCCGGGTGCTCTACGGCGGCTGGCCGACCGGCGTGGCGGTCGCGCACGCACAGCACCACGGCGGTCCCTACCCCTCGATGACGAGCGTGCACACCTCGGTGGGCACGACGGCGATCCGCCGCTGGCTCCGCCCCGTCGCCTACCAGACCACGCCCGACGACCTGCTGCCCGAGGAACTGCGCGAGGCCAACCCGCTGGGCGTACCGCGAAGGGTCGACGGGGTGCTGGAGGTTGGTTCTCGTTCGAGCTGAGCCGATGAACATCGTGGCCCGCCGACTCGAACTATCGCGCGCCGACGTGGAGCGCGCACGAGCTTCGTCCAGACTGAACCTCCCCGGGTTCAGTGGAGGCTCGGTTCTCTGATTTGCAGCGCCGTCGACGCTGGGTTGTGACGGGAGTAGACGGTTTCGTACTCGGCGAGTGGGACGTCGCCGAGCTCGGTGTGCAGGCGGGTGTTGTTGAACCAGTCGACCCGAACTCTTCGACGACCTGCCCAATGAACTGGGAACCGGGCACCGAGCACTGGGCGCCGGTCGCCGAGCAGCTCATGCGCGAGGCCGATGGGCGCGTGCGCGGGCTGGTTGCCCAGTTCGATGTACTCGGCTCGGACGAGAAGCTGAGCGACATGGGGGATCGGGTAGGGCTCGGGACGCGTTCGGCGTGCTCCAGCGCCACTGAAGCGCGTCGCCGCCCTCGGGCACCGTCAGTTGGTCCGGACCGTCCTAAGGTGCGGTCCGATGTACCCGATGACGATCTTTCCGCTGCGTGACAGGTCGTCGTAGAAGTGCATGCGGGGGCTAACGATCCCGATGCGCGCCAACTTCATGTGGGCAAGCATCCTGACCGTGCCGGACGGGTCGACCTCCTTGGGGACCTTGAAGTCACGCAGGTGTCCGTAGGCTGCCCGGGTGGTGTCCGATTCCGATGCGGCGTACTTTTTCGTCCCGACTGAGTAGAACCCGGCGGGTGGCTCAGCCAGGTACCGGTGCAGTCCGTGGGTTGCCTTGCCCTGGAGGGTTGCCCGGCGATAGTCGCGAAGGGTGCGTGCCGCCTCCCAGGCGGTCTGGAGGCACATGCCGTGCAGATCGATGTCGCCCAGACCAAGGAGAGTATCCTCGTCGGCCGTGAGGATGATTCCCTCACTCCTGAGGTCGGCCATCTCTGCGTAGAGTTGTGCGAAGTCTTCCGGGTACCCGGCAGAGTCGTCGACGGTGTCCTGCCCGTAGGCACCATCGTAGTCCCGCATCTTCTCGAGGCGCTGCCTAAGCCACCGGTTCTGGCCCTCGAGCTTGTGCCGCTCCTCGGCATCGATGGCGGCCTCGAGCTCGTACTCCTCGACAGCGGCCTGGAGATCCTTGATCTTCTCGTCGTGCTCCTCCGCCTCGTCCTCGTAGAGCTGGATCAGCTCGGCCTGGTCCTGCGCGGCGTCGGCGAGGCGCTGGTACCTGTCCAGACGCTCACGGATGCGGAGGAGCGACGGCTCGTCAACGATGTCGAGTCCTAGCACGCGCCGCAGTAACCCGATCAGCCAGCTGTGCGACGTACCTGGCTGCGTCGGCGCATGCACCGCGGTCCCGGAGGTGTACGGCTGCTCGGGAGCGGCAGGCTCGAGACCCGTGGGACTCGCGACAGTCGACCCATCGACACGCGTGGTCGGCGCAGCCTCCCGCGGGGGCTGTGCGCGCGGAGGCTGCGGTCGTACCGGCTTCGGAGGGGCGGGTATGGGCTTCGGTGGTGCGGAGGGGGACGCCGTCGAGGCCGAGGGCTGTGACGGCCTCGCCGGTGCGGGTGGCGGTCCCGCCTCGCTCGGGGAAAGAGCCGGTTTCGTCGGCGCCGACGTAGGTGCTGCAGATGCGACAGAGGCGGCCTCGGTCTGCACGAGGGAGGCATCGAGTAGTTCTTGGCTACGGATACGTTGCGCCGCACGCCGTACCCGAGCCACCTCGCCGAAGCCGGAACGTCGGTAGGCATGGGTCCGGGCCGAGGCGCCGAGGATGTGGACCACTGCATGGTGACCGAGCCGCGCGATGCTGGGAGCCCCGAGGATCCGGTGGCGTTTGGCCTCCGTGGGCTCGTCCGCGTCCTGGATGGGGTAGTAGGTCCGCAATGACCAGGGCGGAGTGGCAAGCCCCGGCAGCAGACGTTCGAGGTCCTTGGCCCCGAACCTGTCCAGCACGACGATCTCCGCCAGACCGACCGCGCCGGTCGACCACTTCTCGACCTGTTCCACCCAACTGGAGACCGGTAGGTCCTGAGCTCCCATCGCTGCGACGATGACGAGCCCTTGGCGGCTGGGGCTTGTCAGCAGCCGCACGAGCGCCTTGACGTCCTTCGAACTGACGACTGTGACCCGGGGCGAGGGCGCGATGTCACCATCGGTGAGAGGAAGGTCCGCCAGGAGTCGACGGACGATCCGGGGGACCTTCGCATAGACGCCGTGGCTGTTGTGCACCGTGACCGAGAGCCAGCCGGCCCCGTCCGGCCGCTCGACGGCGATGAACTCGGTGGACCAGAACCCGGATCGTGCCTGCTGCTCGACGAGCTCAAGCCGGACGAGAGTTTGGTCCTCGCCCGCGCTGTTGGTGATGAGAAGACGCGCGAGCCCGTCAACAGAGGTCTCCTGGACGTGGCCGGCGTGGACGTCGATGTCGACCCAGCGCTTCTCGGCGAGCCAGGTCTCCAGATGCTGGTGGACCAGGGCGAGCCAGCCGGTCTCGGCCCGGCACTGCCAGACGGCCCGATAGTCGTTCTCGTGCGGAACGGCAGCCATTGAGGGCCTGGCAGGATCGCGGTCGCTCTGTAGAGCCGACGTCATGACGCTTGTTCCTCCCAGGTTTCGACATATGCCTCTTGACCGATCGACTCGAACTCCGATCGGTCGAACTTCAGTATGCGCGCGTTCTCGGTGACGGTCCGCACGTGGCTCCCGCCTGATCCGTAGGTGACCTCACTATGCTGTCGCCGGTCACGACTTTCTGAATGAATGCGGCAACGTGCTCACTGCTCGTCGCTGACGACGGGGATCTTCACGTAATGGACGGTGAATGCTGAGGAGAGAAGTCGGAACTCCTGGCGGTTGTGCGCGAAGTCGAACGAGCTGTCGCTCGGCTTCTGCCAGATGTCGAGGCCCTTGCCGAGGTCGATGCGCCAACCATGGTTGGTCTCGATGCGACGATCGTGGATTGAGTCGTCGAGCTGGACCTCGAGGCGGACACCGACAGCATGGGAGGCGGCCTGGATCGACTCGAGCATTCTCACGTGCTGCAGCTTGTACTCGGGCTTCGGCTCGATCGTTGTGACGAGCAGGACGTCGATCTCATCAGCGTCGTCCTTGGCTGCAGCGAGAAGGCTCAGGAGATCGACAAGGTTGCGCCCCTGGTGGCGCAGACGGATGTAGGGGTCCGTGATAGTGATTCGGGAGGCACCGCGTAGGTAGGGCAGCAGGAGGTGCTCGTAGGAGACACGCTTCTGGCCGGCCTTGAAGTCCCGATGTCCCTCGGAGAGGGGAGCGGGCTCGGGTGTCGTCGGCTGTAGGGCCGTCGGTGTCACGGAAGCGGTGGTCGGAGCCGGACCGGGGGACCCCGGTGCGCCCGTGCCTGATTCGTCGTCGGCCGGTGCGGCCCAGTCCCGCCTGTAGAGCTGCGGGTACTGGTTCTCTTCCAGGGCGAAGACGTCGTGCCACACGCCCTCCCTGTCGGCATACCGGAAATGCACGGTTGCGTCGCGCATGGTGGCGTCGATGCGCAGGATCGAGTCCTTGACGCGTTTGCGGCCCTCGATCGCGAACTCCAGCAGCGCGCGAACCTCGTCCTCGGTGGCTTCGCCCGTCGGGTGCACGAGCTTCATCAGTCCGGAGAAGGTCTTGCGAATGCCGTCCTGGTCGCGCGTCGAGATCGAGGTGTCGAGGGTGAAGTAGTCGTTGTACTTGTCCGAGAAGTCCTCAGATCGCTTCGCGCGTAGGATCTCGGCGAGGTAGTCGACGACGAACCCGTAGCCATTGGAGAACATCTCCGAGCGGATCGGCGCGACCTCCCAACCGGGGATGTAGTGGTGGATGCGATCGAGCCAGGCCGGATCGCGGTAGGCGTCGGGCAGTTCGTCGAACAGGTCCGTGTTCTTGAGCATGTAGGGCACGGTGTGCGTCGTGTTGCCGATGAACGCCATCGAGGCATCGGCTCCGTAGATGCTGGTTCCACGCGAGAACGACTTGTTCGCCAGATAGTTCTTCATCACGTTGACAAGGTTCTGGTCGGTGCGCCGGTTAGCGGCGAACTCGTCGAACGCGACGCAGTCCCAGTAGCCCACCAGCCCGATGCGGCCACTCGCGTTGTTGACGAACAGCTTGGCAACGGTGACCTCTCCTCCGGAGAGGAGGATGCCGTTCGGGGAGAACTCGCTGAACGTGTGGGATTTGCCAGTGCCCTTCGGCCCGAGCTCGACGACGTTGTAGTTGCGCTCGACGAACGGGATCAGGCGGGTCAGGGCGATGAGCTTGCCGCGCTCGTTGAACTGCTCGGGGTTGAGGCCGATCGACTGCATGAGCAGGTCGATCCACTCCTCGGTCGTGAACGCGTCGCGCGCCTCGTTGTAGTGGTCGATGTCGACGCCTGCAACCTGGATGGGCTTGAGGCTGCCGAGGATCCACGGCACGGCGCGCTGGTCGTCAGAGTGGAAATACTCGATGTCACAGATGCACCAGACCCCGCCGACGAGGAGCTTCGGATTCTGCTTGACCGTGACGTCGTCGATGATGACGCCCTTGACCTGGAGGTTCTCGA
>JBQDDG010000070.1:0-10295 GCA_052093225.1 Actinomycetaceae bacterium
CCGGGTCTGCCGCGGAGCGCCTGACGCACCCCCCGCACCCCCTGGGCGGGCCCGGGGGGCGATCCGCCGCCGGGGCCCGGCCATGTTCGTCGCACCACCGACCACCGACCACCGACCACCGACCACCGACCACCGCCGGGCGGACTCCCAACGCTGGGCGAGTGCCGCCGTCGGGGCGTGGCTACGTTCGTCACACCACCGATCACCGCCGGGCGGACTCCCGGCGGGGGCGAGCTCCGTCGTCGGGACCGGCGACGTTCGTCACAGCACCGATCGCCACCGGGCGGACTCCCAACGGGGGGACGAGCGCCGCCGTCGGGGCGCCGGACGACCGATGATGACGGCCGGTCAGCACGGTGCCACGATGGCTCGGTGCTTCTCCGACTCCTGAAGTTCTACCTGCGCCCGCACGCGCGGACGCTCGGCGCGATCCTCCTGCTCCAGCTCGTCTCCACGCTCGCGGCCATGCTGCTGCCGAGCCTGACGGCCGACGTCATCAACGACGGACTGCTGCAGGCGGACTCCGGCGCCGTCGTCCGTATCGGCCTCGTCATGCTCGGCATCTCGGCGATCCAGATGGTCGCCCAGATCAGCACGGCGTTCCTCGCGGCCCGCATGGCCGCCCGCACGGGCGGGGCGATCCGCCGGTCCGTGTTCGCCAAGGTGCAGAAGCTCTCCGTCGCGGAGGTCTCCACGGTGGGCGCGCCGTCGCTGGTCACCCGGTCGACCAACGACGTCCTCCAGGTCCAGATGCTCACGCTCATGGGCTCGATGTTCCTGGTGATGTCGCCGCTCATGATGATCGGCGGCATCATCATGGCCGTCCGCGAGGACCCGCCCCTGTCATGGCTCATCGTCCTCGCCGTCCCGGCGCTGCTCCTCGCCATGCTTGCGGCGATCCTCCTCGCGCGGCCCCTGTTCGAGGTGGTGCAGAAGCGCATCGACCGCATCAACCGGCTCATGCGCGAGCAGGTCTCCGGCGTCCGGGTGATCCGCGCCTTCAACCGGCAGGGCACGCAGCGCGCGACGGCCGACGAGGCGTCGGAGGCGCTGGCCGGCACGCAGCGCCGGATCGGCGTGATCTTCGGGATCACCTTCCCGCTCGTCCAGCTCATCGTCATGGGCGGGCAGGTGCTCGTCGTGTGGTTCGGCGGCCTGCGCGTGGACGCGCAGCAGATGGAGGTCGGCTCGATCGTCGCCTTCCTCAGCTACCTGATGTTCATCTTCATGTCCGTGATGTTCTCGGTGATGATGCTGATGATGGTGCCGCGGGCCGAGGTCTGCGCCCGCCGCATCATCGAGGTGCTCGACATCGCGCCCGCGATCGCCCCACCGGCGCAGCCGCAGCCGATCGGCGAGCGCGCACCGGGCCGCCGCGTCGAGCTCGTCGACGCGACCTTCGGCTACCCCGGCGCGGACGAACCCGTCCTCGACCGCGTCAACCTCACGCTCGAGCCGGGCACGACGACGGCGGTCGTCGGGTCCACCGGCTCCGGCAAGACCACCCTCGTCAACCTGCTGCCGCGCCTCCTGGACGTCTCCTCGGGCGCCGTCCGCCTCGGCGGGGTGGACGTGCGCGGCGCCGCGCTGCCGGACCTGCGCTCGCGCATCGCCCTCGTGCCCCAGGAGGCCTACCTGTTCGGCGGCACCGTGCGTTCCACGCTCTCGCTCGGCTCCGGCGAGGTCCCCGAGGAGCGGCTGTGGCGCGCGCTCGAGGTGGCCCAGGCGGCCGGGTTCGTGCGGGACCTCGACGACGGGCTCGACTCCGGCGTGGAACCGGGCGGGCAGAACTTCTCCGGCGGGCAGCGCCAGCGCCTCGCGATCGCCCGGGCGCTCGTCCACGGCGGCGAGGTCTACGTCTTCGACGACGCCTTCTCCGCCCTCGACATGGCGACCGACGCCCGGCTGCGTGCCGCGCTGCCGGAGATGACCGACGGCGCGACGATGCTCGTCGTCGCCCAGCGCGTCTCCACCGTGCGGGAGGCCGACCAGATCGTCGTGCTCGACGCCGGAAGAGTCGTCGGCGCCGGCACCCACGAGGAGCTGATGTCGACCACCGAGACCTACCGCGAGATCGTCCTGTCCCAGATCTCGGCGGAGGAGGCGGCATGAGCCGGCAGAACCAGCCGATGCCCGGGGCGAAGCCCACGAACTTCGGCGCCACGATCCGGCGGCTCCTTACCGAGATGCGCCCCGAGCGGCTGGCGCTGCTCGTGGTGGTGCTCCTCGGCATCGTCTCCGTCACCCTGTCCGTCCTCGGGCCGCGCTACCTCGGCGAGGCGACCGACGTCGTCGTCGAGGGGTTCGCCAGCCGGCTCATCCCCGAGGGCGTGACGCTCGACCAGGCGATCGCCGGCCTGCGGCAGTTCGGGCAGCCCGAGCTCGCCGACATGCTCTCCACCATGCCGGGCCTCGAGCCCGGCGCCGGCCTCGACCGCACCGGGCTCGCGCGCTCTCTCGGCGTCGCGCTCGGCGTCTTCGCCGGAGCGGCCATGGCGATGGCCGCCAACATGCTCATCCTCAACGTCGTCGTGCAGCGGGTCGGTGTGCGGCTGCGCGCCAAGGTGCAGGCCAAGGTCGACGCCATGCCGCTCGCCGAGCTCGACCACCGCTCGCGCGGCGACCTGCTCTCGCGGCTGACCAACGACATCGACAACATCACGCAGGCCCTCAACCAGACGATGTCGCAGTTCATCACCTCGGTGCTGACGATCATCGGCGTGCTGACGATGATGGTGTGGATCGACTGGCGCCTCGCGATCGTCGCCGTCGTCACCGTGCCGATCTCGGCGATCATCATGGGGGTCATCGCCAAGCGGGCGCAGCCCCACCACATCGCCAACTGGACGGCGACGGGCGACGTCGGCGGGACGGTCGAGGAGGCCTTCTCCGGCCACCAGCTCGTCCAGGCCTTCGGCGCGGAGGACGAGTTCGGCCACCGGTTCGTCGAGCAGAACGACCGGCTCGTCGCGGCTGCCGACCGCTCGCAGTTCCTCTCCGGCACGATGATGCCGCTCATGCAGTTCGTCTCGAACATCTCCTACGTGCTCGTGGCGGTGTTCGGCGTCATGCGCGTCTCGCAGGGCGGGGTGAGCATCGGTGAGGTCCAGGCCTTCGTCACCTACTCGCGGCAGTTCGGCCAGCCGATCGGACAGCTCGCCGGCATGGCGGCCCTCGTCCAGTCCGGGGGAGCCTCGGCCGAGCGGGTCTTCGAGCTGCTCGACGCGGACGAGATGGAGCCCGAGGCCGCCGACCCGCAGCGGATCACGGACGTGCGCGGCGACGTGCACTTCGAGGACGTCGACTTCCGCTACGTCGACGACGTGCCGCTCATCGAGGGGCTCGACCTCAGGGCCCGGCCCGGGCAGACCGTGGCGATCGTCGGGCAGACGGGTGCCGGCAAGACCACGCTCGTCAACCTGCTCATGCGCTTCTACGAGGTGCGTGGCGGGCGGATCCTCGTCGACGGCGTCGACACCCGCGAGATGACCCGCGACCACCTGCGCAGCCACATCGGGATGGTCCTGCAGGACACGTGGCTGTTCGAGGGGACCGTGGCGGAGAACATCGCCTACGGCCGCGACGGCGCCACGCGCGAGGAGGTCGAGGCGGCCGGGGACGCGGCGGGCGTCGAGCGGTTCGTCCACTCCCTGCCCGAGGGCTACGACACGCTCATCGAGGAGGACGGCGGCGGTGTCTCCGCGGGGGAGCGGCAGCTCATCACGATCGCGCGCGCGTTCCTCGCCGACCCCGCGATCCTCGTCCTCGACGAGGCGACGAGCTCGGTGGACACCCGCACCGAGGTGCTCGTCCAGGAGGCGATGAGCCGGTTGCGCGAGGGGCGCACGGCGTTCGTCATCGCGCACCGGCTCTCGACCATCCGGGACGCCGACGTCATCCTCGTCATGGACAAGGGCGCGATCGTCGAGCAGGGCACGCACGAGGAGCTGCTCGCCGCCGAGGGGCCGTACTACCGGCTCTACGAGTCCCAGTTCGTGGGCGCGATGGTCGGGGACGTCAACGCGGGCGGCGAGCAGGCGGAGTAGCCGGGGGAGGTCCTCTGCCGCCCACTGGGCGCGAGCCTGACTTGTGCTTCCCACTGGGCAGGGGGTTCGTCGACTAGGTAGGTGGCAGTGGGGCCTGCCCAGTGCGCCAACCCCCTGCCCAGTCCCCGCCCCGCGCGATCCAGCAACCTCAGCGCTCGGCGGGTCCTGTTCCGCGCAATGGGCGCGGCCCTGCCATCTGCTTCCCACTGGGCAGGGGGTTCATCGACTGGGTAGGTGGCTGTGCTGCCTGCCCAGTGCGCCAACCCCCTGCCCAGTCGCCGTCGTGCGGCTCCGGGATACTGCTCGGCCCCCTGCCTGGTCGCCGTCGCGGGCGGCTCGGAGGCGCCACTCGGGCTCGCCGGCCGGGAATAGGGCGGCGTGCCCGCGCGCTGTCCTGGGCGTGAGCACCGATTCCGCCGCCCGGCGTCCCGAACTGTCCGTCCTCGAGCTCGTCGGCCGTCCGGAGGGGGCCTCCCCGGCGCAGGCGATCGAGAACGCCATGCGGTCCGCGGAGGAGGCCGACCGGCTGGGCTACTCGAGGTACTGGTTCGCCGAGCACCACAACACCGCGACCTTCCTGTCCTCGGCCACGATGGTCCTCATGGCGCTCGCCGCCCAGCGCACCCGCCGTATCCGCATCGGCTCCGGGGGCGTCATGCTCCCGAACCACCCGCCGCTCTCGGTGGCCGAGCAGGTCGGCACGGTGGCCCAGGTCGCCCCCGGGCGGGTCGACCTCGGTCTCGGGCGCGCGCCGGGCACCGACCAGGTGACGGCCTCGCTCCTGCGCCGCGGCGAGGCGGACCCGCAGTCCTTCGCCCGCGAGATCCTCGCGCTGCGCGGCTACTTCTCCGAGGCCAACACGGCCCCCAGCTCCAAGGTCCGCGCCGTCCCCGCCGGGGGCACCGAGGTGCCGATCTGGGTGCTCGGGTCCTCGCTCAACGGGGCCTCGATCGCCGGCCAGCTCGGCCTGCCGTTCTCCTTCGCCTCCCACTTCTCGCCGCAGCAGCTCGCCGAGGCGGTGGGCGTCTACCGCGCGCAGTTCTCCACCGAGGCCCCGACGGCGCAGCTCGACGCGCCGCGCCTCATGGTGGGCGTCAACGTCGTCGTGGCGGACACCGAGGCCGAGGCGAAGCGGATCTTCACCACGCACCAGATGATGGCGGCCGGGATCGTCACCGGCGCCCGCGAGCTGCTCCAGCCGCCGGTCGACGACATCACCACCGTGGTCCCGCAGCGCGTGCTCGACGCGACCGCCAACATGCAGACCGTCTCCGCGATCGGCACGCCGGAGCAGGTGGTGGAGAAGCTCGAGGGCATCGCCGACGCCACCGACGCAGACGAGATCATCACCGTCACCTACGCCTACGACCCCGAGGTGCGGCTGCGCTCGTTCCGGCTGCTCGCCGAGGCGTGGGGGCTGCAGGCTGCGTCCCCGCACGGGGACCCCCGACCCGACGCGTCCTGACCGGTCGCGGGCCGGGCCCGTCTGCCCCCTCCGTCGGTCAGACGGTGGCCCGTCTGCCCCCGTCGGTCAGGCGGTGGCCCGCTTGCCCCCTCGGTCGGTCAGACGGTGACCGGCCGTCCGACGCCGACCGGAGTGGTGGACGGCTCCAGGCGGATGATGATCGCCTTGGACACGGGCGTGTTGCTGCCGAGGGCCACGGAGTCCAGAGGTACCAGCACGTTGGCCTCCGGGAAGTAGGCGGCCGCGCACCCGCGCGCCGTCGGATAGGCGACCGTCCGGAACCCGCGTAGGACGCGGTCGGGCTGACCGGGCCACTCGCTGAAGATGTCGACGGTCTGGCCGTCGGACAGGCCGAGCGCGGCGAGGTCCTCCGGGTGGATGAAGATGACCGATCGGCCCTTCTTGATGCCGCGGTAGCGGTCGTTGAGGCTGTAGATCGTCGTGTTGAACTGGTCGTGCGAGCGGACCGTCTGCAGGATGAGCCGGCCCGGCGGGCACTCGATCGGCTCGAAGGAGTTCACCGTGATCCGCGCCCTGCCCGTGGCGGTGTCGAACCGCCGCTCGTCGCGCGGGCCGTTGGGCAGGACGAACCCCTCCCGACGGCGGGTCCTCGCGTTGTAGTCCTCGCAGCCGGGTACCACACGGGAGATGTGGTCCCGGATGACGTCGTAGTCGTCGCGCATGGCGAGCCAGTCGATGTCGTAGCGGCCACCGAGAGTGGCGTCGGCGATGCCGGTGACGATCTCGACCTCGGACCGCACGTCGTCGGAGATCGGCGGGATCTGGCCGTGCGAGGCGTGCACCGCGCAGACGGAGTCCTCGACGGTGACGTACTGCGGACCACCGGCCTGCAGATCGACCTCCGTGCGGCCGAGCACGGGCAGGATGAGCGCCTCCTCGCCGGTGACGACGTGGCTGCGGTTGAGCTTGGTGGAGAGTTGGATGCTCAGGCGCGTCCTGCGCATGGCCGCCTCGGAGAGGTTGGTGTCGGAGATGGCGCCGAGCAGGTTGCCCCCGAGCGCCATCCAGACCTTGATCCGACCCTCGTCCAGCGCCCGGATGCCGTTGACGGCGTCGACCCCGTGCTCGCGGGGCGGTTCGAACCCGAACTCCTCCCCGAGAGACCTGAGGAAGGACTCCGGCATCTTCTCGAACACGCCCATCGTGCGGTCGCCCTGCACGTTGGAGTGCCCGCGGACGGGGGAGGCGCCCGCGCCGGGTCTGCCGATGTTCCCGCGCAGGAAAAGGAGGTTCAGCATCTCCTGGATCGTGGCGACGCCCTGGCGGTGCTGGGTGATGCCCATCGCCCAGGCGATGATGACCTTGTCCGCGGAGATGTACCGCTCGGCGAGCTCGTCGATCTCCGCGCCGGTGAGTCCGGTGACCCGCTCCACCTCGCGGTCGTCCACGCCCGCGATGTGCTCGGAGAACGCCTCGAAGCCGTCGCAGCAGGTGTCGATGAACTCGTGGTCGAGGACGGTGCCGGGTGCGGCGGCCTCCGCCTCGAGGACGCGCTTGGCGAGCGCCTGCATGAGCGCCATGTCGCCACCGGAGCGGATCTGCAGGAACTGGTCGGCGATCTTGACGGCCTTGCCGAGGTAGCCGCGCACCGACTGCGGGTCCTTGTAACCGATGAGTCCGGCCTCGGGAAGCGGGTTGATCGCGACGACCTGTGCGCCGTTCTCCTTCGCCTCCTGCAGGGCCGTGAGCATCCGGGGGTGGTTGGTGCCCGGGTTCTGACCCATGATGATGATGAGGTCGGACTGGGCGAAGTCGTCATAGCTGACGGTGGACTTCCCGATCCCCACCGAGTAGGACATCGCCTCACCGGTGGACTCGTGGCACATGTTCGAACAGTCCGGCAAGTTGTTCGTGCCGAACGCCCGGACGAAGAGCTGGTAGACGAAGGCGGCCTCGTTGGAGGCCCGACCGGACGTGTAGAAGGCGGCCTCGTTCGGGTCGTCCAGGGCGCGCAGGTGGTCCGCGACGATGCTGTAGGCCCGCTCCCACGCGACCGGCTCGTAGTGGTCGGAGCCGGCGGCCTTGTAGTAGGGCTCCGTGAGGCGGCCCTGCATGCCGAGCCAGTACTCGGTCCTGTCCTCGAGCGAGGTCAGGGAGTGTTCGGCGAAGAACGACCTCGGCACGGCCAGCGGAGTCGCCTCCCAGGTGACGGCCTTCGCGCCGTTCTCGCAGAACTCGGCGAGCTTGCGGTGCGAGGGGTCGGGCCACGCACAGCTCATGCAGTCGAAGCCGTCCTTGTGGTTCATCGTCGACATGAGCTTGGCGGTGCGGCCCAGCCCCATCGTGCGCAGGGCCGGTTCCATGGAGTGCCGCACCCCGCCGAACCCGGCGGCAAAGCTCTTCGGCTCGGAGACCGCGAGGTCGGCGTCGGAGAAGTCCTCGATCGGTGCCTTCGGCGTCATTGGTCAACCACCTTGTCCACTGCAGACGTGTGAGAGGCCGACGCTACCGCTACGGGTGCGTCCGGGTCCGCCGTCGGGCCGGTCGTGACGTCGATGATCCGGTCGGGGCGGGTGTAGATCACCATCGAGTCGCCCCTGAGGAAGCCGACCAGCGTCAGGCCGGCCTCCTCGGCGAGGTCGGCTGCCAGCGAGGAGGGCGCCGAGACGGCTGCGAGCATGGGGACGCCTGCCATCAGGGCCTTCTGCGTGAGCTCGAAGCTTGCCCGGCCCGAGACCATGAGGGCGAGTCCTCGCCCCGGCAGGAGGCCGTGGAGGAGGGCCCGGCCCAGGACCTTGTCCACCGCGTTGTGCCGGCCGACGTCCTCGCGCACGACGAGCAGCTCGCCGGTCGCACAGTCGAACAGTCCCGCGGCGTGCAGCCCTCCGGTGCGGTCGAAGACGGCCTGCTTCTCCCGCAGCAGGTCCGGGAACGTGACGAGGCGGGACGCGTCGAGGCTGACCGGGTCGTCGTCGACGGTGAACCGGCCCTGGGTGCGGACCGCGTCGATGCTTGCCTTCCCGCACAGTCCGCACGACGAGGTCGTGTAGAAGTTGCGTTCCAGGCTCGGGTCGGGCGCCGGGACGCCGGGGGCGAGGGTGACGTCGAGGATGTTGTAGGTGTTCGGCTCGCCGTCCGCGGCACAGTGGATGCTGGCGGCGAAGTGCTCGGCACGGTGGATGACGCCTTCGGAGAGCAGGAAGCCCGCGGCCAGCTCGACGTCGTGTCCCGGGGTGCGCATCGTGACGGCCAGGGAGGTGCCGGACACGCGGATCTCCAGCGGTTCCTCGACGGCGAGGTGGTCCTCCCGCCGGCGTGCCGGTCCGCCCACGGTGAGGCGGGTGATGCGGCGGCGGGCGGCGATGCGGGACATCGACCTTGGATAGCACCGAAGCTCGGCCGGGACAATGCGACCGCCCGGAGGCGGGCCGGAGGAGTCGTCCGCAGGGATCCCGCACGAACGGCCGCGCCCGGGCGGACGAGCAGGTGGACGTCTTCGGGGCGGGCCGCCGGGCTCGCGGGCGGAGATACGCTCCAGGGCGAAGCTGTCGGGCGAGGATGCACGAAGGAGGAACGCGTGTCCGGTACGAAGCGGTTGCCTCCGGAGGTCCTTGACGAGTGGCTCGTCGAGGCCGCCGACGAGCTCGGACTCGACCCGACCGAGGTGGATGTCAACCTGGTGCTGGACCTGACGCGGGATGTCGCCCACGGCGTCGCACGGCCCGCTGCGCCTCTGACCGCCTTCCTGCTCGGTGTGGCGGCCGGGCGCTCGGGAAACCTTGACGTCGTCGAACCGCTCGTCGGCCGGCTCACGGAGCGTGCCGCCGCGTTCGCCAGATCGCGCGAGGACCAGCAGCCCTGACGTGGCACGTGGTGTGACGGTCCCGCGCCGGCGGTCGCGTACGCGAGGCGGGTGTGTACGCGAGCCCGGCCCCGACGTCGGAGAATGTCCCGGTGCACCTGACCGTCACCGACCTGGCCGACCCCCGCCTGCGCGACTACCGCGATCTGACCGACGTGGCGCTGCGCGTGCGCACCGAGGAGCCCGCGGGCCTCTACATGGCGGAGTCCACCAACGTCATCACGCGCGCGCTCGAGGCCGGCCACCGCCCCCGGTCCCTGCTGACGGCGCCGAGGTGGCTGGACGACCTCGCACCCGTCCTCGAGGGTGCGACCGGCGCGCGCGACGGGGGAGAGGTCCCGGTGTTCGTCGCCGAGGAGTCGGTGCTGCGGGAGATCGTCGGCTTCCGGCTGCACCGCGGGGCGATCGCGGCCATGCACCGGCCCGTGCTACCCACGCTGGACGAGATCCTCGCGCCCACCGGCCGTCCGGCGCCGCGGCGCATCGTGGTGCTCGAGGACATCGTGGACCATACCAACGTGTGTGGTCCCAAACTACCCCGTCCGGAAACCACAGCTGACCTGGGTAGACGCAGTCGGGTCGCGGTCCTGGAGGGCCTCGTTGACCATACCAACGTGGGCAGTGCCTTCCGCAATGCTGCTGCTCTGGGCCTCGATGCGGTGCTGGTGTCTCCGACCTGCGCTGACCCGCTGTACCGGCGCTCGGTACGGGTCTCGATGGGCACGGTCTTCCAAGTGCCGTGGACACGGATACCCGATTGGACAAAGGGCATCGCGGAGCTCAAAGCGGCTGGCTACATCGTGGCCGGGATGACGTTGGGGGAAGGCGCGATCACCCTCGACGAGCTGGTGGCCGAGGACCACGAGAAGCTCGCTCTCGTGTTCGGCACCGAAGGCCACGGCATCACGCGGGAAACTGATGCTCTACTCGATCGCCGGGTCACGATCCCGATGATGGGCGG
>JBQDDG010000071.1:0-10254 GCA_052093225.1 Actinomycetaceae bacterium
CGTCCCAGTCACCGACCAGCACCGTGTCGGATGCTCGGCCGTAGGTCAGCTCCACATCAGCGTCACCCCCGTACAGGGAGTTGGTGAGGTAGTAGGCGTTGCCACGACGCACCGCGAGGGTGTCGTCGCCGTCGCCGTCCCAGTCACCCACGAGGACCTGGTCGCCGGGGCGGCCGTAGGAGAACTCGTGGTCGGCCCAGATGCCCCACCCGTCGTTGAGGTAGAACCCACGACCCGGCGTCGGCGGAACCGGCTCGGGGTCGGGGTCCGGACCCGGCTCCTCGGTGGCGTCGAAGGTGTGCGACCACTCCGTGGTCGCCCCCTCGGCCAGCTCGAAGCCGTCCGCCGCACGCGCGGTGACCGTCACGGTGCCCTCACCGGGGTAGGTGCCCGCCGCGACGACCTCATCGCCCACGACGTACTCCACACCCTCGACCTCAGGCACCGTGTACGTGTCCTCAGCCGTACCAGCCTCGTCCGCGAACGTCACCGCCGCAGGCTCGACCACCACGGGGTCGACCGGCGGCTCGTCGTCGCCGCACTGGCCCATGCTCAGACCACCCACGGTGGCCGGCACGCCGCCGGCGGTCGGGACGGCCGTGTTGTCGGTGCAGTCCAGGTTCCCGTCGACGGTGATCCCGGCCAGCACGGTCTCCTCGGCGCTGGTATTGCCGACGAGCGTGACGTCCTCGGTGACGGTCGAGCGGTCGAGGGACACGGGTCCCGTGGTACCGCTGACGGTCAGCGAACCGTCGATCGTCGAGGACGCGCACCCGCTGGTCGTGTCGCCGACCGAGGCGAACCCGGAGGTACCCACCAGGCTGACGGCACCGGTGACCTCGGTGCCGCAGATGGCGACGCCCGAGGCGCCGTCCGTGCTCACGTCACCGGTGACCACCGAGTCCTGGACGACGAGCCGGCCACCGTCGGCGACGGTGACGTCGCCGTCGACCTCGGCGTCGACGAGGCACAGCCCGCCCGCGCCGGCGGTCACGGCGCCGTCGTGCGCCCCGGAGATCGTCTGCTCGCAGTCCGGGTCGACGGTGGTCTGGCGCGACCAGACCCGCCACGGCGCCACGCGACCGTCGTCGCCGGCCACGACGACGGTCGTCGGGTCGAGCACCGTGAAGCTGCCGTTCTCGGAGTTGGCGTAGTGCACGCCGACCGGGACGGACCAGTCGTCGCCCAGGCCGGACTCCGACATCGTCATCACCAGGCCGGGCCGGCCCACCATGAGCATGAGCTCGCCGGAGGGGAGTCGCTCCATCGTGGGCTGCACGCTGTACAGCTCCTGGCCGGCCGGGCCGACCTCGATCTGCAGCGGTTCGCTCCAGGTCGCGCCGTCGTCGGTCGAGCGGGAGTAGAGCATCGGTCGGTGCCAGCCGGTCCGCATGACCATGAGCAGCGAGCCGTCGGCGAGCCGCTCGACCGCCCCCTCGCTGGGACCGTCGTAGCCCCGGACGTCGACGAGCTCGGGGTCCGGCTCCGCAACGGTGCCGGCGACCTCCCAGTCGATGCCGCCGTCGTGGGAGATGAGGAGGACCTGCCGGTACCTCGCGTCGCCCTCGTAGTAGCCGTAGGCGGACATGTAGAGCGTGCCGTCGGGGTCCTCGAGGAGGGTGTGCAGGAGGACGAACCCGGCCAGCGTCGTGCCCGGGCGCGGGGAGGACGTCCCGATCGGGCGCATCGGCTCCGGCGTCGTGAGGGTGCCGGCGCGCTGGGTCCAGGTCACGCCGCCGTCCGAGGAGACGGCGGTCTCGACCAGGGCCTCGCGGTTGCCGGTCCCCTCGTTCATGAAGGCGTTGTAGTTGATCGAGATGAGGTCGCCGTTGCGGAGGCGGGTCAGGGTGATGCCTGAGGCGTCCGGCATCGGGTTGAGGTCCGCACCGCTGAACCAGGACGCTCCGCCATCGTCGGAGGCACCGATGAGGAAGCCGGAGGCGTCGATCGCGTCCTCGTGGCCCGAGTACGGGATGAGGATGCGGTCGCCGCCGTCGTCGGTCGGGAACACGATGCCGCCCAGCGGGAAGCCGACCTGCTCACCGGTGTCGTCGACCGTGACCTCCTCGCCGAGACCGAACGGCGCGGTGCCGACAGCCTCGGGCGGGGTGATGTCCGGCGTGCCGAAGGTGATGTCGTCGACAAAGACGTCGTCGACGGCGGGGCCGGCACCGTTGGCCCCTGTCGTCATGGCGATGCCGGTGATCGCGGTGACCTCGTTGTGCTGACCGGAGTTGTTGCCGATCGTGGGTCCGCCGGTGCCGATGTACTCGCCGTCGAGGCTGACCCGGACGGCGGCGTCGTCCTCGGGCACCGCCAGCTCGAGCCGCGACCACTCGCCGAGGGTGACGGTGCCCTCCGGGGCGACCTCGCGCCACGACGCGGTCCACTGCTCGTACCACTGGATGCTGCCGTCGGCGCGCACCGCGAGCCGGAACAGGGAGTTCGCGGGCTGACCGGTGGGGCGCAGCGAGTCACCGATGATGTCGATGCTCAGTCCCTGCACGGACCGCGGGTGGATGTCGAACGCCAGATAAGCGCCCTCCTGCGCGGCGGTCGTACAGGTCAGGCCCACCGACGCCGTGGCGCTCGTGTCGTGCAGCCGCAGCGACTGCGCGCCCTCGGAGGCGAGCTCGTCGCTCACCGCCGGGGACTGGTAGCCGCTGAGCGTGGAGCAGTCGGGCGGCAGGGAGCCGACCTCCTCCTCCTCGAAGGTGAGCTCCGAGAGGTGTCCGGTGACGGTGATCATCTGCGTGGCGAGGGAGCGGACCCCGCCGGTGTCAGTGACGACGGTGCGCAGCGTGCCGGCACCGGCCCGCGTGAAGGTGTGCGTGATCGAGACGGTGACCCAGCCCTCGGCGTCGGGGCCGATGAGCACGGCGGGGATCGTCTCATCGCCCCACTGAACCTCGGCCGAGTAGTCCTCGACGGACGCGCCCTCGGGGAGCTGGAAGCGGCCGACCGGTGCGTCCACGACCTCCGCGCCCCGGGTGAGGCCCTCGTCGTCGAAGATCGGCTCGACCTCGAGACCCGCGAAGGCGTCCTCGGGCAGCTCCGCGGAGACGGCGAGGTCGTCGATGTAGTAGTCGACGCCCACCGGCCCCGCGCCGGCCGAGCCGAAGTAGACCTCGCCCATCGTCGGCGAGGGCGCGTTGCGGCGGTCGGTCTCGAAGCGGACGCCGTTGACGACGATCTCCGCCCGCTCGGTGGTGGCGTTGATCGTCACGTCGACCCACTCGCCCAGGGCGGCCCCGCCGGCCACCGTCGCGACGGTGGCGAAGCTCGAGCCGTCGTAGGCGTCGATGCGGATGTCGTCGCCGTCGCGATTGAAGGTGAAGCGCCAGACGCCGTTCGCACTGGTCCCGGCGGCGCCCTGGATCGCGACGTAGGGGCCGGCGTCGAACTGCGCGGGCGAGAACCGGTACGAGACCGAGCGCTCCTCGCTCTGGGGATACTCGCACCAGACGCGGGTGTAGACGTCGTTGCGCTGGTCCACCACCCGCATCGCCTGGTTGGTCTCGGCTGCCCCGCCGAAGGCGGCCTCGGCGACGGTGACGTCGCCGATGATGCGGCAGTCCGCAGGCGCCTCGCCGAGCGGCTCATCGTCGAAGGTCCGCACCGCCCCGTCCGCGGGCGCGGCCACGGCGGGTGTTCCCGGGTCCACCGCAAGGGGCACGAGCGCCATGCTCAGGGCCGCGAGCGCTCCGGTGACGATGCCCCATCTCCGACGGGAGGGGCTGGCACTGACTGAGGGTTGGGTCATGACGTCTGGCTCCTTTGCCTACCGTTGACCCGCCAATCCGAGCATGGACTGCCGTTCCATGTCGAGAGTGTCACGTTGCGTGATCCGATCGTGATCTTTGCGCAGGCCGCGGAGCGGCGTGCCGGGAGATGCGGACGACGCCGACAGGGGGCGAGCCCCCGCACCGTGCGGTGCGGGGGCTCGCGTGGCCGTGCAGGTGAGTGCTCACTCGTCAGGCAGATGAGTGCTCACTCGCCACGGATGGGAACGACTCAGCGGCGGATGCCGAGGGTGTCGGTACCGTCGCCGTTCCAGTCGCCGACGAAGACCTCGTCGGAGCCGCGGCCGTAGTGCTGGACGATCTCCGCACGGGTCGAGGTCAACGAGTTGGAGACCAGGAACAGGTTCCCGCGACGCACACCGAAGGTGTCGACGCCGTCGCCGTCCCAGTCACCCACGAGGACCTGGTCGTTGGCGCGCCCGTAGTCCAGCTCCGCGTCGGCCCGACCACCGGTCAGGGAGTTGGAGATGAAGTACGTGTTGCCACGACGGACCGTGAACGAGTCCGACCCGTCACCGTCGAAGTCACCCACCAGCACCGTGTCGTTAGCGCGGCCGTAGGTCAGCTCGACCTCCGCGTT
Source organism: Actinomycetaceae bacterium (assembly GCA_052093225.1). Lineage (GTDB taxonomy): Bacteria > Actinomycetota > Actinomycetes > Actinomycetales > Actinomycetaceae > JB111. Next base: position 4,384 of record JBQDDG010000071.1, read on the forward strand.
CCCGCCACGCAGGCTGTTGGTGAGGAAGTAGGCATTCCCCCGGCGCACGGCGAAGGTGTCGACGCCGTCGCCGTCCCAGTCACCCACCAGCACGACGTCGGACGACCGGCCGAAGGTCAGCTCCACGTCCGCGTCACCCCCGTACAGGGAGTTGGTGAGGTAGTAGGCGTTGCCACGACGCACGGCCAGGGTGTCGGACCCGTCGCCGTCCCAGTCACCGACCAGGACCTCGTCACCGGAGCGGCCGTAGGAGAACTCGTGGTCCGCACGGGTGTCCCAGCCGTCGTTGAGGTAGAACCCACGACCAGGCGTCGGCGGAACCGGCTCGGGGTCGGGGTCCGGACCCGGCTCCTCGGTGGCGTCGAAGGTGTGCGACCACTCGGTGGTCGCGCCCACGGCCAGCTCGAAACCATCCTTCGCGCGAGCCGTCACGGTCACGGCCCCCTCACCCGGGTACGTGCCGGCCGCGACAACCTCGTCGCCCACGACGTACTCCACACCCTCGACCTCGGGCACAGTGTAGGTGTCCTCGGCCGTGCCGGCCTCGTCCGCGAACGTCACCGCCGCGGGCTCGACGACGACCGGCTCGGGCTCGGGATCCGGGCCCGGGTCGTCGCGGTAGTCGCTCCGCTCGCTGAAGGTGCCGACGACGGCGTCGATGTTCGTGTCGTAGCTGACCGTGAGGTACTCGTCCTCGGCGACGACGGCGGAGCTCGGGTCGCCCTGGTCGACGTTCTGCCGCGAGAGGTAGAGCAGGACGGGCTCGGTGTCGGTCCACGCCTCGTCACCGCTGAGGAGCCGGCCGATCACCGGCTCGTTCGAGCCGTGGTCGCTGCCGCCGTAGGTGAGCAGCAGCTCGTCGTCGGGCAGCGAGAGGAGGTCCGGCGCCTGCATGCTCCACGGGACCCGGGTGGCGACCGTCCAGGTGCGCCCGCCGTCGTAGGAGTCGCTGACCATGCCCGGGCGGATGACCGCCGTGACGTGCCCGTCCCCGCGGTCGGCCACCTCGATCTCGGAGAGGCCCACGCCCTCCTCGGCGGGGATCATCACCTCGTTCTCGACCGGCCAGGTCCGACCGCCGTCCGTGCTGCGCACGACGCTGGCGCGACCGAGCCCGGCGTCGGGCCGGGTGCCGTACAGGGGGACGAGCAGGTCGCCGTCGTCGAGCTCGATGACGTTGCCGGACTCGGCGGACCAGCCGAGGTAGTAGTGGCCGCTGCGCGGGCCGCAGCCGCAGCTCATCGACGACTCGACGAGCACCGGCTCGGACCACGTGTCGCCACCATCCTCCGAGCGGGCCACGTAGGTGCCGGTGATGGTGGCGGCGTCCGTGGGGTGCCCGGTCCAGTCCGTCTGGAACCACGTGAGGACGAGGGTGCCGTCCCGCAGCTGGGTGATCTGCGGGTCGCGGTCGTCCTCGGGCGTGTCGATGACGACCCGGGGCTCCGACCACGTCCGGCCGCCGTCGACGCTCTCCGTCCACCGGATCTGCCCGGGCTCGCCGCCCGGTGAGCCCGGCGAGTGCTCGTTGGCCCAGTAGTAGACCGTGACCAGGCGGCCGTCGTCGAGGCGCGCCACCTCGGGGAAGAAGGGCCGCTCGTCGCCGTCGCCCTCCGCGATGACGACGTCGGGCCGGGTCTGGGACCGCACGCTCAGGGACTGCAGGGCGAGCGACTCGGTGCCGGCGGCGTCGGTGACGACCGTGCGCAGGACGCCGCTGTCGCCGTCGGTCAGGACGTGCGTCATCGTCACGGTGACCCAGCCGTCGTCGTCGGGCTCGCTCAGGTCCGTGGGGACCTCGGCGTCCTGCCAGGTGGTCGCCACCGTGAGGTCCTCCACGGCGGTGCCCTCGGGCAGCCGGAACCGCGCGACCGGCTCGTCGGTGACCTCGCCGTCGGGGAGGAAGGGGTCGGCCAGCGGCTCGATCTGGATGCCGGTGAAGGCGTCGTCGGGAAGGTGGTCGGTGACGGCGAGGTCGTCGATGTAGTAGTCGACGCCGACGGAGCTGGCGCCGGCGGAGCCGAAGTAGACCTCGCCCATGGTGGGGGAGGGTGCGTTGCGGCGCTCGGTCTCGAAGCGGACGCCGTTGGCGATGATCTCCGCGCGTTCGGTGGTGGCGTTGATGGTCACGTCCACCCACTCGCCCAGCATCGCGCCGTTGGTGATCGTGCCGACGGCGGCGAAGCTCGAGCCGTCGTACGCGTCGATGCGGATGTCGTGGCCCTGGCGGTTGAAGGTGAAGCGCCACACGCCGTTCGCGCTGGTGCCGGGCGCGCCCTGGATGGCCACGTACGGGCCGGCGTTGATCTGCGCCGGCGAGAAGCGGTACGACACCGAGCGTTCCTCGCTCTGGGGATACTCGCACCACGCGCGGGTGTAGACGGTGTTGTCCTGGTCGACGAGGCGCATCGCCTGGTTGGTCTCGGCCGCTCCGCCGAAGGCGGCCTCGGCGACGGTGACGTCGCCGATGGTTCGGCAGTCGGCAGGGGCTTCGCCTAGCGGCTCGTCGTCGAAGGTCCGCACCGTCCCGTCCGCCGGCGCCGCCACCGCGGCAGGCCCGGGGTCGACCGCAAGGGGCACGAGTGCCATGGTCAGTGCCGCGAGTGCACCGGTGACGACACCCCGTCTCTGACGGAATGGACTGGAACTGGCTGAAGATCGGGTCATGACGTCTGGCTCCTTTGCCTACCGTTGACCCGCCAATCCGAGCATGGACCGCCATTCCATGTCGAGAGTGTCACGTTGCGTGATCCGATCGTGACCCGCGACAAGTGAGCAGATCACTGCCTCGCGCGGACCCGCCTGCCGACCCGCACTCACTCGCCACCACTCACCGGCCAGGCACATCTCGCGCACTCGCCAGGCAGGAAGGTGCTCACTCGCCGACGAGCAGCGGCGGCAGGTCGGGCGTTTCACGTCGCGTGACAGAGCCGTAACATGGAACCTGTTTCCATGTCCCCGATGCTCGTCTACCATGCCGACATGGAACAGCGTGCCAAGTCGTACCACTCGCAAGGGCTCAACCGAGCCCTGGCGATCCTGCGTCTCCTCGGCAGCGCACGCACCCCACTCACGCTGGCCGCGATCGCCTCGGAGCTCGATCTGCCGAAGTCGACCGTGGTCCGACTGCTCAACGTCATGGAGGACGAAGGCTTCGTGCGCAGGTTAGGTGAGCACCCCGCCTACTCGATCGGCCATGCCGTCCACGAGATCGCCGAGGGCTACCATCCGCCGAGCATGGCGGAGGTGACGGCCCCCGTCCTCAGCCGCCTCGCCGACTCGGTGGGCTTCACCGCCAACCTCGGCATGCTCGAGGGCCCCTCGGTCATGCACCTGCACGTCGCCGAGCCCGACCGCGCCCTGCGCTTCGCCACCGGCGGCACCCTCGACCACGCCTACTGCACCGGGCTGGGCAAGCTGCTCATGTCGGTCCTGCCCGTGGACGAGATCGACCCCCACCTGCCGCGCGAGGAGCCCTACGCGAGCTGGACCTCGCGCACCCTGACCACCCGCGCGGCGATCGTCGACGAGCTGGCGAGGATCCGCGCGGCCGGCTACAGCCTCGACGACGAGGAGCGCAACCGCGGCGTCACCTGCATGGCCGTCCTGCTGCCGACCGGGGACACCCCCACCCTGGCGCTGTCGGTGTCCGCCCCCAGCGGCGAGCTCGGCCCCGAGGACAGGGCCCGCCTCCTGCCCGTGCTCACCGCCGCGGCCGCCGAGCTCGTGGCCCTGCCCGGCTTCGAGACCGCGCACGCCGCCCTGCACGACAAGCGGGTGCCCGCATGATCATCGACGTCCACAGCCACTGCCACCAGCCCGAGCACTGGGGCCACGAGCACGAGGACCACTGGCAGGGCGCCTACGGCGGCGAGCCCTACCCCGTCGTCACGCCGGAGTCCTACGACCGGGTCATGCGCGAGGCGGGCGTCGACGTCGCGGTCGTCTTCGGCCTCGCGGCCTCGCAGGCCGGCGTGCGCACGCCGAACACCTTCGTCGCCGACTTCGTCTCGAAGATGCGGACGCCCGCGATCCCGTTCAGCTCGATCGACCCGCTCGACGCCGACTGGCGTGACCAGCTCGACGAGGCGATCGAGCTCGGCTTCCAGGGCGTGAAGCTCTACCCCGTCCTCTCGCTCTTCGACCCGCTCGCCGACGAGTTCGACGAGTTCTACACGACGCTGACGTCGCACGGGATGGTCGCCCTGTGGCACATGGGCGCCACCCCCAGCCCGGTCGGCAGGCTCTCCGTGAGCCAGCCGATGGTGATCGACGAGGTCGCCCGCCGCCACCCGGACCTCACCCAGGTGATGGCCCACATGGGCCACCCCTGGCAGCGCGACACGAACGTGGTGCTGCGCAAGAACCGACGCGTGTTCGCCGACGTCTCGGGCGTGCCGTCGCGCCCGATGGACGCCTTCTTCGCCCTCGTCGGCGCGCAGGAGTGGCACACGGTCGACAAGCTCGTCTTCGGCTCCGACTACCCCCTCTGGACCCCCGCGGAGGCCCTCGCGAACCTGCGCTCGGTCGCCCGGTTCCGCGCCGGGAACCTGCCGTTCGTCGCCGACGACACGGTCGAGCAGATCATCCACTGCGACGCGCTGACGATGCTCGAGCTCTCCGACCCCCGCAGCGGCAGCGCCGCCGCCGACACACCCTCAACGACACCAAGGAGCACGACGTGACATCCGTCTCCCGCAGCCTCGCCGAGGCGGCAGAGCGCATCATCCCGGGCGGGGTCAACTCCGCCACCCGGAGCATCGGCGCCCCGTGGGCCTGGAAGGCCGCGCACGGCGCGACCATCACCGACATGGACGGCGCCACCTACACCGACTACCACGCCGCGTTCGGCGCGATCCTGCTCGGGCACACCGACGAGCGCGTCAACGAGGCCGTCACGCGCGCCATCGCCGACATCGACCTGGTGGGGCTCGGCACGACGGAGCTCGAGGTGGAGGCGGCACAGCTCGTCGTGGACGCCATCCCGAGCGCCGAGATGGTCATCTCGACGATGAGCGGCTCGGAGGCGACGTTCCAGGCGGTCCGCCTCGCCCGCGGTGCGACGTCGCGCCCCTACATCCTCAAGTTCCAGGGCTGCTTCCACGGCTCCTACGACGCGATCGCGCGCAACGTCATCTCCACGCCGGACCGCGCCTGGAAGCGTGACCCCAACTCGTCCGGCATCCTCGACGACGCCGTGGACCACACCCTCGTCGCCGAGTTCAACGACCTCGCCTCGGTCGAGGAGCTGTTCAGCCAGCACCCCGACGAGATCGCGGGCGTCATCCTCGAGCCCGTGCCGCACAACGTCGGTGCGCTGCTCCCCGAGCAGTCCTTCCTCGAGGGCCTGCGGGAGATCACCCGGAAGCACGGCACCATGCTCATCTTCGACGAGGTGATCACCGGCTTCCGGCACGCGCTCGGCGGCTACCAGGAGATCTGCGGCGTCATGCCGGACCTCACCACCTTCGGCAAGTCGATGGGCAACGGCTTCCCGGTCGCGGGCCTCGCCGGCAGCACCGAGGCCATGTCGAACTTCACGCCCGCCGGCGGCACGGTGATGCTCGCAGGGACCTACAACGGCAACGCGTCGTCGATGGCCGCCGCCATCGCCACCATCGAGGTGCTGAAGGACCCCGAGGTCGACTTCTACGGCCACGTCCACCGCCTGGGCGACCGGATGCGCACGGGGCTCCAGTCGATCGCGGACGACCTCGGCATCGCCGCACGCATGACCGGCCTCGGATCCGTGTTCATCCCGTACTTCCTCGAGGGCGAGGTCCGCGGGTACCGCGACCTGCTGCGCAACGACGACGAGGCCTACGCGACGTTCCACCGCCGCATGATCGACAAGGGGTCGTTCATGTACCC
>JBQDDG010000072.1:0-6065 GCA_052093225.1 Actinomycetaceae bacterium
TTCTACGTCAACGACGCGACGCTCCCCATCACCACGAACCGGGAAGAGCCCGGAAGCGACCAAGGAACGGGGGCCCGACATGAACATCCGCAGGAGCGCCCGGCGCGGCTCGACGCTCGTGGCCGGCGTCCTCGTCGCCCTGTCCACCGCGGGCTGCGGGGACGAGGCCGCGACCGATGTCCCCAGCATCGAGGTGCCCGGTGAGTCCGGCAGCTCCGGGACGTCCGGCGAGTCACCGACGGCCTCGCCGACCGACGGCGTCCCGTCCGGGGACATGACGTCCCCCGGCGACGCTCCGTCACCTGATGACGCATCCGTGTCCGACGCCCCCTAGCAACCGGCGCCTGATGTCCCCGGCGTCCGACCGCCCCGGCAGCCCCCGCCCGACGCCTCCGACGACCGGTGCCCCGCCGTCGTCACCCCACCGGTCCCGAGGCCTGCCCCGCCGTCGGGCCATGCCCCGGCCCGTCCCGCCGACCGCCCATGCCGTCCCGCCGACCACCCATGCACGACGAAGGGCCGGGGAGCGCTCGCTCCCCGGCCCTTCGCCCTCGATCTCTAGATGTAGATCGCCGGGTCGAGCCAGTGCTCGTTGGCCTCGGCAGTCACCTTGGGCCGCAGCGCCTTCGCGGGTACCCCGACGGCGGAGGTGTCCGGCTCGACGTCCTTGACGACAACGGCGTTCGCCCCCACGCGCGCATCCGCCCCCACGGTCACCGGTCCCAGCACCTTGGCGCCCGCCCCGATGGTGACGCGGTCTCCGACGGTGGGGTGCCGCTTGCCCTTCGACATCGAGGTGCCGCCGAGCGTGGTGCCGTGGAAGATCACCACGTCCTCGCCGACCTCCGCGGTCTCGCCGATGACCACGCCCATCCCGTGGTCGATGAACATGCGTCGGCCCACCGTGGCGCCGGGGTGGATCTCGATGCCGGTGAGCGACCTCGCGGCCTGGGAGATCAGGCGCGCGGGCAGCCGCAGCCGGTACCGCTCGGGATCTGCATGCCACATGCGGTGCGCGAGCCGGTGCACCCAGAGCGCGTGCACGCCCGGGTAGGCGAGAGCCACCTCGAGGCGCGAGCGCGCGGCGGGGTCACGCCGCTGCGCCGCCTCGAGGTCCTCGCGGAGCAGCACCCAGAAGGGCACACCGGAATCGTGCACGTCAGTCGACCAGGCCCTCGAAGAGCGGTGTGGACTGGTAGCGCTCGCCGAGGTCCGGGAGGATGACGACGATCGTCTTCCCGGCGTTCTCGGCGCGCTGCGCGACCTGGACGGCAGCGGCGATCGCGGCCCCCGACGAGATGCCCACGAGCAGGCCCTCCTCGGTGGCGGCGCGGCGCGCGTAGGTCAGCGAGGCGTCGATGTTGATGTCGACGACCTCGTCGTAGAGCTCGGTGTCGAGGATCTCGGGCACGAAGTTCGCGCCGAGGCCCTGGATCTTGTGCGGGCCGGGCTTGCCGCCGGTGAGGATCGGCGACTCCTCGGGCTCCACGGCGACGAGGCGGACCTCGGGCTTCTGCGACTTGAGGTAGCTGCCGGCGCCGGTGATGGTGCCGCCCGTGCCGATGCCGGACACGAAGATGTCGACGGACCCGTCGGTGTCGTTCCAGACCTCGGGTCCGGTGGTGGCGCGGTGGATCTCGACGTTGGCCTGGTTGGCGAACTGGCGGGCGAGCACCGCACCGGGGCGCTCGGCGGCGACCTTGTCGGCGGCCTCGACCGCGCCGCGCATGCCGTCGGGGCCGGGCGTGAGGATGAGCTCGGCGCCGAACGCGCGCAGGAGGGCGCGACGCTCCTTGGACATGGTCTCGGGCATCGTCAGCACCACCTTGTAGCCGCGGGCCGCGCCGACCATGGCGAGGGCGATGCCGGTGTTGCCGGACGTGGCCTCGACGACGGTGCCGCCGTCGGTCAGGTCACCGGAGGCCTCGGCGGCGTCGATGATGGCGACGCCGATGCGGTCCTTGACGGAGTTCGCGGGGTTGAAGTGCTCGAGCTTGGCGAGGACGGTCGCGCCGGCGCCGTCGGTCACGCGGTTGAGGCGGACGAGCGGGGTGCGGCCGACGGCCTGGGTGACGTCGTCGAAGATCTGGGCCATGGAGTTCCTCCGGTTGCTGGTCGGGTCTGCTGGGGTTCGTGGGGCGCTCGTGCGCGTGCCGGGGACCGGTACGGCGACGTGCGTCGGCTCCGGCGGTGGGGGGCCGGCGGGGGCGGGGGTCGGGAGGCCGTGCGGCCGGTGAGTGGGCCCGACGCCCTAGCGACAGCCGCCCTCGGTGCAGAACGCGAAGTGGTGCGGAGGGATCAGCGAGACCAGGTCGTCGCGCATGCTTCACCTCCCGGCGCCGGTTCGTCGTCGGCCTTGAACGTTTGAACTCTCAACCACCTTATCCGGTGGCCCGCCCCCATGGTGCACGTTAGGCCTGACTGTGCGCTGGCCGGACCGCGTGCTGTTCGGGGACCGGACGGTCGGGCCGGGCCCGCATGGTGCGCCGATGCAGGGCGCGAGGCGCCCGGGGGCGGGTGCCGGGGTCGGATGCCGGTGGTCCGATGCTCGGGCGCGAGACGCGCGGGGTCAGGTACCGGGGATCAGGTGTTCGGTCGGTCGTCGCGACCACCGGCGGCGCCGCCCCTGAGGTCGAGTCCCTCGTGGGCGTCGGGGCGCGCCGCGCTCCCGAGCGGCGTGTCCTCGATGCGGGACACCGGACGCGCGCGCTCGGCCATCGTGTTGAGCAGGGCGGCGGCGCGCCCGGCGTCGTCGACGGTGATGATCTGGACCCGCCCTCCGGTGCGCTCGACGCGGACCGCCTCGCCCTTGCGGGTGACGAGTCCGACGCGCCCGTGGACGTCCGCGCGCAGGCCCCAGCCGCCGAACTCGGGGAACGGCTCGACGTCGACGACGTCGGCGCGCACCACCTCGTCCGCGCGGGCGCGCAGGACGGTCATGCCGAGCATCGAGCGTGCGGTCAGCCCGCCGGCGTCGACCCGTACGTGGAAGTGCAGGAGCGCGAGCTCGAGCGCGATGATCGGCACGGTGAAGACTGCCGCCCACAGCCAGCTCGACAGGACGCCGATGAGCACGCCGACGGCGAGCATGAGAAGGACGAGCGCGACGAGGACCCCGGTCGGCACGCCGGTCCCGCGCGTCCAGACCGCACGCTCGGTGGGTCCGAGCTCGACGCGCGGGGCGTCGCCCGGGACCGGGTCCGTGGCCCGCACGACCGGGTCCTCGCCGGCCGCGGCCCCCGCGGCGAGGCCGACGACGAGGCCGGCCACGCAGGCGAGCACGATCCCGGGCAGCGGATCGCCCGGGGGGTCGGTGAGGTTGACCTGGACGGTCGATATCGCGATGCCCGCGAACATCGTGGCGAGGCCCGCCGAGAGGCCGAGGACCATGCGCCGGGTGATCGACTGCCGGCCGGTGAGGACCGACAGCGGGCACGTGATCGCGAGGCTGATCGCGCACATCACGGCAGGGACGAGGAGGAGCTCGGTCACCGAGCTCCAGCGGTCGGGGCCGTCGGTGCCCCAGTGGACCGCCACCCGCTCGGGCAGGTCGCCCGCGACCACGGCGATGTAGATCCATGCGGCAGCGGTGACGAGCAGCGGGAGCGCGACCCCCAGCAGCCACCGGCGCCCGCGGTGGGGGACCGGTCCGCGCGAGATGGTCCGTGCGGTGGTGCTCATGACTGGTTCTCCTTGAGGAGGTGGATGACGGTGCTGAGCGGGACGTGCGCGTCCTTCGCGGAGCGGCGGACGTTCTCCACCGCGGCGAGCAGCTCGGGGTCGGGGCGCGGATGGTCGGCGCGGACAGTGGCTCCGCGGCCGCGCCGGAGCTCGATGAAGCCTTCGTCGCGAAGGTCCTGGTAGGCGCGTAGCACGGTGTGCTGGTTGATGCCCAGGCCCGTCGCGAGCTCCTTCGCGGAGGGCAGCTTCTCGCCGGGCCGCAGGTCCCCGGACAGCACGGCCCCGCGCACCTGGGTGGCCACCTGCTCGAAGAGCGGCTCCGCGGAGGCGGTGTCGATGACGATCTGCACGGGTTCATTCTATAGTTCTAGTGCAATTAGAACAAGCGGAGTTCGGTGTGTGGTCGACCCGGCCCTCGTCGCCGAGTCCTCGCGGGTCAGGGGACGGGGACCTCGACCTCGTGGGGGACGCCGTCGCTCACCCGCGCCGTCCCGCCCGAGAGCTGCGCCGCGCGGGTGGCGAGCGCCGCGGGGTCGTCGGTCGCGACGTCGAGCTCCACGCCGCCCGCGCCCCATCGCACGTCGAGGACCTGGGTGAGGGTCGAGGACGCGTCGCGCAGCTCGGCCTCGAGCCGCGGCCCGACGCCGTGGTCGGCCGACACGGTGCACCGCGACAGCACCTGGACCTTGACCAGCCGAACTCGCTCGAGCGCCTGCCCGACGGCGTCGCCGTACGCCCGGACGAGCCCGCCCGTCCCGAGCAGCGTGCCGCCGAAGTAGCGCACGACGACGGCGGCGACCGACTCGAGCCCAGCCCCCACGAGTCGGTCGAGCATGGGCCGGCCGGCCGTGCCCGAGGGTTCGCCGTCGTCGGAGCTGTGGGTGACGCTCGGACCGCCCGCCGCGCCGGGCAGCACCCACGCCGAGCAGTGGTGCCGGGCCTGCGGGTGCTCGGCCCGCAGCTCGGCGAGGAGCGCCCGGGCGTCGTCCTCGTCGTCGGCCCGGGCCACCACGGTGAGGAACCGGGAGCGCTTCTCGACGAGCTCGGCCGCGACCCGTGCCCCGCGCCGGGGGCGCAGCACGGTCACGGGGCTGTCGTGCCCGCTGCCGCCGCGTCCTCGCCGCCCGCCGGGTGCCCCGCGCCGAGAAGCAGGTGCTCGACGCGCTCCCGCTGGAGCGCGGGCAGGTGCTCGTCGGGCGCCGTACCCGTCGTGAGCACGAAGTCCGTCAGCTGCTTGCGCACCGTCTCGCGCAGCACCGCGGGGTCCCACGGTTTGCCGATGTAGTGGTCGAGCCCGCCGTCGTTGACCGCGCGGATCGTGTCCGCCTGCTCCGCCTCGCCGGTGAGCAGGATCTTGCGCGAGTCGGACGTGCGCGGGTCGACCCACGCCTCCACCAGCAGGTCGACGCCGGAGCGCCCCGGCAGGCCGTGGTCGACCAGCAGCATGGCGGGCAGGTCCTCGTCGGCGACGACCTCGTCGACGACGTCCCACGCGTCGTCCACGGTGTCGGCCTCCTCGATCCGCACGACGTCCGCGAACTCGGCCAGGTCCCGCACGACGGCGGCACGCACCCCGGCATCGTCCTCCAGCACAAGGATGGTCAGCCTCACGTCCACTCCTCACCGGCGGGCCCGTCGGCCGCCTGCCTCGTGCCCCGGGGGGGCGGTAGCTCCACGATCATCTGCGTGCGTCCCGGTGCGGACCGGGCCACCATCGTCCCCCCGGCCGCCGTGACGATCTCGCGGCACAGGGAGAGGCCCAGCCCGAGCCCGGAGTCCGAGGACCCGGGTCTGGTGGTGAACCGGGGCTCGAAGATCCGCTCGAGATCCTCGGGCGGGATGACGGGGCCGTCGTTCGCGACGACCACCCGCACCTGCCCATCGTCACCGGTGGAGAGGTCGATCTCCACCATGCCCGGGCCGTCGAGCGCGTCGGCGGCGTTGACGAGCACGTTCGTCCACACCTGCTCCAGGCGACCCGGCGGCGCGAGCACGGCCGCCACGTCGCCCAGGTTGGTCTCGGTGGTGACCCGGCGCAGGCGGTGGGAGGTGAGGGTGAGCGCGGTGCGCAGGGAGTCGGCCACGTCGACGGGGACCGGCGGCGCTTCGGCGCTCCCGCCGGCGCGCGCGTAGGAGCGCAGGCCGGAGACGAGCGTGCCGATCTGGGCGGCCGCGACGTCGATGCGGCGCAGTGCGGCGCCGACCCGGGTGGCGAGCACCGCGCGCTCGACGGCGTCGTCCCCGGCCGCGGCGAGGGCGGCGGCCTCCTCGGTGGTCTCGGCGCCCGCCTCCACGAGCCGGCGGGCGAGGTGGTCGTCGTTCTGGGCGGCGCCCGCCGCGCGGGGGCCGGCCCCGGGGCTGCCCGCGATCCGGTCGTGCTCGAG
>JBQDDG010000072.1:6165-10162 GCA_052093225.1 Actinomycetaceae bacterium
TCCGGTCGTGCTCGAGGGGAGCGTCCGCCGTCCGGCCACCCGCCAGCTCGGCGGCGATCGCGCGGCGCAGCGCCCGTACCTGCGCGGTGGTCGGCTCGGGACGTGCACGGGCGCGGGCGACGGCGGAACGATCGACACCGGCGGCGTCCCCGGCGCGCAGGGCGAGGAGCGCGTCGAGGTCCGACGCGAGGTGCTCGGCGGCACCGGCGAGCGCGGTGGTCGGCGTGGCGAGGTCGTGCGCCACGCCGGCGGTGAGCGCGCCGAGCTCGGCCATCGCCGCCTGCGATGCGGCCTGCGACCCTCCGGTGCCCGACGCGTCCTCCGTCCCCCCGGCGCCAGACGGCGGACGGTGCTCCTCGCGCTCGACCCGGCCCGCGTCGTCGGCAGGGGATGCGGTGCTCGGCACGGAGGCTCCAGGGCTCGATCGGTCAGGACGATCGTAGACGCCGGGTGTGACGCGTCGCGCGCCGCTCGTCCTGGCGAGCGATCTCACACGGCGCGTAGACTGTGCAGGTTGGCCCCTGGGCGTCCCGCTCTGGCATTCTTGGGGGTCGTTGATCGTCCACCCGAGAAAGGAGCGGCAGGGCCATGGCAGTTCCGAAGCGCAAGATGTCCCGCAGCAACACCCGCTCTCGCCGGTCCCAGTGGAAGGCCGAGCTCGAGCAGCTCGTCACCGTCCGCGTCAAGGGTCGCGAGATCAAGGTCCCCCGTCGTCTGGCGAAGGCCTACCAGAAGGGTCTCGTCGAGACCAACTGACTTCACGTCGACCGGCCCCGTACCCGCAAGGGTGCGGGGCCGTCGTCGTCCCCGGGCACTGCGTGCCCGCCTGCCCGCCCTCCCGGCCGCCCTCAGCCGCCACGAGGCGCCTGCGGCGGGCCGCGCCCCTGGACGCATTCGGACGGGTCTCGACGGCCCTCGACGCCAGGCGCGCACGACTGCACGCCCGGGCCCGCTAGCGTGACCGGACGGTGCGACATGGGTCGCACTCCCCGCTGACCGTCGGACGTCGATGACGACGTCGGGCGAGGATGGAAGATCCCGTCGCACAGGACGGGACACGTCGGAAGGAGGGGCCATGTCGGCCGTGCCAGGACTGGTGCGCATCGAGGGTGCCACGCGTCCCTACGCGTGGGGCTCGCCCACCCTCATCCCCGGCTTCCTCGGGCGCCCTGCCGACGGCGGGCCCGTCGCCGAGCTGTGGTTCGGCGCCCACCCGGAGGCACAGGCGACCGTCCGCAGCTGCGGCCGCGATGACGAAACCCCGCCCCGGCCCGACGCGTCCACCCCCACCACCCTCGGCGACCACATCGCGGGGGAGCCGGACGCCACGCTCGGCCCCGACGTCGTCGCGCGCTACGGCGAGCACCTGCCCTACCTGCTCAAGCTCATCGCCCCGGCCCACGCGCTCTCGCTCCAGGTCCACCCGGACCTCGAGCGGGCCGCGCGCCGCTTCGCCGAGGAGGACGCCGCCGGCATCCCGCGCGACGCGTACGAGCGCAGCTACCGCGACCGCAACCACAAGCCCGAGATGGTCTACGCCCTCACGCAGTTCGAGGCGGTGTGCGGGTTTCGTGCGCCGCGTCGTGCACTCGAGGTCGTCGCGGGGCTCGGGACCGAGGTCACGGAGTGGATGGGGGAGGCGCTGCGGCGCTCGCCGTCGTCGGACGGGGTGCGGCTCGTCGTCGAGCGGCTGCTGCACGCGGACACGCGGCCGGGGCCCGACCAGGTCGACGCCGTCGCCCGCGCCTGTGCGCTCCGGCTCGCCGAGGGGCGCTCGCCGTCGCCGCGGGTGGACCGCATCGTCGGCCAGCTCGCTGGCGAGCACCCGGGCGACCCGGGCGTCGTCGTCGCGCTGCTGCTCAACCCCGTCACTCTCCTGCCGGGGGAGGCGATGTTCGTCCCCGCGGGCGCCGTCCACGCCTACCTGTCCGGGTTCGCGGTGGAGATCATGGCGTCCTCGGACAACGTGCTGCGCGCGGGCCTGACGACCAAGCACGTCAACGTCCCCGAGGTCCTCGAGGCGCTCGACTACGTCGCCGCCCCGCCCGTGCGGATCGCGCCGGAGACCGTGAGCGAGTCGGTCGGCGTCTACTACGCGCCGGTCGACGACTTCGAGCTCGCCGTCGTCACGGTCGACGGGACGGTCGACGCGGTCGTTCCCGGCCGCGGGCCGCGGGTGCTCCTGGCCGTCGAGGGTGCGGTGACGATCAGCCTCGACGACCTGACGACGGACCTCGCCCGGGGAGAGGCAGTGTTCGTCGCGGGGGACCGGGGGCCGGTGAGCGTGAGCGGGACCGGCCGGGTGGTCCAGGCCGACGTGCCGTAACGCATGGTGGACGGACGGCCGAGAGGTCGCGATGGCCGTCCAGGATGGCGTGATGTCCCGCTACCTCCACGGCCACTCGGGCTCGGTCGTCGACTCGCACGCCGCCCGAAGCGCCGAGAACTCCTGCGGCTATCTCCTGCCGCATCTCGAGCAGGGCATGCGCATCCTCGACGTCGGCTGCGGACCGGCCACGATCACGCTCGACCTCGCCGGCCACGTGGGGCCCGGCGGGGAGGTGGTGGGTGTCGAGCCCCTCGAGGAGACGCTGGACCTCGCCCGCGCCGAGGCCGCGAGACGCGGGGATGGACGGACACGGTTCGAGACGGCCGACGTCTCCGCGCTGCCGTACGCGGAGGCAACCTTCGACGTCGCCCATGCCCACCAGGTGCTCCAGCACCTGCCCGACCCGGTCGGCGCGTTGCGGGAGATGGCGCGCGTGACACGGCCCGGCGGGTACGTCGCCGTGCGCGACGCCGACTACGAGGAGATGTCCTGGTACCCGCGCCTGCCGGGGATGGAGCGGTGGCGTGAGCTCTACCTGGCCGTCGCGCGGGCGAACGACGCCACGCCCGACGCCGCGCGGCACATGCGCCGGTGGGCGCGCGAGGCGGGGCTGGGCACGCCGGCGCTCACGACGTCGACCTGGACCTACGCGGACGAGGAGAGCTGCGCCTGGTGGGGCAACGTCTGGCGGCGACGGGCGCTGGAGTCGCGGTTCGCCGACGAGGTGCAGGACCGAGGGCTCGCCGACCGTGCCGAGCTGGCGGAGATCTCCGCCGACTGGGAGCGGTGGGGGAGCGACCCCGACGCCTGGTTCGTCATGGTCCACGGCGAGCTGCTGGCGCGTCCGGCGCACGGGTCGCATCGAGCGATGGAGCGGGTGACGGGAATCGAACCCGCGTAATCTGCTTGGAAGGCAGAGGCTCTACCATTGAGCTACACCCGCACGCCCGGCACGGATGCCGGGGGCGGCGCCCAGGTTAGCAAGCCGTCGGCCCTGTGCCTGCGCCGCACCCGGGTGAGTGATCGGTCTCTCCTGTCCGGGTCGTGCCCTGGTTCGGCGGCGCGCGGTGCGTACCCTGGGCCGACGGCGGTCGCCGGGCACGAGCCCGGTCGTGGCAGCCGTTCGCCGGAGGACCGGTGAGCACGGGGTGTGGCGCAGGTGGTAGCGCGTCCGCTTTGGGAGCGGAAGGCCGTGGGTTCAAGTCCCGCCACCCCGACCGATGGGCCGGCACGCACGAGGGGCGCCCCCGACCCGCGAAGGGTCGAGGGCGTTCCTCGGGTCGGTGCGTCCTGACCGTCAGGCGCGATCCTCGTAGGAGAGGCAGTCGGCGTCGGCACCGCCGACCCGGATGAAGTCGGCGCTGCACTCCAGGTCCTTGTTGTGGACGCAGGACGTGCGCTGGCAGGCGCCGACCTGGGCGACGACCTTGTCCAGGCCACCCTTGACGTTGAGCGGCAGGAACGTCGCGCACTGCGCGTCCTGGCCGACGGTGACGGCGAACGCGGTGCAGCCGTCGTGGTTGTAGGAGCAACCGTCGATGGAGCACTCGGTCACCCGCGGCATCTCGAGCACGGACATGGTGTTCTCCTCACGATCTCGGGCACGCCTTTCGCGGCTCATCCCAATCGGGGGTGTAGGAGTTGGGGTCTGAAGCCGCCGGTCTCGAG
>JBQDDG010000073.1:0-9372 GCA_052093225.1 Actinomycetaceae bacterium
CGTAGCTGATCCCCATGGCGTTGGAGCCGATGTCGACCATGAACGTCGCGTCCTCGTCCCCGCCGAGCGTCGGCGATGCCGTGAGCGGCTCGTCGTCGACGGCGAGCGAGGCCACCGGGTCGTCGGTCGCCGTGCGCGAGGCGACGAGGGTCTGCGTGCCGGTGAGGCGGGTGCCGTCGGCCGGGGAGAGCGTCGGGGCGCCCGACTCCTCCTGCTCCGGGGTGGCCGTCGCCGGCTCGTACTCGAGCGGCAGGACGGGCCCGAGCGGCTCCGCCTGGTCGTCGGCGGCCTCGCCGGGCTCGGTCGGCGCCGGTCCGGGCGTCGCGGCGGCCGGCAGTGCCGCTCCGACCATGAGTGTGCCGAGCGCGAGCGCCGTCAGGCGTCGCGATCTGGGGAGATGCATGTATGAGCTCCTTCTTCTGGTACCACCGGGCCCCCCGGCCCGGCGTTCCACACTCGACCCGGCATCGGAACGAGAAGCGTCCGCACTCCGTCCTGCGGGTGAACCGTTGAACCGCAACGGCGATATCAGGTCCGCGACCTGCCCGGACGGTGTTTTCTGCTCGGAGGAGCACGGTGGCGGCGAGCGCGCACGTGCTCACCCGGTGTGCCGACCGGTCGACGCGACCACCGGCCGGTGGCGCCCTCGACCGACGCTCCTATCGGCCGGTGGCGTCCTCGGCCGGCGCGCCCCACACGGCCCGCATCTCGTCGTCGACCCGCGGGTGGTCCGGGATCCGGTACACGGGCTCGCGGGCACCGGCCCGCCGCTGCACCTCGTAGTCCTTGAGCGCGTGCGCGACCCAGCGCCCCAGCAGGATCAGTGCCACGAGGTTGACGGTGGTGAGGAGCGCCATCGCGAGGTCCATGAGGGTCCAGACGAGCTCGAGGGCGAGGATCGAGCCGATTCCCGTGGAGAGGATCGCCGCGACGCGCAGCAGCCGGTTGGCCCGCGTGCGTCCGCCGAGGTGGTCGAGGGCGACCTCGGCGTACGCGTAGGCGCCGAGGATCGAGGAGAAGCCGAAGACGAGCACGACGAGCGTCATCGGCCACGCCATCCAGTCCCCGAGCTGGTCGACGACGGCCAGCGAGGTCATCGCCCCGGCGTCGTCGGGGCTCCCCTCGCCGGGCACGTACACGGACGGGCCGGCGGCGAGGATGATGAACGCCGTCGAGGTGCAGACGAAGAACGTGTCGAAGAAGACGCCGAACGCCTGGACGAGGCCCTGCCGGACGGGGTGGGTCACCGTGGCGGTCGCCGCGGCGTTGGGGTTGGTCCCCATGCCGGCCTCGTTGGAGAACAGTCCGCGCCGGACCCCGTTGACGACGGCGGCCCACACGCCGCCCGCGATGCCGGCGAGCCCCTCGCGCAGGCCGAAGGCGCCGGCCACGATGTCACCGAGGAAGGCGGGCACGCGCTCGGCGTTGAGCAGCACGACGACGATCGCGACGACGACGTAGACGGCCGCCATCACCGGGACGAGCAGCTCGGCGACGCGGGCGACCTTCCGCACGCCCCCGAGGACGACGACGGCGGTCAGCGCCGCGAGCAGGATCGCCGTCACCCAGGTGGCCACCCCGTGGGAGGCGTCCAGGGTCGCGGAGATCGAGTTGGCCTGGACCATCGGCATGGCGAGCGCCATGGAGCCGATGAGCAGCACCGCGAAGACGACGCCCCACGTCCGGGAGCCGACGCCGCGGGCGATGTAGACGGCCGGCCCGCCGCGGAAGGTGCCGTCCCCGGCGCGGTTCTTGAAGATCTGCGCGAGCGTGGCCTCGGCGAACGCCGTGGCCATGCCGATGATCGAGACGACCCACATCCAGAACACGGCGCCGGGTCCGCCGAGGACGACGGCGAGCGCCACACCGGTGATGTTGCCGATCCCGATGCGCGTGGCCATCCCGATGGCGAAGGCCTGGAAGGAGGAGATGCCGTCCCGCGCGCCCTTCCTCGAGCCCGCGACCGAGCGGAGCATCTCGCCACCGTGGCGCACCTGGAGCACCCGGGTGCGGACGGTCATGATGACGCCGACCGCCACGAGGAGGGTGAGCAGGACCCACAGGTAGTACCAGTCGCTGACCGCCTGCATGCCGGTGGTGAGCGGGTCGAGGAACGAGGTGCGCATCGCGCCATCCTCGCCCCTCGCGCCGCCGCTCCGCACCGGGCGCCCGCCATGGGTACCTCTGCCCGTGCCGCCACGTTCTTCGTCACAGCGCACGGGGCACGCGCCGGTGGAGAATCCGCGCATGTCCTCGACAGCCCCGGCGCGTCCGCCGACCACGGCGGCGCACCCGCTCCCCGCCGGACCGTCCGTGCCCGGGGGGCCTGGTGCGCCCGGGGCGCCCGGTTCGCCCGCGCCGGGGATGTCCGCGCCGGAGGCCCCGGCGCCGCGGAGCACGGGCCGCATCCTCGGTCTCGACCTCGCGCGCGGGATCGCCGTCCTCGGGATGGTCACGGCCCATGTCGGGTTCACCACCGAGGACCTCTCGACGCTCTCGGGGTGGCTCGGGTTCGCGCACGGCCGCAGCTCGATCCTCTTCTGCCTGCTCGCGGGCGTCTCGCTCGGCATCCTCACCGGCGGCCGCACCCCCTACTCGGGCGTCCCCGCCCTCCAGGCACGCACCCGGGTCCTCGTCCGCGCGGCGCTCCTGCTCGCCGTCACGGCCGCGCTCGCCATGCTCGACACGTTCGTCGCGCTCATCCTCGGCTTCTACGCCGTGTGGTTCATGTTCTCCCTGCCGTTCCACCGGTGGCGGGCGCGGCGGCTCCTCGTCGTCGGCGGGATCTGGCTGCTCGTCTCCTCGGTCGCGATGCCGTACCTGCTCACGCTTCTCGAGGCCTCGGGGTTGGTGGCCGACGCCTGGGGCGTCAACGGCGCCGTCCTCGACGCGATGCTCGGCCTCTACCCCGGGTTCGTCTGGTTCGGCCTCATCCTCGTCGGGATGGGGATCGCCCGCCTCGACCTGCGCAGCTGGAAGGTGCTGCTCATCCTGCTCGGCGCGGGGATCCTCTCGGCGGGCGTGGGCTACGGCGGTGGCTGGGCGCTGCGTGAGGCGAACGTCGGCACGATCGCCTTCAGCGGCGAGTCGGAGGACGACCCGTACCCGGGCGAGCAGAGCTCCGCCCAGTTCCTGTGGACCGGCGACCAGCCGCCGGCGGTCGTCGACGGCTCCGGCACCGCCGGCGGGTCCGACGTCGATGCGGGCGGCACCGGGGAGCCGTGGCACGCGCCGGGCATCCCCGGGCTGACGTTCGACACCGACGTCGTGTGGCCGGGCACGACCGACCTCCTGCAGTCCTCCGCCCACTCGGCGAGCCCGGTGGAGATGGTCGGGTCCGGCGGGGTGGCGCTCGCGATCCTCGCGGCCTGCCTCCTGCTCCCCCGGGTCGTCCAGACCGCGCTGCTGCCGGTGCGCGCGATCGGCACGATGTCGCTCACCGCCTACTCGGCCCACGTGGTCGTCATCGACTGGTGGCCGGACACCTTCGCCGTGTTCGAGGAGTCCAACCGGCCCCTCGCCTACCTGGCCGGCGGGCTCGCCGTCGGGTGCCTGGCCTGGTACCTCCTCCTCGGGCGCGGGCCGCTCGAGCGGCTCATGCACATGGTGTCGATGCGCGCGGCCCGGACCGACGCCGGCACGTCCGCCGCGCCCGCCCCCACGCCGTCGCAGCGCGTCGATCCCCCGGCGCCGTACGACCCTCGCGCCCGGGCAGCCGCGCCGGGTCCCATCGGGGCACCGTCGCCGTGGAGCACACCGGCAGCCGCGCCCTCGTCGACCCACGGGAGCACGCCCTCGCCGACCCACGGAGGCACGCCCGCGCCCTCGCCGACCCATGGGAGCACCCCGGCTCCCGCGCCCTCGCCCGAGCGCACGCCGCCCGACACTCGGGACACGTCCCGGTTCGCCCCGCCGCCCGTTCACCTCCAGGACGCCGAACCGACCTAACCTGCGCGCGTGACCACTCCCCCCGGGTCGCCGGCCGCCTCTCCGGGCCCGTCGGACTCCCTCGACCGCCGCCTCGGCCTGCCCGGGGCCGTCGCCATCGGGCTCGGCTCGATGGTCGGCGCCGGGGTCTTCGCGGCGTTCGCCCCCGCAGCGGCCGCGGCGGGCGGGCTCCTGCTCCTCGGTCTGGGCCTCGCCGTCGTCGTCGCCCTGTGCAACGCGACGTCGACGGCGCAGCTGGCGGCCGCCTACCCCACCTCCGGCGGCGCCTACGTCTACGGCCGCGAGCGCCTCGGGGGCTGGGCCGGGTTCACCGCCGGGTGGGGGTTCGTCATCGGCAAGACCGCGTCGGCCGCGGCGATGGCGACGACCTTCGCGGCCTACGCCGTGCCCGCGCAGTGGTCCCGGCCCGTCGCCGCCCTCGCCGTCGTCGCACTCACGGCCGTCAACCTGCGCGGCATCACCCGCACGGCCCGCACGGCCGCCTTCATCGCGGGCCTCGTGCTCTCCCTGCTCGCGATCGTCCTCGCCGCCACGTGGCTGAGCGGAGGCGCGGACCCGGGCCGCGCGCTCGGGTCCTGGGACGCGCCCGGTGGCGCGTACGGCGTGCTCCAGTCGGCGGGTCTGCTGTTCTTCGCGCTCGCCGGCTACGCGCGCATCGCCACCCTCGGGGAGGAGGTCCGCGACCCGCGCCGCACGATCCCGCGGGCGATCGTCACCGCGCTGACCGCCGTCGTGCTCCTGTACGCGCTGGTCGCGCTCACGCTGCTGGCCACGCTCGGGGCCGGCCCCCTCGCGGGCTCGACCGCCCCGCTCGCCGACGCCGTGGACCACGCCGGGCTCGGCGCGTGGGCCGGGGTCGCGGTGCGCGTCGCGGCGGCCGCGGCCTGCCTTGGCGCGCTCCTCGCCGGCCTCGCGGGCATCTCCCGCACCGCCCTCGCGATGGCCCGGAACCGCGACCTGCCCGCCGTCCTCGACGCCGTCCATCCCGTCCACCGGGTCCCGCACCGCGTGGAGATGGTCGTCGGCGTGCTCGTCGCCGTGGCGGTACTCCTCGTGGACCTGCGGGAGATGATCGGCTTCTCGTCGGCCGGCGTGCTCGTCTACTACGCGGTCGCCAACGCCTCGGCCCTCACCCAGCGCGGCACGGACCGGCGTTACCCGCGTGCCCTGCAGGTCCTCGGGCTGATCGGCTGCCTCGCCCTCGTGGCCACGCTGCCGTGGACGTCACTCGTGGCGGGCCTCGCCGTGCTCGCCGCCGGGCTGGTCGGCCGCGCGGTCGTCCTCGCCCGGCGTCGGGCCTGACGACTCCCGAGGGCGGTCGTGACACCCTGGGCGGGTGACCACCTCCCCCGAGCCCACCGTGGACGCGACCGCCCCCGCCCCGGAGGCGCCGACGTCGGACGAGGTCTCGGGACCGCCGCTCAACGTCCTGCTCGACCGGCTCGAGGACGAGGCCGGCGGCACGCCGGACGGCGACGCGATCCTCGAGGGCTTCCTCGACTGGGTCTCCTCGACCGGCCGCGAGCCCTACCCGCACCAGGAGGAGGCGCTCGTCGCGCTCGCGACCGACGCGCACGTCGTCCTCGCCACGCCGACCGGGTCCGGGAAGTCGCTCGTCGCCGTCGGCGCGTTCGCGCACGCCCTCGCCCAGGGGCGGCCCGGCGTCTACACGGCGCCCATCAAGGCGCTCGTCTCGGAGAAGTTCTTCGAGCTCGTCGAGCTGTTCGGTGCGGCCAACGTCGGCATGGTCACCGGCGACTCCTCGATCAACGCCGACGCCCCGATCATCTGCTGCACGGCCGAGATCCTCGCCAACACGGCGCTGCGCGAGGGGCCGGACGGCCCGACGTCGGCGGCGACGGTCGTCATGGACGAGTTCCACTACTACGCGGACCCCCAGCGCGGCGGCGCCTGGCAGATCCCCCTGCTCGAGATGCCGCACGCCCAGTTCCTGCTCATGTCCGCCACGCTCGGCGACGTCACCTGGCTGCGCGACGACCTCACCCGGCGCACCGGGCGGGACGTCGAGGTGGTCGACGACGCGGTGCGGCCGGTCCCGCTGAGCTTCACCTGGTCCGTCCAGCAGCTCCAGGACCTGCTCGTCGAGCTGACCTCCACGCACCGGGCCCCGGCCTACGTGGTGCACTTCTCGCAGAAGGACGCCGTCTCCCGCGCCCAGGCCCTCACGTCGGTGAAGATCGCGAGCCGCGAGCAGCGCGACGCCGTGGCCGAGGCGATCGGGGACTTCCGGTTCGGCCCCGGGTTCGGGTCCACGCTGTCCGGCCTGCTGCGCAAGGGCATCGGCGTGCACCACGCGGGGATGCTGCCGCGCTACCGCCGGCTCGTCGAGCGGCTCGCCCAGCGCGGGCTCCTGCCGGTGATCTGCGGGACCGACACCCTCGGGGTGGGGATCAACGTGCCGATCCGCACCGTGGTGCTCACGGCGCTGACGAAGTTTGACGGCGAGCGGATGCGCCACCTCTCGGCGCGCGAGTTCCACCAGATCGCGGGCCGCGCGGGGCGCGCCGGGTTCGACACCTCCGGCGAGGTCATCACCCAGGCGCCCGAGCACGAGATCGAGAACGCGCGGCTGCTCGCCCGCGCGGGCGACGACGAGGCGAAGAAGAAGCGTATCCAGCGCAAGAAGCCCGAGCCGGGGCTGGTCAACTGGACCCAGAAGACCTTCGACCGGCTCGTCGAGGCGCAGCCCGAGCGGCTCACCAGCCAGCTGCAGGTCAACCACACGATGATCCTCTCGCTGCTCGCCCGCCCCGGTGACCCGGTCGCCGCCGCCTACCGGCTGCTCACCGACAACCACGAGCCCGAGACGCCGCGCAACATGCACCTGCGGCGGGCGATCGAGATCTACCGGTCGCTGCGGATGGCCGGCGTGGTCGAGCACGCCGACGCCGCCTGGCGCCGCGCCCACCCGGGCGAGCCCTACGTGCGGCTCACGCTCGACCTGCCGAAGAACTTCGCCCTCACCGCCCCGCTCGCACCGTTCGCGCTCGCGGCGATCGACCTGCTCGACGTCGAGGACGAGCTGCACGCCCTCGACGTCGTCTCCGTCGTCGAGGCCACCCTCGAGAATCCCCGCCCGGTGCTCTACGCGCAGCAGCGCGCCGCCCGCGGCGAGGCGATCGCCGCGATGAAGGCCGAGGGGCTCGACTACGACCAGCGGATGGAGGCGCTCGAGGAGGTGACCTGGCCGCGGCCGCTCGACGAGATCCTCACCGCCGCGCTCGCCACCTACCGGCAGACCAACCCGTGGGTCGCCGACCTCGAGGTCGCGCCGAAGTCCGTGGTCCGCGAGATGGTCGAGGGCGCGATGACGTTCTCCGAGCTCGTCTCCCGCTACGACCTGGGCCGCTCCGAGGGCGTGGTCCTGCGCTACCTCACCGACGCCTACCGCGCCCTGCGCCAGGTGGTGCCCGACGCGCACCGCACCGAGGCGGTCACCGAGATCGTCGACTGGCTCGGCGCGATGGTGCGCGCGGTCGACTCCTCGCTCCTCGACGAGTGGACGGCGCTCGCCGACGGCACCGTCGACCCCGGGGACGCGACCGCGGGGGCGCACGCCGTCGGGGGCCTGGAGGAGCCGCGGCTCGGGGCCGACGCCGAGGGCAACGTGGCGCTGACCCGCAACACGCACGCGTTCCGGGCGGCCGTGCTGCGCGCCACCACCGCCTACGTCCGCCAGATCGCGAACGACGCGCCGGAGGCGCTCGCCCGGCTCGCCGCCGGTTCCGGCTGGGTGCCCGACGGCGGGGCTCCCCTCGCGCGGTCCGCCCCGGTCTCGGAGGAGGACTGGACGCGGGTGCTCGACGACTTCTACGACGCGCACGAGTGGCTCTCCACCGGGCCGGACGCCACCAGCCGGACGGTGGTGACGGTGACCGTGGGCCCGGACGACGCCGACCTCGAGCTGGCCGGCGTCGACCCGGGCGCCGCGCCGGAGCCGGAGGACCGGCGCTGGTGGCTCGTCACGCAGCGGCTCGTCGACGAGAACGAGGACCTCGACTGGGCGCTCACCGGCGTGGTGGACCTCGCGGTGTCCGACGAGGCGGGGCGCGTGATCCTCACCGTCGTGCGGGTGGCCGCGGGCTGACGCGGCCCGGCGTCAGACCGGCCGTCGGCCCGGGCCGGACGGAGGAGCCCGGGCTGCCCCAGCCCGGCGTCCGACGAAGGGACCACCCCCGCCGCGACCGACGACCGATGTCCGCCGTCACCGAGGTTGCTTGACTCCAGGCATGGCGAGGAGCGGACCGAAGGGTGAGCGGCCCGGCGACGGCAGCAGGCTGCGGCCGGTGACCGGCTGGCAGTGGCTGTGGCGCACACAGATGGGGACCGAGGTCGGGGGCGTCACCTGGGACATCGACGTCGACTTCTTCGACATCGACGAGAAGGTCCACCTGTACGCCGACGGTCGGCAGGACCGGGTCCAGCGCAGCACGTCGTCCTTCGAGATCCCCCCGGGGCACCGGATCGAGCTGGCATGGGGCTGGTACGGGCTCAAGCGGGCCCACCTGGTCGATCCGGTCGGTCGCGCGACCCAGCTCGAGCCACGGCCAGGGACGGGTGAGCGATGGCGCGCCGACCTCGAGCACGACCGGCCCGAGCTGAGCAGGGTCCTCAGCGCCGTGTCCTGGACGCTGGTCGTCCTCGCGCTCCTGCTCCAGATCCCCCAGCTGCTCCAGTTCCTCAGCGGGTGGACCGGCTGGTTCGACTTCACCTCTCCCGTCTCGATGCCCGGGTGGCTGAACGCGACGCTGTCGACCGGGGGCATCCTCGCCGCCCTCGAGCGCGCGCTGCGCATGCGGCACCACTGGCTCCTCGACGACTGACCCACTCCACGAGTGAGGGGTAATTTCGCGAGCCCACCCCGCTCGGCCCCATGATCGAGCACCGACACGCGCTGAAGCACCCCGCTGCGTCCGGTGGCGCACACGGACACGGGGGCATTGACGTGCAAGCGCTTGCATGCGAGGCTCCCAGCACTTCAACGAGGAGGTACTGGCAATGCGACGCAAGACAGTGGCAGGACTGACGACCGCCGGACTGTTGACCCTCACCGGTTGCGGCTTCCTGACCGGCGACGACTCGGACGGGGGCGCAGGCTCCGCCAACGGGGAGTGCGAACCCGTCTCGATGCGGGTGGCGATGATCCGCACCGCGAACGACCCCGGCACGATCGCCGCGGAGAACGTCGCCGAACGGGTGGCCGAACGCACCGACGGTGACGTGGAGATGGAGATCTACCCCGACTCCCAGCTGGGCGACATGAACGATCTCTACGCAGGTGTCGCCAACGGAGAGATCGACATCTTCTACGAGACCATCTCCACGTATTCCACCCTGGCCGGCGCCGAGGAGTTCACGGCGCTGACGGTGCCGTTCCTGTGGGACAGCTACGAGCAGTTTGTG
>JBQDDG010000074.1:0-7756 GCA_052093225.1 Actinomycetaceae bacterium
CTGCGCGGCGGGGGCCGCCGGTGCCTGCTCGGCCGGTGCCGACGGGGTGGCCGGTGCGGCGACCTCCGCGGGCGTGGGGGTCGGTGCGGCCGGCTTCGCGGACGCACCGGGCTTCGGCGTGGAGCCCGACGACGAACCGCCGGATCCTGCCGCTGGCTTCTTGGCGGCCGGCGCCTTCTTGGGCGCCGGTGGGTTCGCCTCGAAGTGTTCCTTCAGGCGTCTGATGACTGGGGCCTCCACCGTGGAGGACGCGGACTTGACGAACTCACCCTGCTCTCGCAGTGTCGTCATGACCGTCTTGCTGTCGACGCCGAGCTCCTTCGCGAGCTCGTGGACGCGGACCTTGGCCACATTTCTCCTGTCTCGGACCGTCCCGGGACAGGGCGGACCGTGGTTATTGCTGGCAGCTCATCGCTGGGTACTCATCGGGTGCCCATCGGCTTCCAACCCGCTTTCGTCTCGTTCCTGGACCGACGACCCTTCGCCGTCGGTCGACCTGCTCACGAACCACCACGTGACGTCGTCCGCATCGACCGGCCCCGCTGCTCGCAGGGCGCGTCCGAACGCTCGACGCCGTACCGCCTGGTCCAGGCAGGCGCGCTCCGGATGGAGCCACGCCCCCCTCCCGGGTGCAGATGCCGACTCGTCCACCACCACACGGGCGGGAGGGGCGAGCACGATCCGCACGAGGTGCGACCGGTCGGCCCTGGACCGACAACCGATGCACGTGCGCACCGGGCCGCCGGGGACCGCCCCGGAAGGGGCGCTCGTACCAGAACCGCCGTCCATCGTACCCCGTCCGCTCTTCGGCCTCACGTCCGACCTCGTGGCACCCCTCACCCGGGTGGCACCGCTCACACGGTCGGGGTGGGGCCGTCGGGAGCGTCGTCGGACGGGGCAGGCGCGGTGGGCGCGGTGTCGGACGAAGCCTGAGCGGCCGGCTCGGTGTCCGCCGTCGCAGCTGCCGCGTCCGCCGAGGTGGGCTCTGCGGGCTCGCTCACCTCCGGGCGTGCACCGGCAACTCCCCCGACCGCACCGGCGGCGGCCATGGCCGGTGCACCGGGCTCACCGGCGGCGGCAGTCGTGGTCGCACCGGGCGCACCGGCGGCGGCCATCACCGGTGCACCGGGCTCACCGCCAGCGGTCACGGGCTGTGCCCCCTCCGGGACGCCCTCATCGGTCGTGGGCTCGGCGGGTGCGGCGTCGGACCGGATGTCGATCCGCCACCCCGTCAGACGCGCGGCGAGGCGGGCGTTCTGCCCCTCCTTGCCGATCGCGAGCGAGAGCTGGTAGTCGGGCACCACCACGCGCGCCGCGCGGGCCGCCTCGTCGACCACCGTCACGCTCGCCACCTTGGCGGGCGAGAGCGCGAAGCCCACGAACCTGGCCGGGTCCTCGGAAAAGTCGACGATGTCGATCTTCTCCCCGTGCAACTCGCTCATCACGGCGCGTACCCGCGCACCCATCGGGCCGATGCAGGCACCCTTGGCGTTGAGACCCGGCACGGTCGAGCGAACGGCGAGCTTGGTGCGGTGGCCGGCCTCGCGCGCGATCGCCTCGATGACGACCGACCCGTCGGCCACCTCGGGCACCTCGAGCTCGAAGAGCTGGCGCACGAGCTCGGGGTGCGTGCGCGAGAGCGTGATCTGCGGCCCGCGCGCCCCGCGGCTGACCTCGACGACGTACGCGCGCAGCCGGTCGTTGTGCTTGTAGGACTCGGTCGGCACCTGCTCATGCTGCGGCAGCTCGGCCTCGACGCCGTCGGGCAGCTGGACGAGGACCTTCCGCGGGTCGCGCCCCTGCTGGACGATCCCCGAGAGCAGGCCGCCCGCCTTGTCCCGGTAGGAACCCATCACCTGGTCGTCCTCGGCGTCACGCAGCCGCTGGACGATGACCGAGCGCGCCGTCGCCGTCGCGATGCGACCGAAGCCCGACGGCGTGTCGTCGAACTCGCCGATCGCCGTGCCGTCCTCGTCGGTCTCGGTGGCGATGACCGCCACCGTCCCCGAGCGCCGGTCGAGCTCGACCCGCGCCGGCGTCACCGCGCCGGGCGTGCGCTCGTACGCACCGAGCAGCGCATCCTCGATGGCCGAGACCAGCGTGTCGAGCGGGATGCCCCGCTCGGCCTCGACGAGCCGCAGCGCCGTCATGTCGATGTCCATGTGTTCTCCTTCGGGATCGGTCGGCTCAGCGCGCCGGGCGCGTGAGCTCGACCTCGACGCGAGCGTCGGTGACGTCGGCGAGCGGGACCTCGTGGGTCCCCTTCTCGTCCGTGAGCTGCAGGGTCTCGCCCTCGACGGCGGTGAGCCGGGCGGTGCGGTGGCCGTCCGCCGTCGTGAGGTCGAGCAGGCGCCCGACGGCGCGGCGGAAGTGCCGCGGCTCGGTCAGGTGCCGCTCCGCGCCGGGCGTGGAGACCTCGAGGGTGTGGGCGCCCTCGACGATGTCGGCGTCGTCGAGGACGGAGGAGACGGCGCGCGAGACGTCGCCGATCTGGTCGGAGGTCACTCCCCCGGGACCGTCGGGGAGGTCGACGACGAGCCGGACGACGCGGCGGTGGCCCGCTCCGGCGACCTCGACGTCCTCGATCATCAGTCCGGCGTTCTCGACCGCGTCCGCGACCGCGGCGCGGACCCGGTCGGCAAGGGCACTCGGTGGGGTGGTCACGCGTCCTCCTCGTCCTCCCCGGTTGACTCTCCGGGGCAGTCACTCAGCCTAGCGCGCGGCGGGGGTACGACGGACCTCGGAGGCACCTGTCATCATCTGTCGTGATGAACGTCCCCACCGCCGCGACCCCCCGTCCGCGCGCCCGCCGCGTGGCCGCGGCGCTCGCCGTGCTCTCCCTCACGCTCGCCGGCTGCGGCCTGCGGATCGACTCCGACCCCGAGCCGCCGAGCCCCGCGACGGTGACCCAGCAGTGGCGCCAGGACGCCGCCGTCGAGTCCGCGAACCTGGCCGAGGCGACGCGTACGCTCGCCGCCGACCCCGCCACCGACCCGGCGGCCGTCCCGGTCCTGGAGGAGGTCGCGGCGGACCTCGACGCGCAGGTCGAGGCGCTCGGTGGCGTGTGGGTCGCGTGGCCGGGCGGCGCGCCCGAGGGGCAGACGAACCGGCCGGTGCCGGACCCGCCGGTCGTCACCGACGTCACGCAGCTGCAGGGGCTCATCGTCTCCTCCGCGGACAGCACGGTGGCCGTGCTCGCGGACGTGCCAGCCGCCGAGCGGGACCTCGCCTCGGTCCTGTCCGCGACGGCGGTCGGACGCATCCTCTCCGCCCGCTCACTCGAGGCGTTCGCCTCCGGCGGCAGCCCTGTGGAGGTCACGCCCGCCTCGCCAGAGGTCGTCTCCGCCGTTGCCGACGGGCCCACGCTGCGCGTCCTCGACCAGGCCCGGTACCTCGAGGAGACGCTTGCCGCCCGCGGGATGGACGAGTCCGCGGGACAGCGCGCCGCGGACCTCCAGGTCCTCGTCGACGCCGCGCTCGCGGCCGGCGCGCCGGACACCCGCGAGCCCGCCTACCCGTGGCCGGACGGCGAGGCCGCGGAGCACCGGGTGGTGTCCGAGGCCGACCTGCTCGACCAGTGGGTCTTCCTCGCCGGCACCGCGCCGGCCGCCCAGCGCGGCGCACTCGTCGACGCCGCCGCCGACTCGGCGATCCGGCTGCAGGACCTGGGCGTCGACCCGGGCCCCCTCCCCGGCCTGCCGGGATCGGCGGGTGCGGAGACGGCGTCGGGCGGGACCGGGGCGGAGGCCCCGACCGGCTGACGGGAGTTCCCGGGCCGGGCCGGCACGATCGGACGACTCGGGTCCGGCCGACCCGACCGGAAGGTTCAGGTCCGCTCACCGAACGGCTCGAACCGGCTGAGGGGGCTGCTCAGGCCGGGACGACTCCCGCCGCACGCAGGCGGCCGAGCAGCTCGTCGACGGCGGCGTCGGGGGCGAGCTCGACCCGCTCGTCGCTCGCGCGGTCGCGGACCTCGACGACGCCGTTCGCCAGGCCGCGGCCGACCACGAGCGAGTAGGGCACCCCGATGAGCTCGGCGTCGGCGAACTTCACCCCGGCCGAGACCTTGGGACGGTCGTCGTAGAGCACCTCGGCCCCGGCCTCGTGCAGGCGCTCCGCGAGGCCGGCGGCCGTCTCGAAGATCTCGGCCCCCTTGCCCGTGGCGAGGACGTGGACGTGGAACGGGGCGACGTGCACGGGCCAGGCGAGGCCCTTCTCGTCGCTCGTCGACTCGGCGATGGCCGCGAGAGCGCGCGTGACGCCGATGCCGTAGCTGCCCATCGTGGGCGTGACGGCCTTGCCGTTGACGTCGAGCACGGTGAGGCCGAGCGCGTCCGCGTACTTCTGCCCGAGCGCGAAGATGTGGCCCATCTCCATGCCGCGCGCGAGCTCGAGCGGGCCCGAGCCGTCCGGCGCCGGGTCGCCCGCGCGGACCTCGGCGATCTCGACGGTCCCGTCGGCGACGAAGTCCCGGCCCGCTACCAGTCCGGCGACGTGCCAGCCGTCCTCGTCGGCGCCCGTGGCCCAGACGGTGCCGTCGGCGACCCTGGGGTCGAGGAGGTAGCGCACCGCGTCCTCGTCCCCGCGCGCGTGCTCGGACCGCGGGCCGATGTAGCCGCGGACGAGCTCGGGGTGCGCCTCGAGGTCGGCCTCGGTGGCCGTCGAGACCTCGGCCGGGGCGAAGGCGGCCTCGGCGCGCTTGGGGTCCATCGCGCGGTCGCCGGGCACGCCGACGACGACGATCTCCCGCTCCCCGCCCGGGTGCGCGAGGGCGAGGACGAGGTTCTTCAGCGTGTCCGCGGCGTGCCAGCCCCGGCCGTCCGGGTGCGGCAGCTCGGCGTCGAGCGCGGTCACGAGGGTCTCGATCGTGTCCGCGCCGGGCGTGTGGACCTTGACGGGGGCCGGCGGCTCCTCGGCGTGCTCCGGGGAGGCGGGCACCGGCGTCGTCACCGCCTCGACGTTGGCGGCGTAGCCGCCCGAGGAACGGGCGAACGTGTCCTCGCCGACCGGCGTCGGGTGGAGGAACTCCTCCGACCGCGAGCCGCCCATGGCCCCGGCGTCGGCCGCGACGACGACGACCTCGAGGCCCAGGCGCTCGAAGATCCTCAGGTAGGCCTCGCGGTAGAGGTCGTAGCTCGCGCCCAGGGCGTCGTCGTCCATGTCGAACGAGTAGGCGTCCTTCATGACGAACTCGCGGCCGCGGACGATGCCGGCGCGGGGGCGTGCCTCGTCGCGGTACTTCGTCTGGATCTGGAACAGCTGCAGGGGCAGGTCCTTGTACGAGCTCACGAGGTCCTTGACCAGGAGCGTGAACATCTCCTCGTGCGTGGGCGCGAGCAGGTAGTCGTTCTCGCGGCGGTCCTTGAGCCGGAAGAGGTTGTCGCCGTACTCGGTCCAGCGCCCCGACGCCTCGTAGGGCTCGCGCGGCAGGAGCGCCGGGAAGTGCACCTCCTGGGCGCCGATGGCCGCCATCTCCTCGCGCACGACGGCCTCGATCTTCCCCAGCACCCGCAGGCCCACCGGCAGCCACGTGTAGATGCCCGGGGCGGCGCGGCGGATGTAGCCGGCGCGGACGAGCAGCTTGTGGGACGCGATCTCGGCGTCGGCGGGGTCCTCGCGCAGCGTGCGCAGGAAGAGGGAGGACATCGTGGAGAGCATGGGGTCAGGTTATGCGGTGCGGGCCGTGCCTCGCGCACCGCGGCGTGCGGCACGATGACCTCCATGCGGACAGCGATCACGGACCTCCTCGGCATCGAGCACCCCATTGTCCAGGGCGGGATGCAATGGGTCTCGACGGCGGAGCTGGTCGCCGCCGTGTCGAACGCCGGCGGGCTCGGGGTCCTCGGGGCCCTCACACAGCCGACGCCGGACGACCTGCGCGCCGAGATCGCGCGCACCCGGGAGCTGACCGACAAGCCGTTCGGCGTCAACCTCACGTTCCTGCCGGCGCGCACTCCCCCGCCCTACGCCGAGTACGTGGCGGCGATCATCTCCTCGGGCGTGCGGGTCGTCGAGACTGCCGGCGCGAACCCGGGAGAGGCGGTGGAGGCGCTCAAGGCGGCGGGCGTGACGGTGATCCACAAGTGCACGTCGGTGCGGCACGCGCGCACGGCGCAGCGCCTCGGCGTCGACGTCGTGACCATCGACGGCTTCGAGTGCGCCGGGCACCCTGGCGAGGACGACATCGGGGGGCTCGTGCTGGTCCCGGCCGCCGTCGCCGCGCTCGACGTGCCGGTCATCGCGTGCGGCGGCCTCGCCGACGGCCGCGGCCTCGCGGCCGCCCGCGCGCTCGGGGCCCAGGGGGTCTCGATGGGGACGCGGTTCGTCGCGACGGCGGAGGCCCCGGTGCACGGGGACGTCAAGCAGCAGATCGTCGACGGCGACGAGCGTGGCACGCGCCTGGTGCTGCGCGAGCTGCGCAACACGACGCGGATCGCGGACAACTCGGTGGCCCGGGAGGCGGCCGACGTGCTCGCCGGGGGCGGGTCGTTCGACGACGTCGCCCACCTCGTGGCCGGCTCGCGTGGCCGCGTCGTGCTCGAGACCGGGGACACCGAGGCGGGCGTGTGGACGGTCGGCCAGTCGATGGGGCTCATCCACGACGTCCCGACCTGCGGGGAGCTCGTGCAACGGATCGTCACCGAGGCGGAGGAGATCCTGCGGGGGCTCGCCGCCCGCTGACGAGCACGGCGCAGTCGTGGCTCCCGCGGCTACGGCCCGACGATCACGTGCACCTCGGCTCCGACCGCCTCGTAGGTCGCACGAGCGCGTGCATCCCTGGTCGCGAGCACGACGCCGTGCTCACGAGCAGCCAGTGCGACGAGGCCGTCGTACGTCGCACCGCCCGCCACACCGTGGCCGGCGAGCTCCCGGTGGACGACGACGGCCAGGGCGGCCGGCAGCTCCAGGTGCTCCACGAAGTTGTCGTCGATCAGCGTCACCGCATCCGCGGGGTGCACGCGCGCGTCCCCGGGCAGCCGGGTGAGCACGGAGTACGTCTCGGCGAGAGCATGCCCGCTGAGGGCCAGCGCACGCCCGGCCGCCCACGACCTCACGGCGGCGTGCGCCTCGTGCGACCCGACGAGCAGCGGGACGGCTGCGCTCGTGTCGAGCGCCACCCGCTCCGCACTCATCGCCGTCCGTCGTCGATCAACGTGAACATCACGTCGTCGGACACAGCGGTCTCCGACGACGCCACCAACCGGCCGTCCTGAGCCCGTTCGATCCGTGCGGTCCGGCCACCCGGCGTGATCTGCACGCCGCCGCCGTACGCCGCCACGTCGACCGTCGACCCCGGGGTCAGGCCGAGCGCGTCACGCAGCCTCTTCGGCAGCAGAAGTCTCCCCGCGGAATCGATCGTCGCCTTCATGGGAACAAGTTACCAGTCAGTTCCCATCGGTCGCCGGCCACCGGACGGCCGGCGACGGCGCACATCCGGTCGTGGGCGCGCTCGGCGATCTCGCGGCGCGGCAGCAGCTCGGCGAGCGCGTCGATCCGGTCCACCGCGACCTGCCCGATCTCCCGCGCGATCTGCTCCCGCAACCGCCGATAGCGCGCGACGTCGCGGCCTGCCGGCGGCGGGGCGCCCGGGTCGGCGTCCGCTGCCGCCAGCACGAGCTCGGCGTCCGCGGGGTGCCCCTCCCGGACCAGCAGTTCCGCGACGATCCGGAGGCAGGTCCACAGGTACGGCCAGCAGGTCCCGCGGCGCAGAGGGTCGAGCAGATCGAGCGCAAGACCTCCCGCCGCCCGGGGCGAC
>JBQDDG010000075.1:0-7275 GCA_052093225.1 Actinomycetaceae bacterium
CGACCGGGTTCTCCTTGTTGGCGTGCATCTGGAAGATCTTCCCGATGCGCTCCTTCTTGCCCTTGGTGGAGTTGAGCACCGCGGAGCCGGACTTGATCGTCCCGGAGTACACACGGATGTAGGTCAGCCGGCCGAAGAACGGGTGGACGGCGATCTTGAACGCGAGGGCCGCGAACGGCTCCGTGGCGTCGGCGTGGCGCTCGAGCACGACGTCCTCGTCCTTCGGGTCCGTGCCCGGGATCGCCGGCACGTCGAAGGGGCTGGGGAGGTAGTCGATGACGGCGTCGAGCATGGGCTGCACGCCGCGGTTCTTGAACGCGGAGCCGCACAGCACCGGGTAGACCTCGGAGTTGACGGTGAGCTTGCGGATGCCCGCCTTCAGCTCCTCGAGCGTCAGCTCCTCGCCCTCGAAGTACTTCTCCATGAGGGTCTCGTCCGACTCGGCGACGGCCTCGACGAGCTCGGCGCGGTACTGGTCCGCCTTCTCGCGCAGGTCCTCGGGGATCTCCTGGATCTCGTACTTCGCGCCGAGCGTGGTGTCGCCCTTGGAGTCGGCGGGCCACACGAGGGCCTTCATCTGGAGCAGGTCGACGACGCCGATGAACTCGCTCTCCGCGCCGATCGGCAGCTGGAGGACGAGCGGCTTCGCACCGAGACGGTTGACGATCGTGTCGACCGTGAAGTAGAAGTCCGCGCCGAGCTTGTCCATCTTGTTGACGAAGCAGATGCGGGGGACGTCGTACTTGTCGGCCTGGCGCCACACGGTCTCCGACTGGGGCTCCACGCCCTCCTTGCCGTCGAACACCGCGACCGCGCCGTCGAGCACGCGCAGCGAACGCTCGACCTCGACGGTGAAGTCGACGTGGCCCGGCGTGTCGATGATGTTGATCTGGTTGTCGTCCCAGAAGCACGTGACGGCCGCGGACGTGATGGTGATCCCGCGCTCCTGCTCCTGGTCCATCCAGTCGGTGGTCGACGCACCGTCGTGGGTCTCGCCCAGCTTGTGGTTGACACCCGTGTAGAAGAGGATCCGCTCGGTCGTCGTCGTCTTGCCGGCGTCGATGTGCGCCATGATGCCGATGTTGCGGACCTTGGTCAGGTCGGTCATGACGTCAGTTGCCACGTCGGGTTCTCCTCATGAGGGTCGGTGTCGTTCGGTCGGCGCGGCGCGGCCGGGGTCCCCGGCCGCGCGCGGTCACCAGCGGTAGTGCGCGAAGGCGCGGTTGGCCTCGGCCATCTTGTGGATGTCCTCGCGACGCTTGACCGCGGCGCCCAGGCCGTTGGACGCGTCGAGGATCTCGTTCATCAGACGCTCGGTCATCGTCTTCTCGCGGCGTGCGCGCGAGTAGTCGACGAGCCAGCGCAGCGCGAGGGTGGTCGACCGGGACGGCCGGACCTCCACGGGCACCTGGTAGGTCGAGCCGCCGACGCGGCGCGAACGCACCTCGAGGGAGGGGCGCACGTTGTCGAGCGCGCGCTTGAGGACCGTCGTCGGGTCGCCCTCGGTCTTGCCACGGACGCCCTCGAGGGCGCCGTAGACGATCCGCTCGGCGGTGGACTTCTTGCCGTCCAGCAGCACGCGGTTGACCAGCTGGGTGACGATCGCCGAGCCGTAGACCGGGTCGACGACGACGGGACGCTTCGGGGCAGGACCCTTACGAGGCATTACTTCTTCTCCTTCTTGGCGCCGTAGCGGCTGCGGGCCTGCTGGCGGTTCTTGACGCCCTGCGTGTCGAGCGCACCGCGCACGATCTTGTAACGGACACCGGGAAGGTCCTTCACACGGCCGCCGCGCACGAGCACCATCGAGTGCTCCTGCAGGTTGTGGCCGACGCCCGGGATGTACGCCGTGACCTCGATGCCGCTGGACAGACGGACGCGCGCCACCTTGCGCAGGGCCGAGTTCGGCTTCTTGGGCGTCGTGGTGTAGACGCGGGTGCACACGCCACGGCGCTGCGGGCTCCCCTTGAGGGCCGGCGTGCTCGAGGACGCCGACTTGACCGACCGGCCCTTGCGGACCAGCTGCTGGATCGTGGGCACTACTTCTCCGTCTCGTTGCTGCAACCAGTTCTGATTGCCTCGGGTCGATCTAGGTCTGGGCCCCGCGCTCGGGCGTGGCGCACCGGGTTCGCACGCGGCCCCTGGGGGCCGTTGCTGACGCACCGGGTGGTCCGCCTCTGGTCGTCCGCCTCCTTGCCGGTGGTCGTCTACCGGGTCGAGGGCGAGCGCGCGGGGGCCCGATCGGTCCGGGCACCGCCGTCCAGAGTAGCCGCCGCCGGAATATCACGTCAAAGGACCGGGGCGAAGTGCGAGGTGTGATGCACCACGTCGGGTGCCTGGGACAGGTCGGCCCCGACGCCTGGGGCGTCGGGGCCGACCGATGCGTCCCGGTGGCGGGAGAGCGTCCGCTCCCCCGCTGCCGGTCAGCGGAACTCGGGGTACGTCTCCCCGCCGTAGGCGGAGAAGTCGATGTCGTCCAGCAGCACGGGCTCGCCCGCACGGCTGCCGACGAAGTCGAGCTCGGAGTAGCCCAGCTCGGTGAAGGCCATCTGGCGCGCCTCCTCGGTCGGCTCCACGACGACGTCGTGGTACCTGGGCAGGCCGGTCCCCGCGGGGATCAGCTTGCCGAGGATGACGTTCTCCTTGAGGCCGAGCAGCGGGTCACGACGGCCGCTCATCGCCGCCTCGGTGAGCACCTTGGTGGTCTCCTGGAAGGAGGCCGCCGAGAGCCACGAGTCGGTGGCGAGCGACGCCTTGGTGATACCCATGAGCTCCGGACGACCGGCGGCCGGCTTGCCGCCCTCGGAGACCACGCGACGGTTCTCGTCGTTGAACTGGGCCCGGTCGATGAGCTCGCCCGGCAGGAGCCGCGTCTCGCCCGAGTCGAGCACGGTCACGCGACGCAGCATCTGGCGGACGATGACCTCGATGTGCTTGTCGTGGATGTCCACGCCCTGGGAGCGGTAGACCTCCTGGACCTGGGCGACGAGGTGCTCCTGCGTGCGGCGCGGGCCGAGGATGCGCAGGACGTCCTTCGGGTCGATCGCACCGAAGACGAGCTGCTCGCCGACGGGGATGTGCTGGCCGTCCTCCACGAGCAGGCGCACGCGCTTGGACACCGGGTAGACGATGTCCTCCTGGCCGTCGTCCCGGGTGACCCGGATCGAACGTCCCCGCTCGTCCTCCTCGATGCTCACGCGGCCGGCGGCCTCCGAGATCGGCGCGACGCCCTTGGGCGTGCGGGCCTCGAAGAGCTCCTGGACACGCGGCAGACCCTGCGTGATGTCGTCCGCGGACGCCGCACCACCGGTGTGGAAGGTGCGCATCGTCAGCTGGGTGCCGGGCTCACCGATCGACTGGGCCGCGATGATGCCGACGGCCTCGCCGATGTCCACGAGCTTGCCGGTGGCCAGCGAGCGGCCGTAGCACTTCTGGCACGTGCCCACGCGGGACTCGCAGGTGAGGACCGAACGGACCTTGACCTCGGTGACGCCGGCCGCGACGAGCTGACCGATGAGCACGTCACCGACGTCGTCGCCCGCGCTCGCGAGCACGGTGCCGTCCTCCGCGGTGACGTCCGCGGCGAGCGAGCGCGCGTACGCAGCCGTCTCGACCGTCTCGTCGAGGACCAGGCCCTCGCCGGAGGCCGACGGGACACCGATGGTGACCGGGAGGCCGCCACGGGTGCCGCAGTCCGCCTCGCGGACGATGACGTCCTGCGAGACGTCGACGAGTCGACGCGTGAGGTAGCCGGAGTCCGCGGTGCGCAGCGCCGTGTCCGCGAGGCCCTTGCGGGCGCCGTGGGTGGCGATGAAGTACTCGAGGACGGACAGGCCCTCGCGGTAGTTCGACTTGATCGGGCGGGGGATGATCTCGCCCTTCGGGTCGGCCACGAGACCACGCATGCCGGCGATCTGGCGGACCTGCATCCAGTTGCCTCGCGCACCGGAGGACACCATGCGGAACACGGTGTTGTCCTTCGGGAAGTTCGCGCGCATGGCGTCGGCGACCGCGTCGGTGGCCTCGCCCCAGATGTCGATGAGCTCCTGACGGCGCTCGTCGTCGGTGATCAGACCCATGTCGAACTGGTCCTGGATCGCCTCCGCCTTCGCCTCGTGCTCCTCGAGGATCCCGGCCTTCGCGTCCGGCGCCACGACGTCGGAGATCGCGATCGTCACGCCCGAGCGGGACGCCCAGCGGAAGCCCGCCTCCTTGAGCGCGTCGAGGCTCGCGGCCACCTCCACCTTCGGGTAGCGCTCCGCCAGGTCGTTGACGAGCTGGCCGAGACGCTTCTTGTCCACGACCTCGTCGATGACCGGGTAGTCCACCGGGAGCAGCTCGTTGAAGAGCGTGCGGCCCAGGGTGGTCTCGAGCACGACGGGCTCGCCGGCCGAGGCCTGCTCGGCCTGCGGGTGGTCCGCCGGCAGCACGACGTCGGTGAAGCGGATCGAGACCCGCGAGCCGAGGTCGAGCTCGCCGTTGTCCATCGCGAGGACGGCCTCGGCGACCGAGGAGAAGAAGCGACCGGCCCCGGCACCCTCGTCCTTGTCCGACGTGAGGTGGAACAGACCGATGATCATGTCCTGGCTGGGCATGGTCACCGGACGGCCGTCGCTCGGCTTGAGGATGTTGTTGCTCGAGAGCATGAGGATGCGCGCCTCGGCCTGGGACTCGGCCGAGAGCGGCAGGTGGACGGCCATCTGGTCACCGTCGAAGTCGGCGTTGAACGCGCCGCAGACGAGCGGGTGCAGCTGGATCGCCTTGCCCTCGACGAGCTGGGGCTCGAAGGCCTGGATGCCGAGCCGGTGCAGCGTCGGCGCACGGTTGAGCAGGACGGGGTGCTCGCGGATGACCTCGTCGAGGACGTCCCACACCTGCGTGCGCTGGCGCTCGACCATGCGCTTGGCCGCCTTGATGTTCTGCGCGTGGTTGAGCTCGACGAGACGCTTCATGACGAAGGGCTTGAACAGCTCGAGCGCCATCTGCTTGGGCAGGCCGCACTGGTGGAGCTTGAGGGTCGGGCCGACGACGATGACGCTTCGGCCGGAGTAGTCGACGCGCTTGCCGAGCAGGTTCTGGCGGAACCGGCCCTGCTTGCCCTTGAGCATGTCCGAGATCGACTTCAGCGCACGGTTGCCCGGGCCCGTCACCGGACGCCCGCGGCGGCCGTTGTCGAAGAGCGCGTCCACCGACTCCTGGAGCATGCGCTTCTCGTTGTTGACGATGATCTCCGGCGCACCGAGGTCGAGCAGCCGCTTGAGGCGGTTGTTCCGGTTGATCACCCGGCGGTAGAGGTCGTTGAGGTCCGAGGTGGCGAAGCGGCCACCGTCGAGCTGGACCATCGGGCGCAGGTCCGGCGGGATCACCGGGACGCAGTCCAGCACCATGCCGAGCGGGGAGTTGCCGGTGGTGAGGAACGCGTTGACGACCTTGAGCCGCTTGAGGGCGCGCGTCTTGCGCTGGCCGGTGCCGGTCGCGATGGTCTCGCGCAGCGACTCGGCCTCCGCCTCGAGGTCGAAGGTCTCCAGCCGCTTCTGGATCGCCGTGGCGCCCATCGCGCCCTTGAAGTAGATGCCGAACCGCGCGTTCATGTCGCGGTACAGCGCCTCGTCGCCCTCGAGGTCGCCGACCTTGAGCGACTTGAAGCGGTCCCAGACCTTCTCGAGCTTGTCGAGCTCGGCGTCGCCCTTGCGGCGGATCTGCTGCGCCTCGCGCTCGCCGGACTTGCGCACCTTGTCGCGCGTCACGGAGTCGGCCTCGGCGGCCTCGAGCTCGGCGAGGTCCGCCTCGAGCTTCTGCAGGCGCTGCTCGACCGCGAGGTCGCGCGCCTTGCCCAGGTCGTCCCGCTCGAGGTCGACCTCGTTCTGCAGGGTCGTCAGGTCCTCGTGACGCCCGTCCTCGTCGACCTCGGTGATCATGTACGCCGCGAAGTAGATGACCTTCTCGAGGTCCTTCGGGGCGAGGTCGAGCAGGTACCCGAGGCGTGAGGGGACGCCCTTGAAGTACCAGATGTGCGTGACCGGGGCGGCGAGCTCGATGTGGCCCATGCGCTCACGGCGGACCTTGGAGCGGGTCACCTCGACGCCGCAGCGCTCGCAGATGATGCCCTTGTAGCGCACCCGCTTGTACTTGCCGCAGTTGCACTCCCAGTCCCGCGTGGGACCGAAGATCTTCTCGCAGAAGAGGCCGTCCTTCTCCGGCTTCAGCGTGCGGTAGTTGATCGTCTCCGGCTTCTTGACCTCGCCGTGCGACCACTCGCGCACATCGCCGGCGGTGGCCAGGGAGATGTGGAGCTGGTCAAACAGATTGACGTCGAGCAACGTGTCCTACTTCCTTGAACTGTGGTTGCGCTCGTTGAACGTGCCGCTGCGCGGCGGGTCAGAGCTCGTCGACGCTCGAGGCGTCGGGGCGGCGGGAGAGGTCGATGCCGAGCTCCTCGGCGGCGCGGTAGACCTCGTCGTCGGAGTCCTTGAGGTCGATGAGCTCCCCGGAGGAGTCCAGGGCCTCGACGTTCAGGCACAGGGACCGCATCTCCTGGATGAGCACCCGGAACGACTCCGGGATGCCCGGCTCGGGGATGTTCTCGCCCTTGACGATCGCCTCGTAGACCTTGACGCGGCCCGTGACGTCGTCGGACTTGATCGTCAGCAGCTCCTGGAGGGCGTGCGCGGCGCCGTACGCCTCGAGCGCCCACACCTCCATCTCGCCGAACCGCTGGCCGCCGAACTGGGCCTTACCGCCCAGCGGCTGCTGCGTGATCATCGAGTACGGACCCGTGGAGCGCGCGTGGATCTTGTCGTCCACCAGGTGGTGCAGCTTGAGGATGTACATGTAACCGACGGAGATCGGCGACGGGAACGGCTCGCCGGAGCGGCCGTCGAAGAGCTGCGCCTTGCCGTCCGGGGCGACCATCCGCTCGCCGTCCCGGTTGGGCAGCGTGTGCGCGAGCAGGCCCTGGAGCTCGTCCTGCTGCAGGCCGTCGAACACCGGGGTCGCAACGGTCGAGCCGGGCTCGGCCCGGTGCACGTGCTCGGAGAGGTTCTTCGTCCACTCCTCCGCGGCCTTGACGGCCTCGCTGATGTCCCAGCCGTTGGCCGCGGCCCAGCCGAGGTGGAGCTCGAGGACCTGGCCGACGTTCATGCGGCCGGGCACGCCGAGCGGGTTGAGGATGACGTCGACCGGCGTGCCGTCGGGCAGGAAGGGCATGTCCTCGACCGGGAGGATCTTGGAGATGACGCCCTTGTTGCCGTGACGGCCGGCGAGCTTGTCGCCGTC
>JBQDDG010000076.1:0-7064 GCA_052093225.1 Actinomycetaceae bacterium
GGTGGCCGGTCGTGGTCCGGCGGTGGCCGGTCGTGGTCCGGCGGTGGCCGGTCGTCGGTGGTCGGCCCGGCGGGTCAGGGCCACCGAGCAGAGCCGGGTCAGGCCACCGAGCAGACGAGCCCGTTGGGCCCGTGGTTGCAGTAGCCGCCGGGGTCCTTCTCGAGGTACTGCTGGTGGATCTCCTCCGCGGCGTAGAACGGACGGTCCCCGAGCGCCTCGATCTCGGTGGAGATGGCGCCGCCACCCACCTCGTCGATCGCGCGCTGGAACGTGGCGCGGGTGCGCTCGGCGGCCTCGCGCTGCTCCTCGGTGGTCCACCAGATCGCCGAGCGGTACTGCGAGCCGACGTCGTTGCCCTGCCGGTCCTTCGTCGTCGGGTCGTGGTTCTCCCAGAAGGCCTTGAACAGCTCCTCGGCGGTGACGACCGAGGGGTCGTAGGCCACGAGGACGGCCTCGGCGTGCCCGGTCATCCCGGTGCACACCTCCTCGTAGGTGGGGTGCGGGGTGAAGCCGCCGGTGTAGCCGGCGGCGGTACCGACGACGCCGGGGATGCGCCAGTAGATGCGCTCGACGCCCCAGAAGCAGCCCATGCCGACGTACACCTCCGCTGTGCCCTCGGGCCACGGGCCCGTGAGCGGGGCGTCCAGCACGATGTTGCGTGCGGGCGGCGTGTAGGCGGGGGTGTCACGTCCGGGCAGGGCGGTCCCGCTCGAGGTGGGACGGGCGGGGCGGGCGAACATGCTCATGGGTGCTTCCTTCCTCGGCGGCGCGCGGCGCTGTCTCGCGCAGGGACGCCGGTGGCGGTAACGCGCCCGGCGCGCGGGGTGTTCCCTCGCATATTCTGAGGGACCGTCCGGCAGTCCAGAAAGGCGTTCCCATGGCTCGCATGCCGCGTTCCGTACGCAACGCGTGGGGGGCGACCAGGCGGCGTGCCTCCGCGGCGGCAGCCGCGGCCACGGCCGCGCGCGAGGGTGGGCGGCCGTCGGCGGCGGGGCAGGAGCCCGGCCCGGCCCCGGGCGCACGGGAGGGGACGCCGTCCGGCGCCCTCTACAGCCGCACCGCGGGCGGACTCGTCTCCGGGGACGTCGACGCCGGCGCGGCCGACCCCGACGACGACGCGCTGGCGGCCCCGGACCGGACGGTCCCGTGGACCGTGCGCGCGATCGCCGCCTGGTCCTGGCGGCTCATCACCATCGCGCTGGCCGCGGCGATCATCGGCTGGCTCGTCGTCCAGCTCCGCACGATCGTCGTCGCCCTCCTCGTCGCGATCCTGCTGTCCGTGCTGCTCGCCCCGGTCGCCGGCTTCCTGCGGCGCCGCCTGCGCTTCCCGCGGACGATCGCCTCCTTCTCCGCGATCCTCCTGCTCGTCATCGTCATCGCGGGCCTGCTCACCCTGGCCGGGCAGTCCATCGCCAGCGGTTTCCGTGACCTCTACGAGCAGGCCCTCGCCGGCCTCGACCAGCTGATCAACTGGCTCGCCACCGGTCCGCTCGGGCTGGACACGGAGACCATCGACGGGGCGAGCGAGCAGGCGGGCCAGGCACTGTCGGAGAACTCGCAGACGCTCGCCACGGGTGTGCTGTCAGTGACGTCGTCGATCGTCGAGGTGTTCACCGGCTTCTTCGTCGCGATCTTCTGCACGTTCTTCTTCCTCTACGACGGCCGCTCCATCTGGACGTGGGTCGTGGGCCTGGCGC
The DNA here is from genome assembly GCA_052093225.1 of Actinomycetaceae bacterium. Taxonomy (GTDB): domain Bacteria; phylum Actinomycetota; class Actinomycetes; order Actinomycetales; family Actinomycetaceae; genus JB111. Next base: position 1,698 of record JBQDDG010000076.1, read on the forward strand.
CGCGGCGTGCGCGCCGCACGATCCACGAGTCCGGCGTCCGCGCCTGGTACACGGTGAGCGGCTACACCCGGGGACAGATCGTCATCGCGTTCGTCGACGCCGTCGGAATCGGCGTCGGCGCGGCACTCCTCGGCGTACCGCTCGCGCTGCCCATCAGCATCCTCGTCTTCCTCGGTGCCTTCATCCCGATCGTCGGTGCCTTCGTCTCGGGCGCGGTCGCCGCCCTGGTCGCCCTGGTCGGCCAGGGCGTGTGGGTCGCGCTCGCGATGCTCGGCGTGGTCCTGCTCGTGCAGTTCCTCGAGAGCAACGTGCTCCAGCCGATGATCCAGTCCCGCGCGGTGCAGCTGCACCCCATCGCCGTCCTGCTCGCCGTGGCCGGCGGCACCGGCGTGGCGGGGCTCCTCGGCGCGCTGTTCGCCGTGCCGCTCGTCGCGGTGGTCAACTCCGTCGGGCTCTATCTCGTGGGGCGCGACCCGCAGCCCCACCTGGCCGACGAGGTCAACCGGCCCGGAGGTCCCCCCGCCGCCCTGCTGGAGTACGCGCCGACGGCCGACGAGCCGGAGGAGGAGCCCTTCGCCGACGTGTTCGCCGACGAGTCGGGCGCCGACGCCGCCCCCGACGAGGACGACCGGCACACTCAGGGATGACCCCCACCGCGAGAGGACGACGATGACCGCCCGCACCCCCCACCGTTCACCCCTGCCGACCCGCGAGGAGCTGGACGCCGCGCGCGCGATCGTCTCGGACATCGCCCACGAGACGCCGGTGCTCACGTTCACGTCGATGGCCGAGCGGACGGGCGCGCCGGTCTGGCTCAAGGCCGAGCAGCTCCAACGCACCGGCTCGTTCAAGATCCGCGGCGCGGCCGTCCGGCTGAGCAGGCTGACCGCGGCCGAGCGGGAGCGCGGCGTCGTCGCGGCCTCGGCCGGCAACCACGCGCAGGGCGTGGCGCTCGCCGCCCGCGAGCTGGGCATCCCGGCGACGATCTACATGCCCGCCCACGCCGCACTGCCGAAGGTGCAGGCCACGCGCGCCTACGGGGCGGACGTCGTCCTCGCCGGCCGCGACCTCATGGCGTGCCTGGCCCGGGCGGAGGAGGACTGCGCCGGCTCCGGCCGTACCTTCGTCCACCCCTACGACCACACGGACATCGTCCTGGGCGCCGCGTCCCTGGGGCTCGAGGTCCTCGAGCAGGTGCCCGACGTCGCGACGGTCGTCGTGCCGACGGGCGGGGGCGGGCTGCTCGCCGGGGTCGCCGCGGCGGTCGCGGCCGTACGGCCGGACGTGCGCGTCGTCGGTGTCCAGGCCACGCAGGCGGCCGCATGGCCGACGTCGCTCGCGCAGGGCCGCCCGGTCCCGCTCACGGAGGTCCGCACGATGGCCGACGGCATCGCCGTCGGCACGCCTGGCACGGTGCCGTTCGACATCGTCAGCGAGCTGGTCGACGACGTGCGGACGGTAGGGGAGGAGGAGCTCTCCCAGGCGCTGCTGTTCCTCGTCGAGCGCGCCAAGATGGTCGTCGAGCCGTCCGGCGCGGCGGGCCTCGCCGCCGTCGCCGCCCGCCCCGAGGACTTCTCCGACGGGCCGACGGTCGTCCTGCTCTCCGGCGGCAACATCGACCCGCTCCTGCTGCTGCGCGTGGTCCGGCACGGGCTCGCGTCGGCCGACCGGTTCGTCTCCCTGCGCGTCCGCGTGGCCGACGCCCCGGGCTCGCTCGCCGGGATCCTCTCTCAGCTCAGCGAGCTGGACGCCAACGTCGTCTCGGTCGAGCACTCGCGCACGGCGCCGGGCCTCGCCGTCGACGAGGTGGAGATCGCCGTCGAGCTCGAGGCCAAGGGGCACGCCCACGGCGAGCAGATCCGCGCGGCCCTCGTCGCCGACGGGACGCGCGTCCTCAGCGGTTGAGCCCCGCGTCGCCCAGGCCTGCGGCGGTCAGGCCTGCCTCGGTCCGCCCGCGCCGGCCCTGGCCCGGACCGGCACCGTTCTCGACCCGGACGGTGCTCCGTATGCGACGGGGCCCGTCCGCCGATGGCGGACGGGCCCCGGAGCGGGAGCCGTGCGGCTCAGATCTTGAACGGCTTGACCTTCTCGAGCTCGACCGTGATGGTCGCCCCGTTCGGTGCCTCGTAGGAGGTGGTCTCGCCCGCGCTGCGGCCGACGAGGGCCTGGCCGAGCGGGGAGGACTCGGAGAAGACCTCGACGTCGAGACCCTCCGCCGCCTCACGCGAGCCGAGGAGGAACGTGCGCTTCTTGCCGGCGATCTTCGCGGTGATGACCATCCCGGGCTCGACGACGCCGTCGTCCGCGGGTGCGTCCCCGACCTGCGCGTTGCGCAGCAGGGCGGTGAGCTGGTTGATGCGCGCCTCCTGCTTGCCCTGCTCCTCGCGCGCGGCGTGGTAGCCGCCGTTCTCCTTGAGGTCCCCCTCGGAGCGGGCCTGCTCGATCCGCTCGGCGATCTCCTGGCGGCCGGGCCCGGAGAGCTGCTCGAGCTCTGCGCTCAGTCGGTCGTACGCCTCCTGGGTCAGCCAGGTGGTCCCGGTCTGCTGGGACATCACGGCTCCTTACGTCTGCTAGGTGGTGTCCGCCGGCCCGCTGGCCGACGGACGGAAACCGCCCGGGCCCCAGTGGGTCCGGGCGGTGCATGAAACGGCGATCTTATCACTCGGGTGCCGTCGCGGGCCGGAGAATGCGCCGCTCGTGGCCGAACTGTCACGCCGGCGCGTGGCCGGATCGTCACTCCGAGGCGGGCCGGCAGGACTCCGCGTGGCCCGAGGCGGCCCGCTCCGACGTCGTCACGGACTCCTCGGCGGACGTGCGCTGCTCGGTGACGGGGCCGATCGTCACGTCGCGGGCGCCGACCTCGGTGAAGTCGGTGTTGACGGCACGGAGCGTGCAGACCACCTCGGTGCCCGGGTCGGCGACGACGACGAAGCGCACCTGGACCTCGGACGTCCCCTCGACGGTGTAGCCGACGTGCTCGACCTCGACGTTCGGCTGTCCGCTCATCTGCACGCTGAGCCAGACGGCGCCGGCGAGCAGGGCGAGCGCACCGACGAGCGGTACGAGCCACTGCACGCGTCGCGAGGTGCGCGAGCGTGCGCCGCCGTAGCGGCGACGGACGAGGTCCGTGTCGAACCGGGTGTGCGCTCCGGACGACGCGGTGCCCGCGGTGTCCGGTCCCTCACCGTGATCGACTGCCGTGCTGTCGCTCGTCATGCCTACGCTTCCCTCATCGGTCCGCGACCCGGACGGCGGTTCGCCGTCCCGGCCGGGAGTGTTGGACCATTGTCCCTGACGACCGGGAGTCGTCGGAGCCGCGTCCCGCGGTTCGACAGCGATGAGGAGCCCCACCGTGACGAGCAGTCCCCTCCGACTGATGGCCGTGCATGCCCACCCCGACGACGAGTCGAGCAAGGGTGCCGCGATGATGGCCCGCTACTCGGCCGAGGGGCACCGGGTGCGCGTCGTCACCGCGACCGGCGGCGAACGGGGCTCCGTCCTCAACCCGAAGCTGCAGGGCGTGGAGTCCGTCGAGGCGAACCTCGCGCAGCTGCGCACCGACGAGATGGCCGCGGCGGCCGCTGCGCTGGGCATCGAGCACGTCTGGCTGGGCTTCGTCGACTCCGGCCTCCCGGAGGGCGATCCGCTGCCGCCGCTGCCCGAGGGCTGCTTCGCGCTGGAGCCGGAGGAGGTCGTCGTCGGCGCGCTGGTGGCGCAGATCCGTGAGTTCCGCCCGCACGTGATGACCTGCTACGACGAGAACGGCGGCTACCCGCACCCGGACCACGTCCGCGTCCACGAGATCTCCATGCGGGCGTTCGACGCCGCGGCGGACCCCGAGCAGTTCCCGGAGGCGGGGGAGCCCTGGGCCGTGCAGAAGATCTACTACGACGTCTCCTTCTCCGGAGGACGCATCACCGCGGTGCACGAGGCGCTGCTCGCGCGCGGGGAGGAGTCGCCGTTCGCCGACTGGATCGAGCGCCGCAGGAAGCGCGAGGAGGACATGGGGAAGGCGCCCCGGCCGGCGACGACGCGGATCCACGTGGCCGAGTACTTCGGTGCCCGGGACGACGCGCTGCGCTCCCACGCCACCCAGATCGACCCGGACGGCTTCTTCTTCTCCGTGCCGCGGGAGCTCGAGGCCGAGGTCTGGCCGGTCGAGGAGTTCGAGATCGTGCTGTCCCGGGTGCCGGTCGAGCCGCTCGAGGACGACCTCTTCGCCGGCGTGGTCCCCGAGGGGCTCGACCCGGGGGCGGAAATCGTGGTGATCGGCGCGGACCTCGCCTCGTCCGGGACCGAGTCGGACGCGGTGGGCACCGGGCACACCCATGACCGTGACGCCCGATGAGCGCGGCCGTGACGCTGTGGCGGGCAGGCGCCGAGACGCCGACGGGTGAGCTCCAGATCTGGGACGTCTCGCCCGGGATCGAGGGTTTCTGGGCGTTCTTCACCCTCGCGGCGGCCGTCGCCGTCCTCGGCTTCCTCGTCATGCGGCAGATGCGCAGGGTCGATCAGAACGCCCGTGTCCGTGCCGCGCAGGAGGCGGCAGCAGCCCGACCGGTGAGCGACGACCGGGCGGACGACGAGCCCTCGGTGCACGACGAGCCAGCGGTGGATGAGCAGCCCCCGGTGGACGACGTCCCCGCGGCGGAGGAGCGCTCCGCGCGCGAGGACTGAGGTCGTCGTGACGCCGCGCAGCTGCCGCGCTCTGGTCGAGCGCCGCACGTGTGAGGAGTGACGGCTCCACCGATGGCCCGGTGCCAGGGCGGTCGGAGCCCGAGGCGTCGGTGCCCGGGGCCTGGTGCCTGAGAGGTTAGGCCCGACGGGTCAGGGGATCGGCCAGCCGATCTTGCCGGGCTTGCCCTTGCCCCAGGAGTCCGCCGAGGCTGCCGAGTCGTCCTCGAGGCTGGTGGTCGGGAGCCGCGCCGGGTCGGCGTCCGGCTCGACGAGCACGGTGAGGTCGTTCGTGAGTGCGCTCCGGTCGGAGCCGGCGAGCTCGACGGGGACGGCGAGGGACTGGTCGACGGCCAGGTCGGCGGGGGAAGCGTCTGCGATGAACACGGGGTCCTCCATGGAAGGAGCGCCGGCGGCGCTGAGGGTGCCATGCTCTCGTGTTCTGCGCGCCGAGGGAAGCCCGATACGCGGGTGATCGACGCGATTCTTCCGCCCGGGTTCGTCCGTCGCGGGACCGCGGGTGCGCGAGCCCGGTCGCATCGTCCCGCGCGCCCGGGACAGCACCTCGACCGGGACGCCCACCGTCCCCGCCGGCCCTACTTCTTTTTCTTCTTCTTCTTGTCCTTGTTCTTACCGTCGTCCTTGGAGTCCTTGGAGTCCTTGGAGTCCTTGGAGTCCTTGGAGTCCTTGGAG
>JBQDDG010000077.1:0-6963 GCA_052093225.1 Actinomycetaceae bacterium
GAGGACGCGACGTTCATGGTCGACATCGGCTCCAACGCCATGGGGATCAGCTACGGCAACTACCTCGTCATCAACGGCACGCGCGTCACGGTCCTCGAGCAGTACTCCAACGCGACGACGGACATTCCCGTCCCGTACGAGCTGCTCGTCCACGGGGAGAACACGATCACGCTCGGCACCGGCGCACGCACGTCCGGCTGCGGCATCAACCACGACGACTTCGTGGCCACCGACTTCCGCCTCTCCCTTGCGGACGGCACGGAGATCCGCGACGAGGCCAACCCGGCGACGATCACGCTCGGCGACGGCAACTGCGGTTCCAACGCCGAGCGCCCGCGCACGCTCGACCTCACGTTCACCATCGACGGCGAGCCCGGCGAGGAGTCCGGCCTGCTGCACGCGTTCGACACCACATCGGTCGAGGACGGCGAGCACGCGGTGACCGCCACGACCGAGGCCGGCGCGTCGACGACCCAGACGTACACGGTCGACAACACGGGCCCGGCGCTCGCGTCCTCGACCCCGGCCGTCGGCGACACGGTGGTCGGCGACGTCGTCGTGGCCGCCGAGGTGGCCGACGAGGCCGGTGTGCGGGGCGACGTCACGGTCTCGCTCGACGGCGCGCCCGTCCGCATCGGCGACACGATCTCCTCGGACGACCTCGTTCAGGGCGAGCACGAGCTCGTCGTCCAGGCCCAGGACGAGCTCGGCAACACCTCTCGCCACGTCGTGCCCTTCACGACGGCGACCAACTCGCCCACGCTCGGCGAGATGACGCCGGCGAGCGGCACCACCGACGTCGGCGACGCCGTCGACCTCTCGATCGACGTCACCGACCCCAACGGGTCCGAGGTGACGACGACCTTCTACGCCGCCGACCCGGCGCGCCCGGCCACCGCCCACCAGGGCATCGCCGAGGAGCTCCCGCTCAGCCAGCTCGACTTCACCGGCCAGGAGGAGGCGGCGACCGACGCGCTGCGCCCCGGCGACGGCGAGGTCCTGCGCAGCCCGGCGGGAGAGGGCGTGAGCTACCAGCGGTTCGACGTCCCGGTCGAGACGGACGGCGCCGACGAGATGGTCGTGTCCTGGTCCGGCGAGGTCGACCCGGCCCGCGGCGTCCGGCTCCACGCCTGGAACCCCGCCGAGGGGTCCTGGGAGCAGCTCCACGACGTCCGCGGCGCGGACGAGGGCCAGACGCACCTGAGCGGTGCCGCGAGCAGCGCCCACGACGACGAGGGTGTCGTGCACCTGCTCGTCGAGGGCTACGACCCGTTCGCCGACGACATCGGCGACGCCCCGGACGAGGCGTTCCGCGACCCGGAGACCTACGACTTCTCCCTCGCGCACGTCACGGACACGCAGTACTACTCCGAGGGCGCGACCCAGCGCGAGAGCGAGGAGGAGCGGACGCTGTTCGCCGACTCCTACCGCGGCATCGTCGACTGGATCGTGGCCAACGAGGAGGAGCGCAACATCGCCTACGCCTTCCACACCGGTGACATCACCGAGAACCACATCCTGCCCACCGAGGACGAGGCGTGGAACGCGCAGGTCCGCGCCGAGTACGAGTTCGCCGACGAAATGCAGTCCGTCCTCGACGACGCCGGCATCCCGAACGGCGTGCTGCCCGGCAACCACGACAACATGTACGGGGCCAACAACGACCTCTACAACGAGTTCTTCGGGCCGGAGCGGTACGAGGCCATCTCCGAGGGCTGGGAGAACGCCGAGTACGGCGGCCCCTGGCGCGAGGGCGACAACTCGGCCCACTACGACCTGTTCACGGCCGGCGGGCTCGACTTCATCGCCGTCCACCTCCCGTACTCGTCCACCCAGGCACAGCTGACCTGGGCACGCGAGATCCTCGCCGAGCACCCGGACCGCAACGGCATCGTGGCCTCGCACGACTACCTGGCCGCGTCCACCTCGCCCGACGGGCGCGGTGCCGGCTACTCGGCGCCCGACGGCCAGCCGATCTTCGACGAGGTCGTCTCGCAGAGCCCGAACGTGTTCCTCACGCTCGCCGGCCACATCCACGGCGTCGCGACGAACGTCCTCACGGACGTCGCGGAGCCGGGGCACAACGTCGTCGAGATGCTCGCCGACTACCAGGCCTACCAGGTCGACGGCGAGCGGGCCACGGGCTTCCTGCGGCTGCTGCAGTTCGACGTCGAGCGTTCCGAGATGACGGTGGACACCTACTCGCCGCGCCTCGACAACCACGGCGCCACCGAGTTCGACGGCAGCGAGCGCTACGACGGCACCGAGGACGAGACGACGCTGCCGATCGACCTGTCCTCGCGGACGACCTCGATCGCGACCGACTCCGTCTCCGTGGCGGTCCTCTCGGACGAGGTCATCGGCGAGTCGACCGTGTCTGGCGAAGGCACCGCGACTGCCGAGTGGACCGGCCTCACGCCGGGCGAGGCGCACGGCTGGTACGCCGTGGCCGAGAACGCGACCGACGGCCGCACCGTCTCCCCGCTCGCGACCTTCACGACGGCCGGCGACGGCGAGGAGCCGGGCGAGCCGGAGCCGCCGGTGGAGCCGGCGCCGGGCATCGGGTTCTTCCTCAACAACGGGTGGGACACGGTCGCGGACACGGTCTTCGAGTTCGGCCGGGTCACGGACGAGACGTTCGTCGGTGACTGGGACGGTGACGGCGTGGACACGCTCGCGCTGCGCCGCGGGAACCAGGTCCACGTGACCAACGACCCGGCGGCCGCGACCGCGGAGGCGCCGATCGACTACGGCCGCGCGGGCGACGTGCTGCTCGCCGGCGACTTCGACGGTGACGGGGCGGACTCCTTCGCCGTGCGCCGGGGCAACGAGTACCTCGTGCTCAACACCCTCGTGTCCGGTGACGCGGACGAGGAGGTCGCCTACGGGCGCGCCGACGACGAGGTGCTGGTCGGTGACTGGGACGGCGACGCCCTGGACACCTTCACGGTGCGCCGTGGCAACGAGTTCTTCGTGGCCAACGAGGTCCGGGACGGCTGGGCCGACCAGGAGCTCACCTACGGCCGGGCGGACGACACGGTCCTGGTCGGTGACTGGGACGGCGACGAGCTGGACTCGTTCGCCGTGCGTCGTGGGAACTCGTACTTCGTGAAGAACGCGATCGCCGACGGCGACGCGGACATCGCGCTCGACTACGGCCGGGCGGACGACACGGTCCTGGTCGGTGACTGGGACGGCGACGGCACCGACACCCTCGGCGTCCGCCGCTGACCAACTCCCGTCGAGATTGCGGTCGGGGCCCCACGAGTGAGGGGCTCCTTCCACGAGTGAGGGGTGTTTTCCCGGCGAGTGAGGGGTAGATCCCCACACATGAGGGGCGTCGTCCCCGCGAGTGAGCGCCGTCCGGTATCGACCGGGCGGCGCTCATTCGTCGTCCTAGCCGTCCGACCTGGCCGTTTGCGCGCTGCTCATCCGAGCAAGAACAACATTCGGAGGCCGGAACGGCAGATATCGATGTTCCTGCGCGCCCGGTTCACCCGCAGGACGAGGGACAGACGCCTTCCGTTCCGACGTCGAGTCGATCCTGTGCCGTTGGGCCAGCGGGCCCTGACTTTCCCGACGAAGGAGAATGCATGTCTATTCCCAGATCGCGACGCCTGTCGGCGCTCGCGCTCGGCTCGCTCCTGGTGGGCGCCGCGCTTCCCGCGGCAGCCTCCCCGGGTGCAGCACCGTTCGAGCCGTCCGGCCCGGCCGACGACCAGGCCGTGCCGCTCGGGCCTGTCCTCCCGGCCGAGTGGGAGAGTGCGACGGCGACCCCCGAGCAGGAGGCCGCAGGCGCGCCGACGCTCACGCCCGCCGGCGGCACCCGCATCTCCGGCACGCAGACCGTGGTGGCGGGCCGGACGGCCGCGGACGACCCGGTGACCTCGATCGACGTCGACGGGGAGGACCTCCTCGCCTCGCCCACCCTCGGTGGTGGCGAGGTCGCCTACTTCCAGGCGGGCGTCGGCTCGAACTCGATGGCGCGGGGCAACGGCAACTACCTCGTCGTCAACGGCTCGCGCGTCGCGATCCACGACACGTGGCAGAGCGAGGCCACCCAGATCCCCGTGCCGTACGACCTGCTGGTCCACGGGCAGAACACGATCACCCTCGCCTCCGGCGCCACCCCGGCACACTGCGGCCTGAACTACGACGACTTCGGCGTGTCCAACTTCAACCTCGAGCTGGCCGACGGCACGACGATCCGGGACGACGAGGAGCACCCCGTCATCACGCTCGGCGACGGTAACTGCGGGCACATCCCCGACCGTCCGACCTCTGTGGACCTCACGTTCACGATCGACGGCGAGCCCGGCGAGGAGTCCGGCCTGCTGCACGCGTTCGACACGTCCTCGGTCGAGGACGGCGAGCACGCGGTGACCGCCACGACCGGGTCTGGTGCGACGACGACCCAGACGTACACGGTCGACAACACTGGCCCGGCGCTGACGTCGTCGACCCCGGCGACCGACGACCACGTGGTCGGCGACGTCGTCGTGGCCGCCGAGGTGGCCGACGAGGCCGGCGTGCGGGGCGAGGTCACGGCTTCGCTCGACGGCGAGCCCGTCCGCATCGGCGACACGATCTCCTCGGACGACCTCGTCGAGGGCGGGCACGAGCTCGTCGTCGAGGCCGAGGACGAGCTCGGCAACCAGGCCCGGCACGTCGTGTCCTTCACGACGGCCCCGAGCACGCCGGCGTTCGGCGAGCTCTCGCCGGCGAGCGGCACGACCGACGTGGGCGACGCCGTCGACCTCTCGATCGACGTCACCGACCCGAACGACGCCGACGTGACGACGACCTTTTACGTGGCGGACAGTGTCGCGCCGGCGGCGGCCCACCAGGGCACACTCCGTGAGGTCCCGCTCGGCCAGCTCGACCTGACCGGCCAGGAGGAGGCGTCGACCGACGCGCTCTCGGCCGTCGACGGCGAGATGCTCCGCAGCCCCGCGGCGGAGGACGTGACCTACCAGCGGTTCGACGTGCCCGTCGAGACCGGCGCCGAGGACGAGATGGTCCTGTCCTGGACCGGCGAGGTCGACCCGGCCCGCGGCGTGCGCCTCTACGTCTGGGACGTCGCTGACGCCTCGTGGAACGAGATCGGTGCCGCGCGCGGCACGGCCGACGGCGAGACCCGCCTGGGTGGCGCGGTCGGACCGGAGCACGTCGACGCCGGCGAGGTCCACCTGCTCGTCGAGGGCTACGACCCGTTCGCCGACGACATCGACGACGCGCCGGACGAGGCGTTCCGCGACCCGGAGACCTACGACTTCTCCCTCGTGCACATGACGGACACGCAGTACTACTCCGAGGGAGTCATCCAGCGTGAGGACGAGACCGAGGCCGCCGGCTTCGAGGCGGCCTACCGCGGGATGATCGACTGGGTCGTCGGCAACGCGGAGGAGCGCAACATCGCCTACACGTTCCACACCGGTGACATCGTCGAGAACCACTTCCTCCTCAGCGAGAACGAGGAGTGGAACGAGCAGGTGCGCGGCGAGTACGAGTTCGCGGACGAGATGCAGTCGATCCTCGACGAGTCCGGCATGCCCAACGGTGTGCTGCCCGGGAACCACGACAACATCTACGGGCTCGACAACGACCTCTACAACGAGTATTTCGGGCCGGAGCGGTACGAGGCGCTCTCGGAGGACTGGGAGAACGCCGAGTACGGCGGCCCGTGGCGCGAGGGGGACAACTCCGCGCACTACGACCTGTTCACCGAGGGTGGGCTCGACTTCATCGCACTGCACCTGCCGTACTGGGCCTCCGACGCCCAGCTGACCTGGGCGCGGGAGACCCTCGCGGAGTTCCCGGACCGCAACGCGATCCTCGCCTCGCACGACTACCTCAACGGCTCGGACTCGCCGGACGGTCGGGGGGCCGCGTTCTCCAACCCCGATGGCCAGCGGATCTACGACGAGGTCGTCTCCCAGAGCCCGAACGTGTTCCTCACGCTCGCCGGCCACATCCACGGCGTGGCCACCAACGTCCGCACGGACGTGGCCGAGCCGGGGCACAACGTCGTCGAGATGCTCGCCGACTACCAGGCCTACCAGGTGGACGGTGAGTTGATGACCGGCTTCCTGCGGCTGCTGCAGTTCGACGTGGACCGCTCCGAGATGACGGTCGACACCTACTCCCCGGTGATGGACAACCACGGGGCGACCGAGTTCGACCCGCTGGAGCGCTACGACGGGCGTGAGGACGAGTTCACCGTCCCGGTCGACCTCTCCAGCCGTACCACCTCGATCGCGACCGATGCCGTCTCGGTGGCCGTGCTCTCCGACGAGGTCATCGGGAGCGACGAGGTGGCCGGCGAGGGCACCGCCACCGCCGAGTGGACCGGGCTCGAGCCGGGCACGAACTACGGCTGGTACGCGGTCGCCGAGAGCGCCACGGGTGGCTCCGCGATCTCGCCCGTCTCGACGTTCACCACCGCCGACGGCGAGGGTGAGCCGGAGGAGCCGGAGGAGCCGGGGGAGCCGGGGGAGCCGGGGGAGCCGGAGGAGCCGGGTGAGCCGGGTGACCCGGAACCGGTCCCGCCGACGCCGGGACGCGGGTTCTTCCTCAACGACGGCTGGGACGCGGACGCGGAGCACGAGTTCTCCTTCGGTCGGGTCGGCGACGACGTGCTGGTCGGTGACTGGGACGGCGACGGCAGCGACACCCTCGCGGTGCGCCGTGACAACGCCTACTTCCTCACCAACTCGCTCTACGGCGGGAATGCGGACGTCGAGTTGACCTACGGGCGTGCGGACGACGTCGTGCTCGTGGGTGACTTCGACGGGGACGGCACGGACTCCTTCGCGGTGCGCCGTGGGAACTCCTACTTCGTCTCCAACACCCTGCAGAGCGGGGATGCGGACGTGGAGCTGACCTACGGTCGCGCGGACGATGTCGTGCTCGTGGGCGACTTCGACGGCGACGGCGTGGACACGTTCACCGTGCGCCGTGGCA
>JBQDDG010000078.1:0-6710 GCA_052093225.1 Actinomycetaceae bacterium
CGGTCGGCATGACGAACTCCGTCTCGGAGCCGTCGCGCAGGTCGACGACGGGCGCGACCACCTCGGGGATGACGTCGCCGGCCTTGCGCAGCACCACCGTGTCCCCGATGCGCACCCCCTTGCGCGCCACCTCGGAGGCGTTGTGCAGCGTCGCCATCGACACGGTCGAGCCCGCCACGAGCACCGGCTCCATCACCGCGTACGGGGTGACGCGGCCGGTGCGGCCCACGTTGACGCGGATGTCGAGGAGCCGGGTGTTGACCTCCTCGGGCGGGAACTTGTAGGCGACCGCCCAGCGCGGCACGCGCGAGGTGTGGCCGAGGCGGCGCTGGAGCGCACGGTCGTCGACCTTGACGACGACGCCGTCGATCTCGTGGCTGCCCTCGTGCCGGCGCGCGCCGCGCTCGGCGATGTACCCCTCGACGGCGGTGCGACCCGAGAGGACCCTGGTCAGCTCGGAGACCGGCAGCCCCCACGAGGCGAGGAGGTCGTAGAACTCGTGCTGCGAGGTCGGGTTCTCGAACTCCTCCCCCGCGACGACGGCGCCCACCCCGTGGGCGAGGAAGTCCAGCGGGCGCGACGCCGTCACCTTCGGGTCCTTCTGCCGCAGCGAGCCGGCGGCCGAGTTGCGCGGGTTGGCGAACGGGGCCCGGCCGGACTCCACGAGCGACGCGTTGAGCTCCGCGAACGCCTCGACGGGGAAGAACACCTCGCCGCGGACCTCCATGCTCTCGGGGTGCGGTCCGCCGTGAAGCGCGTGCGGGATCGAGTCGAGCGTGCGGACGTTGAGCGTGACGTCCTCACCGGTGACGCCGTCGCCGCGGGTGGCCGCGCGCACGAGCCGGCCGGACTCGTAGGTCAGGTTGACGGCGAGCCCGTCCACCTTGACCTCGCAGGTGACGGTGACGTCGGGGGCCTCATCGGCCTCGGCCCCGCTCGCGTCGCTCACCTCCGCGCCGATGCGGGAGAACCACTCGGCGAGCTCGTCGAGGGAGAAGACGTCCTCGAGGGAGTACAGGCGCTCGGCGTGGGTGACCGCCGCGAAGTCGGTGGAGTAGGTGCCGCCGACCGACTGGGTGGGCGAGTCGGGCGTGCGCAGGTCCGGGCGCGCCTCCTCGAGGGCCTCGAGCTCCCGGTAGGCGGAGTCGTACTCGGCGTCGGAGATCGTGGGCCGTTCGCGCATGTAGTAGGCCCAGCGCGCCTCGGTGACCAGCTCGACGAGCTCGGTCCAGCGCTGACGCTCGTCGGCGGTCGCCGGCGCCGGGGCCGTGGCCTCGTCGGTCGGCAGGTCGGCGGCCTCCCGGCCCCGTCCGGCCCGTCCACCGTCGGCCCCGCTCCCGCTGGCTTCGGTCTCGCTCATGGCCCCATCCTTGCGCAGGACACCCACACCGGTCGCGGGGCACGGCCGCGAGCGACGTCGGTCCTTCGTGGCACCCTTGACGCATGTGCGGTCGCTACGCCAGCTTCAAGCAGGCCCAGGATCTCGCCGACATCTTCGACGTCACCCAGGTGGCCGAGGAGGTGGCCGACCTTCGCCCGTCGTGGAACGTCGCGCCCACGCAGGACGTCGCCATCGTCGTCGAGCGACTGGTCGACGACGAGGGCCGTATCGCCGGGTGGGAGGGCGCGGGCGAACCCACCGGCCCGCAGCGCAGCCTCCAGGTCGCGCGCTGGGGTCTCGTCCCGCACTGGGCGAAGGACCCGGCGATCGGCAACAAGATGATCAACGCGCGCAGCGAGACCGTCGCCGAGAAGGCGTCGTTCAAGTCGCCGCTGAGGAAGAACCGGTGCCTCGTGCTCGCCGACGGCTACTACGAGTGGCAGGCACCCGCGTCCGGGACCGGCCGGAAGACGCCGTACTTCATCTCGCGCGCCGACGGCGGGCCGATCGCGTTCGCCGGACTCTTCTCCTGGTGGCGAACCCCCGAGCCGGACGCCGACTGGCTGTGCACGACGACGATCCTCACCGCCGCCGCCGAGGGCGACATGCGCGAGCTGCACGACCGCGTGCCGGTGATCCTCGAGCCCGCGGACGTCGACCTCTGGCTCGACCCCACCGTCACGGACGCCGCCGAGGCGCTCGCGATCCTCGCGACCGGTGCGCCGGAGCTCGTCTGGCACGAGGTGTCCACCGCCGTCAACACGCCGCGCAACAACTCCGCGGAGCTCGTCCGGCCGGTCGCGTAGGCGCCGGGACCCGCGTAGACGCCGGGCCAGTGACGTCATCCCCTGGTCGCACGCCGGGGTCTGGCGGCAGTCGGACGCCGTCCCCGCGCGGCCCGTCTACCGTGACCGCATGACGAGCGAGCAGACGGTGGCCCCGCCGGCGACCGGCGCGGGCCCGACCACGCACGACGTCGCCCTCGCCGCGGGTGCCGCGCTCGTCCTGGGTGCGCCGTCCCTGATGCTCGCGAGCGGTACGGGCGTGCTCGCGGACGGGATCGCCGTCGTCCTCCTCCCCCTCGCGGTAGTCGGCATGAGCGCGGCCGTCGCCTGGCGGCGCGCGCGACCGGAGGTCTCGGCCGTCGTGATCTACGCCGGGGCGCTCGCGCACGTACTGCTCGATCCTCCCGTCCTGCCGGTCGACGTCCTCGTCCTCCTCGCGGTGTACTCGGTGACCGTGCACGGGTCGGTCCTCGGACGCCGACTCGCATGCGCCGGTGCGGTCCTCGGCGGGTTCGTCCTCGCCTTCGTCCTCGGGAACCCCTATCTCTCCGGCCCGGACGCGCTCGCAGTGGTCGCCGCCGCGTCCGGTGCCGTGGCCGGTGCCTGGGCGATGGGCCTCCTGCGCCGCACGAGCCTCCGGGATCGTGCCCGGTTGAACGAGATCGAACGGCTCGCCGCGCTCGACCGCGAGCGGGAGTTCCGGCTGGCTGTCGCCGACGAGCGCACCCTGATCGCACGCGAGATGCACGACGTCGTCGCCCACACGCTGTCCGTGGTCATCGCGCAGGCCGACGGCGGACGCTACGCCGCCGCCCAGGACCCGGACGCCGCCGAGCGGTCGCTGGAGACCATCGCCGAGATGGGCCGAGGCGCGCTCTCGGACATCCGCCGGATCCTCGGTGTCCTCCGCTCCGACGACGAGGACGTCGCGCTCGTCCCGCAGCCGGTCGACGAGGACCTCGACCGGCTCGTCGACCAGCTGCGCGACACCGGGATGACGATCTCGGTCGTGCGCATGGGTGCTCCCGAGCCGCTCCCCGCCGGCGCCGGCCTCATGCTCCACCGGATCGCCCAGGAGGCACTGACCAACGTGCTCAAGCACGCCGGCCCCGCCGCGTCGGTCACGCTGCTGATCCGGTGGGGCGAGGGTGCGCTCACGATGCAGGTCGACGACGACGGCCGCGGCGCGGCCGCCCGCTCCGACGGGGTCGGCCAGGGTCTGGTCGGGATGCGGGAGCGGGCCTCCGTGCTCGGCGGCGTCGTCCAGGCGGGACCCCGCCGAGGTGGCGGCTTCCGCGTGCGGGTCGAGCTCCCGATCCGACCGTCCCCCACGCACTCCGCCCCACACCCCGTCCCCACCGGGAGGACCTCCACGTGACCGATGCACTCCCCGATCAGCCGGCGCGGATCCGCGTGGCGCTCGTCGACGACCAGCAGCTCGTCCGCGCCGGCTTCGCGCTCGTCATCGGCACGCAACCGGACATGGAGGTCGTGGGCGAGGCCGGCGACGGCGCGCAGGCGCTGCGGATGCTGGGCACGGTCGTCGTGGACGTCGTGCTCATGGACGTGCGGATGCCCAACCTCGACGGGCTGGCCGCCACGAAGCAGCTGACCGAGGACGCCCCAGCGAGCGGCCGCGCGGCCCGGGTCGTCATGCTCACGACCTTCGACCACGACGAGTACGTCCTGTCGGCCATCCGCGCCGGTGCCTCCGGTTTCCTCCTCAAGGACGCTCCGCCCGAGGACATGCTGGCCGCCATCCGCACGGTCCACGCGGGCGACGCCGTCATCGCGCCCAGCTCCACCAGGCGCCTCATCGAGACCGTCGCCGGACTCCTTCCCCCCGAGGACCGGGCCTCTCCGGTCGTCCTCGACGCGCTGACCGAGCGCGAGCGCGAGGTCCTCGTGCTCATGTCGCGCGGCCGGTCGAACACGGAGATCGGCGCCGAGCTGTTCGTCGCCGAGGCGACGGTGAAGACCCACGTCGGACGCATCCTCACCAAGCTCGACGTGCGCGACCGCGTGCAGGCGGTGGTCCTCGCCTACGAGACCGGCCTGGTCGAGCCCGGGAGGTAGCCGCGGGTCCGGACCTACGACCAGGGGATGAGGAAAGGTCCAGACGCCGGTCCGACGCCGGGACCCACCTCGCGTTCGTAGCGTCGGGGCAACGCCGGGAGCAGGCCCGGCACCGACCGACGAGGATGACGATGACGACGACGCCCGGCGACCGGACGACCCGCGATCGGACGACGGACGAGCAGGCCCGCCCGTCGGTGCTGCGCGCCCGCGACCTCACCAAGATCTACGGCAGTGGTGACACGGCCGTCACGGCGTTGGCGGGCGTCGACCTCGAGCTCGCCTCCGGGTCGATGACGGCGGTGATGGGACCGTCGGGGTCCGGCAAGTCGACCCTCCTCCACCTGCTGGCCGGCCTCGACTCCGCGACGTCCGGCTCCGTCCACCTCGGCGGCACCGAGCTGACGGCACTGGCGGACACCGACCTCACGCTGCTGCGCCGCGAGCGCATGGGCTTCGTGTTCCAGTCGTTCAACCTGCTGCCGATGTACACCGCGCGGCAGAACATCCTGCTGCCGCTCGAGCTGGCCGGGAGGGGGCCCGACACGACCTGGTTCGACCGACTCGTCGACGTGCTCGGGCTCGGTGACCGTCTGGCCCACCGGCCCGCCGAGCTCTCCGGCGGGCAGCAGCAGCGAGTGGCGATCGCGCGGGCGCTCGTCACCCGCCCCGACGTCGTGCTCGCCGACGAACCGACCGGGAACCTCGACCTGCGCTCGGGCGCTGAGGTCCTCTCCCTCCTGCGCACGTCCGTCCGCGAGCTGGGGCGCACCGTCGTCATGGTCACGCACGACCCGGCGGCCGCCGCCCACGCCGACCGCGTGGTCCTCATCGCCGACGGCCTCGTGCGCGGCGACATCGACCAGCCCACCCCGGCCTCCGTGCTCGCCGGTCTCGACGCTCTGCGTCCCGACGGCGAGGTGGCGTGATGCTGCGCCTCGCCGCCTCGCAGGCGAGGCACTCGGCCGGCCGGCTCGCCGCCGCCGGCCTCGCGATCGTGCTGGCCGCCGCGTTCCTCGCGCTGGCGCTGCTCACCGGGCGCGTCGTCGAGGAGGGTGCCCGCACCGTCCTGCGGTCCACGCTCGCCGGCGCGGACCTCGTCCTCCAGTACACGGCCGCCGACGAGGACCTGCTGGCCGAGATCCGCGCCATCGACGGGGTCGACTCGGCCGTGCCCGGGTTCGACGACTTCGTCCAGGTCCGGGCCGGTGACGCGATCACGCACGCCCAGCTCGCCGCCGCACCCGCGGACGGTTCCTCCGAACTGATGGAGCTCATCGACGGGCGCCCGCCCGAGGGCCAGGGGGAGGTCGTCCTCACCGAGGTGGTCGCGCGCTCGCTCGGCGCCGACGTCGGCGACGGCCTGACGGTCGCGCTCCCACCGGACGGTGCCGGCTCCACCGACGGCTCAGACCAGACCGAGGTCACCGTCGTCGGGATCGCCGCCGAGCCCCCGTCGATCTACGGTTCGTCGTCGGTCCTCGTGCTCGCCCCCGAGCCGCTGGCCCTCGAGCTCGCCGGCCTGGACGGCGCCGCCGGCGCATCCGCGGTCAGCGTCACCGTGGCCGACGACGCCTTCCGCGACGCCGTGGCCGACGAGGTGCTCGCCGCCGCGCTCGCCGCCGCCCCGGACCCCGGCACGACCGTCCCCGGCGTCGCCCCGCCGGCCGACCCCTCGCTCTCCGGGAGGCAGACGTCCGTCGTCACGGCCGACGACTACGTGGACGCCCGGCTCGAGTCCGAGCTCGGCTCGGACCGCATCCTCACGATCGGGGCCGGCTTCTTCGCCGGCCTGTCGATGGTGGTCGCCGGACTCGTCATCGCCAACACGTTCCAGGTACTCGTCGCCCAGCGCACGCGCACCCTCGCGATGCTGCGCGCCGTCGGGGCGACCCGGCGGCAGGTGTTCTCGTCCGTGGTGCTCGAGGCCGCCGCGCTCGGCGTGGTGGGCAGCGCGGTCGGCGTCGTCGTCGGGTACGGCGTGCTGCTCGGCGCGCTCCGCATCTGGGCGGCCGCGGGGACCGATCTCGGCATCCCCCTGCCGACGAGCGTGCCGCTCACGATCTTCTCGGTCGGGCTCACGCTCGTCGTCGGCACGCTCGTCACCGTCGTCGCCGCTCTCGCGCCGGCCCGGCGGGCGAGCGCCGTCGCACCGGTCGCGGCCATGCGCCCGGCACAGCCGCCCACCGTGCTGCACGGGTCGAACCGACGGCGCGCCGTCGCGTCTCTGCTCGCCGTGCTCGGGCTCGGCACGATGACGGGCGCGCTCGTGATCGCACGGTCGCTCGACCCGGAGGGCGCCTCCGTCGACGAGCAGGCGATGGTGCTCACGCTCGGTCTCCTCGTGCTCGGCGCAGCGCTGCTGGGCCTGGGCCTCCTGCTCGGACTCGTGTTCCTCGTCCCGGCAGCCGCCCGTGGCCTCGGTGGGGTCCTGGCGGCGCTCGTGCCGCGCCGCGCGCGGGCCACCG
>JBQDDG010000079.1:0-6613 GCA_052093225.1 Actinomycetaceae bacterium
TCGCGGACACTGCGCCCGCCCCGTACAGGCCGGCGCCGACGAGGATGAGCAGCACGAGGCCGCCCTCCAGCGCCGCCGCCCCGACCACCGTGGCGGGCGTGGCCCGCACGGACATCGCGATGCTGGCGTCGGCGAGCCCGTCGATCGACTCCTCGAGCTCGCGCGCGACCCCCGAGCCGGCGTGCCCGCGCAGGACGGCTGCGCCGCGGTGCTGCTCCAGGCCGGCGGTCGTGGCCCGGTCCCGGGCCACGTGCAACCGGGCGAAGACCCGGTGGTAGATCCGGTCGCTCCAGATCGTCAGCGCCCAGAACACCGGCAGTCCCGCCAGTGCCGCCAGGGCGAGCCGCCAGTCGAGGATCGTGAGGACGAGCGCGGCGAGGAGCGGCTGGGCGAGGCCGCCGACGACCTGCTGCGGCGTGTTCTGGAAGTCGAGCACCGGGATGTCGTTGCCGATGAGCGTCGCGGTCCGCCCGTTGTCCGTCCGGGTGAAGAAGCCCAGCGGCACCCGGTGCAGCCGGTCGAGCACGGAGAGCTGCAGGTCGGCCTTGGACCGGGCGGAAAGTCGCCACACGAGCCGGTTCGCCCAGGTCGCGACCACGAGCCGCACCGCCATCGCCGCCACGAGCGCCCCGGTGAGGAGCCAGACCAGGCGCGGGGTGAGCGGACCCCACGGGGCCAGCCCCAGCGCGGAGAGCACGACGGCGAGCACCACCGCCAGGGGCGCCCCGCGCAGCAGCCCCTCGACCACCATCCGGGGCAGCGCGCGGCGGACCAGCTCGGGCCAGCTCCGCCCGTAGAGCGTGCGCCACTGGCGGGCGAAGGACATCTGCCCGACGCCGGGACGCACGACCGCCCGGGCGGCCGCGCTCTGCTCGTCCTCGGTGGCGGCGGGCACCTCGGCCGCCCGCGGTGCCGGCCGCGCGGGCGTTGCCCCCGCCTCGGGTGCGTCCAGGCGCCAGCCGTCCGCCCCCCGGTAGGCGGCCCACAGCCCCTGGTAGCCGGCGTCCTCGGCGAGGAGCCGGCCGTGCGTGCCCGAGGCGCGCACCCGCCCGTCCTCGATCACGGCGATCCGGTCGCTGCCGGCGATCGTGGCCAGCCGGTGGGCGATCGCGATGACGGTCCGCCCCCGCGTGACCTCGGCGATCGCGTCGAGGGTGCGCTGCTCGGTCACGGCGTCGAGGGAGGCGCTGACCTCGTCGAGCACGATGACGTCGGCGTCCTTGAGCAGCGCCCGGGCGACGGCGATGCGCTGGCGCTGACCGCCGGACAGGTCCGCGCCCCCCGCGCTGAGCGCGGTGTGCCACCCCTGCGGCAGCGCGGCGGCGACCTCGCCGAGCTGGGCGCGCTCGGCGGCGGCGACGACCTCGGCGTCGTCGGCGTCGGGGCGTGCGAGGCGGACGTTCTCCAGCAGGGTCGTGGCGAAGACGTACTCGTCCTGCTGGACGACGGCCACGGTCCGGGCCAGGTCCGCGGCGGCGATCTGCCGCACGTCCACGCCGCCGATGAGCACGGCGCCTGCGTCGACGTCGTAGAACCGGGCCAGCAGCCGGGCGAGGGTCGACTTCCCGCCGCCGCTGGGCCCGACGAGGGCCAGCGTGCCGCCCTCGGGCACGTGCAGGTCGACGTCGTGCAGGACGGGCCGGTCGGCCTGGTAGCCGAAGGTCACGCCCGTGAAGGTGACGTCGAAGCGCCCCGGCCGCTCTGGTGCGTCAGGGGCGGGCAGGGGTTCCTCGTCCAGCAGCTCGGTGATGGCGCCGGCGGACGTCTGGAAGCGGATGACGATGGTCGCTAGCGTCGTCACCAGGTTGATCACCGGCGACAGGTAGCCCAGGGCGAGGACGAGGAAGAGCACGAGGGTGGCGAGCGTCGTCGTGCCGCCGGTGAACCCGAGTCCCGCCGCGGGGACGAGGAGCGCGACCGCGAAGCCCGTCGCCACCGACAGGATCGCCGGCAGCCACCCCATCGACCCCGAGGTCGCGGCGACCGTGAGCCGCTCGCTCTCGACGACGGCGGCGCGGGCGCGGTCGTACCCCGTGTCGGGGCGCAGGTAGCCGCGGATGACCTTGATCCCCGCCAGATAGCCCGTGACGGCGCGGTTGAGGGTGCCCGTGTGTGCCGCCTGCTCGGCGTTGTTCTCCTTGGCCATGCCCATGGCTGTGCCGGAGACCACGACGAGGAGGACGAGGGCCGCCAGGGCGATGAGAGCCAGGCGCCAGTCCACCGCGAGCAGCGCCGCCGTGGTGGCCAGCGGGACCGCCGCCGCCGCGGCGCCGTCGGGGACCCCGTGGGCGAGGGCCTCCTCGAGCTGCTCGACGTCGTCGTGCAGGATCTTCTTCATCTGGCCGGCCGATCGCGCCTGGACCCTGCCCAGGGGGAGCCGCGCGCTCGCCGCGGCGATCGCCCGGCGCACGTCGGCCAGCACCCGGTAGGCCGCCACGTGCCCCACGTGCGTCGAGAGGCCGCTCGCGAGGGCGCGGAGCACGAGGGCCGCCGCGGTGAGGGCAGCGACGAGGGTGATGCGCCCCGGGTCCGGCGCCCCGTCCCCGACGAACAGCGTCGAGGCGATGGCGTAGACCGCCACGTACGGCGCCAGCGAGCACGCGCCGGCGAGGACCGAGCAGAGCGCGGAGAGGACCAGCCCGGGACGGTGCCGCGCGAGTGCCTCTCGGATGCTGGCCACGGGCGGTTCGGCGGAGTCGGTGCGCGGTGGTGCGGCCGTCGAGGTAAGGGTCACCTAAGTGAGAGTAGAGAGGCGACGGCAAGAAATCAACGCACATGTATTTAATGGCCGCGCGGGTAGCATCGGTCGCCATGGCCGACGACGACACCGGGGGCCGCGGCCGGGTCCGCGGTGGGGGGCGAGGCCGGGGCCGGGGCAGGCCCCGCCGCGGCGACGAGCCGGCGCTGACGGGCGACGTCATCGCGGCCCGGGCACTGGAGATCGCCGGCGCCGAGGGCTTCGCGGCCGTGACGATGCAGCGGCTGGCCGACGAGCTCGGCGTCACCCCGCGCGCGCTGTACAACCACGTGGACGGGCGCCAGGAGATCGTCGACCGGGTGGCCGCCCTCCTCGTGCGCAGCATCCCGCCACCCCGCCTCGACCCGCAGCGGTGGCGGCCCTCGCTGCGACGCGCCTACGAGGAGGGCCGGGCCGCGTACCGGGCCGCGCCCCGGGCGCTGCTCATCTCCCTGGAGGAGACGCTCACCTCGGCCGAGGTCGATCCGGGCAGGATCGCCATCACCGAGGAGATGCTGCAGTTCTTCGTCGACATCGGGCTCACCCTGCCCGAGGCGGTGGCGGCGCGGTCCAGTTTCCTGCTCGACCTCTTCAGCTTCGCCCTGCTCGTCGACCACCCGTGGGACACGGGCGACGAGGCGACCCGTGCGATCCTCGGGCAGCCCACGCCCGGCCCGTGGCTCGACGCCCACCCCGAGATCCCCGCCCCGCTGAGCAGGCAGGCGGCCGCGGCCCCGACCCGGACCCCCGACGACACGTTCGAGGCCCTGGTGGACATGCGCCTCGCGGCGATCGAGAAGATGCTCGAGGGGCGCTGACGGCCGCTGACCGCGTCGGTGCATGCGACCCGCGCGGCGGCCCGGGACCTTGGTCGCGCGCGGGCCCGGGCGGAGGTGCCTACCCTGGCAGCGCCCACCCCGTCGGCCCGGCGGGGAGGCCCGAGCCGGAGGTGGAGAGCATGCCGTTCGTCAACATCACCGCACTGACCTTCCCGCCCGGGGCGGAGGCCGAGATCGAGCGACGCTTCGCCGCCCGGCGCCGGGCGGTCGACGAGCAGCCCGGCTTCCTCGGCTTCGAGCTGCTCCGGCCCGTCCAGGGCGAGGAGCGGTACTTCGTCGTCACCCGCTGGCAGAGCCGCGAGGACTACGAGGCATGGTCGGCGGCGCGCCCCATCGGCGGGCACGAGGACGACCAGCGGCGCGGCATGGACGTCCAGGTGCTCGGCTTCGAGGTGGTCCAGCAGGAGGACTGACCCGCCCGGCCGGCGGGCCCTCGCGGTGTCGCTCTCTGCCCGCTACGGCACCGCGTGCCCGGCGGCGCGGACGAGGCCGTACCACTCGGCGCGCGTGAGTCGCAGGTCGGAGCCGGCGGCGGCCTCGTGGACCCGCGACGGCGTCGTCGTGCCGAGCACGACCTGCATGTCCGCGGGGTGACGGGTGATCCACGCGGTGGCGACCGCCGTCGGGGTGACGCCGTGGACGTCGGCCAGCCGCGCCAGCTCGGCGTTGAGCTCGGGGTGGTCCGGGTCGCCGAGGAAGACGCCGTCGAGGAAGCCCTTCTGGAACGGCGACCACGCCTGCAGGGTGATCCCGTTGAGGCGCGCGTGGTCGAGGACACCGCCGCCGTCGCGGGTGACCGCGTCCGCCTCGCCCATCATGTTCGACGCCATCCCCTGCGTGACGATCGTCGAGTGGGTGAGCGAGAGCTGGACCTGGTTGACGACGATCGGCTGGCGCACCGCGGTGCGCAGCAGGTCGATCTGGCGCGGGGTGTGGTTGGAGACGCCGAAGGCGCGTACCTTGCCGGCGGCCTCGAGCTCGTCGAAGGCGCGGGCGACCTCCTCGGGCTCGACCAGCGCGTCGGGCCGGTGCAGCAGGAGCACGTCGATCCGGTCGGTGCGCAGCGCCCGCAGGGACTCCTCCGCGGAGGCCACGATGTGCTCGTAGGAGGAGTCGTAGTACGTCGAGGGCTCCGGCACGATCCCGGTCTTCGTCTGCAGCACGACCTGGTCACGCTCCGAGGGGCTCAGGCCCAGCGCCTCGGCGAAGCGCTCCTCGCACAGGTGGCGGTGGCCCCCGGGGGCGCCGGCGCCGTAGAGGTCGGCGTGGTCGAAGACGTCGACCCCCGCCTCCCGGGCGGCCTGGTACAGCGCGCGGATCTCCTCGTCGGACCGCCTGGCGATCCTCATGAGCCCTGCGACGATGTTCGACCGGTGCTGCCCGGTCCGGCCCAGCTCGACGGTTCGCATGGGTCGATCCTGCCGCACCGGGTGGCGGCGTGGCGACGGGCGGGGTCAGCCCCGGTCGCGGCGCTCGCCGTCGAGGTAGTACCAGCGCCCCGCCTCGCTGCGGAACCGCGAGCGCTCGTGCTGCACGCCGACGCCTCCCGCGGCCATCCGGTAGGTCGCCCGGAACTCGACGACCCCCTCGGTGTCGCCCGGGCCGCCGGCCACGGTGTCGACGACCTGGAGGCCGCGCCAGTCGGGGTTGTCGGTCAGGTCGAGGTCGGCGGGCCGGGTCGAGGGGTGCCAGGACGCGAGCAGCCAGGCGGCGTCGCCGTCGCGGAAGGCGGCGAACCGGGAGCGCATGAGGGCCTCGGCGGTCGCCGGCCAGGGGCGGTCCTCGTGGTCGTCCATCGGGGTGATCATCCCTCGCCGCTGCCCGAGCGCGCCTCGATGGTGTCGGCCAGGCGCCCCAGGCGCACCGCCAGGTCGCCGAGGTCGTCCTCCGCCCAGTCCTGGAAGAGGTCGGCCAGGACCTCGGCGATCTCGTCCTCGTGCCGGGCGAGCGTCTCCCGGCCCGCCTCGGTGATGGAGACCGCGACGGCGCGGCGATCGGCGGGGTCGGGGGTGCGCTCGACGAGGTGGCGCCCCTCGAGGTGGGCGACCTGCGCGGTCATCGTCGAGCGGTCGACCTCCTGCCAGGTAGCGAGCGCGCTCATCCGCACGGGGCCGGCCGTCGCGATGCGCCCGAGCAGCCAGACCTCGGTGGGGGAGACCTCGCCCCTGCCGCGGCGGTGCTGGGCGCGGTCCATCCAGCGCTGGATGGCGCTGAAGGCCCGGTAGGTGCTGCGCCCGAGCTCGAGCACCTGTTCCGATGTGGTGGGCATCACGTGGCTCCTCTCGGCGGACGGTGGACGTCCAATAGGTTGATTGGTAAGATCAAACTATCACGAGAAGCCGACCCGAAGGAGCGGATGCACGATGACCCAGGACACTCACGACACCACCATGGCGGCCACCCCGGTCCTCGACCGCACCGTCATCGGTCACTACGACACCTACGCCGGCGCGCAGTCGGCCGTCGACCTGCTCGCGGACAAGGACTTCGACGTCGCGGCGGTGAGCATCGTCGGGCACGACCTCAAGTCGGTCGAGGTCGTCACGGGGAAGATGTCCTACGGCCGGGCGGCCCTCTACGGGCTCGGCGGCGGCGCCTGGTTCGGGCTCCTGTTCGGCCTGCTCCTGGGGATCTTCCTGCCGGCGCCGGTCTGGGGCGAGCTCGTCCTCGGCGCGGTCGTCTTCACCGCCGTGTGGGGCCTGATCTTCGGTCTCATCGGCTACGCGGTGACCGGGAAGAACCGCAGCTTCCGCTCCGCAGGCGGGACGCGGGCCTCGGTCTATACCGTCGAGGTGCCCTCCGAGCGCGCCCAGCAGGCGATCACCCTGCTCGCCGCCGGTCGCTGACCGGACCCCAGTCGCGGGGGGGGGGGGCCCCCCCCCCCCGGGGGGGGGGCCCCCCCCCCCCCCCCCCGGCCCCGCGCCCCCCCCCCCCCCCCCCCCCCCCCCCCCCGGGGCGGGGGGGGACCCCACCCCCCCCCCGGAGAAAAGAACACCGCCCCCCCCCCCCCACCCACCGTAGCCAGCACAAGCAAACA
>JBQDDG010000080.1:0-6266 GCA_052093225.1 Actinomycetaceae bacterium
AGCAGGGCGAACGCGTCCATCGCCTCGGCGTCGGTCACCTGCTGGTACTCGGCGCGACCGAGGTCCGCGAGCCACGCGTGCTCCGGCCCGACGCCCGGGTAGTCGAGCCCGGCCGAGATCGAGTGGGACTCGATCGTCTGGCCGTCGACGTCGTGCAGGAGGTAGGACAGCGAGCCCTGGAAGACCCCGGGCCGACCGCCGCCGATGGCGGCGGCGTGCCGACCCGACTCGACGCCGTCGCCCGCCGCCTCGAGGCCGACGAGCCGGACGTCCTCGTCGTCGAGGAAGGCGTTGAAGATGCCGATCGCGTTGGAGCCGCCGCCCACGCAGGCGGTGACGACGTCGGGGAGCGCGCCCGTGAGGGCGAGGACCTGCTCGCGCGCCTCGTCACCGATGACCTTCTGGAGGTCGCGGACGATCTCGGGGAACGGGTGCGGGCCCGCCGCGGTGCCGAACACGTAGTTCGTCGTCCCCACGTTGGTCACCCAGTCGCGGAAGGCCTCCGAGATGGCGTCCTTGAGCGTCTGCGAACCGTTCGTCACGGAGACGACCTCGGCGCCGAGGAGCCGCATGCGGGCGACGTTGAGGGCCTGGCGCCGCACGTCCTCGGCGCCCATGTAGATCGTGCACTCGAGCCCCATGAGCGCGGCGGCCGTCGCGGTGGCCACACCGTGCTGCCCGGCCCCCGTCTCGGCGATGATCCGCTTCTTGCCGACCTTCCTGGTCAGCAGCCCCTGGCCGAGCACGTTGTTGATCTTGTGCGAGCCCGTGTGGTTGAGGTCCTCGCGCTTGAGCAGCACGCGCGCGCCGCCGGCGTGCTCCGCGAACCGGGGCGCCTCGGTGAGCAGCGAGGGTCGGCCGATGTAGGTGGCGCCGAGCTCGTCCATCTCGCGGCGGAACTCGTCGGAGTCCTTCATCTGCTCCCAGGCCGCCGTGAGGTCGTCGAGGGCGACGATGAGCGCCTCGGAGACGAACCGCCCGCCGTACTGGCCGAAGTAGGGTCCGCGGGCCTCGGACAGCTTGCCCGGGTCGTCGGTGAACTGCACGTGCATCTCCTTCCGGGCGCTGCTCGCCCGATCGCGCACGGCCGGGCGCGGTGCGCCGGGCCGGTCAGGCGTGGGGGTCGGGGCGACGGGTGCTGGCCACGGGCGCGGCCTCGTCCTCCGCCCCGGTGCTCACTCCCGCCCGTTGCTGAGCGAGGGGTGCGCTCCGGCGGCCACCAGGTCGGCGACCGCGCGGCGCGGGTCCGGCTGGGTGACGAGCGCCTCGCCGACGAGGACGGCGTCGGCGCCCTGGCGCGTGTAGTCGAGCACGTCGCGCACGCTGCTGACGCCGGACTCGGCGACCTTGAGGATGTCGTCGGGCACGACGTCCACGACCTTCTCGAAGACCCCGAGGTCCACATCGAGGGTCTTGAGGTTGCGGGCGTTGATCCCGATGACGCGGGCGCCGGCCTCGACGGCGCGCATCGCCTCCTCGCGGTCGTGGGCCTCGACGAGGGCGGTCATGCCGAGGGAGTGGACGCGCTCGACGAGCGAGGTGAGCACGGTCTGCTCGAGCGAGGCCACCATGAGCAGGACGATGTCGGCGCCGTGGGCCCGGGCCTCCCAGATCTGGTACGGCGTGACGATGAAGTCCTTGCGCAGGACGGGCACGTCGACGGCGGCGCGGACGGCGTCGAGGTCGGCGAGCGAGCCGCCGAAGCGGCGCTCCTCCGTGAGGACGGAGATCGCGGCGGCGCCGCCGTCGGCGTAGGCGGCGGCCAGCACGGCCGGGTCGGGTACGTCGGCGAGGGCGCCCTTGGAGGGGCTCTTCCGCTTGCACTCGGCGATCACCGTGACGGAGCCGTCGCCCCGCAGCGCGGAGACGGCGTCGAGCGCGGCGGGCCTGCGGCCCGCGATCTCCTTGACGGCGTCCAGCGGGAGCTCGGCCTCGCGGCGGGCGAGGTCCTCGCGGACTCCGGCGACGATCTCCTCGAGGACGTTCACTCCGCACGCCCCCGTGCGGCCGCCCCGTCGTCGCCGGTGGTGGTCTCCTCCGCCTCGTACCAGTCGCGGGCCGGTGCGGCCGGGGCCGCCGGCTGTCCCTTGCCCGACCTGCGCAGCACGAGTCCGACGATGAAGCCGACGACGATCACGGCCGGTCCGGCGATCCACATCACCGTCTGGTTGTCGATGACGAGGCCCACGCACGAGACCAGGACGCCGAGGGTGACGATGGCCATGAAGGTCCAGCCGGCGACGGTCTTGCCCTCGTTGTGGGGCGGGGCGGCCACAGGCAGGCGGTAGCCCTCCTGGTGCTGCTCGAGGCTCGTGCCGGTCACGGCGGCTCCTTCGGTTCGTTCCTGGGGGTTCGGGCCCGAGCCTACCGGTCGGAGGCCGTGGGGTCCTCGCCGCGTCCGAGCGCGTCCCAGTCGTCGACGTAGCGGTCGCGCGCGGCGTCGGCGGCGGCGCTGGCGGAGGTCCCGCCGGCGACCGTGTCGGGACTCCCGGACCTACGACCGGACGCACCACCGGGCACGGAGGGAGGGGGGTCGGTGGCGGCGGTCGCGGTGGCGGTGGCGGTGGCGTCCGCGGCAGGTCCGTGCTCGACCCCGCCTGCCCCGGTCCCGCCCGACCGGGACGCGGCGCCCGTCGCCGGGGAGGCCGCGGCGCCCCGGGGACGCTCGAAACGCCGACCGGCGGCCGACCAGCGGCCGGCGGAGGCCACGAGCAGGAGGCCGAGGACGATCAGCACGGCCCCCCCGGCGACGGCGCCCCAGGGCCACGGCGTCGCGGCGGCGTCGAGGACGGTCGGCGCGTTCGTCCCGGTGGCCACCCTGGCCTCGGCCACCAGCAGGTCGCCCGGGTCCCGCGCCGCCCCGTAGCCCCCCAGCGCGACGACGGCCCCGGCGACGAACGTGGCCGCGCCGGCGAGCATCGTCCCGACGCGGCCGGACATCGCCGCCAGGAGCGCCGCGGCGCCGGCGACGAGGGCACCCGCCCACGCCACGGGCGCCCCGCTCATGCCCGTGGCCGCGAGCTCCACCTCTCCGGTGGCCGTACCGATGGTGCCGGTGGCCCACGTCGGCTGGGCGAGGAGGAAGGTGGCCGCGACGGCGACCAGGACGAGGAGGACGGCACCGCCCCGGCCGAGCCCCGCCGTCGCCCTGTCCGCGCGGGTCACGCCGAGGTCCCCGCGGCGGCCGGCGTGCGGCGGGGTGCGGCGGCGGCGAGAACGCGGGTCACGCGCCCTCCCCCGCCGGGCGCAGCTGCGCGGCGAGACGCACCGAGCGGATCGCCGCGGCCGCCTTGTTGGTCGCCTCCTCCAGCTCCGTGGCGGGCACGGAGTCGGCGACCACCCCGGCACCGGCCTGCACCGAGGCGCGCCCCTGGTGGAGCACCGCGGTACGGATGGCGATCGCGAGGTCGGCGTCGCCGGCGAGGTCGAGGTAGCCGACCACCCCGCCGTAGACGCCGCGGCGCGAGGGCTCCAGGTCGTCGATGAGCTCGATCGCGCGGACCTTCGGGGCACCGGAGAGCGTGCCGGCCGGGAAGGTCGCGCGCAGGCAGTCGAGCGCCGTCACGTCCTCACGCTTGCGGCCGGTGACGGTCGAGCTGATGTGCATGATGTGGCTGAACCGCTTGATCTCCATCAGCTCGGTGACCTCGACGCTCTCGGGCCGGCAGACCTTGGAGAGGTCGTTGCGGGCGAGGTCGACGAGCATCACGTGCTCCGAGAGCTCCTTGGGGTCCTCGAGGAGCTCCTCGGCGAGCGCCCGGTCCTCCGACGGCTTGCCCCCGCGCGGGCGCGAACCCGCGATGGGGAAGGTGATGACCTCCTCCCCCGTCACCCTGACGAGCGTCTCCGGGGAGGAGCCGACGACGTGGAGGACCCCGCCGATGCCGTCGTCGAGGGCGAAGAGGTACATGTAGGGGCTCGGGTTGACCGTGCGCAGGACCCGGTAGACGTCGAGCGGGTCGGCGTCGGTCTCGACGTCGAGCCGCTGGGAGAGCACCACCTGGAAGACCTCGCCGTCGACGATGGCCTGCTTCCCGACCCGGACGGCCTCCATGAAGTCCTCGTCGGCGAACCTCGGCGTCACCGGCGGCAGGGCCACCGACCCGTCGAGGACCGCCGCGTGCGAGGGACCGGGCGCCAGGAGGTCGGCCTGCATGGCGTCGAGCCGGGCGACGGCGTCGGCGTGGGCCTCGTCGACGCGCTCGTCCGAGCCGTCGGTGTTGACCGCGTCGGCGATGAGCCAGATGGTGCCGTCGCTGTGGTCGAGGGCCACGAGGTCGCTCGCGAGGCACAGTGCGACCTCGGGGACGTCGGTGTCCGCCGGCGCACGGCGGGCCAGGGTGGGCTCCCACCCGTGGACGACGTCCCACCCGAGGGAGCCGACGAACCCACCGGTCAGCGGCGGCAGGCCCTCGATCGCCGGCGTGCCGAGCACCTCGAGGGCGGCGCTCAGGACCTCGAGCACCGGCCCCTCGGTGGGGACGCCGGCCGGGACGCCGCCGCGCCAGGTCGCCCTGCCCTCGCGGGAGGTGAGCGTGGCGCGCGAGCCGACGCCGACGAAGCTCCACCGCGACCACTGCCCGGCCTCGGCGGACTCCATGAGGAACGTGCCGGGCCGCCCGGCCGCGAGGCGGCGGTAGACGCCGACGGGGGTGACGTCGTCGGCGAGGAGGCGCCGGACGACGGGGATCACCCGGCGGTCGGTCGCGAGCTCGCGGAAGCGACCGAGGCTCGGCCAGGTCCGCCCCCACGGGAGGTCGACGGGTGCGGCGGCGTCGGTCGCGTCCTTCGTCATCGCGCCCCCTCCGTGACCGTCACCGGCAGCTGACCGCCGGCCTCGAAGCACGACGTCGCCCCCGTGTGGCAGGCGGGACCGACCTGGTCGACGGTGACGAGCAGCGCGTCGCCGTCGCAGTCGAGCGAGACGGAGCGGACGTGCTGGACGTGGCCGGAGGTGTCCCCCTTGCGCCAGAGCTCCGAGCGCGAGCGCGACCAGTACCAGGCGCGGCCCGTGGTCAGGGTGCGGTGCAGCGCGTCGTCGTTCATCCAGGCGACCATGAGGACGTCGCGCGTGGTCGCGTCCTGGACGACGGCACACACGAGGCCCTGGGCGTCGCGCGTGAGGCGCTCGGCGACCTCGGGGGACAGTGTCGGCACGGGCCCCTGCAGGGGCGCGCGCTCGGGAGAATCTGGCACCGAACCATCGTGCCACGGCGCCGCGGACCCGCCCCGTCGCGCTCCCGTGGACGGGCGGGCGCGCGTGTGGGAGCGTCGTCGTCGTGAGAGACACCGAACCGGTCCACCTCGAACGGGCCGCGCTCGCGTCGACCCTTCTCGCCGCCGACCCCCACGCCCCCACGCTGTGCGCGGGATGGCGAGTGGTCGACCTCGCCGCCCACCTCGTGCTGCGCGAGCGGCGCCCGGACCTCATGGCGCGCGACGTGCTCTCCCGCGCCGAGCCGGGCCGCGAGCCCCATCTGCAGCGGCTGGTGGCGGACGCGCTCGACCCGGTGGGCTACCGGGCGCTCGTCGCCCGGGTCGCCGCCGGCGGGCCGCGGTGGTCCCCCATGAACTGGGCGGAGAGCATGACGAACCTCGTCGAGCTCGTCGTGCACCACGAGGACGTGCGCCGGGGGCCGCGGGGCGCCGACGGCCACTCCGGTCCCGCGGAGCCGCGCGAGGACCTCTCACCTGAGCTCGCGCGAGCCCTGTGGCGCCGCACCCTGACCGGGGCCGGGCTGCTGTACCGGAAGGCGCACACCGGCGTCGTGCTGGTCGTCCCGGGCGGGCCGCGCGCCGTCGTGCGGCACGGCGCCGACTCGGTCGCCGTCGTCGGCGACCCGGTCGAGCTCGCCCTGCACTCCAACGGGCGCTACCGCGCGGCGCACGTCACCCTCGAGGGCCGGCCCGCCACGATCGACCGGTTCCTCGACGGGCTGTCCGGCGACGAGGCCGGACCGAGGAGTGAGACGACACCGGCGGCGCACCCGGCCTAACCTGGAGCCGTGTCACATCGTTCGGGAATGGTCGGGTCCGGATCGCGTCCGGGCCTGTTGCACAGCGCGGACGGGGTCGTCCCCCCGGTCCGGGAGACCTCGTTCGACGTCGCGGCGTTCGTCCGCTCCGCCTTCGGCGACCGCCTCCGGGAGGCCGACGAGGACCTCCGTCCCCCCGACCTCTCCCCTGACCTGCGTGGTGCCCTCACCTATCTCGGCTCTTCGCGGTTCGTGGTGAATGACCCTGCTGTGGCGGGTATTCACGCTACG
>JBQDDG010000081.1:0-6256 GCA_052093225.1 Actinomycetaceae bacterium
GCGCCCGTCGTCGACCTGCGCGACGGCTCCGAGACGGAGTTCGTCATGCCGACCGAGTGCCCGAGCTGCGGCACCGCCCTCGCACCCGCGAAGGAGGCCGACGTCGACCTCAGGTGCCCCAACTCCCGGTCCTGCCCGGCCCAGCTCACCGAGCGCGTGGAGCACGTGGGCTCGCGCGGGGCGTTCGACATCGAGGCGCTCGGGTACGAGACGGCGCTCGCCCTGACCAACCCCGACGCCACGCGCGATCCGCACGCCCCCGACGGGCCGACCGGAGGGCGCGAGCCGGCGCTCGCCGCCGTCGCCGCGGGGCACGTGTTGATCACCGAGGACGGCGAGGTCAGCGACGTCGAGGACGTGCCCGCCCCGCAGGTACCCGTCCTGGCGAGCGAGGCGGGGCTGTTCGACGTCACCGCCGAGGACCTGCGCGACGTCCTCGCCTACCGCCCCGAGCTGGGGCGGCCGGACGACGGCGAGCAGGGCGCGGGCGGTGCACTCGTGCGCACCGGGAACTGGGTGCTGCGGCGCGTGTTCTGGACCCAGCGCACCGTGCGGACGTTCAAGACCAAGGACGACGAGGTCGTCGAACCGCGGCCCACGCAGACCACGGACAAGCTGCTGGCCGGGCTGGAGGAGGCCAAGGACAAGGAGCTGTGGCGGGTGATCGTCGCGCTGTCGATCCGTCACGTCGGCCCGACGGCGGCCCGCGCGCTCGCGACCGAGATGGGCTCGCTGCGGGCGATCTTCGACGCGTCGGTCGAGCGCCTCGCCGACGTCGACGGGGTCGGCCCCACCATCGCCGAGTCGGTCCTCGCCTGGTACCACGGTGGCGACATCGAGGAGGGTGACGGTGACGACGACGGTCGCGACGTCGAGGACGCCGGTGACGAGGACCGCGAGGACGCGGCCTGGCACCGCGAGATCGTCGAGCGCTGGACGGCGTCGGGCGTACGCACCGAGCAGGACGTCGACGAGGACACGCCGCGCACGCTGGAGGGTGTGACCGTCGTGGTCACCGGCTCGCTCGAGGGCTTCACGCGGGACTCGGCCAAGGAGGCGATCCTCGCGCGCGGCGGCAAGGCGTCGGGCTCGGTGTCGAAGAAGACGCACGTCGTCGTGGCGGGGGAGAACGCCGGGTCGAAGGAGAGCAAGGCCCGCGACCTCGGTGTCCCGATCCTCGACGAGGCCGGTTTCGTCGCCCTCCTCGAGGGCGGGCTCGACGCGGCCCTGCCCGACCGACTTCCCCGAGGGGGCTAGAGGAGGGGGCCGAGGGGGCGGACGAGGCGCTCGAGCGGGCGGCGCCACCACTCGCGTGCCCGCCACTGCTCGAGCGTGAGCGGCATGGAGTTCGTCAGGTCGGTGGCGAACACGCGCTCCATGTGCTCGGCGAGCCCCTCGTCGTGCACCTCGAGGTTGACCTCGAAGTTGCCCTGCAGGGACATCCGGTCGATGTTCGCGGTCCCGATCGTCGTCCAGCGGCCGTCGACGGACATCGTCTTGGCGTGCACCATCGCGTCCTTGAACAGCCACAGCTCGACGCCGGCCTCGAGCAGGTCGTCGTAGTACGGGCGCGAGACCCAGTCCGCCAGCACGTGGTTGGTGCGGTGCGGGATGATCACGCGGACCCGCACCCCGCGGCGGGCGGCCGCGGTCAGTGCGCGCAGGATCTCGCGGTCCGGGATGAAGTACGCCATCGTGATGATCGCGGAGTCCACCGCCCGGTCGAGCGCGTCGAGGTACATGCCGCGGACCGGGAAGAGCATGCGGTGCGGCGTGTTGGACCGTGCCTCGACCTGCGCGAGCCACTCCCGCGCGCCCGGGTCGGGCAGCACGGGGTGGTGCCGCCGGCGGTGGTCGTTCCAGAAGTCGACGAAGGCGTTGGCCAGCTCCCACACGGCAGGCCCGCGCACGCGCAGGTGGGTGTCCCGCCAGGTCGTCGCGTACAGGTCGCCGATGTTGTACCCGCCGACGTACCCGACCTCGTCGTCGACGACGAGGAGCTTGCGATGGTCGCGGCCGGTCTGCCGCAGGTTGCCGATGACGAGCCCCGGACGGATGAGCGGGAAGCGCCGCACGTGCAGGTGGGGGAGGTCGGCGAACCGGTAGAAGTGGAGTCCCTGGTTGAGGTTGCCCCACGAGTCGAAGACGACGTAGACCTCGACGCCCCGGCGGGCGGCCGCCTCGAGTGCGGCCTTGAACGCCCGCCCGGTCTCGTCCCGCTTCCAGATGAACGTCTCGAAGTAGATCGTCCGCGTGGCGCCCTCGATGGCCGCCAGCATGTCCTCGTAGAGGTCCTGGCCGTAGGTGAAGACCTTCATCTGCGAGCCGTGCACGTCGAGGTCGACCGGCGCCGTGGCGGGGAACTCGCCGGAGAGCGGTTCGCGCAGCTTGCGCAGGTGGTCGACCGCCATGATCCCGGCGGCGGCGGTCACCTGGGCGGCGGCGGTGACCGCGGCGATGCGCACGCCCGTGCGCGCGAGCGTGCGGAGCGACTGGCGAGGCATGTCCTGAGCCTAGAGGTCCGCCCGGTTCGATCTAGACTCGGCGCATGCCCTCATTCGACTCCGACGAGGTCGCGCGCGTCGCGGCGCTCGCCCGCATCGAGCTGACCCCCGACGAGATCGAGCGTCTCGCGGGCGAGCTCGCGGTCATCACCCGTGCGGTCGAGCGCGTCTCCGAGATCGCGACGCCCGACGTGCCCCCGACCTCGCACCCTCTGCCGCTGACCAACGTGTTCCGCGCCGACGAGCCCGCCGAGGGTCTCGACCTCGGTGAGGTCCTGGCCGCCGCACCGGCGTCGGAGGACGACCAGTTCCTCGTCCCGCAGATCCTCGGGGAGGACGCGTGAGCGACCTGATCCGCATGAGCGCCGCCGACCAGGCGGCCGCCCTCGCGTCCGGTGAGGTGAGCTCCGTCGAGCTCACCGAGGCCCACCTGGCCCGCACGTCCGCCGTCGACGGGGCGGTCCACGCCTACCTCGACGTCGACGCCGACAAGGCCCTGGAGGCCGCCCGCGCCGCCGACGCGCGCCGCGCGACCGGCGAGGAGGTCGCGCCCCTGACCGGCGTGCCGATCGCCGTCAAGGACAACATCGTCACCCGCGGTC
Organism: Actinomycetaceae bacterium; assembly: GCA_052093225.1. Taxonomy (GTDB): domain Bacteria; phylum Actinomycetota; class Actinomycetes; order Actinomycetales; family Actinomycetaceae; genus JB111. The sequence goes on from JBQDDG010000081.1 coordinate 3,107, forward strand.
AGGTGACGACCGCGGGCTCCCGGATGCTCGAGGGCTGGGTGCCGCCGTACGACGCGACCGTGGTCACGCGGCTGCGTGCCGCCGGGCTGCCGATCCTCGGCAAGACGAACCTCGACGAGTTCGCCATGGGCTCGTCCACGGAGCACTCGGCCTTCGGCCCGACGCACAACCCGTGGGACCTCACGCGGATCCCCGGTGGCTCGGGCGGCGGGTCGGCGGCGGCCGTCTCCTCCTTCCAGGCCCCGGTCGCGCTGGGCTCCGACACGGGCGGGTCGATCCGTCAGCCCGCGGCGGTCACCGGCAGCGTCGGGGTCAAGCCGACCTACGGCGGCGTCTCCCGCTACGGCGCCGTGGCGCTCGCCTCCTCGCTCGACCAGATCGGGCCGGTCTCCCGCACGGTGGTCGACGCCGCGCTGCTCCACGAGACGATCGGCGGCCACGACCCGCTGGACGCCACCTCCCTGACCGACGACGTCGCCGGGCTGGTCGACGCCGCCCGGACCGGCGAGCTCGCCGGCCTGCGCGTCGGCGTCGTCCGCGAGCTCGGCGGCGAGGGCTACCAGCCCGGGGTCCGTGCCTCCTTCGACGCCGCGCTGGCCGTCCTCGAGGCGGGCGGGGCCCAGATCCACGAGGTCTCGGCGCCGTCGTTCGAGCACGCCCTCGCGGCGTACTACCTCATCCTCCCCGCCGAGGCGTCGTCCAACCTCGCCCGGTTCGACGGCATGCGCTACGGCCTGCGGGTCGAGCCCGCCGAGGGGCCCGTGACGGCCGAGCGCGTGATGGCGGCGACGCGCGGGGCCGGGTTCGGCGACGAGGTCAAGCGCCGGATCATCCTCGGCACCCACGCCCTCTCGGCCGGGTTCCACGACGCCTACTACCGCGCGGCCCAGCAGGTGCGGACGGTCGTGCAGCGCGACTTCGCGGCGGCCTTCGAGCAGGTCGACGTGCTCGTCTCGCCGACCTCGCCCACCACGGCGTTCCCGATCGGCGAGAAGATCGACGACCCGCTGGCGATGTACCTCAACGACATCGCGACGATCCCCGCCAACCTCGCCGGCGTCCCGGCGATGTCGCTCCCGTCGGGCCTGTCCGACGACGGACTGCCGGTGGGCCTGCAGATCATCGCGCCCGCGCGGCAGGACGCGCTGCTGTACCGCGTGGGCGGCGCGCTCGAACGGGCACTGACGAACGAGTGGGGCGGTCCGCTGCTGGACCGCGCCCCGGAGCTGACGGAGGCGCAGCGATGACCGACACGCTCATGGACTACGACGAGGCCGTCTCGCGGTTCGACCCGGTGATCGGGCTCGAGGTCCACGTCGAGCTCGGCACGACGACGAAGATGTTCGACGGCGCGCTCAACGAGTTCGGCGGCGCCCCCAACACGCACGTGACGCCGGTCTCGCTCGGCCTGCCGGGCGCGCTGCCGTCCGTCAACGGCACGGCGGTCGAGTACGCGGTGACGATCGGTCTCGCGCTCGGCTGCGAGATCGCCGAGTCCTGCCGGTTCGCCCGGAAGAACTACTTCTACCCGGACCTCGCGAAGAACTTCCAGACGTCGCAGTCGGACGAGCCGATCGCGTACGACGGCGAGCTCGCGATCGAGCTCGAGGACGGCACCGAGGTGACCGTCCCGATCGAGCGCGCGCACATGGAGGAGGACGCCGGCAAGAACACGCATGTCGGCGGCTCGACCGGGCGCATCCACGGCGCCGAGTACTCGCTGGTGGACTACAACCGCGCGGGCGTGCCGCTCGTCGAGATCGTCTCGCGCCCGATCACGGGCGCCGGCGCCCGCGCCCCCGAGGTCGCCCGCACCTACGTCCAGTCGCTGCGGGACATCTTCCGCGCCCTCGGTGTCTCCGAGGCCAGGATGGAGCGCGGCAACGTCCGCGCCGACGTCAACGTCTCCCTGCGCGCCGATCCGGACGCCCCGCTCGGCACCCGTACCGAGACGAAGAACGTCAACTCCTTCCGCTCGATCGAGCGGGCCGTTCGCCACGAGATCCAGCGCCAGGCCGCGATCCTCGCCGGCGGCGGGAGCATCCGGCAGGAGACCCGGCACTGGCACGAGGACACCGGGACCACGTCCCCGGGGCGCGTGAAGTCCGACGCCGAGGACTACCGCTACTTCCCCGAGCCGGACCTCGTCCCCGTGGCGCCGTCGCGCGAGTGGGTCGAGGAGCTGCGGGCGAGGCTGCCGGAGCTGCCTGCCCTGCGTCGTCGCCGGCTCATCGGCGAGTGGGGCTTCACCGAGCCCGAGATGCGCGACGCCGTCAACGCCGGCGCCCTCGACCTCATCGAGGCCACGGTCACCGCCGGGGCCACCCCGGCGGCCGCCCGCAAGTGGTGGATGGGCGAGCTGGCCCGCACGGCGAACTCCGAGGGCGTGGAGCTCGAGGAGCTGGCCGTCACGCCGGCCCACGTCGCCGAGCTGCAGGGCCTCGTCGACGAGGGGCGGATCAACGACAAGCTGGCCCGCCAGGCGCTCGAGGGCGTGCTCGCGGGCGAGGGCTCGCCGTCGGAGGTGGTCGAGGCCCGCGGTCTCGCGGTGGTGTCGGACGACGGTCCGCTCCTCGCCGTCATCGACGAGACCCTCGCCGCGCAGCCGGACATCGCCGAGAAGATCCGTTCGGGGAACCTCGGCCCGATCGGCGCCGTCATCGGCGCCGTCATGAAGGCCACCCGCGGCCAGGCCGACGCGGCGCGCGTCAAGGAGCTCGTCCTTGAACGCGTCCAGTCCTGACCTGCGGCACACTCGTCCACGTTCGACCAGCAGCAACCAGACCACGGAGGTCCCTATGGCAGTGCCCAGTCCGTCCTACACGACCACGCTCCGCGTCCTCGTCGGTACATCGCCGCAGGCGACGGCCGAGGTGGTGAGCGCAGTGGCCTCGGCCGGCGGCACTGTCATGGGCGTCGACGTCGTGCAGTCCAGCTCCGAGGGCATCACGGTCGACATCACCGCGGACACCATCGACGGCGAGCACCTCGAGAGTGTCCGCGCGGCCATCGAGGCCGTCGACGGCGCCAGCGTGTCGAAGGTGTCCGACTCGACGTTCCTCCTGCACATCGGCGGCAAGATCGAGGTGACGTCCAAGGTGCCGCTGCGCACGCGCCGCGACCTCTCGCGCGCCTACACGCCGGGCGTCG
>JBQDDG010000082.1:0-6163 GCA_052093225.1 Actinomycetaceae bacterium
TGATGCGGTCCGGCCGGAAGCCGGACCAGGCGTCGGTGCCGGTGTCGACGACGGGCGCCTGGGCCAGGCCCTGGTCGCGCATCTCGTCCAGGACCGCTGTGGGCAGGTCGGCGATGTTGATCGGGTCGTAGTCGATGCCGAGCTTGTCGAGCGAGCGCATCGTGGCGCGGCACGCCTGGCAGTCGTCCTTGGTGTAGATCGTGATCGGCTCGCTGCCGTCTTCGCGGGCGAGGCGCTGGTTGACGTACTTCTCCCACTCCGGGGAGCGCCAACCATCGCGCTCGGCCACGGTGTCGACGTCGTGCCCGCGGTACTCGAGCGGGTCGACGCCGGCGGGCCAGGGGCCGGCCGAGGACGAGCTCGGGGTGACCTCGAGTCGCAGGTCCTCCCCTGCCGCATTGGTGGCGCCGTAGATCCCGTGCGGCAGCTCCCTCCACGCCTGGTCGGCAGCGCCCGCGTAGGTGGCGCTCTCCGCCGGCCGGCCGGGTGCTTGCGCGCGGATGAACTGATCCATCATGACCGTCCCCCATTAGGTCTATTTCATCTCTTGCGGCTAATACACGTATCACGTCGTTTACGTTCCATACGTGCATGACATGTGCCGGACTCGGCCGACGGCTTCATCGTACACCCATTGCACCGCTTGCGTCCGATAGGTCTTATACACTCAATAAGGCTATCTCGTGTAGGTGTGATGCGTCTGTTATGGCTAGCGCGCTGGTAGACGTATTGCGTCTAGGGGGAGTGGTGTGGTTCCGCGGCGGATGGATGGGTGCTGTCGGCGTGGCTTGGTGGGGAGCTTCGGCGAACATGCCAGGTCTGCGGCCGCTGCGCGGCCCGGATGGTTGTTCTTCGTTTCCCTCCTGGCGTTCCACTATGGCGGCTCCGTGCCTGCGTGCAAGTCCGCTTCGCGGACCTGTGCGCGCGGTGGTTCGTGCGCTGCTCACTGCGCTGCGCTGCTGACTCGCCACCACTCGCGTCGCCCTGCGGGTTGCACTACGGCCCTCTCGCCGCCGTCGTTTCCCTCGCCAGGAGGGAACGAAAAATGCTCGGCGAAGGGGAGCGGTCATGCGACGTGGAGTGGTGGTGTACAGCGTGCCGGAGTGTGTGCGGTGCACGTTGACGGTCAGGGCACTTCGGCGCGGTGGGGTCTCGGTGGAGGTCGTGCGGCTCGACGAGCGGCCCGAGGCACGAGAGGTCATCGAGGCGATGGACTTCACGGCGGCGCCGGTGGTAGCCACGCCGGCGACGTGGTGGCAGGGGATGGAGCCCGAGCTGATCCGGGCGACGGTGCGCCGGTACGGGCTGGGGTGTGCCGAAGTCGGTGCGAGCAACGGCTGAAGCAGGTGTGGCAGCGCGTGGACCGCTTGGGGGGCAGGCACGCGCTGCCACGACCACCAACCTACCGGGCGCACCGGCCCGCTGACGGGAGAGGCCGGTGCTTGGTAGCGCTAGAGGGCGTGCTCACGGTGCTTGCAGGACCTCGGCCGGATCCCGGCTTCTCCGTTCTGTTCCGTCTTTCGTCTTGTGTTACGTTTCGTTACTTGATACGGTGACGTTATGAGCGATCAGCAGACGGAGACGCGGGTCTGTCGGTTTCCGGGGTGCGAGCGGCCGGCGGCGCCGAGCGAGGCGGGGACGGGGCGACCGCCGGAGTACTGCGAGGACCCCCAGCATCATCGAGCGGCCGCCTGGCGAGCGCGGCAGCGACTCTCCGCTGCTGGCGACGGGGACGGCGCAGAGATGCGCCCGGTCGACGAGGCGCGGCAGCGCGCCAGTGCGATCACCGGCCAGGTGGCCGGCATGATCGAGCACCTTGGCGAGCAGTTGACCAGTCTGATCGGAGAGCTACGCACCGTGACCGACCCCGAGGCCGTTGAGGCGCAGCTCGAATCGGTGTCCACCGAGGCTGCCGAGCAGGTGGCCGCCGCCAATGCTCGCGCCACCCGCGCTGAGCAGGCCCAGCGCCGCGCGGAGGCCGAACGGGAGGAGGCCGATGCCGCAGCCGAGGAGGCCACCGGGCGCAGCGAGGACCTGGCGGTCGAGATCGAGCAGCTTCGCGCGGAGCTGACCACTGCTGGCGAGACGCGTGCGCGCCTGGATGAGGAGCTTGAGGCTGCCAGGCAGGCGCAGCGGCGCGCGGAGGCCGAGTCGGCGCAGTTGGCGCAGAGCCTGGAGCAGGCCGTCGAGGACAGCCGCCGTATGGAGGGGGAGCGGGGCGAGGCTGTCGCGGGGGCCAAGTCGGCCGAGGTGGCCCGGGCCGCTGCCGAGGAGCGCGCCGGGGCCGCTGAGCATCGCGTGGAGGTCGAGGCCGAGCGCGTGGTCCGTGCTGAGGCCGGCGCCGCCGAGGTGCGCGAGCGGCTCGACGCTGCCCTCGCGGACGTGCAGCTCGTTCGCGAGGAGGTCTCTTCCCTGCGGGAGGCGATCGCCACCTGCACCGCCGAGCGCGACAGCGCTCGCGGCGAGGCAGAGCGTGAACGCGCCCATGGGGAGCAGCGGGTCGCGGACCTGCGTGCCACCTACGACCGGCAGGTCGAGCAGTTGCGCGAAGAGCTGGCCCAAGCGCGAGGACCCGGCACGAACCCGCGCAGCCGCTCCACCGGAGCAGGAAGCAAGAAGTAGTGCACGTGGGGCCGCACGCAGGGAGTAGGGGTGCGCGGTCGGGTCACCTGGGAGTGTCCGTGGGCGAGGTTCCCGCTGGTGATCGCGATCTGCTCGGCGCGGTCGGCGAGTGTGGCCCGCTCGCGCCGGGTCCGGGCGCGGTCGGTGGTGGCGGGAGGATGGGAGCATGGCTGAAGTAGGAGGGGCCCTTGAGCCGGCCGGCTATGCGACGCTGTTGGCCGAGCTCAAGGCGCGGGTGCGGGCGACGCGCTTCCAGGCCGCGCGGGCTGCGAACACCGAGGTGTTGCGCCTGTACTGGTCGATCGGTCGCGACATCCTCGAGCGGCAGCAGGCGGCCGGTTGGGGAGCCAAGGTGGTGACGCGCCTCGCGGCGGACCTGCAGCGGGAGTTTCCCGACCAGAGCGGTTGGTCGCGGTCCAACCTGCTCTACATGCGTCGGGTCGCCGAGGTCTGGCCCACCGAGGAGGAGTTCGTCCACCACGTTGGTGGACGATTGCCTTGGCGCCACGTCACCGTCCTTCTCGACCGTCTCTCCACCCGCGAGGAGCGGGACTGGTACGCGGCCCGGGCGGTGGACAACGGCTGGTCCCGCAACGTGCTCGAGCACCAGATCAAGGTCGGTCTGCGTGAGTCGCTCGGCTCAGCGTCGACGAACTTCACCACCGCGCTGGACGCCCCGGACTCCGAGCTCGCGCAGCAGCTGGTCAAGGACCCCTACATCTTCGAGCACCTGGCCATGGTGGAACGAGTCGCCGAACGCGACGTTGAACAGGCGCTGATGGACCGGTTGCAGGACACCATGCTCGAGCTCGGGCGCGGCATGGCCTTCGTCGGCCGGCAGGTGCGCCTGAGCGTGCCGGACGACGTGAGCGAGCGGGTTGAGGAGTTCTACGTGGACTTGCTGTTCTTCCATGTCGAGCAGCTGCGCTACGTGGTCGTCGAGCTGAAGATCGGCTCGTTCCAGCCCGCGCATCTGGGGCAGCTCGGCACGTACGTCGCGATCGTGGATGACCAGTTCCGTCGCGCAGAGATCCATGCGCCGACGATCGGGATCTTGCTGTGCACCGGGAAGAGCGGCCCGACCGTGCGCTACGCGTTGGCCGGCACCAGCGCGCCCGTGGCCGTCGCGGACTATCAGGGCCTGCCGGCTGAGGCGCGCGGCGTACTTCCCAGCGCCGACGAGCTCGAAGCAGTCATCGAGGAGGAGCTCGACCACCACACGTGACGCGTGCCGGCCCGGATGCGAAGTGGGGGCCACGCTGTCCTGCGCGCAGCTGGTCCAAGGTGTGGCAGCGCCGTCGTCGCATGGGGGCGGACGGCGCGCTGCCCCGGCGACCACGGTGGTGGGAGAGCGCTGGTGGAGTGCTGGGGCCGCCCATCTGGTAGCCATCCACGTTGTGTGCGGGCCAGCCCTGTCGCAGCTGGGCCGTGCACACCGAGGATGGGTGGCCGCCGGCCGTTCACGGCCGGCGGCGGAGATTGTCGAGGCCGTGCTGGATCTGTGCGCGGCCGTGGGAGTGCTGGCCCCGACGGTCCTCGCTCACCACCCCCGCAGCCCGTAGGCGAGCGGGCGCACCGACAGACCGCCTGCACAGCGGTGCAGGTTGGTAGCGGTCATCCCGGTCCAGATCGTCCTCGAGTCGTGCTGTGTGTTCAGGCGACGCGCTCGACCGCTCCGGCGCCGGGGACGCGCGCCGAGGCGGGCCGGGGTCGGCGGGCGTGGCCGTGGCGTTCGTCTTCGATGATGCGTCGGGCCGCGCGCCAGTCGAGCCGGCCGTCGGCTCGTCGGGGGTGGGGACCGTAGGCGTGGGTGCCGTCCTCGGGCAGGAGGGAGAGCTGTCCGCGGCGGGGTCGCCGTTTCGTGCTGGGTCGTTGGGGTGCGCGCATCCATTCGTCCTCGGCCTGCCACCAGGCCCACAGCTCGCGCTCGACGCTGTAGCGGCGTGCGCGCTCGTCGAGCCGGCCCTGGACTCCGACGTGCGCGGCGGCCGTTCGCCGGCGGTCGCTGCGGTGGCGTCGCCAGCCAGCGCGGGTATGCACGAGGACGCCGGCCGAGACGAGTCGCTCAAGAGTGAGCGCGGCATGGACGCGTGTGGTGCCGGTGGCGCGGGTCAGGTCGTCAAGGGACTGAGGCTCGGTGGTCGTGCGGGCGTAGGTATTGCCTGCGTGGTGACCGAGTCCGGGCCCGGGCGTGAACAGGTCGTGGGCGGCATCCGTCGTGCGGGCGGTGAGCGTCGCCAGCAGGGCAGAGCGTTCAGCGGACCCTGCCCCTGCGGGGCGCGGGTCCGCTTGTGACCGATCAGTGGTCGGGGAACTGTGGATGGGCGATTCGGGACAAATTGTCCAGTGGGCACCGTGGGGTCCCTCGGCGGTGCGGGCGTGGGTGATCCAGCCGTCTGCTGCCAGGCGCAGGAGTGCCGTGCGTGCGGTTTCGCGGCCGATCCCGGCCAGGAGTGCCAGGCGACGGGTGTCGGCCTCGACCGATGGGGTCAGGGCCGTTAGGGCGAGGACGGACAAGGCGTCGAGGACGCGGCGGTCGGCTGGGCCACCGCCGGTGGCCCAGCGGCCGGCTGCGGTGTCGGCGCGGGTCTGGAGGTTGCGGATGTGGGTGGTGATGGCCTCGGCGCGGGCATCGAAGGTGGGGTCGGCGCCGGTCTGGCGGGCGGTGGTGGCCACGTAGCGCACGGCTTTGTCCCATTGGCGGCGCAGCAGGCGGTCGGCGGTGACGTGGCCTCTGGGCGTGCGGGTGGCGCGGTCGCGGGAGGTGCGCACGTGCTCGAGGCCGGGAGCGGTGTCGACCAGGGCGGCGATGTCGGCGTGGCGCCATCTGGCGGCGGCGGCGCCGACCAGGACGCGCCACAGCACGGCGGAGGCGTCGCCGGCGGCGGCGTCCTCGGCCAGGGCAGCTGCGGAGACGGCGGGCAGTTCGCGGCGGGGGCCGGGCAGGTAGAGGCGGGCGTGGGAGTCGAGCGGGAGGGGCCGGCGCGGGTCGAGGTCGTGGGTGGGCTCGTCGTCGTTGACGAGCTGGGCCAGGGTCTCGACGAGCTGGCGCACCTGGGCTGCGGTGCCGGTCGGTGTGGTGAGCGTGTGTAGGTCGCCCCGCAGGACGGTGGAGCGGCCGCCGGCCCGGTGGGGCGTGCCCGGTGGGCGCACGCACCCCGTGGCGGCATTGGTCAGGGGGGCCAGGTCCAGGGTGGGGCAGACGTGGCGGGCGAGGCGGGCCAGCGTGGCCACGGTCGAGGGGTCGACGCCTTCGGCCAGGGCGGTCCAGACGTGGCGGCCACCGGTGGGGCCGGACTGGCACACCACTGCGGCCAGGCCCACGTCGTGCAGGAGGGTGGCCAGTACGTCGGCGTCCCGGTTGGCCTCTGCTGCGGCGGCGGGGGTCTTGGCGTCCAGGTCGAAGCACAGCAGATGGAACTGGCGCTCGGTGTCGGCAAGGTAGACCGCCCATGGATCGTCGGGCTGCGCGCCGTCGAGTGCCCGGTGGCGGTTGTACTCGTTGAGCGTCTGGCCATAGGCGTCGACGCTGGCTACCCGC
>JBQDDG010000083.1:0-6161 GCA_052093225.1 Actinomycetaceae bacterium
TCGACTCCTCCTCGTCCCCGCCACCACAGGCAGCCAGGGTCAGACCGGCGCCAAGTGCGACAGCCGCGACGAGGGAGCGCCGGACGGGCGCGTGCGTGATGTTCATGAGTTCAACCTTTCGGTAACGGACGTGCTGGCAGGCGCGGGGTCAACGGGTAGATGTACCCGTGCGACCTGCCTCACTCAGTCGATGGCGACGGAGTCGAGGAGCTCCTCGAACGTCGGCTCGAGCTCGTAGAACGTCTCCTGGGGCCCCATCACCGTGATCTCCACGATGCCGCCGTCCTCCAGCTCCACGGGGTACAGGCGCTGTGTGACCGGTCCGGTGGCGGACTCGCTCAGGCGCTCGAACGGCGCGACGACCGTCCCGTCGATCTCCCGCTCGGCGAGGGGGGCAAAGGTGGAGGTGTCGGTCCCCTGGGCCTCGAGCAGCTCGTCGTAGCTGCGGCCCTGGACGAACTCCTCGCCGAAGGACATGACCACGGCCGACGCCGCGAAGTTCGAGGCGGGGTCCCCGTAGGCCTGGACCTCCGCACCCTCGGGGGTCGCGGTGATGTAGGACGACATGTCCTCCCATCCGGAGGGCCAGTCGACCTCGACGGACGGACCGTCGAAGGTGACCTCGGACGCCGACTCGCCCGGCCCCGCGGCCGAGCCGGACTCCGAGGAGCTCTCGCTGCCCGGCTCGGTGCCCTCGTCGGCCCCGCCCGAGCCGGAGTCGTCGTCGCCGTCACCGCAGGCGGCGAGCGCGAGTGAGCCGATCAGCACGGCGGCCAGGGAGGCCGCGCGCGACCGGGTGGACTGGGTCGTCATCTGCCCAGACTCACACCACGGACGCCGGTTCGCACCCTTGCCTCGCGTGAGAAGTGCCGCAGGACACGCCAGCGTGCGGATCGGATCGGCCCAGATCGCTCATATGAGCACAGAACGGCGCCGTCCGACCCGAGGAGGTCGGACGGCGCCGTGAGTGTCTGTCGCCGGAGGCTCGGTCAGCCGTTGATGACCGCGGAGTCGAGCACCGTCGCGAAGAGTTCCATGCCCTCCGTGATCTGGTCGACCTCCGCCGAGAGCACGAACTCGACGACGCTGCCGTCCTCCAGGACCACGCCGTAGAGGCGCTGACGGAAGGTGACCCCGCCCTCGCCCGAGTCCTGCTGGTAGCCCGTGGCCGTGTAGCCGTCGATCTCCCGCTCGTCGACCTCCATGAGCTCGCCCGTGGCGCCGGCGCCGCCCGTCCCCGGGTCGGCCTGGTCGTCGCTCGGGGCCTCACCCGTGGTGTCGCTGTCCGTGGACGGCGCCTCGGACGTGGGCCCCTTCGACGGCGGAGAGGGTGAGCGCGGCGGCCAGGGCCAGGGTCGCGGTAGCAGCGTGCCGGCGGAAGGATGAAGTTGTCGTCATGACGCACTTATCAATGACGTGCGGCCCTCCCGCGCAGCACCGGGACGGTGACATCTCCCCCGGTCAGGGCGTCGGACGCCGCGGGTCGACCGGCGGACAGGAGGTCCGCCGCCGTCGGTCGCCCGGCGCTCGGGACACCGGACGCGGCCGGTCGACAAGCGGTCAGCCGTCGATGACGACCGTGCCCAGCGCCTGCTGGAACTGGGCCTCCCCCTCGTCGAAGCCGTCGACGCCCGCCGAGAACACGATCTCGACGACGCTCCCGTCCTCGAGGACGATCCCGTACAGGTGCTGGCGGTAGTCGATGCCCTGCTGCGAGGCGTCGGAGCTGTAGACGGTGGCCGTGTGCCCGTCGATCTCCACCTCGGGCATGGGCTCGAGGGTCGAGGGGTCGACGCCCTGGCCGTCGCGGAGCAGCTCGTCGTAGGAGCCGCCGGCCGGCACGCTGCCCGCCGGGTAGCTCACCATGACGCCGTTGGTCGTGAAGCCCTGCGGGTTCGGAACGCCTGCCGCCTCTGCCTCGAGACCCGGCGGGAGGCTGGCGGCGAGACTCTCGGTGAGGTCGACCCAGTCGGCCGGCCAGGTGATGTCGACCTGGGGCAGCTCGCCCGAGGTGGCCGCACCTGGATCGGCACCCTCGGACGTCGGCTCCTCGGTCTCCTGCGTGGGCGCCTCGGTCTCCGTCGGCTCCTCGGTCTCCTGCGTGGGGGCCTCGGTCTCCTGCGTGGGCTCCTCGGTCTCCGTCGGCCCCTCGGCCGGCAGGGTCTCCTCGGGCTGCGTCTCCGACGGGTCCCCGGAGGGCGGTGGGGCGATGCTCGAGGGGTCGTCACCGCCGCAGGCGGCAAGGGTGAGGGCGGCGGCGAGGGTAAGTGCGGCCGCGCCGGCGTGTCGGGGGGAACGTGACGTCGTCATACCGTCGATTCTTGCAGCGCCCGACGGCGTGTCCACGGATCCCGGCCGGGGAGTTCGACCACACCGCGGGTCGGCACGGGCCCGCGCGGGCTCACTCGATGACGATCGACTCCGCGACCTGGCGCATCGTCGCGTAGTCGGCCTCCTCGTCACCGGCGTCCATCGCGAACTGCAGCTCCCACTGGTAGCCGCCCTCGAAGATGGGGAAGGTGTACTGGACGAAGCCGCCCTGGGGCGTCTCCATCTCCACGCGCAGACCCTGCACGGTGGCGCCGTCGACCGTCAGTGGATCGGCCTCGACGAGCTCGGCCCCCTCGGGGCGCTGTGCGTCGATCGCCTCGCGGTAGGCGTCGAACGAGCCGGCGCCGCCCTCGATCGCGGTGAGCGTGACCTGCGAGCCGTTCGCAGCGGTCTCGAGCGGTGCGGCACCCATGACGATCGTCGGGTGGCCCTCGTAGGCGAAGGAGAGGTCGTTCCAGCCCTCGGGCAGCGCGTAGGACACGGTCCCGGCGTCGTGCTCGACGGTCACCCGCCCGTCCTCCGCGGGTGCGTCGCCCTCGGCGTCCCCGTCCTCCCCAGCGGTCGGGTCCTCCGTGGCGGACGGCTCCTCGGTGGGCTCGAACGGGCTCACCGCGGTCGTCTCCTCCTCGGCGTCGTCGGTCGGCTCACCTTCCGTGCCGGCCTCGGTGGGCTCCTCCTCGGTCCCGGTCGTCTCCTCCGGCGCCGGGTCCGACGCCGAGGCGGACTCGGTGGCGGAGGTCGACTCCTCGTCGTCGAGGCTCTCGACGGGCGTGCAGGAGGCGAGCGCCGCCGCGAGGGCGAGGGTCGCACCGGCTCCGGTGAGGCGGAGGTGACGCATGGGGCTCCTAGGGGAAGGTCGGAGGGAGGGGCGCCGGGTCAGGCGAAGATCGGTCCCGAGGTGCGGGACCGCTTGAGCTCGTACATGCCGGGGACGGAGACGACGAGCGCGAAGCCGTCCCACAGGCGCAGCGCGTCCTCACCGGTCGGGGCGGGCGTGACGACGGGCCCGAAGAACGCGCCCTCGCCGTACTTGATGACCGGCACGCCGACGTCGTCGCCGACGAGGTCCTGCGCCGCCTGCGTGGTCGCGCGGAACGCCTCGTCGAGCGAGGTGTCCTCGGCGGAATCGACGAGGTCGGCCGGGAGCCCGAGCTCGGCGAGCGCCTCGGCGACGACCGTGAGGTCACCCTTGGGGCGCTCCTCCGGGTGGAACTTCGTGCCCACTGCCGTGTAGAGGGCGGCGAACTCCTCGTCGGTGAGCCGGTTCTTCGCCGCCTGGAAGACGCGCACGACGCCCCACTGCTTGTCGAGCCCGGCCCGGTAGTCGGCGGGGACGTCCTTGCCCTCGTTGACGATGACGAGCGGCATGAGGTGCAGGTGGAGGTTGAGGTCCCGGGCGGCCGCCACCTCGGTGAGCCAGCGCGAGGTCATCCACGCCCAGGGACAGTGCGGGTCGAACCACAGGTCGACGTCGTGAGGCTGGAAGGAGGCTGCGTCCGTCATGGCCCCATGGTCACACGAGGCGGCGCCGCCGGGCAGGAGGTCCCCGGGTGTCGCACCGGTGGCCGCGGCGGCGGACACGGTTACGCTTCCGGGTGGCGCCGCGGCGTCCGCGCGGGACCACGGCGGTCCCGCCGCGTCATCGACCGAAGGAGCGACCGTGCCCGCAGAGAACCTCACCAGGGCGGAGGCCGCAGAGCGTGCCGCAGTCGTGGCCACCCGGTCCTACCGGGTCGAGCTCGACCTCACGCACGGCCCCGAGGTGTTCGGCTCGACGACGACCATCACCTTCTCGGCCACGCCCGGCTCCGCCACGTTCGTCGACCTCATCGCCCCGGTCGTCCACCGCATCGAGCTCAACGGCATCGACATCGACCCCGCCGCCTTCGCGGACTCCCGGATCGCGCTGCGCGACCTCGCGGCGGACAACGAGCTCGTCGTCCACGCCGAGGGCGCGTACATGACCACCGGCGAGGGCCTGCACCGCTTCGTCGACCCCGTCGACTCCGAGGTCTACCTCTACTCCCAGTTCGAGGTGGCCGACGCTCGGCGCGTCTTCGCCTGTTTCGAGCAGCCCGACCTCAAGGCCGAGTTCTCCTTCGTCGTCACAGCGCCCGAGGACTGGGCCGTGTTCTCCAACGAGGCGCCCGCCCTGGTCGAGCGGGCCGTGACCTCGCACGCCGCGCGGACCTGGTACTTCTCCCCCACCGAGCGGATCTCGACCTACCTCACCGCCGTCGTCGCCGGACCCTACGCGGGCGTGACCGGCGAGCTGACCTCGAAGGACGGCCGCACGATCCCGCTCGGCGTCTACGCCCGCGCGTCGCTCGCCGAGCACCTCGACGCCGAGACGATCTTCGACGTCACGCGCGGCGGGTTCGCCTTCTACGAGGAGGCGTTCGACCGCCCCTACCCGTTCTCGAAGTACGACCAGGTCTTCGTCCCGGAGTTCAACGCCGGCGCGATGGAGAACGTCGGGCTCGTCACCTACCTCGAGAGCTACGTCTTCCGTGGCCCGGTCTCCGGCGCGATGCGCGAGCGGCGCGTCATCACGATCCTCCACGAGCTCGCCCACATGTGGTTCGGGGACCTCGTGACGATGCGCTGGTGGAACGACCTGTGGCTCAACGAGTCGTTCGCCGAGTACGCCTCCCACCTCGCCGCCGTCGAGGGCCTCGGCATCTCCGACGCGTGGGTGACCTTCTCCTCCCTGGAGAAGTCCTGGGCCTACGACCAGGACCAGCTGCCCACGACCCACCCGATCGTCGCCCCCATCGAGGACCTCGAGGACGTCGAGGTCAACTTCGACGGCATCACCTACGCCAAGGGCTCCTCCGTCCTCACCCAGCTCGTCGCCTTCGTCGGCAAGGACGCCTTCCTCGCCGGCGTGCGGAAGTACTTCGCCACGCACGCGTTCGGTAACACCGAGCTGTCCGACCTGCTCGTCGAGCTCGAGGCCGCCTCCGGGCGCGACCTGCGTTCCTGGTCGCAGGTGTGGCTCGAGTCCGCCGGCGTCACCACGCTCACGCCCGAGGTCACCACCGGGACCGGCGAGGAGGGGACCGAGCTGATCTCGTCCGCGGCGATCCTCCAGGACGTCCCCGAGGAGCACCCAGTCCAGCGCCCGCACCGCCTGGCGGTCGCGGGCTACGACCTCGAGGGGGAGCGCCTCGTGCGCACCTGGTCCGAGGAAGTCGACATCGACGGCGCGCGCACCGAGCTGCCGCAGCTCGCCGGGAAGCCGTGGCCGACGGTCCTGCTCGTCAACGACGAGGACCTCGCCTAGCCGAGGTTCTGTAAACGCACCTACCTCTCACACGAGTAGGAAGGTGGGGCCGAAGCATGGGCCACGACGAGCAGAAACAACAGAGCACGGAGCGGTTGCGGGCGGTGGTGTACGTCAGGATCAGTGACGATCCCGAGGGTACCGAACGGGGCGTTGATCGGCAGGAGGCCGACTGCCGTGCCTACGCCGCCGCCCACGGGTGGGAAGTCGCAGCGGTGTTCCGAGAGAATGACACGTCGGCGTTCAAGCAGCGCACGATCACGCTCCCGTCGGGTGAGCGTGTGCGGCGGGTTGTCCGTCCGCAGTTCCGCGCCATGCTGAAACACCTCACCGACGGGCAAGCGCAGGTGATGATCGCCTACGACCTGGATCGGGCGGTGCGCGACCCGCGCGACTTGGAAGACCTCATCGACGCGAAGGTGCTCGGCGGGTTCACCGTCCGCTCCGTCACCGGTTCACTCCGGTTGGACACGGACTCTGATGTGGCGATGGCCAGGGTGCTGGTCGCGATGGCGAACAAGTCCTCCGCCGACACCGCCCGCCG
>JBQDDG010000084.1:0-4179 GCA_052093225.1 Actinomycetaceae bacterium
CAAGCTCAGCGCGGTACCGCTGGACGATCACGCGACCTGGACGAGCGTCGCCCGCCAGGTCGGCGGAGTGCTCTCAGCATGGTCGCACCGCCTGGAGCCCGAGCCCGGACCTTTGGCGGCCGCGGCGAAGAACGTTCGCGGCTACGCGCGTGTGCGCCGAGAGCCTGAGCCGTCACAGCGGCCGGCGGTGCGCCTGTCCGCGCAGGCATACCTCATGGCGGCCGTGGCCACCCGGCCCGACAGTGTGGGCGCCCAGATGGCGATGATGAAGCAGCTCGTGCGCACGCTCAGCGCCCTGCACGACGCGCAGGCCGCCGGCGGCCAGCTCCGCACCGCACGCGCGACCGAGGTCGCGGTCAAGACCCACCTGGCCGCCTGGCGCGACCACCTCAACGAGCAGAACCAGATTGCCGCCTCCGGTGGTGACGAGGCGCGCGCTGCACTGAAACTCATCGGGAAGAACGCCGCGCCCACCGACCGTGGCGCACTGATGCCGGGCAAGATCCAGACCGGCGAACAGCGGACACCAGCCACTAGGGAACACATCATCGAGCAGGGGAGCAGTCGTGAGTGAGAACCCGGACAACGACTTCATGGACCGCATGGCGAACGACACCAGGCAGCTGGTGATGGCACTTCTCCAGGCCGGCGAACGCTACGCACGCGAGCTGGAACGACAGCGCGACCTCACCGCCAACGCCGCGCAAGGCGAAGCCCGGCGCGCCAGTGAATGGCTCGAAGCCGAACGACAGACCCAAGGAGCGGTCCGCGCCTTTGCCGCTGACCCTCGCGGCTGGGACCGACTCAGCGATGAGCAGGTCGCCACGATGTACGGCCGCGTCGCCGCCTGGGCCAAGTTCGAACCCTCGGGCGCCCAAGAGAACGAGCAGATGCGCTCCTACCTCAACGACAGGTGGGGCATGGACCCCGACGAGTTCATGCGCCGCGCCCGCGAACAGGACAACCGCGCCCAGCAGGACGAGGCCCAGGCCGTGACCCTGACCAACGAAGCCGGCCTGGTCGAGCAACGCGAACTGACCCGGCGCGACCAGCAGCAGGCCGACCAGGCACGCGACCTCGACGGCGACGGCCGAGCCGACAACATCAGCCCGATCACCGACGAAGAGATTGCCGCACTGAAATGGGACACCGACCAGGCCAAGGCCACTATGGCCGCCGCCTGGGACAGCCCCGAGAGACGCCAGCGCATCGCCGAACAGATGCGCAGCGACGGACTCAGCGAGGAAGCGATCAGCTCACGCATCACCGCCGACAAGGGCGTGGGCCAGGAGCCCCAGGCCGCCGTCGAGAAGGCCCCTAACACCAACCAGACCACCGCACGCCGAGCCCGGACCATCGGCCGCGGACAAGACCGCGGCCGCTAGTCGCACCCATACGGGGAGAGTCGGCCGCCAGCTGCGACGACCGGGCCGAGGACCGTGGTCGGAGGCTCAGAACATGCCCGCCGGCGGGTCGCCGGGCAGGCGTGTGCTGCGGGAGCGGTGGCCACGGTCGGGTTCGCAGCCCTTGAACGGGCCGTCGGGACTCATCAGCTGGGCCATGTGGGGGTCGAGGTGGTCACGCAGCCACGTCGATGGACCCAGCGAACCGTCCAGGCGCAGATGCTCCCAGGCCCGCCACAGCGCGTCGAGGCGGTAGATCGCCTCGGCGTGCTTCCACCACTCCGGGCACCACAGCCGGCCCCCGCGGCCGACGTCGCGGCTGTAGAGCTCGGCCAGGTAGTCGGTGTACCACTCGCCCAGGCTCGGGTACGCAAGCTCAGGAGCCTCGTCCTGGTCCGCACCCTCGTCGTGGTCGGTCGTCTCGCTCATCGTCCCCCAGCCCCTTCCGCCGGCCGCCAGTCATCGAGCGGGTCGCTCTGCGCGGGCTCCTGCGGGGTCGGCGCGGACGGCGCCACGGACACACGCGCCTGCCCCGTCGACGCGAGGGATGAACCCGTCGACGCCGGCGCCGAGGGCGCGACGGACGCACCGACCTGCGCCGGCAGCGTCGGCGGCACGTAGGACCCACCTGCCGGTGCCGGCGTCGCGGCAGCTGGGTCGTGGGCGGTGATCGAGGAACGCACCTGATCGGCGTGCTCTCCGCTCATCCACGGGATCGTCTTCAGCAGTGCCGGCGGGGCACCCGAGGCGAACAGGATCGCCCGCCCGCGCGGCATTGCGGCGAGCTCGGCGACGTCGAGAATGTCCTTCGTCCGTCCGCCTGGGGTGCGGTTGCGTGAGCGCCCGCCCTTGCCGGTGGAGATGGAGACCTGGTCGATGTCCCTGGTCCCGATCAGCTGACGCAGCTCGCCGAGGAACTCCGCCTCGGACACGCCGCCGCCGTAGACGCGGACGTTGGCCGCGGACCACAGCTTGCGCATCCCCTCGCGGCCCCACACCTCCACGCCCTGCGACCAGGACTGGAGGATCGTCATGATGACGATGCCCCGCGACCCGTAGTGGGAGTACAGGTTGGGCAGCTCGCGCCACCGCACGACGTTGGCAGCCTCGTCCAGCACACACACCATCGGCGTGGCCAGCCGGCCGCCGGGCTGGGTCTTGGCCGCGTCCTCCGCGGCCTCGGTCACCGCCGCCGTCAGCGCGGTGACCAGCGGCCCGGCCGACCCGCGCCCCTCCTTGGACAACGAGTACAGGGTCTGGCTCGAGCGCACGAACAGCGCCGGCACGAACTCCTCCCGAGCCCCGGGCGTGACCCAGGCGGCGGCCGCCCGGTTGGTCAGGAAGCTCGCCGTCTGCTGCGCCGACCCGTACACGCCCGCGCGCTGCTTGTCCGGGGCACCGATGATCGCGTCCACGTTGGCCGCGACCAGCGAGTAGCCGGCCTCCTTCAGCAGGTCCACCGGCTCGTCATCGGTCGGGCGGGTCAGCCACACATAGACCTCGGTGATCGGCCGGTTGCCGACCGCGGCCGCGAGCAGGAGCCCGGCGAGCAGGTCACTCGCCGCGGAGTCGAAGTAGGCGTCCGTCTTCGCGTTCGGGTCCCGGCCGGCCGAGACGAAGATGTCGGCCAGCATCTGCGCCTTGACCTCATCGGTCACGTACGTCAGCGGGTTCCACCACCAGGTCGCCGGCTCGTCGACGATCCCCTGCGGGTCGAACACCCAGACCCGCTCCCCGGTCAGCTCCTCACGCACATCACGGGTGGAATCCACCAGGTCACGCTTGTTCGACGTCGCCACCACCGCCCCAGGAGCTGCCAGGATCGCCGGCACCGCCCGCGAGGTCGTCTTTCCGGTGCGGGGCCCCCAGATATCGACCGATACGTCCTCCCAGCCGTGGAACAGCATCTGACCGGACTGCACGGACTTCCCGATCGGCAGACCCGCGGAGCCGTTGACGCCGAGCCGCGCGGCCGAGGCGGCCGCGCCCTTGCCCGTCAGGTGGCGCACGTCGCGGCCGCGAGCGAGCTGCTTGGCCGCGTCATCGACCCGGGAACGTTGAGACCGGCGCCGCGCCCGCAGGGCCAGCATCAGCACCACCAGAACGATGAGGACCGCAGCGATCCCGGCCAGGACCGCGGTGGACTGCCACGGCCAGCCCACCTCGCCGCGGGCCAGACCCATCACGAGCTCGACCGGGTTCGCCGGAGGACGACCGGCCCCGGCGAGCCACGCACCCGCATGGGCTCCTACCCATGTCCCGCCGGCCACGAGCACGATCAAGCCCAGGGCGAGCCAGACGAACAGTGCCTCGTCGTCACCGCCACCTCCGCTTGTGCGGTCCGACCTCCGCGCGCTCACGAGGCCCTCTCCCCCGCCTCGGTGTCTCCGACCCTGGACTGCTCGTGCCACAGCTGGTTGGTGTCGTGCACCGCTCCCTCGGCCCCCGTCAACGACACGTGCACAGGGATGCCCGGCCGTCCACCGACCTTGACCAGGAAGTTGCCTCGGCCCGGCGGGGCCGCTTCCACGCCCGAGCGCGCATCCCAGGCCGGCGGGTCCTGCCAGGACGCGAGCATGTTCTGCTCCGCCCGAGACATGGCGATCGCCTGCGTGAGCATCGGCATCTCGGCGGCCGGCAGGCCCCCGGCGATCACCATCCCGGACCGCTCCACGAACCCTCTGGCCTTCATCCGGTCCTCCTCGCTCGGAAGCGAGAGCAGGTCGCTCATCGTGTGCGAGACCATCACCATGCCCACGCCGCGCGTGCGGTTCAG
>JBQDDG010000085.1:0-4093 GCA_052093225.1 Actinomycetaceae bacterium
CGAGGGCGGGCCGGCCGAGGAGTCGGCCGGTTAGCGTTCGAGCTCGACGGCGGGGGCAGCGCCCGGACGGGGTGCTGCCCCCGCCGTCGTCGGGGCGCGGTGTCCGTTGGGGGCGTTGAGCGCGGTCAGGCGCGCCCCGGCCTGCGCCGGCTGGGCCGGCTCGGCGTGGGCGTCCTGGGCGCGTTCGGTCATCGCGGCCTCGACGCGCGCGGCCTCGGCGCGGGCGGCTGTCAGTGCGTCGGCGTGTTTGAACGGCTGTCCGAGCATCTGCTCCGCGGCCGCGACCCGGTCCGTGCCTTCCTCGATGCGTTGGCGCGTGTGCTGCGCGAGGGAGCCTAGTGCGGTGATGCGGTTCTCGAGCTGGCGGACGGTGCCCACGCTGGGGTGGCGCAGGGCGGTCAGCTCCATGCGGTACTCGGTGCGGGGCACGGCGGCGAGGCTGACCTCGACCATCGGCTTCTCACCCTCGTACTGCCGGATCGGCTCGATCAGGAGCTGGTGTCCCCCGACCTGTGCCAGTGCGAACGGGTGCCCCTCGGCGCGCCGAAGGTGCGCTGCGGTGCGTGGGTCGCCGGCCCACTGTGCCAGCGCCTCGACGGCGTCGGTGCGGCTGCTGTAGGCGCGCCCGTCGATGGTCATGGTGAAGGCGTCACCGGTGGTGTCCACGCTGGTCTCGATCGCCTGATCGATCGTGGCCAGGTCGGCGCTGGCGCCGGCCACGGCCTGGCCCTCGCTGCGCACGGTGTGCCGCAGGGCGCTCTGGCTGCGCTGGTGGGCGCGTTCGAGCTTGGTCAGGCGCGACAGCTCGCGGTCGGCGTTGGCCTTGTCCAGGACCAGCGGGTTGCCCGATGTGATGGCCTTGGCCTCGGCGAAGGACAGGGTGTTCTCGCCGACGTCCTCGATCTCGCGGACGTTGAGCCGGCCCTTCATCACTGAGTTGATGAATCGGCTCTTGCGCTCCAGGCCCTGCCACATGAACGAGTCGAAGCTGCCCACGGTGATGACCTGGCTGATGCGTACCTCGGCGTTCTGGTTGCCCTGGCGCAGGATGCGGCCGTGGCGTTGCTCGACGTCGGCCGGCCGCCAGGGGGCGTCGAGGTCGACCAGGTGCACGGCGCGCTTCTGGACGTTGGTGCCCACTCCCATGCGCTGCGTGGAGCCCACGAGCACAGAGACGTGTCCCGCGCGGGCTGCGGCGAACAAGCGTGCCTTCTGGGCGTCGTTGGTGGCCTCCTGCATGAACCGCACCCGCTCGGCCGGGACGCCACGCGCGACGAGCTCGGCGCGCAGCGCGTCGTAGACATTCCACTGCTGGCTGGGGGTGCCCTGGTCGCAGAACACCAGCTGCAACGCACCCCGGACGGTCTCCTCCTCGCCGTCGGCGTCGAGATAGACGGCATCCTTGGTTGCCTGGTAGACGCTGGCGACGAGGTCGGCGGCGACGTCGACCTTCGTCGCTCCGCTGGGCGCGATCGTGGGGTCGACCAGCCGCATGTCCAGCGCCGCGCGCCGGCCGTCGCTGCTGACCTTGAGCATGTTGTCCACGCTGGGGTCGACACCGCGTGCGGCGATCTGGTCCACGCGCTCCCCGATGTCGGCGACGTAGTCGCTCAGCTCCGGGGTCGGTTCGACCGAGACCAGCTCGGGGGCCCGGGCGCCCTGCGGGCCCCGGGCGGCCAGTGCGGGGATCGGCAGCGCAAGGTCCTCTTGGGTCTTGACGTCGGCGAAGGTGTGGAACATCTTCAGCAGCTCGGGCACGTTCTGGAACTTCGCGAACCGGGCTTTGACCTTGAACCGGTCGCCGCCGGCGACCGAGAGCTCCATTCCCTCGACGACCTGGCCGAACGTGGCCGCCCAGCTGTCGAAGTCCTCGATACCGGCCGCGGCGAGCAGGTCGGGACGCAGGTAGCGCTGCATCACGTACATCTCGGTGACCGAGTTCGCGATCGGGGTGGCGGTGGCCCCGGTGATCACGCGCCGGCCCTCGCGCTCGCGCAGGTACTCGATCTTGGCGTGCAGGTCGCTGGCGCGCTTGGATCCCTGGATGGCCGCGCCGGCGATGTTGGTGGTGGTGCTCAGGTTCTTGTAGTCGTGCATCTCGTCGATGACGAGGTAGTCGATGCCGGACTCCTCGAAGCTGATCCCCGGGTCGGCGGGCTTGTCCTGGAGCTTCTTGATCCGCTGCTCCTCGCGGGCCACTCGCTTCTCCAGGCGCTTGACCAGGCTCCGGCCGGCCAGGCCCGCATCGGTCTCGTTCGCCGTGGTCACCGCTGTGCGCAGCCGGTCCACCTCTCGGGCCTCGTAGGCGGCCATCTGCTCCGGGCTGAGCGACAGCCGCTCGAACGCCGTGCGCGTCATCACCACGGCGTCCCAGTCGTTGGTGGCCACCCGGGCCACGAACGCGCGCCGGCGGTCCTTGGTCAGGTCGTCGATCGAGGCGGCGAGGATGCGGGCGCGCGGGTACCAGCCCAGCCATTCGCGGGAGAACTGCTCGAGCATATGGTTGGGGACCACGACGGCGGGCTTGCGGGCCATCCCCAGTCGCTTCAGCTCCATCACGCCCATGACCATCTCGGCGGTCTTGCCGGCCCCGACCTGGTGGAATAGACCCACGGCCGGCTCGGCCAGCATCCGGGCCACGGCCGCACGCTGGTGCGGCCGGGGCGGCATCGTGTGTGCCATGCCGGGCAGGGTGAGCGCCTGCCCCTCGGCGGTGTAGTCGCGCAGGACGATGGAGTTGAAGCGGTCGTTGTACTCGGCCAATAAGCGCGTCGCGCGCTCAGGGTCCTCCCAGACCCATTCGCTGAAGCGCTCCTGGATCGCGCCCGCCTTCTCCTGGGCGGCGGCGGTCGCTTCGGCGTTGACGACCCGGGTCCCGTCCTCGAACTCGTCGGTGACCGTGATGCTGCGCTGCTCGAGCAGCCGCTCGAGGATGACCCCGGCCGGCATCCTGTCCGTGCCCCACTCCTCGGTGGCCCGGAGGGTGTGCCGTCCTCCCTTCACGGTCCATGTCGAGGCCGCGCCGGCGACACTGACCGCGGGCTCGCGCACGAGCTCGGCGAGGAACGTCTGGTGATCGGCGGGCGAGATCCACACCGCGCCGATCCGGGCCTCGACCTCGTCCATCCGTAGCGGCGCCGGTAGTGCCTCGCGCAACTCGCGCGCGTTGATGGAGAACCGGTCATCGCCCTGTGCGGCCGCCTCGGCGGCGGCGAGCTTGACCCGGACGTTGCCCGAGAGGTAGTCCGCGCGGGTGACCAGCTCGTTGGTGTCGGGGACCTCGAACACGCTCGTGCCGAGCTGGCGACGCGCATCCTCGGCGTCGGTCCCCAACAGGTGGGCGATGTGGTCCAGGTCGACCCGGCCCGCGCTCTCCACAGTGATGGCCAGGGCGTCCTCGGCCGAGTCCGCGCCGAGGGCCGGCTGGCGGGGTGCGACCTGCCGGGTGTGCTGGATGGCCGCCGGGCTCCCCTGCCGGGTCTGCTCGTCGAAGACTTCCAGGGCAGCGACCAGCGGGAAGAACGGGTCCTTGCGGAACTTGACCACGGCCGCTGGTGCGCGACGGATCACCACCGGGTCGCCGGCGGAGTTCGAGCGCGACGACGTGCTCTCGGTGAAGCGGTTGATCGCACCGAAGCGGTCGACGTACCGCTCGTAGCTCGCGCGCAGCTGGCCGCGAGCCTCGGCGAGCTCGTCGGTGTCCTCGCGGTTGGCGGCCTCCAGCTCCAGGACCTGCCGCGCGGAGTCGCGCAGCTCGAGCAGGGACTCCATCTCTTCGGCCTGGGAGCGGCGTTTCACGCCGATGCCCTCCACTCCCGGGACCGCGTAGGGGGTCGGTACGCCGTCGCTCACGATCGTGAAGCCGTCCGGTGTGCGGTCGATGTGACCGTCCCACTGCGCGCTCGTCTCGGGCACCCAGGCGGCGCGCTCTACCTCGGGGGTGCCGGCCGGCGTACTCATCATGAGTCCGGCTCGCTCGGCCCGGTCGGTGATGGCATACAGGCGCGCGGAGAAGGCGGACTCGGTGCTGCGGCCGGCGGTGGCGGTGACCCGCAGGGTCTCTGCTCCGTACATGCCCGTGCCCACGCTCATC
>JBQDDG010000086.1:0-3998 GCA_052093225.1 Actinomycetaceae bacterium
TCGGTGAAGCCCAACCGCAATCTCGACGGGAGTCGGGTCAGCGGCGGATGCCGAGGGTGTCCGCGTTGTCGCCGTCCCAGTCGCCGACGAAGACCTCTTCGCCCGAGCGGCCGTAGTCCTGCTCGATCTCCGCGACCGTCGAGGTCAGGCTGTTGCTGACCAGGAACGTGATCCCGCGACGCACCGCGAAGGAATCCACGGCGTCGCCGTCCCAGTCACCGACGTAGACCTCATCGCTGGCGCGGCCGTAGTCGAGCTCGGACTCCGCCCAACCGGACTGCAGGGTGTTGGAGATGAAGTAGGTGTTCCCACGGCGGACGGTGAAGGTGTCCACGCCGTCACCGTCGTAGTCACCCACCAGCACGTCATCCCCGGCCTGGCCGTAGTCCAGCTCCCTCTCCGCATCCCCGGACTGCAAGGTGTTGGAGATGAAGTAGCTGTTCCCACGACGCACCGCGAACGAATCCACGCCGTCGCCGTCCCAGTCACCGACCAGCACGTCGTCGCCGGCCTGACCGTAGGTCAGCTCGACGTCAGCATCCCCGCCGTACAGCGAGTTCGTCAGGAAGTAGGCGTTCCCACGACGGACGGCCAACGAATCAGCACCGTCACCGTCCCAGTCACCCACGAGCACCTCGTCACCGACGCGCCCGAACGAGAACTCGTGCTCCGCGTTCGCGTCCCACCCGTCGTTGAGAAAGAAACCGCGCCCCGGCGTCGGCGGCACCGGCTCACCAGGCTCCTCCGGCTCGCCCGGATCGTCGTCTCCCACGGCGAGCGTGAGGTAGTCGAGCCCGACGAAGTACCCGTTCGCCTCCTCGTTCTGCCCCGTGACCCGCAGGGTCAGCTCGTGGCTGCCCTCCGCGAGCTCGACGGCGCCGAGTTCCACGATGTCGGTCGTCCCCACACCCTCGGCGCGGTAGCCGTCGACCGGTTCGCCGGCGGTCTCGCCGTCGATCTCGACCACGGCGATCCCGTAGTCCGGCGCCTGGGTGAACACCCCGGCCAGGTCGTAGGTGCCGTCCTGCGGCACCTCGAAGCCGAGGGTTGCCGTCTGGCCCTCCTCGGTGGCCTCGAACCAGAGCTGTCCGGTACCCGACCAGTCGGCGCCGCAGCACGTGCCCTGCGGGCCGGCCGGGGCGTCGCTCGCGAGAACCTCGAGACCCTCGGCCTCCAGGTGGATGACCGAACCGGCCTCCGCGGAGACCTCGTCCGAGGGTTCACCGGTGTTCCCGCCGACGTCGACGGCCAGCACCCGGTAGTACCACTGCTCGCCGAGGCCGAGGTCGTCGTGCCGGAAGGAGAGCTGCGGCGTCGTCGTGAGGAGGGTGTCCTCGCTCGGTGAGAAGCCGGGCTCCTGGGACGCGTGGACCTCGTAGTGCTCGATCCCGACGTCGTCGGTGGCAGCGTCCCAGCTCAGCTCGATCGCGTTCGAGTCCTGCCCCTGCGCGACCACGTTCCCCGGCGCGGAGGGCGGCGTCGAGTCCTCGACCGGCGAGACGATCGACTCCACCTCGTAGCTCGCCGCCGACCACGGCGCCGCGCCCTCGATCGGGGTGAGGACGACGTCGATGGTCCCCTCGCTGCCCTGGCTCAGGCTCGCGGGGATGACGAAGGAGTCGTCCAGCCACCGGTGCGTCTCGTTGGCCAGGGGCTGCTGCCAGGTGCCGACGACCTCGCCGTCGACCTCCACCTGGACGCCCTGGTAGCCGACCGCCTGGTCGGAGGTGCGGCGCAGCCACACGCCGTCGTTGTCCTCGGCGACGGACACCGTGAAGGACACGGCCTCCTCGCTCGTCCGGACGTCCTCGGTGACCGCGGTGGGGCGGTGCGTGCCCTCGTAGGTCGAGGAGAGCTCCTCGGCCTCCCCGCCGCCGGCGTAGTCGTGCGCGGCCTCGCTGTCCTCGTCGCCGACGTCGATCTGGTCGGTGACCCGCAGGCTGCTCACGCCCTCGTGGCCGTACCAGAACGCCGTCGAGCCGTAGAGCCCGGGCTCGTTGGCCAGCGGGCCGTGCTCGATGCCGAACTCGATCTGCGAGCCGAAGCTCACGGACTCGGCCAGCATGAGCCGGTAGGCGGCGTCGCACTGGTTGGGGCAGTCGAGGATGCCGGTCTGCTGGCTGGGCGCCCCGTTCATCGGCGCGGAGAACTCGTTGCGGTTGAAGTACCAGCCGCCGTGGTAGAAGTCCTCCGACCCGGTGCCGTGGATCTGCGGCGAGCGCGAGCCGTCCACGAAGACCCGCTCGTCGCCCTCGAGGTAGTTGCGGATGTTGCCCTCCTCGATGTGGCCGATCATCGTGTGGTTGACGCCGACGAACCGGCCGATGCCGTTCGTGTCGAGGAACGTCCAGTCCACGCCGTCGACCGTCTCGCCGATCCGGCTCTCCGCGTGGAAGTAGCCGATCGACGGGTCGTCACCGGTGAGCTGGTCCGCGACGGCGGGGTCCGCGTGCGTGGTCACCCACGCGTTGCCATCCGTCAGGGTCTGGTCCGACCCGTTGACGAGATCGATCGTCACGGACTCCGCGTACGGCATCGGCCACCACGAGAAGTAGGAGCCGTCCTCGGCGGTGTCCATCGCGTACATGAGCGCCCGCACCTCGGCCTCGCCGAGACCCGAGCCGAAGAACTCGCCCAGCGGCGCGTCGACGGTCTGCACGCCGTCGAAGCTCATCTGCACGCGCACGTCGCGCAGGATCGCGTTCGAGGCGAGGATCTCCTCCTCGTTCTCGATCTCCTGGGGGTAGGAGTAGCTGTGCGAGCCCTCCCACTGCTGACCCTCGATCGCGTAGTCGTGCTCCTCCTCGCTCGCGAGGGCCTCGTCGCCCGGCCCGACGTCGAGCTCGTCCGTGCGCACCGCCTCGCCGTCGACGACGGAGTCCACCCAGTAGCGGAACTCGTTGAAGTCGATCCCGGCGGAGACGAACGTGTTCTCGATCGTGATCTCGGACTGCCCGGCGGTGAGCTCGGCCGGCAGCTCGACGGTCTGGTCGGTCCACTGGCCGGTGTCACCGACGACGGGCTCCCACTCGCCGGCCGGCTCGCCGTCGACGGTGATCGTCGCGTGCTGGTTCGCGGACAGCGGGTCCCAGCGCCTGGTCAGGTGCACGCCCTCGTTGTCCGGGTCGATCGCCACGGTGAACGAGCTCGTGCCCGTGTGTGCGCGGCCGTCGTCCTCGATCATCTCGGTGTCCGGCGGCGTGCCGACCACCTGCGGCAGCTGGACCCGGAGCTCGTCGACCACGCCCGGTCCGCTGACCTCCGCGACCCGCGCGGACTCCCCCGGCGCGAGCGCGAGCTCGGTGTGCTCCTCGGCCGCGGACTCGTGGGCCGGCTTGGGGTCCTCGTGGCCCCAGGACTGCGCCTCCTCGACGATGCCGTCCGGCGCGGAGGCGGGGTCGAAGGTGGTGACGCCCTCGGCGCTGGGGAAGGAGCGGTGCGTGACGTAGTAGAAGAACGGGTTGTTCGTCGTCGTCACCCGCATCGACTCCTGGTAGGCCATCGGCACCTTGATGTAGACGCCGCCGGAGCTCTGATCCGCGTTGGCCACCAGCGGGTAGGTGAACGGGTCGTCGTGCTCCCCGTCGACGACCTCCTGCAGCGGGGCGTCGAGGACTGTCTCGCCGTCGAGCTCGATGACGATATTGCCGGCGCCGGAGACGTTGCCGCCGTCCCAGGTGAACCAGATCGACCCGATCTCGCCCGGGCCCGTGTCCTCCGCGAGGACGCAACCCTGCTCGCTCTCGCGCAGGCAGGAGTAGGTGCCCTGGAAGCCGTCGTCGTTGCCGCCGGTGCGGTCGAAGCTGGAGAACTGCCGGGTCTCGACGCCGGTCGTCAGGGCCGGGAGCAGGTCGAGCCGTTCGTAGGTGTCCCAGCCGGTCGGGCCCGTGCCCGGTGCGGCCGCCGGGTCGGCGGCGTCGTCGTTCGGTGCCTCGTCGTTCGGTGCCTCGTCGGCTGGTGCGGCGTCGGCTGGTGCGGCGTCGGCTGGTGCGGCGTCG
>JBQDDG010000087.1:0-3708 GCA_052093225.1 Actinomycetaceae bacterium
CGACAGATGTCGAGGGGGCGACCCCACTTACCCCCGGTAAGTGCTTATCTTGCTCTGGGGGCGGCTCTGCGTTGGAAGCGTGCGCGCGTGGCGGTCACGCGGTAGCATGTGCCAAGCACATTGCTCTGAGATTGCACAGGGTGGCGACGTCCGGGGGGAACGTCATGGACGGTGATGCGGGGCTGGTTCTGGACGGCATTGTCCAGACGGTCGGCCGCGGAGCGGCCGCGACTATTGCGCCTGCGGTGCACCCGCATTTTGGCCGTGAAGCCTGCGGCGAGCGTACGGTCAGCCGGCCCCCGCGCAAGAGCTTTCGCGGCATATCCTCCCTCGCTGCGCTCCCTGCGGTATTCCACGGACCCTTGCGCTCCGACCGGCACTCCCTGATCGGCACTGCGTGCCTTCACGGCAAAAAACGTGGAGGGGAAACCAGGCACCGATCGGAGTGGATGCCATGAGCAACAATCTGCTCGACCTGTTGCGCGAGGACGACCAGCGCGGGGACCCGCTAAGTCCCGCTAGCTTGTCGTGGCTGCACTATCCCGCGTCGTGCCTGCACTGCCGCAAGGAGAGCAGCGCAGGCAGCGTCGATCGCACCTGCTCCGATCCCGAGAGGATCCCCGGCGCGCCCAAGGGGACGTGCCTCCGGCAGGCCGTCGAGATTCGCAACATCCGCTACGCCTTGACTAACGGCGGCGAGCACCTTGAGACCTACCTCGAACGCGCTCGAGCCGTGCGAGTGAACGTGGACGCGCTCTTGCGCGAGCAGCGGCGACCACCAACGCCGCCGACGACCATCCAGGTGGCCGCGACAGCCGCCCGGCCGAACGCGCCGGCCGCGCCGAGCGAGACCGACGCGCACCTGACCGCCTGGGAGGTCGTGCGCCGCACGAGCGATCCCCTGGGTCGGGAGTATCTGCACCTGCTGATGACTGGCGAGTGTCACCGGTCGACATTGGCGAGCGGCGAGACCGGCCGGTTGCCGCGCGGCACAGTGCCGCGCGAGCACTACACCGCCACCGCCAAGGGGGTGTGGGTGGGGCGGGGTGTGAACGACGCGCAGGGCAAGCCGGACGCGACCTGGCGCCAGCTTCGTGACGAGCTGCACCAGCGGCTGGGGCCGGCTGACTTCGAAGAGCTCTGGCAGCGCGATCGCTCCACCTGGAACGCCTATCTCGCCCAGGTCGATGAGGTCCGGGAGGCATGGACGGACGGCACCATCACGAGCCAGCAGCAGGAGCGCGACAGGTCGCTGTACTCCGCGCACTTCACCGCCGAACGCGCTGCGGTGGACGCGCTGCGCGCGGCGGTGGCGGCCGCCCCGACGGACGAGCTGGACGACTTCGGCACGCCCTCGATGCTCGGCCTCCTCGACGAACCAGCCACGAGCCGGCACGAGACCAAGCAGCCGCGGTGGTGGACCACCACCTCAGCACCGCCGACGAGCCGAGCCGACACACCGACGGCCCGGTATCGGCCCGCCGATCAGCTCCAGGCCCGCCCGGGCCTGGAGCGCTGACGACGACGAAGGAGACACATGATGAACAACCACCCCACGACCAATGAGTCCGCAGTTGAGGCCAAGCTCGCGTCGCTCACGTCGAGCCAGGGCAGAGAACCGGGTGCCGAGCGGTATGGCTCGATCGCCAATCAGCTCGGCATGCAGATCGACGTCGCGGGAACGGAGGGGTCCTGATGGCCAGCAGGCCCATCTCGATGAGCGACTACGTCGCCATGGTCCCTTGGGAGATCGGCTACTACCCGCCCGAGAACCACATTCAGGTCGTCGTGCAGAACAGCGCAGGGCGGATCGCCACGGTGGGCGCCGAGTGGACCGTGGGCATCGAGCCCGAGGTCGCTGGCCCCCCGATCGGAGCGAACGTCGCCGACGTGACACAGGCGCGCCCCGGGGACTCGGTCCTGGTCATCGGGTATGGCCCGGAGGCACACGAGTACCTGCCGGCCGTGGCCGGCCCGCTCGCACAGGAAGCCGGGACGGCCAAGACCCGGCTGATCCAGGTCGACGAAGAGTTCCACCGCATCGCCGCACTGGACGGTACCTGGGACGAGTGGCGTGACCTGCCGACAGCGCCGCTGGAGGTGTCCACCTCCGGGCGCGCCCTGCCGGCGCCGGACAAGGACGCTCACCTGGCGCGGTTCGCTCCCCTGGACCAGCCGCTCTTCGAGCAGCCAGATGGTCCAGAAGTCGCTGAGCTGGCGCGGCTGCGCCCCTCGGCGCGGGCCGATCTGGCTCGCGCAGCGGTGGACCGGCTCAGCGAGAACCGGACGGGGTCAGACCCGGAGTCGATGCGCACGCTGGGCCATCTGATGAACTCCAGCAGGACCATCCGCGACGCTGCACTGGTCCACGCCGTGGGGTCCACGGATCGGATCAACGCATTGACCCAGACCTTCCGGGCAGCACCGCCGCAGATGCGCGACGAGATCGGCGCGGCAGCGGCCGCGGCGATGGCCTTTAGCGCAGAGAGCACGACCTACGTCCGGCCGGTGCTCGCCCACGTCGACCCGGACAACTCGCTCGCGCAGCTGGTCAAGGAGTCGGCCAACAACGGGCTCCCGATGCACGAGGCGTTCGCAGTCATGCCCAAGGTCGTCGCGGACCAGCTCGAGAAACAGGACCAGGAGTACGCCACTCAGCAGAGCGCGACTCAGCTCGTCAACCGGCTGACCGGCCACTCCCCCGCACCCGGGGTACGGGATGCGCAAGCAGGACCCGAGCGCCCGGGCAGTCCGGCAGCGGGGGCCGACGGGCCGCAGATCGAACGCTGACACACATAACGACAAGAAGGGATCTGTGATGGACAAGGAAGACAGTCAGGACACGCTGCGCGCGCTGCTGGACGGGCGGATGAAGCTGGGCAACGACCTGCTCGAGGCCGCCGCGGCGCACCGCGCCGCGCAGGCGGCTGTCGCTCAGGCAGAGCGCGACTACGCCGACGCGCACAAGGCCGCCCTCGCCGGCGGATGGACCTCCGCCGAGCTCCGCAAGGCCGGCCTCCGCCCGATCGCCGCACCACGCAAGAAGCGCTCCAGCGCTGCACGGACCACCCCGTCGCAGTCCGGCCCTCGTCAGGAGGAGACCACGACACCAGCGAGCACTGAGGACGGGACGGGGTAAGACGCGGTGCGGCCTACGGCATCAACTCTGCGACCTCGTTGAATTCGTCCTCGGCATCAGGGCACAAATGCACCATCGCGAACCGGTAGAAGTCGAGTGCATGCACGTTGAGATCGGAGTTAAAGCTCTCCGTTAGAGCAATGTCTCGGGCGAGTTCGTCAGCGGGGTCCTCACGCAGCTCCTCACAATTACCCAGGCCGATGTCGACCAGACCTGTGATCTGGGAATCAGCAGGATCGGCTGCGCGCACGTTGGCCTCGGCCTGCTCGGTCCACATCCCGCCGCCCAGTTCGTGGTCGGTGCGCTGGATGGCTACGACGAAGTCGTGCATGTCTCCGGTCGTTGGTTCATAGGGGTCCTCACCACATGCCGCGAGACCGAAAACCATCAGGACAGCACCGATAACGGCAGTTTTGCGCACGACAGGAGAATATCCGCCCGGGGCGGTAGCGCGCATGCCTTGAGATGTGGTCTGCGTCGTATTCAGAACGTCAATCTAACCGCCCCCGGGCGACGAGGGCGGGCCGGCCGAGGAGTCGGCCGGTTAGCGTTCGAGCTCGACGGCGGGG
>JBQDDG010000088.1:0-3577 GCA_052093225.1 Actinomycetaceae bacterium
GAGCGCGGGGAGCCACCGGGTCAGCAGCTCCGCCCGGTAGGCGGCACCGAAGCTGCGCTCGGCGCCCTCGAAGGTCGGTGCGGAGTGGTTGCCCCAGGGGATGCCCTCCCCGGTGCGGAAGGCGCCGACGAGCAGGTCGATGTCACGGAACATCCCCTCGGTCTGCACGCACATGCCGGTCATGGTGGCCGGCGAGTCGTCGCTCGCGAGCACCGCTGCCGTCTCGGGCGGCAGCGTGAACGTGCCGTCGCTCGCGTCATGCACGACGAGTCCGGTGGCGGCCTGCTGGGCCAACCACTCGCGCACGTACCGCTCGGCGGTCCCGGTCGCCCCGGCCAGCTGCTGCGGGGTGACGGCGTCACGCCCGGCCAGGGCCGCGTACAGTCCTAGCCGGTCGCCGACGACGATCATCGCGGAGGTGGCCGCGCCGGTCGCGATACCTGCCACCTGCTGGGCGACGGCGCCCACCTTCTGCGGGTCGATCTCTGTTGCGGTCATCGCTCTCACTCCTTCGTGGTGGTACCCCGGTCGGGGTGCAGTGATGGTGGACCGCCGCCCTGTCACGGCCCTGTCGCTGCCCTGTCATGGCCATGTCGTTGCGCGGTCACGCCGCCCGGCGGAGAATCCGGGGGTGGCACCGACGCCGCTCGACCTCGGGGTCCTGGGCGCGCTGGAGGTCCGGCGCGACGGGGAGGTGCTCGACCTGCCCGGTGCGAGGCGCCGCGCGGCACTCGCGGTTCTCGCCGTGCATGCCCCGCACCCCGTCGGTGCCGACGTCATGGCCGACGCGGTCTGGGGCGACCAGGGGCCCGGCGGGTCCCAGGGAGCGCTGCACACCGTTGTCTCGCGGCTGCGCGGCGTCATCGGGGAGCGGGCGGTCGAGCGTGGTCCGGCCGGGTACGCCCTTGCGCTCGGGCCCGACGCCCTCGATGCCGGCCGCTTCACCGCGATGTGCACGCGGGCGGCGAGAAGTCGGCCGGAGCTCGCCATACAGATCCTGGACGAGGCG
Organism: Actinomycetaceae bacterium; assembly: GCA_052093225.1. Classification (GTDB taxonomy): domain Bacteria; phylum Actinomycetota; class Actinomycetes; order Actinomycetales; family Actinomycetaceae; genus JB111. The sequence continues at coordinate 1,010 of JBQDDG010000088.1, forward strand.
CTCGGGCTCTGGCGCGGGCCCGCCTACATGGAGTTCGCCGACCGTGACTTCGCGCGTGCGGAGGCGGCCCGGCTGGACGAGCTGCGCCTGGCCGCCCGGGAGGACCGGGCACGCGCCGCGCTGGCGCTCGGCGCGGTGGAGGCCGCGATCGCCGGGCTCGAGCCGCTGGTCGCCGAGCACCCGCTGCGCGAGCAGGCGCGCGGGTGCCTCATGACGGCGCTGTACCTCGCGGGCCGACAGAGCGAGGCGCTCGAGCGGTTCGAGGAGCTGCGCGCGATCCTCCGCGAGGAGCTGGGCCTCGACCCGTCGCCCGCGCTCGAGGACCTGCACAGGCGCATCCTCACCCGCCGGGTAGAGGCCGGTGCCGCACGCCCGACGGATCCCGCCGGCGCGAAGGCCCCCGCGCACCCGACGGATCCCGCCGGCGCGAAGGCCCCCGCGCACCCGACGGATCCCGACGGCGCGCCTGCCCCCGCGTACCCGGCCGGAGTGCCCGCCGCGACCTGGGCGGGGTCGCGCGGTGGCCTCGTCCCGGACACGTCGTTCATCGGCCGGGAGGACGAGTCCGCGTTCCTGCTGCGTACGGTGCTCGCGCACCGGCTGGTGACCGTCACCGGACCGGGAGGGGTGGGGAAGACGCGTCTGGTCGCCGAGGGGCTCGGCGTGATCAGCGCCAGGACGGCGCGGCCGAGCGTGGTGGCCACGCTCGAGGAGGCCCCGCGGGGTGGGGTGGTCGACAGGCTCACCGCGACGCTCGGTCTCGGGCCCGGACCGGAGCCGCCACTGGCGGCCGTCGTGGAGCACCTGGCGCGTTCCTCGGTCGTCCTGGTGCTCGACGGGTGCGAGCACGTCCTGGTGGAGGTGCGGGAGCTCGTCGCGGCCGCGCTCCGGTCCTGCCCGCATGTGCGTCTGGTGGTCACCAGCAGGACGCGACTGGGCCTGGCCGACGAGTACGTGCTGCCGCTCGATCCTCTCGCGTGCCCCGGCCCGGACGGGACGCCCCTGCCGCCCGACCCGACCACCGCCGCCGAACGGCTGCTCGTGGACCGGGTACGCCGTCTGCGACCCGGATTCACGCCAGGGCCTGAGCTGCGACGTCCCTTGGCCGAGATCTGCCGGCGGCTCGACGGCCTGCCTCTGGCACTCGAGATGGTGGCGCCCCAGGTGGCGGCGCTCGGGCTGGTCGGCGCGTCGGAGCGGATCACCTCGGGTCTGGACGTGTCCGGGCTGGAGGGGTCGGGGCTGGACGTCTCAGGCGCGGAGAAGCTCGGTGAGAGCACGTCGCTGAGCCAGGTCCTCGGCCGCTCGCTCGACCTGGTGTCCGCCGAGGACCGTCAGCTGCTCGTGCGACTCACCGTCTTCGCGCACGGGTTCGACCTCGAAGCAGCCGAGAGCCTCGACGGCACCGTCGGTGCGGACAGGGAAATGCCCGACGGCACCCACGGCACCCACGGCACCGACGGCACGGTGGCCGGGCGGGTGACGCGCCTCGTCGAGGCGTCGCTCGTCGTCCCGATGCACGGGGCGACCACCCGGTACCGACTGCTGGAGGTCGTCCGCGCCGCGGCGCTCTCGCGCGCGTCCGCGGCGGAGCTCGATACCGCCGCTGCTGCCCACGCCCGGTGGGCGGCACGGAGCGCCGAGACGTGCGCCAGGATGTCGGTCGGACCGCGGTGCGCCGAGGCCTATGCACGACTCGGAGATCTCCGGGCCGATCTCGCCGATGCTCTTCGCTGGTCGCTGGACCACGGGCGGACCGACGTCGCCGCACGGATCGTCGGGGCACTCGGTCTGTGCTCCCACTGGTTCCCCGGGCGCGAGCTGTCGGCCCTCGCCGAGCGGCTGACCGGTGCCGGGTCCGCCGCCGAGTCCTGGCCCGCCGTCGCCCAGACCCGCACCGACGACGCCGGACCGGGCGCGACACCGCGGCCGACGGCGTCGTCGCTGGTGCTCGGTGCAGGGGCCTTCGCCGCCGTGGAGCGGGGCGACACCGTCGCCGCGGAGGCGCTCGGCGTCCGCGCGCTCCAGGCCGCCGGCACGAGCGACGACCGCTATCTCGCCCTGCTGTGCCTCGCCCTCGCCGCGCTCTACAGCGGGCGACGGCGCCGCGCACGCGAACGGTTCGAGCAGATGCTCGCCGTCGACGACCTGCCCGACGCGTACCGCGCGGACGCACACACCTCGCTCGCGCTGATCTGCGCCACCCTCGACGACCTGGTCGATGCCGAGCGGCACGCCGCGGCGGCACGTGCCTCCGGTGAGCGCAGCGGCGCCCATGCGCACCACGCCTTCGCCCTCTACGCAGCCGGCGAGGTGCTCCTCCTGACCAGGCCGCACGCGGCGCCGGACGTCCTGCGCGAGGCCGCGGCCCGCGCGGACGCGGCGCAGGCCGACCACGTGAGCACGGTCGCGCGCATCGCTCTGCTGTCCTCGCTGGTCCGCCGGGTCGATGCTGCCACCTGGTCCGACGTCGACGCCGACGCCGGCGGTGCTGCGTCCACCGGTCGTTCGTCGTCGCCCCGGGCGGCGGGAGGTCTTGCGCTCGATCTGCTCGACCCTCTGCGCCGC
>JBQDDG010000089.1:0-3183 GCA_052093225.1 Actinomycetaceae bacterium
CTCATCAACGCGGGCAAGCAGACGGTGACCACCCTGCCAGGGGCGTCGTTCTTCGACTCGGCGATGTCGTTCTCGATGATCCGCGGCGGGAAGATCGACGTCGCGATCCTGGGTGGCATGCAGGTCTCGGCCGGGGGCGACCTGGCGAACTGGATGATCCCGGGCAAGATGGTCAAGGGACCCGGCGGCGGCATGGACCTGGTCCAGGGGGCCAGGCGGGTCGTGGTCCTCATGCAGCACACCAACAAGGCCGGCGAGCCCAAGGTCCTCACCACCTGCGACCTCCCGCTGACCGGGACCGGCGTGGTGAACCGGGTGATCACCGACCTCGGGGTCATCGACGTCACCGCCGACGGCCTGGTCCTGGTCGAGGTGGCCGACGGCGTCACGCCCGACGAGGTCGTGGCCGCGACCGGGGCGGACCTCGCGGTCGACGAGACGCTCACCGGGGCCCGGTCATGAGCGCGCAGCCGACCACCGGCGCGCGGCCGGCCGACGACGTGGTCGTCGTGGGGGCGGCCCGCACCCCCTTCGTCAAGTTCAACGGCCAGCTGGCCGCGCTGAGCGCGGTGGACCTCGGCGCCCGGGCGATCGGCGCCGCGCTGGAGCGCTCCGGCGTGGCGGGCGACCGCGTCGACGTCGTGCTCATGGGTCAGGTGCTCCAGGCCGGTGCGGGCCAGAACCCCGCGCGGCAGTCGGCGCTCGCCGCCGGCGTCCGCCCGTCCGCGCACGCCACCACGATCAACAAGGTCTGCCTGTCCTCCCTGGCCGCGATCATCGACGCCGCCCGGCTCATCCGCCTGGGCGAGGCCGACGTCGTCGCCGCCGGCGGCCAGGAGTCGATGTCCAACGCGCCGCACCTGCTCGGCGGGACGCGCAAGGGCTGGGCCTACGGCGACCGGACCGCGGTCGACCACCTCGCCCACGACGGGCTCACCGACGCGGGCTCCGGGAACGCCATGGGCCTGGACACCGACAACTACACCACCGCCGACCACCCCGGCCTGACCCGCGAGCAGCAGGACGCCGTGGCCGCCGCCTCCCACCAGCGCGCGGCCGCCGCACAGGAGTCGGGCCGGTTCGACGCCGAGATCGCGCCCGTCACCGTCAAGGGACGCAAGGGCGAGACCGTGGTCGACGCCGACGACGGGCTGCGCCCCGACACCACACCGGAGTCCCTCGCGGGACTGCGCCCCGCGTTCCGCACGGACGGGTCAGTCACCGCGGGCAACGCCTCGCAGATCAGCGACGGCGCCGCCGCCCTCGTGCTCACCCGCCGCTCCGTGGCCGAGGAGAACGGCTGGTCCGTGCTGGCGACCCTGCGCGCGTCCGGGCAGGTCGCCGGCCCCGACTCCTCGCTGCACAACCAGCCCGGCAACGCCATCGCCACGGCACTGGACCGCCAGGGCTGGTCCGTCGACGAGCTCGCGCACATCGAGATCAACGAGGCCTTCGCCGCCGTCACCGTGGCCAGCGCCGGCGTGCTCGGCATCGCCCCCGCCGACGAACGCCTCAACCCCGAAGGCGGCGCCATCTCCCTGGGCCACCCCATCGGCGCCTCCGGCGCACGGCTGGCCGCCCACGCCATCCACCGCCTCGCCGCCTCCGGCGGGGGCAGGGCCGCCGTCGCACTGTGCGGGGGCGGCGGCCAGGGCGACGCCCTCCTCATCGAGGCCTGAGCGCAAGAAACCACTGAGCAGACACGGGCGAGGCCCCGGACCGACCGGTCCGGGGCCTCGCCCGACTGTCGGGACCCGCTCGACCAGCGGGATCCCACCCAGCCGCACCCGACCAGCGGGATCCCATCCGGCCGCACCCGACCAATGGGGCCCGCCCCGCCGTCGGGGACCTGTTCGACTACCGGTCGCGGCCCTCGTCCGGGTGCCCGCCGGCCGTGAGCCCGGCGTCCGAGCGCCCGTCGGCCGCGACCTCGCCGTGCTCGTCCTGCTCGGTGGCGCCGAGCTCCTCGCCGTGGCGGTCGGTCCGCCGCATCCGGGCGTAGCGCTGACGCTGCCGCTCGGTGGCCTTCGCGGAGGCGCGGCTGCCCGCACTCAGGGGGTCCGCGCCGAGTACCGGGTCGTCGCCGGCCTGGTAGCGGTCCGTCCAGATCTGGACGAGGGTCCATGCCACCGCCGTGTACGGGACGGCGAGCACGGCGCCGAAGATCCCGCCCACGAGGGTGCCGATCGTCAGCGCGAGCAGGACGATGAGGGCGTGGAGGCTGAGGGTGCGCCCCATGACGACGGGCTGGAGGAAGTTGCCCTCGATCTGCTGGACCACCACGACGATCGCGACCACGATGAGCGCCGGCACCAAGCCGTTCGCCACCAGGGCGACGAGGGCGGCGAGGATGCCGGTCGCGGTGGCGCCGACGATCGGGATGAAGCCACCGATGAAGATGAGCACGGCGAGCGGGAGCGCGAGCGGCACCCCGACGACGAGCAGGCCGATCCCGATGAGGAGGGCGTCCACGGCCGCCACCGTGGCGGTCCCGCGGACGTAGCCGCCGAGGACCTCCGCGGAGCGGTCGACGGACTCCGCGAGCTTGGCACGAGTCTCGCCCCGGAACCAGCGCAGCGCGAAGCTGGTGATGCTCGGGCCGTCCTTGAGGAGGAAGAAGAGCACGACGACCATGAGCACGAGGCCGGTGAGGAACTGGCCCGCGGCCGAGATCCCGGACAGGGTGCCGCTGGCCAGCCCGCTCGCGACCCCGCCGCTCATCACGGCGTCGCTCAGCTGCCCGGCGAGGTCGTCGAGCATGCTCGAGTCGACGGGCAGAGGTCCGGTGTCGAGCCAGTCGCTGAACTGGCTCCAACCGTCGGCCGCGGAGGTGGCGAGGGAGTCCCACTCGCTGCGGATGGCGAACACGACGCCGGTGATGACACCACCGAGGACCAGGAGGATGCCGACGAACGCCGTGGCGGTGGCGAGCAGGTTGGACCAGCCCTTGCCCGTCAGCCAGCGCACCATGGGCGCGACGGCCGCGGCCAGGATGAGCGCGACGAGCATGGCGATCACCACGACGCTCACCTGGAGCAGCAGCCAGATCGCCCCGACGGCCACCGCGGCGACGAGCAGGGTCTGGCCGGCGCGGGAGCCGACGCGCCCCATGACGTCCGACCACGGTCCCTGCGCCGGGCGCTGCGCCGGCCCGGAGGCGGGCGGTGCGGCGGCCCGCGGCCC
>JBQDDG010000090.1:0-3085 GCA_052093225.1 Actinomycetaceae bacterium
GCGACACTCCCGTCGCACCGGCGCCGCACACCTTCACCCCGTTGTAGTCGGCGGGATTGTGGCTCGCGGTCACCATGAGGCCGGGGAGGTCCCACAGCCCGGAGGCGAAGTACAGCTGGTCGGTCGAGCACAGTCCCACGAAGCGCGCGCGCAGACCGCCGGCGCGCACGCCGGCAGCGGCCGACTCCGCGAACCGCGGGGAATCGGGGCGCATGTCGCAGCCGATCACGATCTCCGTCGCGCCCTGCGCGCCGAACGCGCGCGCCGTGCCGAATCCCAGCGCGAAGAGCAGGTCGTCGTCGAGGTCGTGGCCGATCCGGCCGCGCAGGTCGTACGCTCCCAGCACCCGGTCGAACCGGGCGCGCCTCGCCTCACGGACCGTGCCGTCGCCGCTCGTCGTGCCGTCGCCGCTCGTCGCGCCGGGGGCGCCGTGCGCGTCGATCATTCCCCGCTTCCGGTGATGACCCGCAGGTGTCCGCGGCCCGGGCCCGACGGCAGGTCCGCGGGCGGCTGCGGTTCGCGGCGGGGGCGGGCGGCCTCGCGGACCGCATCTGCGATCGCGAGCAGGTCATCGCGTGAGCGCTCCGGCTGCTCTTCGCCGATGTCCAGGCGGAGCAGCTCCCATCCGCGCGGCGCGGTCATGCGGGAGGCATGGTGCCGGCAGAGGTCGAGGGCACCGGGTTCAGCACGGGTGGCGAGGGGGCCGACGACCACGGTGGCGTCCGCATGGACGTAGGTCATCGTGAATCGGGCAGTGACGCCGCACCCGGCCTTTGCACACAGACGTACTCCTGACACGTCAGGCAGTCTACCCAATGAGGAGCGCTCCGCTCGAGCGCCCTGCGGCCGACGACCGCCTAGACTCCCAGACATGTCCCCGTCGCGCCGCCACGACCGTCACGGTCGCAGCCCGCTGCTCTTCCACGCGCCCGTCCCCGCCGTGCGCAGCCGCGCGGAGGAGTTCGCACGCCTGGCGGCGATCCTCCTGTCCGACATCCGGCTGCGGGTCGCCGGCGAACTGGACTCCGTGGTCCTCACGATCGATGATGTCCCCCCGGCGGATGCGGGTGTGGAGCTGGGGCGCGTCCTGCCGGCCACACGGGACGAGCCCGCCGTCATCGTGCTCCACCGCCTGCCGATCGCGCAGCGCTGCACGGACGAGCTGGACCTGGCCGACCTCATCGCAGACGTCCTCGCGGATCAGGCGGCGCTGCTGTGCGGACGCGACCCGGACGAGCTGCGCCCCCGCTGAGGCTCACCTCTCGAGGCGGACGTCCTGGTAGCCGACTCCCTGCGGAGGCGCGGGGATGCCCACGGCGCTCGCACCGGAATCGCTCCGCGCCGCGACCGTTGCGAACGCGTCGTCGCCCGTGCTGCGCAGCTCGAGGGCCCGGGCATCGCCGAAGTCGGCGAGCCCCAGGACCAGGGCCCGCTCGGGATCGAGGTCCAGCGTGCGGGCGTCTCCGCGCTGGCCGTCCGCTCCGACCGGGACGACGTCCACGCTGCCCTCACCGGCGGCGAGCACGAGGTCGCCGCCCAGCGGACCGCCCCTCTCGTCCGTCGGCAGAGCCACGAGCTGGGTGTCGCCCAGCGCCTCGACGCCGGGGTAGTGCGCGACGTCCGCGCCCTCCTCCGTGTCGATCGTCACGGAGGCGGTGACGGAGACATCCGCGTCGGCCTCGATCATGAGGTCGCCCGGTGCCACCTCGCCGAGGTCCACCTCCGCAGTCCCGTGCGCGGGGATCGCGACGGATCCAGTCGGCAGAGCCTCCGGGCCGTCTGCCGAGTGGGCGCCCAGTCGGGCGGTGACTGCGGTGTCGCCGGGGTTGGACACGCGCAGGCGGACGGCGCCCCCGGTGCCCAGGGGGACGACCGAGCGGGTGGAGGCCGGGGCCTCGGGCGCGGCGTACTCGATCCCCCGAGGATCCAGGCCGTCGCGGCGGATGTGCTGGAGCGCGGCGGTGACGCGGCCGTCCTCGGCGGTCACCTCCGCCCCGACGACGGGGACGCCCTCCGCGAGCGCACCCAGGACGACCGTCCGCATCGAGTGCGGCTGGATGGTGAGCGAGTCCGCGCCGGCGACGGGCACAGGCCCTGATTCGCCGGTGAGGGAGACGCGGACCGTCACCGGCGCATCCGTCGGATTGCCGAGGAGGAGGCGGGAGTCCTCCCCCGCCATCGTCGAGGCGCTGGAGAACATCGCGCGGGTGACGGGCTCGGAGCAGCTGAGTGCGGCGAGGCCCGCGTAGTCGCCGGAGTCCGCGTCCGCCGTCTGCACGGCGGATACGAGGGCGGGGCTCTCGCCCGCCGGTTCGCCGGTGTAGAGGACGGGGGCGCCCATGCCGTCCGCCCCGGTGACGAACGGGTCGCCGGGATCCGTCGTGAAGAGGTCGTCGCCGCCCAGCACTCCCGCGGAGATGCCCGCGGCGCCCTGCGATCCGTCCGGTGCCGTCATGGAGGCGCTCACGGCGCGCGCGACGGTGGTGGGGGCCGCGGCGGCCTCGAACTCCTCGTCGGTGCCCGCGGCGTCGTCGGCCAGAGACAGGGGTCCCGGGCACACGGCGGTCGTGGCCGAGGCCGGCAGGCGGACCTGTTCGGGGCCGCGCGCGCCCGAACCGCTGGGCAGGGGCGCCACGAACGCGGTGACGGCGATGAGGACGCCGGGCACCGCGATCCCCACGAAGGTAGCGGCGGATCTCGAGAAGGCATTCATCGGCGACTCCCTCGACCGATCGGGACGGAGACGACGGCGGTGACCAGCAGGAGCACCCAGCCGACGACGACAGCCGCGCGGTACCAGGCGGGGGTCGCACTGAAGGTGACCGTGACCGCGTCCTCGGGCAGCGGGAACGACTGCGCCCACCCCTGCACGGGGTCGCCGACGGCCAGTCGATCGCCGTCGATCGCGGCGCTCGTGACGCCCTCGCGCTCCGCGAGGACGAGCAGCCGCCCGGACGGCCCGGCGGGGATCTCCGCGGTGCCGTCCGTGACGGGCACCGGCGCACTGCGACCCTGGGCGTCGACGACCCGGGCCCACGCGACCTCGGTCCCGTCCTGCTCCGACGGACCGGAGTCCGCAGCGTCA
>JBQDDG010000091.1:0-2955 GCA_052093225.1 Actinomycetaceae bacterium
GGAGTAGTTCCGCACGACACGAGGGGCGAACGGTCTACGGACCGTTCGCCCCTCTCGCATGTCCGGCCCCCGTCCGGCCCCATGCCCGGTCTCATGCCCGGCCCCCCGTCCGGCCCCATGTGCCGGGGAGTCACGCCGCGAGCCCGACCGCCCTCTCGACCACTCCTCGCGCGCCTCACGCGGCCGGCGAGCAGGCGGGCGAAAACACCCCTCACTCGCGAAAATGCCCCTCACTCGTGGAGGGGGTGGGTGCACGTGTGTGCATAACAGGGCTGGTCACAGCGTTCTCGCCGCAAGACACCGCGGCGTCTTGCGCGCGACTCCTGCCGTTCAGCGGGGGCTGCTTCCGTTCACACCGGTGCGCCGCTCAGCGCACCTTCCCCCTGTGTGATTGGAGAGTCGTGCGCGCACGAGCTCGCAGAACAACCGGCGCCCTCGCCGCGGGCGCCCTGGCCGCGCTGCTGGCCGGGACCCTCGCCGCCCCGGCGTCGTCCCAGCCCGGCGGCCCCGGGACCGGCCCCGGTGCCGGCCCCGCCGTCGGACCGGCCACCACGCCCGCCACCACCCCGAACCCGGCGGACCCCACGGACGGGACCGACGCCGTCGAGGGCTCCCGCTGGACCCTCGCCAACCTGCCGGACACGCAGTTCTACTCGCGCTACGCGGCCGACCAGTTCGAGCCGCGCTACGGCAGCAACCCCTACCTGGCGCAGACCGAGTGGCTCGCCGACGTCCATGACGAGCTCAACATCCCGTTCGTCACGCACGTGGGCGACGTGGTGGACCGCGCGGGCGTCGAGAACGAGTGGGCCGCCGCCGACGCCGCCCACCGGGTCCTCGAGGACGCGGGCCTGCCGTACTCAATCCTGCCCGGCAACCACGACCTGACGAACTCGGGCGCGAACGACACCGAGCTCGGCCCCGACGAGCCCTACCTGCAGTGGTTCACCCCGGAGCGCTCCGCGGCGCAGTCGCCGAACTCGGGCCGCGACGCCACGGGCTTCAGCGAGTACCACGTCTTCGAGGCGGAGGGCCAGGAGTACCTCGTGCTCTCCCTCGCCTGGCGCACCTCGGACGAGACCCTTGAGTGGGCGGACCAGGTCATGGCCGACCACCCGACGCTCCCGACGATCCTCGTCTCGCACGAGATCCTCGGCGTGGACTCGGACGGCGTCACGGCGGTCACCGGCGGCAACGGTCAGCGCCTCTGGGACGGCCTCATCCACGACAACGACCAGATCTTCCTCACGCTGTCGGGCCACAACCACGGCTCGACGCACCGCGTGGTGGAGAACGACAACGGCCAGGAGGTTATCCAGGTCCTCCAGGACTGGCAGATGCACTACGAGGGCGGCAACGGCTACCTCGGCCTGCTCGAGTTCGACCTGGACAACGACGCGATCCACGTCTCGGCGCCGTCGCCGTGGGTGGTGGGCAAGCCCGAGGACGCGCTCACCATGCACGACCGGCCGATGCTGGAGGCGGAGAACGAGGAGTACAGCGTCGCGATCGACTTCGAGGAGCGCTTCGCCGGCTTCAACCCGGACTGGGAGCCGGGCGACGGCGCGGACACCTCGCTGACGGAGCGCGCCCGCGCGCTCATCCTCGACGGGTTCGACGGCGTGCCGCCGGTCGACCGCGACGTGCCGGGCTCGACGGAGGACTTCGTGCGCACCGAGGGCACGGTCGCGCACTGGCGCCCCAACCTCGTGGACGCGGAGATCGGTGACGTGCTGCCCGAGGGCGCCGTCCTGCCGGACGCTGTGCTCGAGGAGCAGGCGATGACCCGCGGCCCGATCAGTACCTCGCCCACCGCGCAGGAGGAGGACGTCACCCTGTGCGAGGGGCACGCGTTCTCCTCCTCGGCGAGCGGCATCTGCTTCGCGAACTCGTCGAACTCGGACAACCGGTTCAGCTACTTCGCCACCGAGAGCGGCGTGCCGGTGACCGACGTCGAGTTCGACGACGGCTACACCATCGAGGCGTTCATCAACATCGCCGAGGGCTGGACCGCCGAGGAGAACGCCTGGACGCGCGCTCTCGCCCGCTCCGGCAACCGCTCGCGCATCCCCGGCATGGCGCAGATCTGGGACTACGAGCAGGCCCCGGCGTCGATCGGGTTCTCCAACCTGCGCGAGTTCCAGTGGACCGTCGTCCCCGAGGACCCGACGACGGGTGACCGCACGGCCTGGTCGGGCGAGATCACGTCCGACGACTGGTACCACCTCGCCATGGTCAACGACCCCGAGGACGGCTCGGTGACGATGTACGTCGACGGCATGCCGATCCTGCGCAACATCAGCGACGGCAACGGGATGTCCTTCGAGCAGGGCTACCCGTGGATGATCGGCGCCGGCACCAACGACGACGTCATCGGTTCGGGCTGGCACGGCGGCGTCGGCGAGGTGCGCGTCATCGACCGCGCCACCCAGCCGGGGGAGTGGCTCATCGACCGCCCCGACGTCACGGCCTTCACGGCCCCGACGGCGGAGCTCGAGTCGGGCGACGACGGCACCGTTCCGGCGCTCACCGGTACGGGGCAGGCGGGCGCGACGGTCGTCGCGACCGGGGCGCTCACCGGGGAGGCCGTGGTGGCCGAGGACGGGTCGTGGACCCTCGAGGGCGCCCTCGCGGACCCGACGGCGTCCGGCACCCACGAGTTCAGCCTCACCCACGGGTTCGGCGAGCGTCGTTCGGAGGCCGTGGCCGGCCAGGTGACGGTCCCGGGCGAGACCGAGGAGCCCGGCGAGACTGAGCCGGGTGAGCCGACGCCGCCGACCGCCGGTCGCGGGTTCTACCTGAACGATGGCTGGGACGCGAACGCCGAGCACGAGTTCTCCTACGGTCGCGTGGGCGACGAGGTGCTGGTGGGTGACTGGGACGGTGACAGCAGCGACACGCTCGCGGTGCGTCGTGGCAACGCCTACTTCCTGACCAACTCGCTGTACGGCGGGG
>JBQDDG010000092.1:0-2825 GCA_052093225.1 Actinomycetaceae bacterium
GCTCAGGAACCACCGAGCAGCTCCCTCACCCAGGCCGGCAGGCGGTCCTCGCCCACCCGTGAGGCGAGCAGGTGGGCGTAGGCCGCATCGATCCGCCCGAGCCCGTCGAAGCTGCCGGGGTCGCGGTCGTAGTTCATGTCGGTCTCGAGCCGGACCCGTTCCGGCTCCTCCTCGCTGCGGCCGGCCTCCATCCGGAAGGAGACGAAGGCCTGCTGCTGCTCGGCCGCGGCCTGCTGGAGGGCGTCCAGCAGCAGGGCGATCTGCGAGTCGGTCGCGAAGGTGGCGTCGCCGCCGCTGGTGGTGCCGTCGCGGTCGGTGATGACCAGGCGGCCTGCCCACTCCTCGCCGTGCGGGATGAAGGCGGCGCCCACGGCGGCCCAGCTCTCGGTGAGGTCGAGCGAGCTCAGCAGCACCCCGGCGAGGTCCTGGATGAGGGCGCCCTGGCGCTGCATCGGGGCGCTGGGCGGGGGCGGGGTCTGGGTCAACGGGGGTCCCTCCACACGGGATCGATCAGCGGGTCGGTCAGCAGGTCGGTCAGCGGCGCCGGCGGCTCAGCCGGGGAAGCGGGCGCCTTCAGGGTAATTGGGCAGGTGCTCGTCCACGATCTGCTCGCCGTTCTCGTGGATGCGCACGTCGTATCCCTCGGGCACGTACTCCCATGGGGCGCTGCCTTGTTCGGGGCCGACGCCCTTGGGCTGCTCCTCGCCCCAGGTCACGAGGGTCTCGTAGGAGTAGGAGCTGCCTTCGTCGGTGATGCCGTCGGCCATCATCGATTCGTAGGTGTAGATGGTGTCCTGGCCGCTGCGGGCCTGGTTCACCTCATCCCACTGGCGGGTGTAGTTGATCTCCTCGCGGATGCCGCCGAGCTGGCGCGCCAGCACATGCCCGGCGTTGAACTCGACAGGTTCGGAGGTGCCGTCCCCGGCCATATCCCAGCGCTCGGCGATCTTGGACTGGATCGACTGGCTGCGGGACATGTCGCGGTCGACGATGACGTCCGGGACGTACATGTGCTCGGTCCGGCCCAGCTCGTCGGTGCGGTAGTAGGTCGAATCGTTGACGTGATAGGTCGCGTCGGGGAACACCTCGCGGAGGTTGGGGTTCATCTCGTCCCCGCCGCCGGTGGCCTCGACGTAGGCGATCCGACCCTCGCTGTCCGTGTAGTAGGTGCCGTGGTCGCCCACCTCGTAGGCGGTGTCCGGGGCGAGCTCGAGCGGAGCGCCGTCGGGGTCGAGGCCGAAGGGCTCGTCGTCCCCGCCCGGGGCGAGGTCATGGTCGCCGTCGACGTTCACCGTGTCCAAGGTCTGCGGCGGGCTGAGCTCCATACCGGAGTCAGGGAAGGCGAGCTCGCCCTCGCCCACCGCCTCGGAGGCCTCCGCGCCGCTCGCGAGCGGGGTGGAGGCGACCATCAGCCGGATGTCCGCGGCCTCGGCGGTCGCCATCGTGCCCACGGTGTCGGAGGCTGCGGCGCCGCCGGGCAGGGCTCGCGGTCCGGGCGGCGGGCCCGACGGGCCCGACGGGCCTGCGCTCCCGGTGGCCGCCCCGCCCCCGTCCTCCGAGGCCTGGTCCTGCTCGTCGGCGTGCCCGTCGAGCGCGCGGCCGTCGGCCCGGAGCCGTGCACCGCGCTCGAGCAGGCCGGGACGCACCCGCCCGCCCCAGTCAGCGCGGAAAGAGTCGGCATCCGGTCCGGTCCAGGTGACGGCGTCGATCAGCGCGCCGAGGCGGAGGGCTAGATCGTCGATCCGTTCGGCGCCCCCGGCGACCGCGGCACCCGTCTGACGGAGCGCCTCGGTATCGGCTCCCTGGAACCCGGTCACGTGATCTCCCCTGCTCGTGGCCACGACGAGCTCACCGTAAGGAGCGCTCATCACCGCCGACCATGGGGAGTTCTCCCCATCCCGTGAGGTGGCGGCGAGTGTTCATCCGCGCGCCACCGACAGGCCATGGGGAGCCGGGATCAGCCTCCCAGCAGTGCGATCACACGGCCGCGCGCACTCCAGGCGACGTGCGTCTCGAGCGGGTCGCCGGGCACGTCGACCTCCATCAGGTCCACGCGAGCGCCGACGGTTGCTTCGCGCAGGTCCGCGACGGCGAGAGTGCCTGCGGGGAGGTCCGACAGGCCGGAGGAGGCGGGGTCCTGCAGCGGCACCTCGGTCGCGGCGTCGATCTCGGTCATGCCGAGCAGCTCCGCGAAGAGGTGCTGGTCCATCAGCTGCTCGGCGGCGTCGGTGCGGGCGTCCTTGGAGTCCGCGTCCGCCGGTCCGCGCTCGGCGAGGGCTGTCAGGGTCGCGTCCAGCGCCGCGGTGAAGCGTTCGAGGTAGGCGCCGAGATCTGGGGCGGCCAGCTGGAGGGCGAGGTCCTCGCCGATGCCGTAGACCACGCCGGGTGTGCCGTCGGGGTCCAGGGCGAGCACCACGGCGGCGTCCGGGGTCTCGTACAGGGGGTAGAAGGAGGTCGCCTCTCCGAGCAGGGTGTAGGGGCCCACGTCGGTGCGGTCCTCGATCTGGAGGGTGAGCATCGTCAGTCCGCACACCTTCACGCCGCCGAGCTCATCGGCGATCTGCTCGAGGGCGGGCGGCGGATCAGCCGCAACCTCCTCCTCGGTGACGGCGAGGCCGGGGATCGCGGCGGCGTCCTGCTCATGGGTGTTGACCAGCGAGGCCAGACGGTCCAGGACAGGGCGCACGGAGGCCAGCGGCAGCACGTCGGCGTCGCGGGGCCAGGGCAGGGAGGTGTTCATGGGCGTGCTCACGCGCTCAGTGTGTCACGCCCCGCGCACGGGGTTCAGGGTCGGCGGCGAGCTGCACAGTCTCGTCGGCCCGGCG
>JBQDDG010000093.1:0-1412 GCA_052093225.1 Actinomycetaceae bacterium
CACCCACAACACCCGCCCAGACCCAAAGGCCTGAACCGCAACATCAGGGCAACTTCTCAATCTTAACCATCTGTTTTTGGCCTGTCAACTCGCTCTTCAGGAGCTGTTCACCTGCCAATATTCTGATGGCGCTAACGCACACGGGCCGTTCGGCCTGTCTGTGTCGGCTTGGCCTTCGGGACCGGCCACCAGCTGGTGTCCGTCTCTCCCGTGCGGGCCTCGTAGAGATTAAGCCGCGGCGAACTCCATGGGCAAGTCGATCGGCAGTGCGCTCGGTCACACGACTGATTTGCCCCGGAACCGCAACGATTATTGCTCGTCGCACGGCTCCAGCGACGGCTTCAGGTCCGTGCGGCACCGCCCGCCGGCGGCTACTCCCCCGTGTCCCCGTCGACGGCCTCGCGCAGGAGGTCGGCGTGCCCCGCGTGCCGTGCGTACTCCTCCACCATGTGCACGAGCACCCAGCGCAGCGTCGGAGCAGGGTCGTCGCCGTGGACGTTGTGGTGCACCGGGGTGCCGAGCGGATCTTCGCCGTCGGCCCCTGCGATCACCTCGGCGACCGAACGGCGTGAACGATCGACCGCCCCGAGCCACTCCGCCCTGAGTGCGGTTCGGTCCCGTCCCCGCGCAGCGTGCCAGTCCAGGTCCGGGTCCGCGGCCCACTGCTCCGGCGTCGCTCCCGTCGGGACGGGCTCGCCCCTCAGTCCGTACGTGCACCAGAAGTCCTCGACGAAGGCGAGGTGCGTGAACAGACCGCCGAGAGTCATCGACGAGGGCGGCAACGTGGCCTCCAGCTGTTCGGGACCGAGGTCGCGCGTCTTCCAGTCGATCGCCCCGCGCAGGTAGTCGAGGAACCCGAGGATCGTCTCCGCCTCCCCGAGCCCGGTCGGCGGATCCGGTCGCCCGTCGTCGTCGAGCAGCGCGAGCTCGGGGTCGACGCCTCCCCACGTCCTACGTACTCCGTCACCGTTCGTCATCCCCGGGTCCTACCGGGGCCGACCATGGACTGACGCCCCCGCCGTGCCATGCCGGTCCAGATCGGGCCCGGCCGCGTCGAGTCGGGTGGGGCCACGGCCGGGCGGGGCAGGGCAGGGCGCGCCAATCCGTTCCAGGCCGTGCCGCGACAGGCCGGGCCGGGTCCCACAGTGACGGGCACGCTCCCTTCGGGCACGTCACGGGTACAGGACCTAGAACCCAGAGAAAATTAGGACTTACTGCCCAGCACGGGCGCTTCCGCCCGGGGGACGATCCTCCTGTACCGACCACCAGCGGCCCCACCGCCGCCCAGCACAAGGAGAGTTCCCATGGCCACGACCACTGCGGGCACGCGGACCGCCACGATCTACCAGCAGGACATCGTCAAGAGCTCGTCCGCCCGCGTCTTCCTCGGCCTGTCGCGTATCGGCATCGGC
>JBQDDG010000093.1:1512-2688 GCA_052093225.1 Actinomycetaceae bacterium
CGATCAGATGACCTCGGCCCACGGCTCGCGGGCGCCGGCGGTCGCCGCCTCCACGCTCGGTGCCTCCTTGCCGGCGGCACGCGCCTCGAGCTGCGCCGTCGCGTAGGCCTGCACCTGCGAGGACACGGCCTCGGCCACCCGCGGGTCGAACACGCCCGGGATGATGAACGAGGCGTTGAGCTCCTTCTCCCCCACGACGTCGGCGATCGCCACGGCGGCGACGCGGAGCATCTCGGAGTCGATGTGGCTCGCGCCCGCGTCGAGGAGACCGCGGAACAGGCCGGGGAAGGCGAGGACGTTGTTGATCTGGTTCGGGTAGTCGCTGCGTCCCGTGGCCACGACGGCCGCGGTCCGGGCGGCCGCCTCCGGGTCCACCTCCGGGTCCGGGTTCGCGAGCGCGAAGACGATCGCACCGTCGTTCATCGTCGCGATGTCGTCGCCGTCGAGGATGCCCGCCGACGAGACGCCGATGAAGACGTCGGCGCCCGCGAGCCCCTCCTTGAGCGACCCGGAGAAGCCCTCGGGGTTCGTGTTCTGGGCGATCCACTGCCGCTGCGCGCCGGCCTCCTCGTGGCCGGCGTGCAGCGCGCCCTCGCGGCCGAAGGCGACGATGTTCGTCGCGCCCTGCGCCGCGAGCAGCTGGATGATCGCGTGCCCCGCGGCCCCCACGCCGGAGATCGCGATCTTCACGTCCTCGAACTTCTTGTCCACGATCCGCAGCGCGTTGATGAGCGCGGCGAGGACGACGACGGCGGTGCCGTGCTGGTCGTCGTGGAACACCGGGATGTCGAGCTCCTCGCGCAGTCGCGCCTCGATCTCGAAGCAGCGCGGGGCGGAGATGTCCTCGAGGTTGATGCCGCCGTAGGCGGGGGCGATCGCCTTGACGATCGAGATGATCTCCTCGGTGTCCTTCGTGTCGAGCGCGACCGGCCAGGCATCGACACCCGCGAACTCCTTGAACAGGGCGGCCTTGCCCTCCATCACCGGCAGCGAGGCCTCCGGCCCGATGTCCCCGAGGCCGAGCACCGCGGTGCCGTCGGTGACGACCGCGACGGTGTTGCGCTTGATCGTCAGCCGGCGGGCGTCGTCCTTGTTCGCGGCGATCGCCTTGCACACGCGGGCGACGCCCGGCGTGTAGGCGCGCGAGAGGTCGCGGCGCGTGCGCAGCGGCACCTT